>NZ_CP009253.1 GCF_001280225.1 Buchnera aphidicola (Aphis glycines)
ATGTTGCAGTCAAGTTTAAAAATTTTTGATGTCATTATTATTGGCGGAGGCCATGCAGGAACTGAAGCTGCATCAGTTTCTGCAAGATTAGGATGTAAAACATTATTGTTAACTAAGAGTATAAAAGATATTGGTGTTTTATCTTGTAATCCAGCAATTGGTGGAATTGGAAAAAGTCATTTAGTCAAAGAAGTAGATGCTTTGGGTGGTGTTATGGCTCGAGCAATTGATCGTTCAGGTATTCAATTCAGAACTTTAAATAGTAAAAAAGGTCCTGCTGTACGATCTACTCGAGCGCAAGCTGATAGATCGCTTTATGCTCAAAATGTAAAAAAATTATTATATCAAGAAAATCATTTGTTAATTTTAGAAGAAGAAATAAAAGATTTAATTATCGAAAATTATCAAGTTATTGGTGTATTAACAACAAATGAAATAAGTTTTTATGCTAAATCAGTTGTTTTGTCTACAGGAACTTTTTTAGGAGGGAAAATATATGTCGGTGAAAACAGTTATTTTGCGGGAAGAAAAGATGCAAAAGCTTCGTTAGATTTAGCGCGTCGTTTAAGAGAATTGCCTTTACGAGTTAATCGATTAAAAACAGGCACTCCACCTAGGATTGATATAAACACTATTGATTTTAATAATTTATTTATACAGCATGGAGATATTCCTGTTCCAGTTTTTTCTTTTATAGGAAAAGCTTCGGATCATCCTGAGCAAGTGCCATGTTATCTTACACACACGAATGAAAAAACTCATCAAATAATACGCGATAATTTAGATAAAAGCCCAATGTACCAGGGTTTAATAAAAGGTGTAGGACCTCGATATTGCCCTTCTATTGAAGATAAAATTGTGCGCTTTCCTAATAAAGTATCACATCAAATTTTTTTAGAACCAGAGGGTTTATCCAGTTATAAGATATATCCTAACGGAATTTCGACTAGTTTGCCATTGAATATTCAAGAAAAAATAGTTCAATCCATAAAAGGTTTAGAGACAGCTAAAATTATTGACCCAGGATATGCAATAGAATATGATTTTTTTGATCCTAAAGATTTAAATTTAACTTTGGAAAGTAAATGGATTAAAAGACTTTTTTTAGCAGGTCAAATTAACGGTACCACTGGATATGAAGAAGCTGCTGCTCAGGGTATTTTAGCAGGTTTAAATGCTGGATTATATGCGCTAGATCGAAAACCATGGTTTCCTAGACGTGATCAAGCTTACTTAGGTGTTCTTATTGATGATCTTACTACACAAGGTGCTAATGAACCATACCGAATGTTTACTTCGCGTGCTGAATATCGATTAATTTTGAGAGAGGATAATGCTGATATACGTCTTACTGAAATTGGTCGTAAATTTGGACTGATTGATGATGCAAGATGGTCTTTTTATAATAGTAAATTATTAAATATTAATTCTGAAATAAAATATTTAAAAGAAACAAAAATATATCCTGAGTCTTCTCATGCTAAAATTTTAAATAATTGTTTTAATATTTTACTAACTAAAAAAACAAATATCTTTAATTTATTCAAACGCCCAGAAATAACCTACAAAAGTTTATCTGATTTGAATATTTTTTGTTCAAAAATTTCTGATTTATCAGTTATTAATCACATAGAAAATGAAATAAAATATACAGGTTATATTAAACGACAATTAGAAGAGATTAATAAACATTTAAAAAATGAAAATACTTTTTTACCAGTTCCATATGATTATAAGAAAGTAAAAGGTTTATCACATGAAGCAATTGTTAAATTAAATGATTATAAACCAGTTTCTATTGGTCAGGCATCTCGTATTTCTGGTATTACACCTGCCTCTATATCTGTTTTATTAATTCATTTAAAAAAAGAAGCTTGTAAAAAACTTATTTCGTAAAAGATTCACTGTCTCATTTAAAATATAATATAATTATTTTAACATATAGATATGCAATAACGTTTAAGTAAAATTTTTAAATATTTGTGTTTTTATATTAAATTTAATATAAAATAGATGAGAAAAAATTATGTTTTTAGAGCAAATATCGAATCCTAAAAAATATATCAGTCATCATTTACATCATTTACAATTAGATCTATCTAATTTAAAAATCGTCAGATCTGAAATTATTTCTTCCCGTTTTTGGATATTAAATATTGATTCAATAATATTTTCTTTTATATTAGGATGTATTTTTATTAGTATTTTTTATATAGCCGCAAAAAAAGTTACGACTAGTGTACCAAACAAATTACAAGCTGGTATTGAAATAATTTTTGAATTTATATTATTAAATGTAAAAGGTATGTTTCAAGGAAAAAATTTACTTATAGCGCCTTTATCGTTAACGATTTTTATGTGGGTTTTTTTAATGAATTTAATGGATTTGATACCAATTGATTTTTTGCCATGTTTTTTTGAAACTGTATTTCAATTACCAGCTATGCGCATTGTTCCATCTGCTGATGTAAATATTACTTTATCCATGTCGTTAGCAGTGTTTGCTTTGATCATATTTTATAGTATAAAGATTAAAGGATATATTGGTTTTTTTAAAGAACTAACTTTGCAACCCTTTACACATCCTGTATTTTTTATTTTTAATTTTTTATTAGAATTTATCTCTTTATTATCTAAACCTATTTCTTTGGGGTTAAGACTCTTTGGTAATATGTATTCTGGTGAGATGATTTTTATCTTAATTGCAAGTTTACTTCCATGGTGGTCGCAGTGTTTTTTAAATGTTCCATGGGCTATTTTTCATATTTTAATCATTTTTTTGCAAGCTTTTATTTTTATGGTATTGACAATTGTTTATTTATCAATAGCTTCGCAATCTCATTAAGATAAAATTTGACTATAATCCTATTAAAAACCGGGGTTTATAATGAATCATTTAAATGTTGATATGTTATATATAGCAGTAGCTATTATGATTGGATTAGCTGCAATTGGCGCTGCAATTGGTATTGGTATTTTAGGTGGTAAATTCTTAGAAGGAGCAGCAAGACAGCCTGATTTAATTCCTTTATTAAGAACACAGTTTTTTGTTGTTATGGGATTAGTCGATGCGATCCCTATGATTGCTGTAGGTTTAGGTTTATATATGCTTTTTGCTATTTCTTAAGTTTTTAAAAGAATAGTTTTTGTTTTAAAATAATTGACAAAATCTTTACGTTTTTGAATGGCGTAAAGATTCATTTAACATAAGGCGTTCAATTGTGAATCTTAATGCAACAATTTTTGGACAAGCAATTTCATTTGTTTTATTTGTTTGGTTTTGTATGAGATATATATGGCCTCCTATTATTTTAGCTATAGAAACAAGACAAAAAAAAATTGAAGATACTTTGCTTTCTTCAAAAAAAATTGAACAAGAATACCTTGTTACACAAAACAAAATAAACCAAATGATTAAAGATAGTGAAAACAAAGCTTCTTTTATTTTAAATAAAGCAAATCAACAAAAATTGTTAATTATAGAAGAAGCAAGAAATATAGCTATTCAAGAAACTAAAAAAATTTTTTTAGATAGTAAGTTGGAAATTGACATGCAAGTGGAACATGCTCGTCAAAAATTAAAAAACGAAATCATAGATTTGTCTATTTTAATGGCTGAAAAAATAATTAAAACCAACGTCCAAGAAGATAAAAATCAACTTTTTATTAACAATGTAGTGACTTCTTTGTCAGAAATAAAAAAATCAATGTAAGGTAATATTTCATGTCATTTGATACTATTGCTAGACCTTATGCTGAAGCTATTTTTTCAATAGCAATACAGAATAATTCAATAATGAAATGGAAAAAAATATTAACTTTAATCAAGCAAATTGTTGCATGTAAAAACATTCAAAAATTTTTATCTGGATCTGTATCTTCAAATTATTTATCATTCTTCTTTATATCTGTTCTTGATGAACATCTGGATAAATATTCAAAAAATTTAATAAAATTATTAGCTTATAATCAACGATTTAAAGTGATTGGTGATATATTAAAACAATTTCTTAAGTTCGAAGCTTCTTATCAAAAAATTATCATTGTTCAATTAACATCAGCATATATTTTGAAAACAGAACAAGTTATTAAAATACGCATCCTTTTAGAAGAAATATTATCTTCTAAAATTAAATTTATATATAAAATCAATAGTCGCATACTTGATGGTATAATTATAAAAATAGATGATCAAATTTTTGATTTTTCTATAGGGAATCATTTAAAACAATTATCTTTAGCGTTAAATTTTTAAGAGAATAATATATGCAATTAAATTCCACAGAAATCAGTCAATTGATTAGAGAAAGAATTGCTCAATTTGAGGTATTTAATCAGTCTTATAATGAAGGAACTATTATTTCTGTTAGCGATGGTATTATAAAAATATGTGGGCTTTCTGAAGTGATGTTAGGCGAAATGATTTCACTACCTAATAATGAATATGCTATCGCGCTTAATATAGAAAGAGATACTGTGTCAGCTGTAATTATGGGATCTTATGTTCATATTAGTGAAGGTATGAAAGTAAGATGTACAGGGAAAATTTTAGAGGTGCCTGTAGGAATAAATTTTTTAGGTCGCGTCGTCAATGCATTAGGTTATCCTATTGATGGAAAAGGTGTTATAAAATATGATAGTTTTTTGCCAGTAGAACGTCATGCTCCAGGGGTTATTGATCGTCAATCCATTAATCAGCCAATACAAACGGGTTATAAAGCAATTGATGCTATGATTCCCATTGGTCGTGGACAACGGGAATTGATTATTGGAGATCGTCAAACAGGTAAAACTGCTCTTGCAATAGATACTATTATAAATCAAAAAAAATTTGACATTCCATGTATTTATGTTGCTATAGGGCAAAAACTTTCTACTATTATTAATGTTGTAAAAAAATTAGAAGAATATGATGCTTTATTGAATACTGTTATTGTTTCTGCTTCTGCTTCTGAATCCGCTTCTTTGCAATATCTAGCGCCGTATGCAGGATGTGCTATGGGAGAATTTTTCCGTGATCAAGGAAAAGATGCTTTAATTGTTTATGATGACCTTTCCAAACATGCAGTTGCTTACCGTCAGATTTCTTTATTATTACGTCGACCTCCTGGTAGAGAAGCTTTTCCTGGAGATATATTTTATCTGCATTCTCGTTTATTAGAAAGAGCATCGCGTGTTTCTGAAGAATATATAAAAAATGTTACTCGAGGGAAAATTCTTGGAAAAACGGGATCACTGACGGCTTTTCCAATTATTGAAACACAATCTGGTGATGTTTCTGCGTTTGTTCCAACTAATGTTATTTCTATTACCGATGGTCAAATATTTTTAGAATCTAATTTATTTAATTCAGGTATTCGACCCGCTGTAAATGCTGGTATTTCTGTTTCTCGCGTTGGAAGTGCTGCCCAAACGAAGATTATTAAAAAACTATCTTCTGGTATTCGAACAGCATTGGCTCAATATCATGAACTTGCAGCATTTTCACAATTCGCATCGGACTTAGATCCGGCAACTCAAAAACAACTTATTTATGGTCAAAAAATCACAGAAATGCTTAAACAAAAACAATACAATCCATTAAGTATAGCTGAACAAGCATTAATGTTTTTTATTTCTGAAAATCATTTTTTTGATGATATTTCTATTGAAACAATTTCGAAATTTGAACGAGATATTTTAGTATATGCACACAATAATTATTTAAATTTAATGGAAGAAATAAATCAAAATGGCGATTATAATAACACAATAAAAAAACAATTTATCCAGTTGATAGAAAACTTTAAAAAATCTTAGTTTCATTTTTATTTTCATATAAAATTATTATAAAAAAGAGACAATACTAGTGGGTAAGAAAGAAATACAAAATCAAATAACTAGTGTGACAAATACAAAAAAAATTACTAAAGCTATGGAAATGGTTGCGATTTCTAAAATGAGAAAAACAGAAGAACGAATGCGTTTAGGGCGACCTTATTGTGAAATTATTACAAAAGTCATTCGTCATATTCTCAAAGGTAGCGTAGAATATAAACATAGTTATTTAGAAAATAGAGACGCTAAGAAAATTGGAATGATTATTATTTCAACTGATCGCGGTTTGTGTGGAAGTTTAAATACCAATCTTTTTAAACAAGTATTATTAAAAATAAGAGAATTTATGTATATCAATGTTCCTTGTGATTTAATATTATTTGGTTTAAAAAGTTTATCTGTTTTTAAGTTGTATGGAAGTTCTATTCTTGCTCAAATAACCAATATTGGAGAAAATCCAGATTTATCAAAATTTATTGGGTCTATACAAATTATTTTGGAAAAATATCAAAATTATGAAATTGATAAAATATTTATTGCATATAATAAGTTCCATAATAAAATGTTGCAATACCCAATAGTTACACAACTTTTACCTTTATCTCCTGAAAAAAATATATTAAATAAAGAGAAATGGGATTATTTATATGAGCCAGAATCTAAACTAATTTTAGATATATTATTTAATCGATATATTGAATCTCAAATTTATCAAAGTATTTTAGAAAATATTGCGAGCGAACAAGCAGCTCGTATGGTAGCTATGAAAACTGCAACAGATAATAGTAGCAGTCGTATCAAAGAACTACAATTGATTTATAATAAAGTTCGTCAAGCTAACATTACTCAAGAATTAAATGAGATTATTGCTGGAGCATCAGCAGTATCAGTAGATTAAAATTAGTTAGAGGTAATTTATTCAATGATAGCTACTGGGAAAATTATTCAAATTATTGGTGCTGTAGTTGACGTAGAATTTAATCAAAGTGTAGTACCAAAAATATATCATGCATTAGAAGTAAAAAATCAACAAGAACAACTCATTTTAGAAGTTCAGCAACAATTAGGATCAGGTATTGTTAGAACAATCGCGATGGGATCTACAAATGGTTTAAAAAGAGGTTTGGTTGTTTCTAATCTTGGTTGCTATATTAAAGTACCAGTAGGAGAAGCTACGTTAGGTCGTATAGTCAATGTTTTGGGTCAAACGATAGATAATAAAGGACCATTAAAAAATAAAGATAATACTGAACTAGAATACTGGGAAATTCACAGATCTCCTCCTAGCTATGAAGAACAATCTAGCTCAAAAGAGATTTTAGAAACAGGCATAAAAGTGATTGATTTAATTTGCCCATTTGCAAAAGGTGGAAAAGTTGGTTTGTTTGGAGGAGCTGGTGTAGGAAAAACAGTAAATATGATGGAATTAATTAGAAATATTGCAATTGAACATTCTGGTTATTCAGTGTTTACTGGAGTAGGTGAGCGAACTCGAGAAGGAAATGATTTTTACTATGAAATGAAAGATTCAAAGGTCTTGGATAAAGTTTCTTTAGTATATGGACAAATGAATGAACCCCCAGGAAATCGATTACGCGTTGCTTTTACAGGATTAACTATTGCGGAAAAATTTCGTGATGAAGGGAAAGATGTCTTATTGTTTATTGATAATATATATCGCTATACTTTGGCAGGAACAGAAGTATCAGCATTACTCGGAAGAATGCCTTCCGCTGTAGGATATCAACCAACTTTATCTGAAGAAATGGGTCTATTACAAGAACGAATTACTTCAACCAAGAAAGGTTCAATCACTTCTGTACAAGCTGTTTATGTACCTGCGGATGATTTAACAGACCCATCACCTGCTACAACCTTTGCTCATTTAGATTCTACAGTCACATTAAGTCGACAAATTGCATCTTTAGGTATTTATCCAGCTATTGATCCGTTAAACTCTACAAGTCGTCAATTAGATCCTTATATTGTGGGAGAAGAACATTATAATACAGCACGAGGGGTACAATCGATATTACAAAGATATCAAGAACTTAAAGATATTATTGCAATATTAGGTATGGATGAACTTTCAGAAGAAGATAAAAAGTTAGTTTCGAGAGCACGTAAAATACAGAGATTTTTATCGCAACCGTTTTTTGTTGCAGAAGTATTCACTGGTTTTCCAGGTAAATATGTTTCTTTAAAAGATAACATTCGCGCATTTAAAGGAATCATAGAAGGTGAATTTGATGAGATACCAGAACAAGCGTTTTATATGGTAGGTTCAATTGAAGAAGTGCAAAAAAAATTAACAACATTATAAATGATAACAAATATTTTTTCGGATATCTCCATGCATTTTTATTTAGATATTGTTAGTGTTGAAAAACGTATATTTTCCGGATTAGTTAATAAAATACAGGTTTCCGGAAGTGAAGGAGAAATGGGTATTTATCCAGGTCATACTCAATTATTAAGTATAATCAAGCCAGGAAGAATATATATATCACATAAAAATACAACAGAAGAATTCCTTTATATATCAGGAGGAATTTTAGAAATTCAACCTTCTGTTGTTTCTATTCTAGCGGATATTGCAATTCGTGGTGTAGATTTAGATCGAGCGCGTATTTTAGAGGCGAAAAAGCAAGCAGAAGAGCGCTTTAAAAATCAAGATAAAAAAATTAAAAAAAACGATCTTTTGAGGCAGATATCTCAAGAAATTGCAAAACTTCGTGTTCTTGAGATAATGAATAAACTTAAGTAAATAAAAATATGTTCGCGGCTGGTTTTTCCTGCCGCAATTAATTTTAAAAATATATTAATATATAAAATTATATTAAAATTTTTTAAATATCTATGTTTTCAGCGTTTAAAGCATTATTTTCTATAAATTTTCGTCTTGGCTCAACTGTATCTCCCATTAAAATATTAAATAAATTATTTGCTGAAATTGCATCATGAATAGTGACTTGTAACATATTTCTTGTTTCAGGATTCATGGTAGTTTTCCATAATTGATCTGGATTCATTTCTCCCAGTCCTTTATAACGTTGCACAAAAAAATTGCTTTTAGATTCTCTTACTAACCATTCTATAGTATTTTTAATATCATCCATTACATATTTTTTATCTCCTTTTTCTATAAAGTTATTATTTTTTTGAAATTTTTTGAATTTTTCTCCTAATTTAACAATCGATACATATTCTTTGCTTTTTAAAAACTTTTGTGTCAATTCATATTGATTATAATATTCATATCTAGATGAAATTATAATCGGTATAAATATATTTAAACTTTCTTTTTTCTGAATTTTAAATTGATAAAACGTATTATTTTGATCTTTTTTATTTAATTGTTTTATTAAGTTTTCCATCCATATAATGACTCTTTCTTTGCAGCTTAAATCGTTTAAATATGGTTGGTAAATGAGTTCGTTTAATATTATTTCAGAAAAATAGTTTTTATTTTTCTTTATATTAATTTGAATTTTATTAAATTCAGAGATTATTTGTTTGAATAATTTTGTTTGATTTTCAATATTTTTATATGTTTTATTTTTTATGATAAGATCTTTTACAGCTATTTTTATTTGATACTTTTTCATTTCTTCGTCATTTTTAATATATTTTTCTTTTTTTCCTACTTTAATTTTATATAAAGGAGGTTGGGCAATATAAATATATCCTTTTTCAATTAGTTCAGGTAATTGACGATAAAAAAATGTTAGTAATAATGTACGAATATGTGCTCCATCAACATCTGCATCGGTCATTATAATAATATGATTATATCTTAATTTTTCTAAATTATATTCGTTGTCTCCAATTCCACATCCTAAAGCTGTAATGAGAGCTGCTAATTCTTGAGATAAAATAATTTTATTAAATTTTGATTTTTGCACGTTTAATATTTTACCTTTAAGTGGTAAAATTGCTTGATTTTTTCTATTTCTACCTTGTTTGGCCGATCCTCCTGCTGAATCTCCTTCTACTAAATAAATTTCTGATATTGTAGGATCATTTTCTTGGCAATCAGATAATTTTCCAGGCAATCCTCCTAAATCTAATATGGCTTTTTTTTTATTTATTTCTCTAGCGCGTCTTGCAGCTTCTCTTGTTTTTGCTGTATTTATAATTTTTTGAATTATAGATTTTGCATCAACGGGATTTTCTAAAAGATATTCAATAAGATGCTCGTTAATTAACGATTCTATTACTGATTTTGCTTCAGATGAAACTAATTTATCTTTTGTTTGTGAAGAAAATTTTGGATCAGGTAATTTAATTGATATAATTGCTGTTAGTCCTTCTCGTGTATCTTCTCCTGTAATAATAGTTTTATTTTTTTTATTGTATCCTTCGCGTTCAATGTGTAGATTTAATGTTCGTGTAACCCCAGAACGAAAACCAGCTAAATGCGTTCCACCGTCTTTTTGAGGTATATTATTTGTAAAGCAATATATATTTTCTTTATGTGTTTCATTCCATTGAATAGCTACTTCTAATTCAATATTGTTTTTAATAGATTTGAAATAAAATATATTTGAATTAATTATTAATTTATTTTTATTTAAAAACTTAATAAAAGCTTTAATACCACCTTTATAATGATAATGGTTTTCTGTGGCATTTCTATTGTCTTTTAAACTGATAGAAATGTTAGAATTAAGAAAAGATAATTCACGTAAACGTTTAGATAAAATTTCATATTGAAATGTTCTTTTGTTTGTAAAAGTTTTATAACTAGGCCAAAATCTAATATATGTTCCTGTTTTGTTTGTTTTTCCGATTTTTAATAGAGGTGATTCTGGGATGCCATTTTTATATATTTGTCTATATTGTTTCTGGTTTTTATATATTATTAATTCTAGTTTTTCTGATAAAGCATTTACAACTGAAACACCTACGCCATGTAATCCACCAGATATTTTATATGAAGAATTATCAAACTTTCCTCCTGAATGTAATACAGTCATAATGACTTCTGCTGCTGACACTTTCTCTTCGTGATGTATATCTGTTGGAATGCCCCTTCCATCATCTTGTATTGATATAGAATTATCTTTATGCACAATAACTATTATTTCTTTACAAAATCCTGCTAATGCTTCATCAATAGAATTATCTACAATTTCAAAAACCATATGATGTAATCCACTTCCGTCATCAGTGTCGCCAATATACATCCCAGGTCTTTTTCGTACTGCATCTAATCCTCTTAGAATTTGAATATTTGAAGAATTATAGTTGTCTTTCATAAGTGTTCCTACTGAATTTATTTAATTTTGTATTAATTTTTTTTTATTTTTTAATTTCTATTATATTTTAAGTTATATGTTAACGTTTCAATAACATTATAACGTAAACAGTTGAAGAACGATTTTCTGGTTCAATTTGTATGGAGGTTTGAGATTCATTTAAAAAAAATAAAATATTTTTAGTATTGATATTGTTAAGCACATCTAATATATAATATACATTAATTGATATTTCTATTGTATTATCGAAATATTCAACATTAAACTTATCTTGTGCAGTTTCTTCTTCTTGATTATCAGATACTGTTTTAAGCTCTCCATTTTTAATAATAATTTCAATTCCAGAAAATTTTTCATGTGATAAAATAGCAGTTCGTAACAATGATTGTTTTAATAAATGATTATTGATAACAATAGGTTTTTTTGGTCGTTCTAATAAAACGCTATTATAATCAGGATATTTTCCTTCGATTAATTGAGTAGTAAAAATTAAATTATTGATATATATTCTCAAATGGTTAGTTCCTATTAAAATATGTAATAACGTTTCTTTTATATTTAGTAATCTTAATATTTCCATTACTCCTTTGTTTGGAACAATAATAGAAAAAGAATTTATGCTTTCTTGTAAAGATGTGTATGATGTTGCTAACCGATATCCATCTGTTGCGACGCTACGAAAGTGATTTTCTTTATTTTCGAATAACATGCCATTGAGATAATAACGCACATCTTGTTTACCCATTGCAAATTCAGTTTGTACAATCATGTGTTTTAAGGTATCTGATGATATATAAAAACTAGAAGTATGATCAAAATCTTGATGATTAGGAAAGGTTTCAGCTGGTAAGGTTGATAATATATAACTGCTATTTTCAGAATAAATATACATTTTATTGTTTTTTAATTGCATTTGAATATCTGATTTTGCTGGTAAATTTTTACAAATGTTTAATATTTTTTTTCCTGAAATAGTTGTTTTACCTGGTATATGTTCTTTAAAAATTTGAATATTTGCAATTATTTCATTTTCTAAATTTGTCGTTGTTAAAAATAATATATTTTTTTTAATTTCTATAAGAATATTTTCTAAGATAGGAAGTGATGTATTTTTAACTAACAATCGAATAATTTTTTTTAAATTTTCAACTAAAATATTATTTTTAATAATGAATTTCATAAAATCACACGGATAAAGTTCTAATTAAGTTGGAAAAATCTTCTTTAATATCATGACACTCTTTTCGTAATTGTTCAATTTTACGACACGCGTGCAGTACTGTAGTATGATCTCGACCACTAAATGCATTACCAATTTCTGGTAAGCTATGATTAGTTAATTTTTTTACCATAGCCATAGCCATTTGCCTTGGTCTAGCGATCGAACGAGAACGCCTTCTAGACAGCAAATCTGACATTTTAATTTTATAGTACTCTGCGACTGTTTTTTGGATGTTGTCAATTGTTATAAGTTTTGTTTGCAAAGCTAATATATCTTTTAGCGCTTCTCGTGCAAATTCAATGGTAATAGATCTATGGGTAAAATTAGCGTTAGCAATGATTCTATTTAAAGCACCTTCTAACTCACGAACATTAGAGCATAAACGTTGAGCAATAAAAAAAGCAACTTCGTCAGGCAATACGATTTGTTTTTCATCTGCTTTTTTAATTAGTATAGCCACTCTTGTTTCTAATTCTGGCGGATCTATAGAAATAGTTAAACCCCATCCGAATCTTGATTTTAGTCGATCTTCAACACCTTTTATTTCTTTTGGATAACGATCTGAAGTTAATATAATTTGATGGTTTTCTTCTAAAAGAGTGTTAAAAGTATGGAAAAATTCTTCTTGAGAACGCTCTTTGTGTGCAAAAAATTGAATATCATCAATTAATAATGCGTCAACTGAACGATAATATAATTTAAATTTTTCAATTTCATTATTTTTTAAAGCTCGGACCATGTCTTGGACAAAACGTTCAGAATGCATATAAGTTATTTTCATATTATATTTATATGTTAATATTTCATTTCCAATCGCATGTAGCAAATGTGTTTTACCTAACCCTGTTCCTCCATATAAAAAAAGTGGATTATAAGAATTACCTGGATTATGAGCTACTTGAGAGGCTGCTGCACGTGCTAATTGATTAGATTTTCCTTCTATAAAATTCTCAAATTTATTTTTTGTATTAATGTTAGAACTACACGATAAATTATTTGAAATAGGTATTTTATCCCATTTTCGTTTGATTTTTGTTTTTTTCAAATAATTTAAACTGTTTTTTTTAAATTTTTTTTCTTTAGAATTTTGGTATACTTTAAATGTTAATAATGGTTCATTTAATCCACAAATGCTCTTTAGTATTTTTTTAAAAGTAATTAAATATTTATCTTTTACCCACTCTAGTATAAATTGATTTGGAGCATATATTTCTAAAATATTATTATTTAGTTTAGCTTTCAGAGAGCGTATCCACATGCTAAATTCTGTAGACGGTAGCTCATCTTGTAACTGGTCAAGACATTGTTTCCAAAGACAAAGCGACACGGTATAGACTCCAAACAAACGAATTAAATGAAATTAAAATTTTAAAACAGTTTTTATTTTTATGTAAAAAAATTATATAGCGCCGTATTTTTTAAATTCAAAGTTATATAGTTTACAATAGGTTAATATAACAAAATTATCTGATTTATTTTTTAGATATTCATTTAATAAAATTATTGTAGCTACATTTTATCTGTATAGATCATAACTTAATCGTGTATTTAAAATGAAATACCAAAATATTTATAAATATATTTTATATTTTTAAAAAAATTGTAAAAAATCGTTTTTTTTAAATAAATTTTTTCAAATATGTTTTCTTATATTTCATATTTAACTAATTATATAATCTTATAAAATTTTTCTAGGTAAATATTAAAATGAAAAGAACTTTTCAACCATCAATATTAAAACGTAATCGTTCACATGGATTTAGAATTCGAATGGCAACTAAAAATGGTCGTTATATTTTATCGCGAAGACGTGCTAAATTAAGATCGCGCCTGAGCGTGTCTAATAAATAATAGGTGTAATATAATGTTAAATTATTTTTTTAAAAAAAAATCTAGATTGTTGAAACCTATAAATTTTGAATATGTTTTTAAAAAACATTTTCTACAAAAAACTTTTGAAATAATTATTTTAGGACGACCAAATTTATTAGGATACCCTAGATTAGGTGTTAATATACCTAGGAAAAACATAAAATATGCATATAAACGCAATATAATTAAGAGATTAATTCGAGAAACTTTTCGTTTATTGCAACATAAATTAGATTCCATGGATTTTGTAGTGATAGCTAAAAAAAATATTATTTTTTTAAAAAATAAGAATATTATTAATATGTTGGAGAATTTATGGTTAAATTGTCGTTAATAATTATACGATTTTTAAGTTTTTTTATTTTAGTTTATCAGTATTGTGTTAGCCCTTTTTTACAATCACGTTGTCGTTTTTACCCGACTTGCTCGACGTATATGTTATTATCGTTACGTAAATTTGGTGTTATTAAAGGTGTGATATTAACAATTTTTCGTTTATTTAAGTGTCATCCATTGCATTCGAATGAATGCAATTCCATACCTCTAAATATCCCAGATAAAAGCGAATATTAATTATGGAAGTACAGCGTAATGTTTTTATTTTTGTTTTTTTGTTTGTTTCTTTTTTATTGTGGCAAAAATGGCAAAATCAATCGTTTTCGAATCATTATAAAAATGAAAAAAGCAGTATAAATATTAATTTTGCAAGAAAAGACTGTCGCAATCAAATCATAATTAAGAATGATGTTATCCGTTTAGTCATAAATATGTATGGAGGTGATATAGAAGAAGCTAGTTTATTAACTTATAAAGATAAATTAAATTCCTCTAAACCACTTAAATTATTAGAAACAGGATCAGATTTTATTTACCAAGCACAAAGTGGATTAATCGGAAGAGATGGTCCAGATAATGCCAAGAATCATAGTAGACCACTCTATCATGCAAAAAATAATTTTTTTGAATTAAAAAAAAATCAAAAAGAACTACGTGTTCCGATCAGTTTTATTAATAAAAATAATATTGTTTACACTAAAACTTTTGTTCTTAAACCAGATAAATATGATATAAAGATAGAGTATAAAATACATAATCTTAGTAAAAATAATTTACAACTTCGTATGTTTGGTCAATTAAAACAAACTATTAAACTTCCTAAAGAACGTGATGTTGATAGTGGAAATTTTGCTTTACAGACATTTCGCGGCGCTGCATATTCAAGTGCCGATACAAAATACGAAAAATATAAGTTTGATAATATTGCTAATAATCAACAATTACATGTTCTCACTAAAAGTGGTTGGATTGCAATGTTGCAACAATATTTTTCTGTAGCTTGGATACTTGAAGAAGATACAAATTTAAATACTATCTACACGTCTTGTATAAATCATAACATTGCTACTATTGGATATAAATCTTCTTTTTTTAATATTTTTCCTGGTTCTCAGGCTATTATAACATCAAAAATTTGGATAGGACCGGCAGTTCAGAAAGATATGGCATTAGTAGCTCCAAATTTAGATTTAACAGTAGATTATGGATGGCTTTGGTTTCTTTCACAACCATTATTTAAGTTATTAAGTATATTACATAATATTGTAGGAAATTGGGGTTTTTCCATTGTTTTAATTACATTTATTATGAAGGCTTTAACTTATCCTCTAACAAAAGCTCAATATGTTTCTATGGCTAAAATGCGAAAATTACAACCTAAAATTAATGAAATAAAAAATAATTTTGGCGAAAATAAACAACGTATGAGTCAAGAAATAATGAATTTATACAAAGAAGAGAAAATTAATCCATTAGGCGGTTGTTTACCTGTTTTTATACAAATGCCTATTTTTTTATCTCTTTATTATATGTTAATTGGGTCTGTTGAATTGCGTCATGCTCCTTTTATACTATGGATTAAAGATTTGTCTGATCAAGATCCGTATTATGTTTTACCTATTATTATGGGTATTACCATGTTTTTTATTCAAAAAACATCATCTAGTCATGCTGCGGATCCGTTACAACAAAAAATAGTGCATTTTATGCCTGTTGTTTTTACCCTATTTTTTTTATGGTTTCCTGCTGGATTAGTTTTATACTATATAGTTAGTAATTTAGTTACTATTATACAACAAAAAATTATTTTGTTTAATTTGGAAAAAAGAAATAATTAAAATAAAAATTTTTATTTTAATTTAAAAAAATTTATTTTAAATAAGAAAGTATTTTTATGATACGAAACGATACTATTGTTGCTCCAGTTACTTACCCAGGTAAAAGTTCTGTTGGAATATTGCGCATTTCTGGGATAAATGCAAAACAAGTTGCTATAAAAATTTTAGGAAAAGTACCTAAACCAAGGTTTGCAACGTACACAAAATTTTTTAATAAAAATCATAAAGTGTTAGATCAGGGAATATCTTTATGGTTTCCCGCTCCTTTTTCATTTACAGGTGAAGACGTATTAGAATTGCAAGGGCATGGTAATCCGATGATAATGGACTTATTGATAAAAAGAATTTTATCTATCCAGCATATAAGATTAGCTAAACCAGGTGAATTTTGTGAGCGGGCTTTTTTAAATGGTAAAATTGATTTAGTTCAAGCAGAAGCTATAGATGATTTAATTAATGCTGAAACTGAATCTATGGTAAAAGGTGCATTAAATTCTTTGGAAGGAAGTTTTTCATATTATGTAACTAATCTAGTTGAAAGACTAAATACATTTCGTATTCATATTGAGTCTAGTATAGACTTTGCAGAAGAAGAAATTGATTTTAATTTTGATGATGTTATTAGTCTAAATTTTCATAAATTAAACAATCAATTTTTAAAAATAAAAAAAATAATTATCAATAAAAGCGTGATAAGAGAAGCTAAAAAAATTATAATTGTTGGGCCTCCTAATGCTGGAAAATCTAGTTTATTAAACGTTTTGTCTTCGCGTAATCGAGCGATAGTCACGAACATTCCTGGTACAACACGTGATCTTCTTTATGAATATATAAATATTGATGGTTTTTTGTATGAAATAATTGATACAGCAGGTTTACATAATACTGAAAACGAAGTTGAAAAAATTGGTATTAATCGAGCCTGGGAAATACTTAAAACGTGTGATCATGTTTTATTTGTAATAGATAAAACCATGGATATTAAAATACAAAATCAAATCTTACATGATTTTATCAAAAAAATTAATTCCTATAACTATTGTGTACAAATAACTTTTATTTTAAACAAAAATGATTTATTAAAAGATGACTTTGATATAAAAAAAATAGGAAATCATTATTTTATTAGTATTTCTGCTCTTACAGGTCAAGGGTTAGATGTATTAAGACAACATCTCACAAAAGCAGAAAAAAATAAAGAAAAAGAAGGTTTGTTTGTTGCTAGACGACGTCATGTACATCAAATTGAATTATCTTATAATGAGTTTTTAAAAGCGAAAAAAATATGGTCAAATTATAAAAATATTGAGTTGTTAGCTGAATCATTAAGATTAATAAATCAATTTTTAGGAGAAATAACAGGTTCTTTTAGTTCAAATGACTTGTTAAATCGTATTTTTTCTACTTTTTGTATAGGGAAATGAATTTTTTAATATTATTCATGCCCGGAGGCGGAATTGAACCGCCGACACGGGGATTTTCAGTCCCCTGCTCTACCGACTGAGCTATCCGGGCATTTTTTACATTAAATCATCAAAGATAAAACTTTGTCAATACTTTTTTTGTTTAAATTAAATTACCTACTATATTAGGAATTTATTTAAATAATATTTAAAAAAAAATCATTAAAAATAATTTTTACCCTTGAAACTTTTCATAAGCATCCCTATATTTAATATTAAAGATCCAATATTAAAAATATCAATCTAAAAATGTATTTTAAACTAAATAAAAGGATTATTCACAGGAGTATTGTTATATGAAAATTCGTCCGTTGCATGATCGTGTACTTGTAAAACGTCAAGAAGCAGAATCAAAATCTGCCGGGGGTATTGTTCTTACAGGGTCTGCTGCTAGCAAATCCAATCGCGGTACAGTTACAGCAGTTGGTAATGGTCGTATTCTAGACAATGGAAATATTAAACCATTAGATGTTAAAGTTGGAGATATTGTAATTTTTAACGAAGGCTATGGTGCAAAAACAGAAAAAATTGATAATGAAGAATTATTAATTTTAACTGAAAGTGACATTTTAGCGATTGTTGAATAGCAAAACATGCTAACTATGCTTATATATCTATAAAAAATATATTTAAGGAAATGTCAAAATGGGTGCTAAAGACGTAAAATTTGGTAACGAAGCTCGAATTAAAATGCTTCGCGGAGTTAATGTATTAGCTGATGCAGTTAAAGTTACTTTAGGTCCAAAAGGTAGAAATGTAGTTTTAGATAAATCTTTTGGCGCACCTAGTATCACTAAAGATGGTGTTTCAGTAGCTCGCGAGATCGAATTAGAAGATAAATTCGAAAATATGGGAGCTCAAATGGTGAAAGAAGTTGCATCTAAAGCCAATGATGCAGCAGGAGATGGAACTACAACAGCTACATTACTAGCGCAATCAATAGTGAATGAAGGTTTAAAAGCTGTTGCTGCTGGAATGAATCCTATGGATTTAAAACGAGGTATCGATAAAGCGGTCATTAGTGCTGTTGAAGAGCTTAAAAGTTTATCTGTACCTTGTTCTGATTCTAAAGCAATTACACAAGTAGGTACTATTTCTGCTAATGCTGATGAAAAAGTTGGAGCTTTAATTGCGGAGGCTATGGAAAAAGTAGGTAATGATGGAGTGATTACGGTAGAAGAAGGAACAGGTTTACAAAACGAACTTGAAGTTGTTAAAGGTATGCAGTTTGATCGAGGTTATTTATCTCCTTACTTTATTAATAAACCAGAAACTGGGATTGTTGAATTAGAAAATCCATATATTTTAATGGCTGATAAAAAAATTTCTAATGTTCGTGAAATGCTTCCAATATTAGAATCCGTTGCAAAATCTGGAAAACCATTATTAATTATTTCAGAGGATTTAGAAGGAGAAGCGTTAGCTACCTTAGTAGTCAATTCTATGCGTGGAATTGTGAAAGTAGCCGCTGTTAAAGCTCCTGGATTTGGTGATAGAAGAAAAGCAATGTTACAAGATATTTCGATTCTAAGTGGAGGTTCTGTGATTTCAGAAGAACTAGCAATGGAATTAGAAAAATCTACCTTAGAAGATTTAGGACAAGCAAAACGTGTTGTAATCAATAAAGATACGACAACTATAATTGGTGGTGCTGGAGAAAAACATGCCATCCAAAGCCGTATTAGTCAAATTCGTCAAGAAATTCAAGAAGCTACTTCTGATTATGATAAAGAAAAGTTAAATGAGCGATTAGCTAAGTTATCTGGTGGTGTTGCGGTACTGAAAGTTGGAGCTGCAACAGAAGTGGAAATGAAAGAGAAAAAAGCTCGTGTCGAAGATGCTTTACATGCAACTCGAGCTGCTGTAGAAGAAGGTGTTGTTGCTGGTGGTGGTGTTGCATTAGTACGTGTAGCTAGAAAAATATCCAGTTTACGTGGACAAAATGAAGATCAAAATGTTGGCATTAGAGTGGCTTTACGCGCAATGGAAGCTCCTTTACGTCAAATCGTTTCAAATTCAGGTGAAGAACCTTCTGTAGTAACTAATAATGTAAAAGATGGAAAAGGTAACTACGGTTATAATGCCGCTACTGATGAATATGGAGATATGATTAATTTCGGAATATTAGATCCTACTAAAGTTACAAGATCCGCTTTACAATACGCTGCATCTGTTGCTGGTTTAATGATTACAACAGAATGTATGGTAACAGATTTACCAAAAGATGAAAAGTCTTCTGATACAAGCGCTTCTCCTGCCGGTGGAATGGGTGGAATGGGCGGAATGATGTAAAAATTTTTTAGTTAATCATTGTTTAAATTAATTTAAAGATTTCTTTCCTCAGATATTTTTTCTGAGGAAAGAATTTATGTTGAATAAAAATATAAGCTTCACTATTAAAATAATATAATCCTATCTTCAGATATAAATAAATTTTTAAAATAATTTCAATTCTGTTTCAAAAATGAAACAAAGATTGAAATGATATATATAAAAGTTAAAATTTTATTTTTATAAAACACATTGATATCTTGTTGTATGGAACTGCTATGAAAGTATATCAAAGCAATAATTTTCGTATTGGTTACAAAATTATTTTTGAAAAACAACCTTGTTTAATAGAGTTTAGCGAATTTGTCAAACCTGGAAAAGGTCAAGCTTTTGTTCGTGTTAAATTAAGAAAATTGTTAACAAACCAACTAATAGAAAAAACATTTAAATCAACAGATTCATTAGAAGTAGCTGATATTTCAGAACATAAGTTATCTTATTTATATAATGATGGTAATTTTTGGTATTTTATTAATCATAATACTTTTGAAGATTTATCAGTAGAAAAAAAAATTGTCGGTTCAAATGCAAAATGGTTATTAGAGCAAGATACATGTATTATTACTTTTTGGAATAACAAACCAATTTCTATTACACCTAATATTTTTGTAGAATTAAAAGTAATTGATACAGCAGTAACTGTAAAAAGCGATACGATAGGTACAAATACTAAATTAGCTAAATTAAATACGGGAGCGATTGTAAAAGTTCCATTATTTGTGCAAGTTGGATCTTTAATTAAAGTTGATACACGTTCAGGTGAGTATATAGCTAGAGTTAAATAAAAATTTTAAATGCAAAATTTATTAATATTCATCACCTTTTATATATTGTCTGTAGCTTTCCCATTCAAACGTTAACCACAAACTATTCCCCAATCTCATTCTATCAATTACTCTTTCTCCTAATAAGTTTTTCATTCCTTTATGATCTAAGTTAGATAACATACCAGTAGATCTTTTTGAAGACGATCTCCTATCAACTATTTGATTAATAATTACTTTTTCATATCTCGACTCAGTTTGCATTCCAATTTCATCGATCATTAATAAATCAACACTACTTAGATTATGTAATAAGTTTTCTTCAGTGATATTGCTAGATCCGCTGAATGTGCCTTTCATATTAGACATTAAATCCGCTACTGTTACTATTAAAATGCTTTTTCCATGTAAAATTAAATAATTTCCTATAGCTGATGCTAAATGATTTTTACCAGTTCCAGGTCGTCCTGAAAAAATAAAACTTGCGATATTTTCATTAAACTCTTCAGCATAACGTTTCGCTGCTTTAAGTACTTTTCTTTGCCCTTCATGTTCAATTTTATAATTTTCAAATGAACAATTCATATATAATTCTCGAATTCCAGATCTTCCTAAAACTCTTTGCATTTTCATTGCTTTATTTTGACGTAATATTGATTCAGAAGATATTCTTCCTTGTTCTTGATTCCAAGCTAATAAATCTTGATCATTTTCAAATTTAGGTTTTATGTTATTAGGCATAATACGTTGAAGACGTTTAAAAAATTCAGTATAAAATGTCATTAGTTCCCTCTAAATCCATCAGGTGTTTTTTTATCAGGAACTGGTATATAAGTAATATCTTTTTGTTTCTTAAGTAAATTAAAAGCGCGTACTTTTTGTAAACTTCTTGCTAATTTTTGCTCCCATTGTACATGATAAAAAAAACAACTTTCAGCTTCCCAATAAGAAATAAAAGCATTAAGTTCGTGACTAGATACTTCTTCATCTAAGATTATACCCCATAACGCTGCTTTTCGAAGAAAGTCTTTATCAGGAGTCCATTTTGGATGCATAGAAAATTTTTGTTTTATTTTTTCTTCTTTTGATATATCTTCTGTCTCAAAACTGTATTCAAGATCAAACATTTTCTTTAATACTGTTGGCGTTATAACATAAAAAAGAATTTTTTTATTTTTTGATATAGATAACACTCCATTTGTAGATTCATTTATTATATGAATAGGATTTTTACAAAATATATCTAGATGTATATTTTTAGATGTTAAAATTTTCATAAATTTTTATCTCATTGAGTGTATTAATATTTTTAAATTTTAATCTTTTCGTAAATATAAAGATAAAATGCAATATGATTAGTTATTTTTTTTTTATATAAAGTAAAGTTATATGGTAAAATCAAAGGTTGATTTTTTTTGGTTTCTATATAAATTATTGATTTATTTTTTATCCATTTTTTTTTCTCTAGTAAAATAATAGTATTTTCTACTAATTTTTCGTTATATGGTGGATCTATAAATATTATATCATATGGTTTTTTTGTTTTTTTTAACCAATCTAATGTGTTTGTATGTATAATTTCTACGTTAGATACATTTAATTTTTTTGCGTTTTGTATCAATGACAATATAATTTTTTTTTTTATTTCTAGTAAAGTAACAAATTTAGCATGTCGAGATATAGATTCTAATCCTAATGCTCCACTTCCCGCAAAACAATCTAGACAACGAGAATTTTTAATATCTTTAGCAATCCAATTGAATAATGTTTCCCTGATTCGATTAGTTGTTGGGCGTATATTTAAATTATTTTTGAAAGCTATTTTTTGTCCTTTAAGTTTTCCTGAAATAATATAAACTCTTCCCTTTTTTCTTAAAAAAGAATTATACATTTTATTAGATGTCTATGTTAGTGATATAATTTATTTTATGATTAAATATAATTTAAATAAATATTTAATTTTGCATTTTTATAATACAAAGTAAATAATTTTTATTCTTTTAATTAATAGGTATTTGAATGAATGATAATAAAAAAAATAATTTATTTTCTTGGATTAATTCAAAAATTATTCAAAGAAATAAAACTGATGTAAATAAAAATAACACAAATAAAGAAATTAATACTGTAGATATTGTACAAAAAGATTCTAAAAATAATATAAAAATTGATTTTTTTTTAAAATTGAAAGAAAGTTTAAAAAAAACTAAAACTTTTTTTAATAATCGTATTTTTCAGATTTTTAATTCACAAAATATAGATCAATCTTTATTTGATGAATTAGAAGATACTATGATCTTGTCTGATATTGGTATTAATACTACTGAAAAAATTATTAAAGAATTAATTAATGATACTAATCGTCGTAAATTACAAAATCCAAAATCAGTGTATTGTATTTTAAAAGAAAGAATGCACTTAATATTAAAGAAAGTAGAAATACCTATTGTAATTTCAAATAAAACACCATTTGTTATATTGTTAGTTGGTGTAAATGGTACTGGAAAAACTACAACTGCTTTAAAATTAGCAAAAAAATATAAATTAGATGGAAAATCCGTGATGTTAGCAGCAGCAGATACATTTCGTGCCGCTGCGATAGATCAATTAAAAGCACTAGGAAAAATACATGATATTCCAGTTATAGCTCAATTTCCAGGAGCAGATCCAGCTGCAGTAGCATTTGACGCATTAAAATCTGCTATTTCTAAAAAAATTGATGTTTTAATAGTTGATACAGCGGGAAGACTACATAACAAGCAATATTTATTAGAAGAGCTAAAGAAGATAGTTAGAGTAGTTAAGAAGTTAAGTTTATCTGCTCCACATGAGATAGTATTAGTAATTGATGCTTGTAATGGTCAAAACACAATTAGACAGACTGAAATGTTTCATAAATCACTTAATTTAACTGGATTAATTATCACTAAACTAGATGGTACAGCGAAAGGAGGAGTAATTTTTTCTTTATCAGATCAATTTTCTATTCCTATTCGTTATATTGGGATTGGTGAAAAATCAACTGATTTAATTACTTTTAATAGTAATGACTTTATTAATTCTATTTTTGATAATATAAAATAATTTTGTAAAATTTTAAACATAAATAGTTTGCATAATTTATTTTAATATCAATGTATTTAATATTCGTACAAATTTTTGATTTTAAATTTTAATTACAGTATGATAAAAAATCCCACATATTTGTAATTGATTTAATGTATTTCGTTCATGCGGGAGTTAACATGTCCAATAAAGTACAGATTTTGTCTGTTACATCGTTAGGTAACTTAGATGCTTATATTAGAATAGCTAATTTGTGGCCTATGTTATCTATTGAAGAAGAAAAATTATTAACTCAACGCTTACGTTATCATGGTGATTTAGATGCTGCTAAAACTTTAATTCTTTCTCATCTTCGGTTTGTCATTCATATTTCACGTAATTACTCAGGTTATGGTTTACTTCAAGCTGATTTGATACAAGAAGGTAATATAGGTTTAATGAAAGCAGTGCGAAGATTTAATCCGGAAATCGGGGTTCGATTAGTTTCTTTTGCAGTGCATTGGATTAAATCTGAAATACATGAATATGTTCTTAGAAATTGGCGAATTGTAAAAGTAGCAACCACAAAATCTCAAAGAAAATTATTTTTTAACTTAAGAAAAAGTAAAAATAGATTAGGCTGGTTTAATGAGGAAGAAATTGAAATAGTCGCTCGGGAATTAGGTGTGAGTACAGCTGATGTTAGAGAAATGGAGTCTCGTATGTCGGCTCAAGATATTGCATTTAATCCATTTCCAGATGATGATTTAAAAGATAGCAAGAATAGTTTAAATATGCATTATTTACAGGATAAAAAATCTGATTTTGCTCATGGATTAGAACAAGATAATTGGGATAAACATGCTACACATAAATTAAGTAATGCTTTATTAGGTTTAGATAAACGTAGTCGTGATATTATTCAATCTAGATGGCTTAATAAAAATAAAAAAAATAATACTCTACAAGCATTAGCAAATAATTATGGTATTTCTGCAGAGCGTGTACGACAATTAGAAAAAAATGCTATGAAAAAATTAAAAATAGCTATAGAAAACTAGATTATAAATAGGAATTATCAATTATAATACGCTCTATATAGAGTATGAGACTGTATTAAGTAATTTAAAACTCATACTCTTTTATAAAATAAATATAAATTTTTACTCTACTGTGACAGATTTCGCAAGATTTCTTGGTTGATCTATATTAGTTCCTTTAATCAAAGCAATATAATATGCAAGTAATTGTAATGGAATTGTATAAAAAATAGGTGCAATTATTTCTTCTACATATGGAACTTTTAAAGATGTTATATTTGTTTCTAAATTTATTTCTTCATTAGAAAAAACATAAATTAAACCACCTCTTGCGCAGATTTCTTGAATGGTTTTTTTTGTTTTTTCGAGTAATGAGTTTTTTGGAGCTGTGATAATAATAGGAATATCTTTATCAATTAATGCAAGAGGTCCGTGTTTTAATTCTCCGCTTAGATAAGCTTCAGCATGAATATAAGCAATTTCTTTTAATTTTAACGCTCCTTCCATAGCTATAGGATATTGATCGCTTCTTCCAAGAAACAGCATATGTTTTTTATTGTGTAATTTCTTTGCTATATCTTGAATTTGTTTGTTTTTTTTTAAAATTTCTTCAATTCTACGTGGTAAAATAGTTAAAATTTTTACAATTTTTTTTTCAATATTGTTTTCTTTTTTTTTAATGCTTACTATTTTTGCAACTAACATCAATAAAACAGTTAGTTGTGTAGTAAAAGATTTTGTAGAAGCCACTCCTATTTCAACTCCCGCTTTAGTTAACAAGTAATTGTCAGATTCTTGTACTAAAGATGAACCTTTCATATTACATATAGTTAAATTTCCTAAATATCCTAATTTTTTAGATATTCTTAAAGCTGTTAAAGTATCTGCTGTTTCACCTGATTGGGATAAAGTTACAAAAAAACTTTTTTTTCTTACTGCTAATTTTCGAGAGGAAAATTCAGAAGCTACTTCTACATCACATGGAATATTTGCTAATGATTCAAACCAATGCTTAGCAACCATCGCAGCATGATAAGAAGTTCCACATGCAACCATGTGAATATGTTCTAAATGTGAAAAAATATTTTTTTCTTTTATTCCTAATTCTGAAAAATAAATAGTTTCATTGTTTTTTAAGCGGTTTTTCAGAGTATTTCGGATAGATTTTGGTTGTTCGTATATTTCTTTTTCCATGTAATATTTATATTTTCCCTTTTTTATATATTCATATTGAACATCAGATGTAATTATTTTTCTTTGTGCTATAGAACGATTTTTATTAAAAATTTTAATTTTTTCTGATTGTACAATAGCAATATCTCCTTCTTTTAAATATATAAAATTTTTTGTAACACTGAGCAATGCAATTTGATCTGAAGCTATAAAATTTTCTCCTATACCTAATCCAATAATTAATGGACTACCAGAACATACAGCTATTAATTTTGATGAGTTGTTACTATCCATAACTACCATGCTATAATTTCCTTTTAATTGTGTTAAACTATGATTCATAATTTCTAAAAGAGATTTACCTGTTTTTTTTTGCTCCCAATGTAATAAATGTACAATAACCTCAGTGTCTGTATCAGAATAAAATATATAACCTTGTTCTTTTAGAAAAGATTTAATTTTAAAACTATTTTCAATAACACCATTGTGAACAATGGAAATATGTGAAGAAACATGTGGATGTGCATTCTCTTCTGAAACTTTTCCATGAGTTGCCCATCGTGTATGAGCAAGACCAATTTTTCCAAATAATTTTTTATTTTTTGTTTTTTTTATTAATTGATTCACTTTTCCTATAGATCTCACTCGAACAAATTTATTGTTTTGATCTATTAGAGCTAATCCAGAAGAATCATATCCTCTGTATTCTAATCGTTGAATACTGTGAAGAAGAAAATTAATTATATTACGTTGTGTTACTGCAGCAACAATACCACACATATAAATCTGCCTTTTTTATTATAAAATAATTTTTATTAATGAGTAATTTTTATCATTTTTTTTTAGTAAGAATCCAGTTTTCTTTATGTTTTTGTTCTTTTTTATTATAAACTAAACATGATTTTTCTACATTTTTTATTACGGTAGTACCTGCTGCAATAGTTGTGTCTTTAGAGATTTTAATTGGTGCAATTAATTCACTATTAGATCCTATAAAAGCATTGTTTCCAATAATTGTTTTTGATTTTTTTAAACCATCATAATTACATGTAATTGTTCCTGCTCCAATGTTAACGTTAGAACCAATTTCAGCATCTCCAATATAACTAAGATGTTTGATTTTAGTTTTTTTTTCTATAGTGCTTGTTTTGATTTCTACAAAATTACCTACGTGTATTTCATTGTTTAATATAGTGTTATTTCTTAGATGGCAAAAAGGTCCTATTATACAGTTTTCCCCTATTTTAACATTTTCTATAATACTATATGCTTTAATTTTAGATTGGTTTTGAATAATACTATTTTTAATTATACATCCAACTCCAATTGTTATATTATTTCCTAAAGTTACATTACCTTCTAGTATCACACCAGTATCTATTTCTATATTTTTTCCGTGTTTTAATGTTCCTCGTAACTGAAAATGACTTGGATCTTTCAACATAATTCCAGAAATCATAAGATTTTTAGTTATTTTTTTTTGAATAATTTTTTCTAAAATAGATAATTGCAGTTGATTGTTTATACCTAATATTTCATTATAATTTTCAGGTTTTACTGTCAAAATAGTGCACCCTTCTAAATAAGCTAAGTAAACAATATCTGTGGCATATAATTCTTGATTAATTTTATTTTGTTTAATTTTTAAAATCCATCTTTTTAAATCTTTTCCATTTGCTATAAATGTTCCAGAATATACTTCTTTAATTAATTTTTCTTTATGTTTAGCACATTTGTCTTCTACAATGCCTATTACTTTTCCATTCTTTCTTAAAACTCTACCATATCCTTCTGGATTTTTTATATTACTAGTTAATAAACTTAGATGTGATTTTTTTTTAGATTCTTGTAATTTTTTTATGGATTCTTTTGAAATGAATGGCATATCTCCATAAAGAACAAGAACGTTTTCATTGTCTGAAAAATTTTTTGATGCTATAGTAATAGCATCACCTGTTCCTTTTGGATGTATTTGAATTACCCATTCTACAGAAAAATTTTGAGTTTTAGATAATATTTTTTTTATATTTTTAGTACAGACTAATATAACTTTTTTAGGGTTAATAGATTTCGCTGTTTTTAAAACATACTCTAATATTGTTTTTCCGCCTAATTTATGCAATACTTTTGGGTAATTAGAGTTCATTCTTCTACCTTTTCCTGCTGCTAGTATCAAAATAGTTGTTTTATTTTGTAACATATGTATCCTTTTGATATTTATTAAAATATATGATTTTTTTAATTAATTTATTTAAAATTATTAAATTTACTGTATTACGATTATTGTTTAATGAATATAAATTGATTATCAAAAATATTTAGTCAAATAAAATACTCTACTTTATATTAAGGTTTTTTATGTATCGAATTATCACGGTAGATTTAGATGGTACTTTATTATCTCCACAAAATAAAATAACAAAATATACAAAAAAAATCATAAAATTATTACTAAGAAAAGGTTTTTATATAATTTTTGCTTCGGGTCGTCATCATATAGATATGATGCATATTCGAGATAGTTTAAATATTAGAGTTTTTATGATTACTTCAAACGGAGCTAAAATTTATGATTTAGATAATCAGTTAATTTTTGAAAACGATTTAAATACAGATGTTGCTTCGCATCTTATTCATCTAGCATATTTAGATTCAGATATTATTACACAAGTTTATCAAAATAATCACTGGTATATAAACAATAGTAAAATTAAAAATAATTTTTGCCCAAGTTTATCTTTACTTAAATATCAATATTTTCATTTAGATACATTCAATTTTAGTAAAATTAGTAAAATTTTTTTTACAAGTAATAATTTAAAAAAACTATTTAAACTCGAAAAAAATATTATTTCTTTATTAGATAAACAAGTACATGCGAGATTTTCTTCTCCAGGATGTTTAGAGGTGGTATCTGGAAAAACTTCTAAAGGATATGGATTGAAAGTTATATCTAATAATTTAGGTATTTCTTTACAGGAATGTATTACATTTGGTAACGGTATGAATGATTATGATATGTTAAAGATTTCTGGAAAAGCATGTATTATGGAAAATTCTGATTCACATTTAAAAAATATTTTACCATACGCTGAAGTTATTGGAAACAATAAAGATGATGGTGTAGCAGTGTTTTTAAACAAAATGTTTATTATTTAAAATTTTTAAAAAAACTAGGATTTAGTATATGTCGAATAAGTTTCCAATGATTATTAACATGTGAGGATATTGAAAAGATAAAGTTTTGTATAGTTAATTCTTTTTCTTCACCATTTCTTACGGCAGCATATAATCTTTTCCATATTCCTTTTCCTATTTTTCTTGTTACAATCAATTGTTGTTTTTCAAAATTATCTACTACCCAATGCGGTAAAGCAGTGATGCCCATTTTTGCTGATACCATTTGTACAAGCAGTGAAGTATTATTTACATTTTTAAATATTGGTATTATTCCCGCTGGTTGTAAAAAAAACTTCCATATATCCAATCTATGACGTTCTACTGGGTATGTCATTAATATCTCAGATGATAAATCCTCTGGAAGAATATTTTTTTCTTTTCTTGCTAAAGGATGACTAGGAGATAAAATCAATCGAACTTCAAAATCAAACATAGGTATATAAATTAAATCACTTTTAGGTAAAACTTCCGAAGTTAATACAATATCTAGCTTACCTTGTTGAAGAGATGGTTGAGGACTAAAGATCATATCTGAATAAAAATCTATTTCTACTTTTGGCCAGTTTTTATGAAAAATTTTTAATGCAGGTATGAGCCAATGAATACAGCTATGACACTCAATCGCAATTTTAATAACTTTATGGTGAGTATATTTGCAATTTTTTATTGCTTTATCTACTTTAGGTAATATTTCTTTAGATAATTTTAGTAAAATTTTTCCCTGAATTGTAAATTTAACAGGATTAGTTTTTCTAATAAATAATTTGAAACCTAATCGCTTTTCTAGTTCATTGCATTGATGAGAAATTGCTGATTGTGTCTGATGCAATTGAATTGCAGCGGAGCTTAAGGAACCGCTATTTTTTAAGATTTGTAGCGTTCGAAGATGTTTTATTTCGATCATGAGATTCCTTCATATCGATAATTAAATATTTTCACTTGCGTATTTTATTTAATACTAGAATTATAAGATATCTATTTTAAATAAATCAATTATTAAATTATGAACAAATGTTTATTAAATAGTTTTAGGAGACAACATGACTATTTCGAATCATATACTTGGATTTCCAAGAATAGGAATAAATCGAGAACTTAAAAAAGCTCAAGAATCTTATTGGTCCGGGTCAATTAAACAATCAGATTTATATTTTATAGGAAAAAATTTAAGACAAGATAATTGGAAAAAACAAAAAGATAATGGAATTGAATATATATCAGTTGGAGATTTTTCTTGGTATGATCATGTTTTAACTACTAGTATGATGCTTGGAAATATACCAGAAAGACATCATGATATTAATAATTCTGTTGATTTAGATTGTTTATTTCGTATTGCTAGAGGATCTTATCCAGATATTTCAGCATCAGAAATGACTAAATGGTTTAATACTAATTATCATTATATAGTTCCAGAGTTTAATAAAGATAGAATATTAAAATTTTCTTGGAATCAACTGTTAGAAGAAACAGATGAAGCTCTATCATTAGGCTACAAAGTTAAACCTATTATTTTAGGACCTATAACGTATTTATGGTTAGGAAAAGTAAAAGGTCAATATTTTGATCGTTTAGATTTGCTTGATAGTATATTGCCTATATACAAGTATATTTTGAATGAATTAAATAAAAGAAATATTAGTTTTATTCAAATAGATGAACCTGTTTTAGTTTTAGAGCTGTCTGAAAAATGGAAAAAAGCTTATTCATATGCTTATGAGTATTTGCATAGCAAAAATAAAATATTGTTAACAACATATTTTGATAGTATTGATCACAATATAGAATTTATTCGTAATTTACCTGTACATGGTATTCATATTGATTTAATTGCTGGAAAATATAATTTATTTGATTTTAACACTAAAATTCCTCAAGAATGGATTTTATCTTTAGGAATTATTAATGGAAGAAATATTTGGAAATCAGATCTTTTAAAATGGTTTGAAACTATTTCTAAAATTTCTAAATTTCGTCAAAATTTATTGATTAGTTCATCTTGTTCATTGTTACATGCCCCAATTGATTTAAACATGGAAAAAAATTTAGATGAAGAAACTAAAAAATGGTTTTCTTTTGCTATACAAAAATGTCACGAATTAAAATTATTATTAGAAGCGTTAAAAGACTATAATACTACTTCAATTAAACAATGGTGTAATCCTATTTATCAACGTAGTCTTTCTAAAAAAGTTCAAAAATTTGAAGTTCAAAAACGTGTTGCTACAATTTTAAATAATACTTTTCATCGGATCAGTGATTATTCTATACGTTCTGAACAGCAAAAAATTAAATTTAATTTACCTGTTTTACCTACTACTACTATTGGTTCTTTTCCTCAAACAGTAGAAATTAGAAAGTTAAGACGAGATTATAAAAATAACTTAATAAACTTTAAAGAATATGAAAAAGGTATCAAAAAACATATTTTACAAGTAATAAAAATACAAGAAGAATTAGATATCGATGTTCTTGTTCATGGAGAAGCTGAACGAAATGATATGGTAGAGTATTTTGGTGAACATTTAGATGGTTTTGTATTTACAGAGAATGGATGGGTTCAAAGTTATGGTTCACGTTGTGTAAAACCACCTATTATTATAGGTGATATTAGCCGTCCGAAATCTATTACTATAGAATGGTCAAAATACGCTCAATCTTTAACGAAAAAACCAGTAAAAGGTATGTTAACAGGTCCAGTGACTATTTTATTTTGGTCTTTTCCTAGGGAAGATATTTCATTAGAAATTATTTCTAAACAAATTGCGCTAGCATTGCATGATGAAGTGTTAGATTTAGAAAAAAATGGAATTGAAATTATTCAAATTGATGAACCTGCATTACGAGAAGGACTTCCTTTGAAAAAAAGTTTATGGAATGAGTATTTAACTTGGGCTGTAGATGCTTTTCGTTTAACTTGCTTCGACGTAAAAAATACTACACAAATTCACACACATATGTGTTATTGTGAATTTAATGATATCATGAATGCTATTGCTTTATTAGATGCCGATGTTATTACAATCGAAACAGCGCGTTCTGATATGGAATTATTAGAAGCTTTTAAAAAATTTAAATATCCAAATGAAGTTGGACCAGGTGTGTATGACATTCATTCCTCAAATATACCTAATATCAAATCAATTGATATTTTATTAAAAAAAGCAATGAAGTATTTACCATTGCGACGTATTTGGGTTAACCCAGATTGTGGTCTAAAAACAAGAAATTGGAATGAAACAGTGTCTGCATTAAAGAGCATGATACAAGCTACAAAAAAAATACGAAATCAAATTAAATAATATATCATATAAATTAACATTCTTTAAAATATATAATTGCTTTAATATTAAATCATCTTTTAGATTGTTTTATACCAATAAAAATCTAAATGATGATTTAAAAATATAATAGTATTTTAATCAATCTTTAAAAAATTAAAGTGATATATTTTATTTTTCAGTATAATCAAGATTAATGTTTAAAATGACGTTTCTGAGTAAAAATCATTGCAATATTATATTCGTTAGCACATTCGATAACTTCTTTATCACGAATTGAACCTCCCGGTTGGATAATACAGCTTATACCAATAGATGCTGCTTTGTCGATCCCATCCCTAAAAGGAAAAAACGCATCAGATGCCATAGTTGCACCTATAGTATCAAATCCTCTGTTTTTTGCTTTAATATTTGCTAATTGAGTTGCATCTACTCTACTTGTTTGTCCTGAACCGATACTAATAGTAGTCTTATTAAAACCGTATAAAATTGCATTTGATTTAACATATTTGACTATATTCCAGCAAAATATAGCATCTTTTAATTCTTTTTTAGTAGGTAATCTTGTCGTAACAAAATTAAATTTTTTTATATCTATTGTGCTGTTATCATTTTCTTGTAAAAGTAATCCGTTTGTGATTTTTTTAAAATCTATTTGCTCATTATTTTTTTGAAATTGACCAGTAATCAATATTCTTATATTTTTTTTCTTTTTTAATATATTTAAAGATAAATGATTTATTTCAGGTGCTATAATTACTTCAACAAATTGTCTTTGAATAATTTCTTCAGCTGTTTCTGTATCTATTATATAATTAAATGCAATTACCCCTCCAAAAGCAGAAATAGGATCTGATTTATAAGCGGATATATATGCTTTTAATAAAGATCTTTTTTCAGATGCACCACAAGGGTTTCCATGTTTTACAATTACACAAGCTGGTTGAGAAAACTGCTTCACGCATTCCAACGCAATATCTGCATCAGATATATTATTGTAAGATAATTTTTTTCCATGTATTTGATATGCTGAACTAATTGTGCCGGGATTTAAATTATTTTCTTCTATATATAAAGCAGATTTTTGGTGATAATTTTCACCATATCTTAAATTTTGTTTTTTAACAAACTGTAATTGGAATTGATTTGGAAATAAGTTTTTTTTATGCTTTGTATCAAATTTATCTTCGTTTGTAAAATATTGTGCGATACTTTTTTCATAACTAGATGTATATAAGAAAGCTTGCTTTGCTAAATATAATCTTTTTTCTATACTTATATAATGATTTGTCATTGAATCAAAAATTAGCTTAAAATCAAAAAAATTTACTATAACAATGACGTCTCTATAATTTTTAGCTGCAGATCGAACTAAAGTTGGTCCTCCAATATCAATTTTTTCGATTATTTCTTGTATTGGATATGTTTTCTGAGTATTAATTTTATCAAATGGATAAAAATTAACAATTACAATATCTATTGGTAATATATTATATAATTGCATAGTTTTTTGATCTTGATCTCTTCTAGATAAAATACCTGCTATTATTTTAGGGTGAATAGTTTTTACACGACCGTTTAATATTTCTGGAAAATTTGTGTATTCTGAAATTTCAATTACAGGTATATTATAATTTTTTAGATATTTTGCCGTTCCTCCTGTGGCAAGTAAATTAATTTTTTTTTTCAATAAAACTTTTGATATCTCTAATAAATGTTCTTTATCAGATAAACTAATTAAGGCATTTTTTAATCTATTATTTGATGACATAATTTTTTTTCTTATATAAAAAGATATTTATAATAAATTTTATTTACAATTTTAAATATTAAATTATGCAGGGGCATTTTGCCCCCTCGAACCTTTTTAATGTAATAATTTTTTATTTAATCGCATTTTTTAATGTTTTACCAGATATAAAACTAGGAACTTTTGTTGCAGGAATAATAATTTCTTTCCCTGTTTGTGGATTTCGTCCTGCGCGAGATGCTCTCAAGTTAACTTTAAATGTACCAAAACCTACTATTTGTACAGGTTCACCTTTTTTTAAGGAGTCAATAATAGTAGATAATGTTGATTCTAACGTGGATTTAACTTGTATTTTAGATAAATTAGATTTTTTAGAGATAATATTAATTAATTGAGTTTTATTCATTATCTTTCCTTTTGTTTAAACATGATAATTAATTTAAATTAGATTGATATACATTTGAGTAAAAGAATTTATTTTCCAATGATTAAAATAAATTAATTTTCAGATAAATTTGATATTTTTAAAAACAATTAAAAGCATATTTAACTTCATATTTTATATAATTTAGATCATAATTTACTTGATATTTTTTTGGAAACTTGATTTAAAATTAACAAGATTCATTTAATCTATTAAATAAAATTAAAATATATAATATATCTAAAAAAAAATAAAAAGATAGTGGAAATAAAGTATATGTTATTCTTAAAAGAAAAATTTATTTTTTATGTTTTATAAATTATTTAGGCTGCTTTACAAAAGCAGCCGTATTGCGTTGTATTTTAAAAAATTATATAGATATAGTTTTTATGTTAGAGTAGAATTTAATAATTCAGATAAACTGGCAGATGCTTCTTCAGCGCTTACTTGTGAAGGTGAATTATTATTATGTGATATATAATTATTATTTATATTTTTTCGACGATTTAATCTTTCTTTATGATATGCATATCCAGTACCTGCTGGAATTAAGCGCCCAACAATAACGTTTTCTTTTAATCCTCTTAGTTCATCTTTTTTTCCTGCCACTGCAGATTCTGTTAATACTCTAGTTGTTTCTTGAAACGATGCAGCTGATATAAATGATTCAGTTGCTAATGATGCTTTAGTAATTCCTAGTAAATCTCTTGAAAAGCTCGCTAAAATTTTATTTTTTTTACCTAATATGCGATTTGAAATTTTGATTCTTGAAAATTCAACTTGTTCTCCGTCTAAAAACTCTGACTGTCCTGATTTAATAATCGTGGCTTTTCTAAGCATTTGTCTGACTATAACTTCAATATGTTTATCATTAATTTTTACACCTTGTAAACGATATACTTCTTGTACTTCATTAACAATATATTTAGTTACAGCTTGAACGCCTCTTAATCGAAGAATATCATGTGGTGATTCTGGACCGTCAGATATAACATCTCCTCGTTCTACTCGCTCACCTTCAAATACATTCAACTGCCTCCATTTCGGAATCATTTCTTCATATGAATTATTTCCATCTACCGGAGTAATAATTAATCTTCTTTTTCCTTTGGTTTCTTTTCCGAATGAAATAATACCACTAATTTCAGCTAAAATAGCTAATTCTTTTGGGCGTCTTGCTTCAAATAAATCTGCTACTCTTGGTAATCCTCCAGTTATATCTTTAGTGCCTCCTGATTCCTGAGGTACTCTTGCTAAAGTATCACCTGAACTAATTTTTACGCCATCATTTAATTGTACAATTGCTTTTCCAGGTAGAAAATATTGAGCTGGCATTTCTGTTCCTGAGATAAGTACATCGTTTCCTTTTTCATCGATAATTTTTAATGAGGGTCTTAAATCTTTGCTAGTAGCTACTCTTTCGGCGGTATCTAATACCACTATTGAAGATAATCCAGTTAGTTCGTCAGCTTGCCTTATAATACTTTGACCATCAATCATATCTACAAATCGGACATATCCATTTACTTCTGTAATAACTGGTATAGTATGTGGATCCCATTTTGCTATAGTTTCACCAGAGCTTACTGTTTCTCCATTTTTTTTTGCCATTATAGATCCGTAAGGTATTTTATAGCTTTCTTTGGTTCTTCCAAATTTATCAATAATATTTAATTCTACATTTCTTGATGTTATAACTATCTTACCTGAAGAATTAGTGACAGATTTTGCATTATTAAGATTGATAATGCCTTTGTTTTTAATTTGAATGCTAGATTCAGTTGCAGCTCTTGAAGCAGCCCCACCAATATGAAACGTTCTCATGGTTAATTGAGTACCAGGTTCTCCTATAGATTGAGCTGCAATTACTCCTATAGCTTCTCCTTTGTTAACTAGATTTCCTCTAGCTAAATCCCGACCGTAACAATACGCACAAACACCAAAGTCAGTATCACAATTAACTACTGATCTCACTTTAATGGTATCTATAGAATTTTGTTCTAATACATCACACCATTGTTCATTTAATAAAGTGTTTCTTTCAATTAATATTTTTTCACTATTAGGATATGTGATGTTGTCTACAGTAACTCGACCTAAGACTCGTTCACGTAAAGGCTCTTTGACATCTCCTCCTTCGATTAATGGAGTCATTAAAATACCCTCATGTGTTCCGCAGTCTTTTTTAGTAACAACTAAATCTTGTGCGACATCTACAAGTCTACGAGTTAAATAACCAGAATTAGCAGTTTTTAATGCCGTATCGGCTAATCCTTTTCGAGCTCCATGAGTCGAAATAAAATATTGTAATACATTTAAACCTTCTCTAAAATTAGCTGTAATTGGAGTTTCGATAATCGAACCATCAGGCTTGGCCATTAATCCCCGCATCCCAGCTAATTGACGAATTTGCGCTGCAGATCCTCGTGCTCCTGAATCTGCCATCATAAATATGCTATTAAAAGAAGTTTGTTTTTTTAATGTTCCTATTTTATTTAAAACTAATTCTACAGATAAATTTTCCATCATTGCTGTTGCTACTCTTTCATTTGCCGCAGCCCAAATATCGATAACTTTATTATATCTCTCACCTGCTGTTACTAAACCTGATTGAAATTGTTCTTGTATTTCAGCCACTTCAATTTCTGCTTCTTGAATGATACTTGATTTTTTTTCTGGTATCACCATATCATTAATACCAACAGAAGCTCCTGATCTTGCTGCATAAGCAAAACCTGTATACATAATTTGATCGGCAAAAGTAACAGTAGGTTTTAAACCCAAAATACGGTAACATGTATTTAACATTTGTGAAATATCTTTTTTCCCTAGAGTTTGATTGACTATTTTAAATGGTAAACCTTTAGGAACAATCATCCATAAAATTGCTCTTCCTACAGTAGTATTGACTATTTTCTTAATAGGAATTAATTGATTATCTTCATTTTTCTGATATTCTACTATTCTAATTTTAATTAAAGAATGTAGCTCGGCGATTCCCAAATGATATACTTTTTCCGCTTCATGAGAACTATTTAAAAGCATACCTTCTCCTTTTCCATTGATTTTTTCTCGAGTCATATAATACAATCCTAAAACTACATCCTGAGAAGGTACAATAATTGGTTCTCCATTTGCTGGGGATAAAATATTATTTGTAGACATCATTAATGCTCTAGCTTCTAATTGTGCTTCTAGAGTTAATGGAACATGAACAGCCATTTGATCGCCATCAAAGTCTGCGTTATAAGCAGCACAAACTAATGGATGTAATTGTATAGCCTTGCCTTCTATTAAAACAGGTTCAAATGCTTGAATACCTAATCTATGTAAAGTGGGAGCTCGATTTAATAATACTGGATGTTCTCGAATAACTTCATCTAAAATATCCCACACAACAGATTCTTCTCTTTCTACCATTTTTTTTGCAGCTTTAATAGTAGTTGCCAGACTTCGTACTTCTAATTTTCCGTATATAAATGGTTTAAAAAGTTCTAAAGCCATTTTTTTAGGCAATCCGCATTGATGTAATCTTAAATAAGGACCGACAGTAATCACAGATCGACCTGAATAGTCTACACGTTTTCCAAGTAAATTTTGACGAAATCTTCCTTGTTTACCTTTGATCATATCAGCTAAAGATTTGAGAGGTCTTTTGTTAGATCCCGTAATTGCTCTACCTCTTCTTCCATTATCTAAAAGAGCATCTACAGCTTCTTGCAACATTCTTTTTTCATTTCGTACGATAATATCAGGAGCAGCTAAATCTAATAATCTTTTTAATCGATTGTTTCTATTGATAACTCTGCGATATAAATCATTCAAATCAGATGTTGCAAATCTACCACCATCTAATGGTACTAATGGTCTTAAATCAGGAGGGAGTACTGGTAGTACAGTAAGAATCATCCACTCTGGTTTATTATTGGATTGTATAAATGATTCGATTAATTTAATTCGTTTAGTTAATTTTTTTCGTTTTGTTTCAGAATTTGTTTCATTTAATTCTATTCTTAAATTTTCACATTCTTTTATTAGATTTATGTTTTTTAACAATAATTGAATCGCTTCTGCGCCCATTTGTGCATGAAATTCATCTCCGAATTCTTCTAATGCATCTAAATATTGTTCTTCTGTCAATATTTGATTTTTTTCAAGATTAGTCATACCTGCATTAATAACAACATAAGATTCAAAGTATAGTACTCTTTCAATATCTCTTAATGGCATATCTAATAATAAACCTATGCGTGATGGTAATGACTTTAAAAACCAAATATGAGCTGTAGGAGAAGAAAGTTCTATATGCCCCATTCGTTCGCGTCTTACTTTACTCTGTGTAACTTCAACGCCGCATTTCTCACAGATTACACCTCTATGTTTTAATCTTTTATATTTTCCACATAAACATTCATAATCTTTCACTGGACCAAAAATACGAGCGCAAAATAATCCGTCTCTTTCTGGTTTAAATGTTCGGTAGTTAATAGTTTCTGGTTTTTTAACTTCGCCAAACGACCAAGATCTAATAACATCTGGTGATGCTAATGAAATTTTAATAGCATCAAAATCTTCAGTTTTAGTTTGGGCTTTTAAAAATTTTAGTAAATCTTTCACACATGAGCTCTCGTTGGAGTGAAACTTTCGAAGGTTTTAAAACTATAGGGTAATTTAATATATTAAATATTTTTTTATTCATTTTCTAATTCAATATTAATTCCTAACGAACGAATTTCTTTTAATAAAACGTTAAATGACTCGGGCATTCCAGGTTCCATTTGATGATTACCGTCTACAATATTTTTGTACATTTTAGTTCTTCCATTGACATCATCAGATTTAACAGTTAACATTTCTTGTAACGTATAAGAAGCTCCATACGCTTCTAATGCCCAAACTTCCATTTCACCAAATCGTTGACCACCAAATTGAGCTTTTCCTCCTAGCGGTTGCTGGGTTACAAGGCTGTAAGAACCAGTGGATCGAGCGTGCATTTTATCGTCTACTAAATGATTTAATTTTAACATATACATATAACCAACTGTAACTGGTCTTTCAAATTTTTCACCTGTTCTACCGTCAAATAAAAAAATTTGACCGGATATAGGTAAATTTGCAAATTTTAACATTTGTTTTATTTCGTTTTCTTTTGCCCCATCAAATACTGGTGTGGCAATAGGCATACCTTTTCTTAAATTTTTTGCTAAACTTAAGACTTCTTCATTTGAAAATTCTTCTAAATTTACTTTTTGTCTTAAATTGTCTCCTAAGTTGAAAGTTTTTTGAATAAATTTTCTTAATTCAGAAATGTTTTCTTGTGTTTTAAGCATTTTGTTAATTTGGTCTCCGATGCCTTTTGCAGCCATTCCTAAATGTGTTTCTAATATTTGCCCAATATTCATACGTGATGGTACTCCTAAAGGATTTAATACAATATCTACTGGTATACCATTTTCATCATATGGCATGTCTTCAACAGGGTTAATTTTAGAAATAACTCCTTTATTTCCATGTCGTCCAGCCATTTTATCACCAGGTTGTATTTGACGTTTTACTGCTAAGTATACTTTTACTATTTTTAGCACTCCTGGTGCAAGATCATCACCTTGTATTATTTTTCGCCGTTTTATTTCTGTTTTTTTTTCAAATTCTTTTTTTAATTCATTATATTGTTGTGCAATTTGTTCTATTTCTTGTTGTTTATTTACTTCTCTTATATTAATTTTAAGGCATTTTTCAAAAGACAATTTATTTAAATGTTCTATTTTTATCCCGCAAGATAAGAGAGTTTTTTTGATTTTTAAAAATAAGCTTAATTGAAATATTTTAAATTCTTCTGTAAGATCTTTTTTTACTTTTTTAAGCTGCATATCTTCAATTTCTAAAGTTCTTTTATCTTTTTTTACACCATCTCGTGTAAAAATTTGAACATCAATTACAGTTCCAGATACCCCATTTGGAACTCTTAATGATGAATCTTTTACATCAGATGCTTTTTCACCGAAAATAGCGCGTAGTAATTTTTCTTCTGGTGTTAATTGTGTTTCTCCTTTAGGAGTTACTTTTCCTACTAAAATATCTCCTCCAGTTACTTCTGCTCCAATATATACAATACCTGATTCATCTAATTTGCATAAAGCAGCTTCTCCTACATTAGGTATATCTGAACTAATTTCTTCAGATCCTAATTTAGTATCTCTAGATATACAGGATAGTTCTTGAATATGAATGGTAGTAAATCGATCTTCTTGTACAACTTTTTCTGAAACTAAGATAGAGTCTTCAAAGTTATATCCATTCCACGGCATAAAAGCCACTCGCATATTTTGTCCTAATGCAAGTTCGCCTAAATCAGTAGATGGTCCATCTGCCAATACATCGCCTTTATTTATTTTTTCATTGAGTTGAACACATGGTATTTGATTAATACAAGTATTTTGATTGGAACGAGTATATTTTGTTAAATTGTAAATATCTATACCTGCTTCTCCAATATATGTTTCCTCTTCATTTACTTTAATTATAATTCGAGAAGCATCTACGTACTGTACTATACCGCTTCTTTTTGCAACAATTGTCACGCCTGAATCTACAGCTACTGCTCTTTCCATCCCTGTTCCGACTAAAGGTTTATCAGTTTTTAAAGTAGGAACTGCTTGACGTTGCATATTAGCTCCCATTAAAGCTCTATTTGCATCATCATGCTCAAGAAAAGGAATTAAAGATGCTCCAACAGATACTATTTGCTGAGTAGATACATCCATATAATCAACTTGATTACAATTGAATAAGCTTGATTCACCTTTGTGTCTACAAGTGACCAAATCATCAACAAAAAAATTATTTTTATCTATGTTTGTATTAGCTTGCGCAATAATATAATTCCCTTCTTCTATCGCGGATAAGTAGTGTATCTCTTTTGTAACTAATCTATTTTTTACTTTTCTATAAGGTGTTTCCAAAAAACCATATGAATTAGTTCTTGCATATACTGATAATGAATTAATTAATCCAATATTAGGACCTTCTGGAGTTTCTATTGGACACACTCGACCGTAATGTGTTGGATGCACATCTCTTACTTCAAAACCAGCTCTTTCTCTAGTTAAACCACCTAATCCTAAAGCTGAAATTCTTCTTTTATGTGTAATTTCTGATAAAGGATTATTTTGATCCATAAATTGAGATAATTGACTAGAACCAAAAAATTCTTTTACAGCTGCGGATATTGGTTTCGCATTAATCATATCTTGCGGCATTAAAGCTTCTAAATCTCCTACTGATAACCTTTCTTTTACAGCTCTTTCTACTCTTACTAAACCAAGTCTAAATTGATTTTCTGCCATTTCTCCTACTGATCTGATTCTTCTGTTTCCCAAGTGATCAATATCATCTACTTCTCCCTTACCGTTTCGGATATCAATTAATTTTTTTATTACATCAATAATATCTTCTTTGTTTAACGTTCCTGAGCCTTTAATTTTTTTGCGTGATAAAGATCTATTGAATTTCATGCGTCCAACAGATGAAAGATCATATCGATCTTCAGAAAAAAATAAATTTTCAAATAAATTTTCTGTAGCTTCTTTTGTAAGAGGCTCACCTGGCCGCATGACGCGATAAATTTCCATTAATGCACTTGTTCTATCGCTTGATGAATCAATGCGAAGTGTTTCTGAAATATATGGACCATGATCTAAATCATTCGTGAAAAGCGTCTCAATATATGAAAAATGTAATTCACGTAATTTATTTAGTATTTCTAAAGATAATTCTGTATTAGCTAAAATAATAATTTCTTTTGTTATTGGGTGGAAATAATTTTTTGATACTATTCTTCCTAGAACGTATTCTACTGGAACCACAATGGATTTAATGGCGAATTGTTTTAGCTCCTGTATGTGTCTTGCGGTAATTCTTCGTCCCTTTTTTATATATATTTTTCCATCTTTTTCAATATCAAAAGAAGCAGTTTCACCTCTTAGTCTTTCTGAAACTAATTCTAGTTCAATTTTTTTATTATCTATTTTAAAAATGTTTTTTTCAAAAAATAAATTTAATATTTCTTCTGTGCTATAGTTTAAAGCGCGTAAAATAATAGTTACAGGTAACTTTCTTCGCCTGTCAATTCTAACAAATAAAATATCTTTTGGATCAAATTCAAAATCTAACCAAGATCCTCTATAAGGAATAATACGAGCATTGTATAAAACTTTTCCAGAAGAATGTGTTTTTCCTTTATCGCTATCAAAAAATACACCAGGACTTCTATGTAATTGAGAAACAACAACTCTTTCTGTTCCATTAATTATAAAAGTTCCATTATTTGTCATTAATGGTATTTCGCCCATATACACTTCTTGCTCTTTGATATCTTTCACTGTAGGTTCTAGTATATCTCGTTCATAAATAACTAATCTTAATTTTACCCTTAAGGGCGCAGAATAAGTAGCTCCTCGTATTTGACATTCTTTAACGTCAAATGTTGTTTCGTCTAGTCGATAACTTACATATTGTAATTCAGAATTACCATTGTAACCGCGTATAGGAAATACTGACTGGAAAGCAGCTTCTAATCCATATTTGCCTTCTGGATCTATTTGAATAAATTTTTTATAAGAGTTCAGTTGAATTGAAAGAAGATATGGTATATCTAAAATTTTAGGACGTTTTCCAAAATCTTTACGAATACGTTTTTTTTCGGTATAAGAGTAAACCATAGGATTCCTATGCTTGTTGGTAGAAAAATAAAAATTTATATTATTATCTTGTAATCTGAAAAAAGAGATATTTTTATTTGAATTATTTGTTTTAAAAATATTTTTTAAAATTTTTTGAATATTCTTTTGTTATACAAAAGGGCTGGTGAATTAAAAACACCAGCCTATATGGAAAGTTAATTAAATAAAAATATATCATTTTATTTAATTTCGATTTCAGCACCAACATCTTCTAAATTTTTCTTAAGTGATTCTGCGTCTTTTTTGTTAATGTTTTCTTTTATAACAGTGGGTGCAGATTCGACTAAATCTTTAGCTTCTTTAAGACCTAAACCAGTTATGCTACGCACACTTTTAATAACCGAGACTTTATTGGGACCAATTGCTTTTAAAAAAACATCAAATTCTGTTTTTTCTTCAGCGTCTTTTTTTTCATTTCCGTTATTAGTCTGCATAGACATATTTGCAGAAACTTCAAATTTTTTTTCCATTTCTGAGATCAGCTCTACAACATTCATTACAGACATTTTTGATATAGCTTCTAAAATTTGCTCTTTAGTGATAGACATAAAAATAATTCCTAATAACGGTTATAATTATTTTAGATGTTGATAAAAACACATCAAAAATAATAACCTCTTTTTAAGAGGTTTCTTTTTTCTGTTTTATAGCAGATAATGTATAAATAAGTTTTCCAGCAGATGATATTTTTAAGACTAGTAAAAGCTTTTCTATTGCTTCTTTATAAGTCGGCATATCTGCAAGTTGATTGATTTCTAAATTAGATAGTAGTTTACCTTCAAATACTGCTCCTGTAATTTTAAATTTTTTATTTTTTTTTTCAAATTTTTTGAATAATCGAGCGCCACTACCTGGATGATTTGTAGAATAAGCTATGAAAGTAGAACCTTTTATAATTTTTTTTAGACATTCAAAATCTGTATTCTTAATCGCTAAAGATAGTAAAGTATTTCGAACAATACTCATTTTTACGCCTAATTTACGTCCTGATTTTCTTAATTTATTTATTTGATTTACAGAAATCCCTTGAGATTGAGCGATTACAGCAGATAAAGCTGAATTAGAAATTTGATTTATTTTAGAAACAATTGTTTTTTTTTTGTTAAGATTTAACGCCATTTTATCGTATTCTCCTCTATTTTAATGTAGAGAAAAGATGTTTTATTAAGTATACTAATTAAAAGAAATAATTGGGATTAGTATTATTGTTTCTTTGTGATTATAAAAAATTTATTAAAATAAATTTTGAATGATTTTAAAAGGGGATATCATTATAAATAATTTTTTTTCTATCGTAAAGCAAAACATATTATTATAAAGATAGATTCGATTGGTCTAAAGTTAAGCCAACTCCCATAGTGCTAGATAAAACAATTTTTTTAATATATATTCCTTTTGAATGTGGTGGTTTTGCTTTTTTTATTGATTCTAAAAAGGTATTTAAGTTATCTTTAATCTGATGTTTTTCGAAATTAATTCTTCCGATAGTAGCATGAATAATACCATTTTTATCATTTCGATAACAAATCTGACCTGTTTTAGCGTTTTGAATTGCTTCAGAAAGATTTGTTGTAACTGTTCCTAATTTAGGATTAGGCATTAATCCGCGAGGTCCTAAGATATGACCTATTTGAGTGACAATTTTCATTGCATCAGGTGATGCAATAACAGTATTGAACGTAATACCTTCTTTTTGTATCTTGCTAGATAAATCTTCCATTCCAATATATTCCGCACCAGCTTTTTTAGCTATTTCAATATTTTCACCTTGAGTGAATACAGCTACTTTGACCGATCGACCTATACCATGTGGTAATATAGTAGTTCCTCGTATATTTTGATCTGATTTTTTTGCATTTATTCCTAAATTAATAGCAATATCAATACTTTCAATAAAACTGACTTTTGATGAATTTTTTAGTAAATCAATTAACTCATCAATATTATATGTTTGTTTAATGTCGATATTTTTTTTTATTATATTCATGCGTTTACTAATTTTGATCATAATTAATCCTCAATAATTAAACCCATAGATTTAGCCGTTCCTTGAATAGATCGAATCATGTTTTGAATATTTGAACCAGTCATGTCTTTTTCTTTGATCTTAGCTATCTCTTCGATTTGTAAATTTGTAATTTTTCCTTTTATTTCTACTTTTGGTTTGCTAGATCCTGATTTAATTCCGGCAGCTTTTTTTAACAAGATAGAAGCTGGAGGTGTTTTTGTAATAAAAGTAAATGAACGATCTGAATATACTGTGATAACGACTGGTATTGGCAAGCCTTTTTCTAAATTTTCTGTTTTTAAATTAAATAATTTGCAAAATTCCATGATATTTACTCCTTTTTGACCTAATGCAGGACCTATTGGAGGGCTTGGATTAGCCATTCCAGCAGATACTTGCAGTTTTATATAAGATTGTATTTTTTTTGCCATTTTTATATTCTCTTTGGTAAAAATATTGTTAATTTTTTTCAACTTGTCGAAAATCTAATTCCACAGGAGTAGATCTTCCAAAAATAGATACAGATACTTTCAATCTACTTTTTTCATAATCTACCTCTTCAACAACTCCGTTAAAATCCGCAAAAGGACCATCATTAACTCGAATCATTTCTCCAGGTTCGAACAAAGTTTTAGGTCTTGGTTTATCGCCAATTTGACGCAGTCTATTAATAATAGTTTCTACTTCTTTATTACTGATTGGTGATGGTTTATCTGATTTACCCCCGATAAAACCTAAAACTCTAGGAATGTTTTTAATTAAATGCCATGTTGTATCTGTCATAATCATTTGAATTAATACATATCCTGGAAAAAATTTATATTCACTTTTTCTGCGTTGACCGCCTCTGATTTCAACAACTTCTTCAGAAGGAACCATTACCTCTCCAAAACAATCTTGCATTTTGTTGATTTTTACATATTCTCGTATTGATTGAGCGACGCGCCCTTCAAAACCAGAATAAGCTTGTAAAACATACCATTTTTTATTTGAACTTTCGTACATTTGTTATAACCTTGAACTATTTTATAACTTTAAACTAATAAAAAATGCAATTAAACGGAATATAATATTATCTATACCCCATAAAATTAGTGACATAAATATTGTCACAAAAATAATGATCAATGTAGTATATAAAGTTTCTTTATATTTAGGCCATATTATTTTTTGCATTTCACTTTTTGATGCTTTGATATATAATAGAATAGATTTTCCTCTTTCTGTATAAATCACAGTATAAATTATGCAAATAACTAAAAAAATTATTAATAAACTTTTAATGAAAAAGTTTATTTTAATTAAATAATTTTTAATTAAAATACACAAAATAAAATTTATACATATAAAAATCCACTTTATTTTCTCTGTATTTTTAAAATTTTTTTTACTAGAAATGAGCATATTAATAGTTTCTCCTGCGAACTATAAAAAATAAAATACTCAAAAAAATGTATTAGAATTCTGAATATTAAATTTTTTATAGTACACATTCTAAAAAAATACTTTAAAAAATTAAAATTTTTTTAAAGATATATTGATTTTAGGATTTATAAAATTTTAAATTAGGTGAGATTTTTGGATTGAATATTATTTTTTTAATTTTTATTTTTATAATGCTGATACCCAGACTTGAACTGGGGACCTCACCCTTACCAAGGGCGCGCTCTTCCTGCTGAGCTATATCAGCAGTAAATTTTTTAGCGGTCAGCGGGAATCGAACCCGCATCATCAGCTTGGAAGGCTGAGGTAATATCCATTATACGATGTCCGCGTTTTTTTATTTTTTGGTGGGAGAAGGATTCGAACCTTCGAAGTCTTAGACGGCAGATTTACAGTCTGCTCCCTTTGGCCGCTCGGGAACCCCACCTTTATAATTTTTGCCGGCTACCGGAATCGAACTGGTGACCTACTGATTACAAGTCAGTTGCTCTGCCTGCTGAGCTAAGCCGGCTTTTTAATATTTTTTAGGATTAATAAAAAATACATTTTTCTTTTTAACATTATATGTTGTTTCTTTTTTATTGCAAGGTTTTTTAAAAAATAATTTCTATATTAAATTATTAACTAATTAAATATAATACGTTAAAAATATGTAATTGCATTTATAATATTTACGAAATCTTTGTTAGTAATTTTACTTTTCCTAAAGAATTAATAAAATCTATTTCAGGTTCTAGTAAGATATTAAATTTTTTTAAAATAGATTTTTGTATTATTTTAGCTAGCATTAGAATTTCTTTTGGATTAGCTGTTTTTTGATTAACTAATACAAGTTTTTGTTTTTTGTAAATCGCTGCATCTCCGATTTGAATTTTATCTACATTAGATTTTTCAATTAACCAAGCAGCTGAAATTTTTATAGATCCATTAATTTGAAAATAATGTGGTATATTTATGTATAAAGATAAAATTTTTTTTATATTGTTTTTAGAAATAATTGGGTTTTTAAAAAAACTTCCTGCATTTCCTAATTTATTAAGATTAGGTAATTTTTTTTTTCTTATTTGGCATATTTCATTGTATATTGTATATGGGTTTATTTGATTGATATTAATATTTTTTAAAAGTCTATTAAATATAATAGGATTCCATTTTTTTAATATTTTTATACCAACAGCAATCACTGCATATCCTTTTTGATATTTATGTTTAAAAATGCTATCACGATAAGAAAATTTACATAGATTTTTTTCGATTCTTATTATTTTTTTATTTTTTAAAGAAATAATATCAACGTATTGGCATATGTTTTTTAATTCCAAACCATATGCACCAATATTTTGAATAGCAGCCGAACCTAAACAACCCGGAATCAACGCTAAGTTTTCTAATCCAAAAAAACCCATTCTTAAAGTATATTTAACTAAATCATTCCATTTTTCTCCTGAAAAAACATGTAATAACCAGTAATATGTTTTTTCTTGAATTTTAATTCCTTTGATTCTATTGATAATAACTATTCCTTTATAGTTTTCTACAAATAATACATTACTACCTTCTCCTAAAATAATATAAGGAATATTAGATGAATAACATTTTTGACAAATATCAATTAATGATTTAATGCTTCTAACAAAAACAATTTTTTTTGCTGTTACATCGATGGAAAATGTGTTTAAATCTTTTAAAGATTTTTGATAAATTTGATTTTTATACATATACATTTTGAAATATTATTGATAGTGTTTTAAAAAAACATTTTTTTTCAATATAAAAATCATATATTTATTTGTGATATTATATGAAATTAAAATATTTTAATGGAGTTTTAAAAATGAGTTTTTTAAAAAGTACATATTATCAAGATATAATGAATCAAAAATTAAATAATTTAAATAAAAAAATACAATGTTCTTTTGAATTTTTTCCTGTTAAAAGTATAGATTTAGAAAATAAATTATTTTCTTCGGTTGTTAAATTAAGTCAATTAAAACCATTTTTTTTTTCTGTTACTTATGGAGCAAATAGTGGTGAGCGAAAAAAAACATATGAAATTGTAAAAAAAATACATGAAAAAACAGGTGTTATAACAGCTCCTCACTTAACTTGTGTTGATTCCACATCAAATGAGATAGAAAAAATAGCAAAATTTTATTGGAGCAATGGTATTCGAAGCATATTTGCATTAAGAGGAGATTCTCATAATACAAATTATCTACATACTATGTATGCTTATGATTTAGTTGTTTTATTAAAAAAAATAGCTGATTTTGATATTTCTGTTGCAGCCTACCCGGAAAAACACCCAGAATCAAAAAGTACTAGATCTGATATTTTAAATTTAAAAAAGAAAGTACATGCAGGAGCTAATCGAGCTATTACTCAATTTTTCTTTGATACTGAAACTTATTTACGATTCCGAGATAATTGTCTTAAAAATAATATAAATGTTGAAATTATACCCGGAATATTACCTATTTATAATTTTGAACAATTAAAACGATTTGCTAAAATGACTAATGTTAGTATTCCATCGTGGATGTTTGAAATTTTTCATGGATTAACTAATGACTTAATTACTCAAAGATTAATAGGTGCAAGTATAGTTATAGACATGATAAAAAATTTATCTATTGAAGGCGTAAAAAATTTTCATTTTTACACCTTAAATCAATCAGATATAGTGTATTCTATATGTCATTTATTTGGTTTTGGAAGTGATTAAATTCTTTTATTTTAACAACAAAATTTTGTTATCAAATTGGTTAAAATATTTTTTGTAGGTTTAATAAAAGAACAATGTAAATATTCGTTTGGATGATGTGCTTGATCAATTGAACCAGGTCCTAAAATTAATGTAGGTGCAATTTTTTTTAAAAATGGTGCTTCTGTGCAATAATTAACAGTCGAAGAATTCATGTTGCAAAGATTTTCTATTGTTTTAACTATGTTATGTTTTTTAGAAATTTCATACGCAGGGATAGAAAAAAAAAGATTTTTTAAAAAAATTCGATTTTCAAACTTTTCTTTAATTTGTTTTAGGGTTTTTTTTAATAAAATTTCAATTGTATTTAAATTCAGTTGAGGTATTGGTCGTATTTCAAAAGTTATACTGCATAATGAACAAACTCGATTAATTGCACTGCCACCTTGTATAGATCCAAAATTCATAGTCGGATGTGCAATAGAAAAATCCTTATGCGAATATTTTTTTTGTATATATTTTTTTAGATTAATTAATTGCTTTATTATTTCATATGCAATTTCAATACTATTCATTTTATTAGAAGAGTCACTTGAATGTCCAGCATCTCCAAAAATATCAATTTTATATGAAACATGACCTTTATGAGCATTGATTAATTTTAAAGATGTTGGTTCACCAACAATAATACAATCTGGTTTGATCTTTGTATTTTCAGAAAAATATCTTGCTCCAGACATATCTGTTTCTTCATTAGCAGTAGCAAGTATATAAACAGGTTTTTTTATTTTTTTGATATTTATAGAAGATATTGTATCTAATAAGAATGCAAAAAAACCTTTCATATCTATTACGCCTAATCCATATATTTTATCGTTTTTTTGAGTTAGCTTAAAAGGATCTGTTTTCCATGTATTTTCATCAAAATCAACAGTATCTGTATGCCCGGAAAATAATAAACCGCCTTGCCCTGATCCAAATGAAGATAACATGTTAAATTTATTGGTATTGGGTATATTTTGTATTTCTATTTCGAAATTTAATTCTGAAAAATAATTGGATAGCAGATCAATGAAAGTTTTATTGCTGAGATCTATGGTCTTATTTTCACTGCTAATTGTAGGTATTTTAATTAATGATTTATATATGTCAATAAAAGAAGGTATTTTTTTTTTCATTTGATAAAATTTATTAAAAATTTTTATCTATTAGAACACATCTGTTTCATAAAGTAAAAATACTAATAAAATTAATAATAAGTATAAATTTTTTGAAATGAATAATGTATTCATCTAATTTTTTATAACGATTTTTTATTTTCTAAGGTTTGAAAGTTTATGTTAAATGTTGTAATTGTCGGTGGGAGTGGGTACTCTGGAGCAGAGTTAGTTAATTATATTTATCGTCATACATTTGCTAGAATAAAAAAGATTTTTGTTTCAAAAAGCAGTATAAATATAGGAAAATTGTTTTCTGATGTACACCCAGAATATACGAACATTATAAGTTTACGATTTGAATCGATTGAAAATGTTTCTTTAATGAAAGAACATATAGATGTTGTATTTTTAGCCACAGATCATCATATTAGTCACAATTTAGTGCCTTTTTTCATCAAACGTAATTATCTTGTATTAGATTTGTCTGGTGCGTATAGGGTAAAAAACACTAAAGTATATTCAAAATATTATGGTTTTTCTCATCTTTATGAAAATGTTTTAAAAAAATCTGTTTATGGATTAGCTGAATGGAATTATAAAAAAATTCAAAAAGCTCAATTAATTTCCATTCCTGGTTGTTATGCTACTTGTATACAATTAGCGTTAAAACCGTTAATAGAAATGAATATTTTATCTAATTCATATATTCCTGTTATTAATGCTATTAGTGGAGTAAGTGGTGCTGGCAGAACTCCAAGTATAAATAATAGTTTTTGTGAAGTTAGTTTAGCTCCATATAATATTTTTAAGCATCGACATACCCCAGAAGTGATAGAGCATTTAGGAATTCCAGTGATTTTCATTCCACATTTAGGTTCATTTAAAAGAGGTATTATTGCTACTATAACATGTAAATTAATAAAAAATTTTAAATTAAATCAAATTCATAATATATATGATAATTTTTATCAAAATAAACCATTGATTAGAATATATCAAAGTACTTTTCCCAGTATTAAAGGAATAGTAAAATTACCATTTTGTGATATTGGATTTACTATTAAAGATAAATATCTTGTGATCGTAACAGCTGAGGATAATTTATTAAAAGGAGCAGCTGCTCAAGCAATACAATGTTTTAACATTCGTTTTGGTTTTTCTGAGACAGAATCGATTATTTGATGAGGTATTTAATGATTGCTCCTTTAGTTATTAAATTAGGCGGTGTTCTTTTAGAAAGCGATGATGCAATGACAGGTTTATTTAAAGTTATTTATGACTATCAAAAATCTAATAAACGAGATATTTTGATAATCCATGGAGGTGGTCGATTAATAGATAATTTGATGAATAAGCTGTCTTTACCAGTGAAGAAAAAAAATGGATTACGTATTACTCCTTATGAACATATTAATATTATTACAGGCGTTTTAGCCGGAACAGCTAATAAAATTCTTTTAGCATGGGCGTTAAGAAACAAAATTAATGCTGTAGGATTATGTTTGTCTGATGGAAAAAGTGCAAATATAGAAATGTTAGATAAAGATTTAGGTCATGTTGGAAAGATTACACCAGGATCTCCTATTTTTTTATTGAATTTATTTAAACAAAAAATGTTACCAGTTATGAGTTCTATAGGCATAACTAATGATGGTCAGCTAATGAATGTAAATGCAGACTTAGCTGCAACAGCATTAGCAATGACTTTAGAAGCGAATTTAATTTTGTTATCAGACATCAGCTCAATATTAGATGGTAAAGGTCAAAGAATTAAAGAAATAAATAATATAGCAGCGAAAAAATTAATTTCTCAAGGAATTATTACTGATGGTATGATTGTTAAAGTAAACGCGGCTTTAGAAGCATCTATGGCTTTAAAAAAATCAGTAGATATTGCAAGTTGGCAGAATATAGCAGATTTACCATTGTTATTTAACGGAAAAAATATTGGAACAAGAGTTTTTGCATAGTTTCATTATATTGTAGGTATTTTAAAATGAAAAATAATGACAAAGTTGTATTAGCATATTCAGGTGGTTTAGATACTTCTGCAATTATTCCTTGGTTAAAAGAAACTTATAAAGTGGATGTTATTGCTTTTGTAGCAGATATTGGTCAATCTAAATATGATTTAAATGGTATTAACGAAAAAGCATTGCAATCTGGCGCTTCAAGCTGTCATATTTTTGATTTAAAAAATGAATTTATAGAAAATTATGTTTTTCCTATATTAAAAACAGGCGCCTTATATGAAGGAAATTATCTTTTAGGAACAGCTCTAGCAAGACCTATTATAGCACAAAAACAAGTAGAATTTGCTCTCAGTATTGGAGCTAAGTTTTTATGCCATGGAGCAACCGGAAAAGGTAATGATCAAGTACGTTTTGAGATGGCTTATGCAGCTTTAGCTCCTCATCTTACTGTGATTGCGCCTTGGCGAAATTGGAATCTAAATTCAAGAGAATCATTATTAGATTATTTAAGTAAGAAAAATATTTCGACCACGGCGACATTAGAAAAAATTTATAGTAAAGATGAAAATGCTTTGCATATTTCTACAGAAGGTGGTTTGCTTGAAAACCCTTGGAATGAAGCAAATTCTGATTGTTGGAGTTGGACTGTAGATCCAGAAAATGCTCCAGAAAAACCAGAATATGTTTTAATCCATATAGATAAAGGAATTGTGATATCTATTAATAATCAAACATTAACGCCTTTAGAATGTATTAATAAATTAAACAAAGTTGGATCTAATCATGCTATAGGACGACTAGATATTGTTGAAAATAGAATTATTGGAATCAAATCTAGAGGTTGCTATGAAACGCCAGGTGGAACTATTATTCATACCGCTTTAAGAGCTATTGAACAGTTAGTTTTTGATAGAGAAAGTTTTAATTGGAGAGAAAAAATTGCGCTGGAAATGTCATCTGTAGTTTATGACGGTCGTTGGTTCACTCCAATACGTGCATCTTTACAATCTGCTTCAGATTCATTAGCAACTGCATTAAATGGAGAAGTAGTTTTAAAATTATATAAAGGAAGTGTAGTTGCTGTTCAGAAAAAATCCTTGCATGCGTTATATTCTCAAGAATACGCAACTTTTAGTAAAGATCAAGTTTATAAACATTCAGATGCAGAAGGTTTTATTCATTTATTTTCTCTTTCTTCTAGAATACGTGCTTTAAATAAGTTAAAATAATTTTATAAAAATTTATCGCTCAATTCATTACTTTGATGAGAGAAAATATATGTCGCTTTGGGGTGGAAGATTCCTCGACGAATCTAATAAATTATTTAAAAAGTTTAATACCTCTTTATCATTTGATTACATTTTAGCTCAAGAAGATATATTTTCTTCAATTGCTTGGTCTAAAACTCTTGTTGAAACCGGTGTATTAAATGAAAAAGAACAAAAAACAATAGAATATGCATTAATTTCTTTGAAACAAGAGATTGATATAAATCCAAAACAAATTCTTACAAGTGATTGCGAGGACATACACAGTTGGATAGAGATGAATCTTATTGAAAAAATAGGAGAACTAGGTAAAAAACTACATACAGGAAGAAGTCGTAATGATCAAATTACAACAGATTTAAAATTATGGTGTAAAAATAAAATTCAGATTTTATTAGAAAACACTTTAAATCTACAGAAATCATTTATTTTCATTGCTGAACGAAATCATGATGTAATAATGCCTGGATATACCCATCTTCAACGTGCCCAACCTATTACCTTTTCATATTGGTGTTTAGCTTATGTAGAAATGTTTAAGCGTGATTTTGCTCGTTTGAAAGATACGCTGAAAAGATTAGATGTCAGCCCTTTAGGATCTGGCGCTTTATCTGGTACAGCATGGGATATTGATCGTGAAAAATTAGCATTATGTATGGGTTTCAATTCTTCAACTAATAATGCGTTAGATAGTGTGTCAGATAGAGATTATGTTATAGAGTTGTTAGCTTCTGCTTCAATTAGTATGATGCATTTATCTAGATTTTCTGAAGATTTAATTTTTTTTAATTCTAGTGAATCAAATTTTATTGAATTATCTGATTCTATCACATCAGGTTCATCATTAATGCCTCAAAAAAAAAATCCAGACGCTTTAGAGCTAATACGAGGAAAATGTAGTCGTGTCTATGGGTCTTTATTTTCTACCTTAGTTTTATTAAAAGCCTTGCCACTGTCTTATAACAAAGATATGCAAGAAGATAAAGAAAGTCTTTTTGATGCGATTCAAACTTGGAACGATTCTTTATTAATATCTAGTTTAGTTTTAAATAATATAAAATTAAATAAAATATCATGTTATAAAGCCGCAGAAAAAGGTTATTCTAATGCTACAGAAGTAGCAGATTATTTAGTTAAAAAAGGAATTACTTTTCGAGAAGCACATCATATATCTGGGAAAATAGTACTATATGCTATACATAATAATAAAGCTTTAAAAGATTTAGATTTGTCTAAATTTCAAGAATATAGTCATCTTATAGAAAATGATATATATAAACATATTACCTTAGAAGCTTGCATTGAAAAACGTGTTTCAAAAGGTGGAGTATCATTAAAACAAGTAAAAAAAGCAATCAAAAAAGAAAAAATTCGATTAAACATTATATAGTTTATTATGGCATTTAAATTTTTTAAATGCCAAAATTAATACTATCTAAATATCTAATTATTTTATATACGCGAAAAACAGGATTGTTATTTGGTGAATAATATATTATCTTTTATATCTAATAATTTCATACTTACTACTATATGGTTGTTGTTGCTGAATATAATTATTTTTTTAATTTTTAAACCTTTTTATTTAAAGGCAAGATTAATTAATAATTTTGATGCTATAAAATTAATTAACGAAAGAAATGCTAAAATAGTTGATACACGATCTTTAGAATTGTATAATTCAGGTCATATTGTAAATTCTATTCATATTCCGTTAAAAAATTTGTCTTTTAAAAAAATTCAAGAATTAAATTTATCTACTCTTAATCCTATAGTTCTTATAATACATTCATCACAAAGAAATAATAAGCATATTAATAACTTTATTGATAATGGGATAAAAAATGTTTATATTTTAAAAAATGGTATAGATTCTTGGAGCGCAGACAATCTCCCTTTAATTATAAAAAAACCAAAAAGTTTTTAAATATTATAAAATAAAAATTTTTAGTTAAATATTAAGAATGGGAATATTCTATGTTAGAACAAAAACTGAAGAAAAAAGTTTTCATAATTCAGCGAATTTATGTAAAAGATATTTCTTTTGAGGCACCAAATACACCAGGAATTTTTGAGAAACAATTTGTTCCAACTATACAATTTAATTTAAATACAGATATTAAGAAAATAAAATTAAATGTTTTTGAAATTATTTTACAAGTAAGAGTAATAGTAGAAAATAAAAAAGATTTAGTTTTTTTATGTGATGTATATCAAGCAGGTATTTTTTTTATTTCTAATCTAGATGGAAAAGAATTAGAACATTGTATAAATTCATATTGTCCGAATATTTTATTTCCATATGCTAGAGCATGTATTTCTAGTTTAGTATCTTTTGGAAGTTTTCCACAATTAAATCTTGTTCCCATTAATTTTGATGATATTTTAAATACCAATTCAGAATTTAAAAAAAACAATATTAATACAAAATAATATTTTAAATATTGCATAATGAATTAATTTATTTAAACATTATTTTAAGGAGAAAACATGTGTTTTACAGAGATTTTAGAATTGTGGAATACAATATTATACGAATCTAAAAATGCATTAAAAAAAGAACCGATTCTATCTAATTTATATCAAGAAAGTATATTGAAACATAAAACATTCAGTAGCTCCTTAAGTTATATATTATCAACGAAACTATCTACTTCAATTATTCCCGAAAAGAATATAAAAGATATTTTAGATAGAATATATTTAAAAAATTTTTTTATGTTGCATTTAGCAATTAAAGATTTGAAAGCGATTTTTGAAAAAGATCCCGTTGTAAATAACTATTTAACTCCTTTTTTATATTTTAAAGGTTTTCATGCATTAGAATCGTACAGAATAAGTCATTATCTTTGGAACGAAAAACAACATGAATTATCAACATATTTTCAAAGTAGAATTTCTACTGTTTTTGCAGTTGATATTCATCCAGCAGCATGTATTGGTTCTGGAATCATGCTTGATCACGCCACTGGCATTGTTATTGGAGAAGGAGTCATTATAGAAGATGATGTTTCGATTTTACATTCTGTTACTCTAGGCGGAACAGGAAAAAATAATAGCAAAAATAGACATCCAGTAATTAGAAAAAAAGTTAGTATCGGTGCAGGAGCAAAAGTATTAGGCAATATTGAAATTGGTTCTCAAACTAAAATAGGAGCTGGATCAGTAGTTTTACAAGATATTCCTCCATGTGTTACAGTTGCTGGTATTCCTGCAAAAATTGTCAAAAAATTAACTAATTCCACTGCTTTTCTTAAAGAAGATCAAAATAATTTTTTAGATTATATAGAAAAAATACAATATGGAGATGGTATTTAGTATGTTTTAAAAATTAAAACTCCTGTCTTTTATTAAAAATATCATCGATATATTATGATGATTTATTACAGAAGTTTCATTTTTAACTGATACGATATAATATCAATCATCTAAAAAACTACGCAATACCTCTGACCTACTTGGATGACGTAGTTTTCTTAATGCTTTTGCTTCTATTTGTCTTATTCTTTCTCGGGTCACGTCAAATTGCTTTCCTACTTCCTCTAAAGTATGATCTGTATTCATATCAATCCCAAAACGCATACGAAGAACTTTAGCTTCACGAGCTGTAAGTCCTGATAAAACGTCATGTGTAGCTGATCTTAAACTTTCAGATGTAGCTGAATCCAATGGAAGTTCTAATGTTGTATCTTCTATAAAATCACCTAAATGAGAATCATCATCATCTCCTATAGGTGTTTCCATAGATATAGGTTCTTTTGCTATTTTTAAAACTTTCCTAATTTTATCTTCAGGAATTAACATTTTTTCAGACAACTCTTCAGGAGTTGGTTCACGTCCTGTTTCTTGTAGTATTTGCCTAGAAATACGATTGAGTTTATTGATAGTTTCTATCATATGAACAGGGATTCGAATAGTGCGAGCTTGATCTGCAATTGAACGAGTAATTGCTTGTCTGATCCACCAAGTGGCATAAGTGGAAAATTTATACCCTCTACGATATTCAAATTTATCTACTGCTTTCATTAAACCAATGTTTCCTTCTTGAATTAAATCTAGAAACTGTAGTCCTCTATTGGTATATTTTTTAGCAATGGAAATAACTAATCTTAAATTGGCTTCTACCATTTCTTTTTTTGCTCTTTTTGCTTTTGCTTCCCCAATAGACATTCTTTTATTGATATCTTTTACTTCTTCGATTTTTAAGCCTGTTTCTTGTTCTATATTACTTAATTTTTTTATACTTATAAAAATTTTTTCTTCAATTTTTTGTATTTTTTTAGACCAAGGTTGATTTAAACTTTTTTCTTTTATCAACCAATTGATATTCGTTTCGTTACCTGAAAAAATTTTTATAAAATTTTTTCTTGGCATTCGGCATTCCTCAACACATAATCGCATAATTATTCTTTCTTGTTTTCTCACTCTTTCCATCATATCGCGCATATTGTTTACTAAATGATCGAATTGCCTTGGAACTAATCTAAATTGTTTAAAAATTTCTGAAAGATTATAAATTTCTAGTAATGCATCTTTATGTTTTCTATTTTTGTTTTTGATCGTATTACTTGTATTAGTATATTGCTTACGTAATGCAGAAAACTTTTCGTTTGCTAATTCTGGATCAATGCTATTATCTTCATCTTCTTCATTGTCTTCATCTTCTTCGTCCTCTTCATTGTCATCATGCACTTTATCGCTAGAAAGTTCATCTAACAGTTCAGATCCTAAGTGTATGCTATTATTAGTAATAGGTGATAATTCTTCTACATTAGGATCAACAAAACCTGTGACTATATCAGATAATTTTATCTGACCAGTTTTGATTCTGTCATATTGCTCTAAAAGATAAGTAATAGCTTCGGGATACTCGGATACTGAAGATTGCACTTGATTAATTCCCTCCTCAATACGTTTTGCTATATCAATTTCACCTTCTCGTGTAAGTAATTCAACAGTACCCATTTCTCTCATATACATTCGAACAGGGTCAGTTGTCCTCCCTAACTCAGATTCAACACTTGATAAAACTTGAGCAGCTGCTTCTACCGCATCTTCATCTGTATCTGTATTTATTTCATTTAAAATTAAATCATCTGCATCAGGTGCTTCTTCGACGACTTGAATCCCCATATCATTAATCATCTGAATAATGTCATCGATTTGTTCAGAATCAATAATATCTTCTGGAAGATGATCATTCACTTCGGCGTAGGTTAAATACCCTTGCTCCTTGCCATGCGTAACCAGCAGCTTAAGTTGTGACTTTGGGTTTTGCTCCATAGCGAATATCCAAATTTTGTTAATGTGATGAATATTAATTGACTGCTTAGTCAACAATTAATATATGGAATTATTTTAATTTTAAGGTATGTTATCAGACAATTTTAATAGAAAAAATAAAAAATTATTCACTATTTTTTAATTTTTTATTAATAGACCAAATTTCTTTTTTTTCGTTTTTTGTCAGTCCATGTATTCTTTCTTTTGAAATTAGATACTCTTGTCTTTTTTCGAGATCTTTTTTATATATGTTGTTTAATAGATCTAAAAAAACATTTTGAATTTTTTCTTCAACTATCATATGATCTAAAGTTGAGAGAATTTTTAAAATATGAATTATTTTACTATTTCTATAAAATTCTAGTAATTGACCTGTATTAAAACTTGGGTTTTCTAAACATGTTTTTAAAATTTCTAAAAAAATCGGAATTCCTTTTATTTTTGAATTTTTAAATTTCTTTGTTGAATTTACTAACTTAGATAAATTAGGGTTCTGAACCAGCAATCCGATAAGAGTGCGCATTAAAGTCGGTTTATTTGTACATTTTAAAATTTTATGTTTTTGCATTTTTTGCTGCAAAAATTTTTCAAATTGATAGTCATCTAAAATTCCTATTATTCGTGCTAATATTTGTCTTAAATAAATTTGTATTGTATCACTAGGTATAGAATTTATTAACGGTAAGGCATTTACACTTAAATGAAATTTATCATCACTAGAAGATAAATCAATACCTTTGAGAATATTTTTAAAAAAAAATTTAGACATTGTTATAGCATTCTTAATACGCAAATGAAACTTTTGTTCTCCTTCTTTTTTAATAATAGTATCTGGGTCTTCGTTTTCGGGTAATACTATAAATTTAACAGTTTTTTTATCAGAGATATATGGCAACGTGATTTTTAAAGTTCTCCAAGCAGCATTTCTTCCTGCATTATCACCATCATAGCAGTATATAACTGTATCTGTATTGCGAAAAAGTATTTTTATCTGTTCTTTTGTAATTGATGTCCCTAAAGTAGACACGACATAATCAATATTATTTTGTGTTAGCATAATAACATCGATATATCCTTCTACAACTAATAGATATTTTGGCTTCAAGTGTTTCTTTTTTACTTGATATAATCCGTAAATTTGATTACCTTTATAAAAAATGCTTGTTTCAGTTGAATTTATATATTTTGGAAGAATTTGTTTTATTGTTCTGCCTCCAAAACCTATAGTTCTTCCATATTTGTCATGTATAGGAAATGTTATTCGTCCTTGGAAAGGATCGTATATTTTTTTTTTATTATTAATAGAAATAATTTTATTATTTAATAATTCTGTTTCTAATTTTTTGTTAATATGTAATTTTTTAACAAATAAGTCCCAAGTAAAGTTGGAAAATCCAATACAAAAATATTCCATGATACTTTTACTAATACCTCTATGAACAAGATAATTATAAGCGGCACTAGTCAACATTAAGTTTTTTTCATACAATTGAGATATTTGATTAGTTAATAAGTATAGTTTTTGTTTTTTAAAATAATCATTGTTATTAGGTATTATATTGTTTTCAAATGGTATTGAAAGCCCATGCATTAAAGAGAGTTCTTCAATACTTTCTATAAAATTTAAATTTTCATAATTGATTAAAAAGTCAATTACATTTCCGTGTATATTGCACCCAAAACAATAGTAAAATTGTTTTTCGTAACTAACTGTAAATGATGGTGTTTTATCATTATGAAAAGGGCAGTGAGTTTGATAATTTTTACCTTTTTTTTTTAATTTTATTCTTGAATCAATAACTTCAACGATGTTTGTTCGATACAACAGATCATTAATAAAATGTTTAGGTATTTTTCCAGACATAGATTTTTTATAATAGAATTCCGTTCTTTTCAAAGAACGGTTGTTTTATTTTTTATATCGTTTTAAAGTATTTTAATACATTCGAATTCTTTTTGCGTTTTCTCGTGTAAGTTTTTTTGCTAAACGTTTTATAGCAGAAGCTTTGGCTCGTTTTCTTTCAGTAGTAGGTTTTTCGTAAAATTCTCTTCTACGTATTTCTGCTAAAATGCCCGCTTTTTCACAGGATCTTTTAAAACGACGTAATGCAACGTCAAATGGTTCATTTTCACGTACTTTTATTATTGGCATTTAATATTTACCTCAATTATATAATTTGTATTAGATTTACACTTATAATATGTAAATTTTTGCAAATGAGTGTTATTTTATTATATGAAATAAATCCTATCTTAATTAACATTGTATTGTAAAGTATCATCTTTGAAAATTTAATTCTTTTTTATTAAAAGAAAAGTTAATTTTTTATTTGAACGTTGTTTTTGTTATTTAATTTTAAATGATTTGAAAAAAAATAAATAGGCGTAGAAATGCAAATATTAGGTATTGAAACATCGTGTGATGATACTGGTATAGCTGTTTATGATAACCTTAAAGGTTTAGTAATAAATGAATTATATAATCAAAAAGAAATACATGCTAATTATGGAGGAATTATTCCAGAGCTAGCATCACGTGCACATTCAAAAAAAGTAATTGTTTTACTAGATAAAATTTTTAAAAAAATAAATTGTAAAAAAGATATTGATCTTATTACGTATACTGCGGGACCTGGATTAGTTGGATCTTTGTTAGTTGGTGCTACTTTTGCTCGTACTTTGGGATTGGCTTTAAATATCCCTGTATTACCAGTAAATCATATGGAGGCACATTTATTATCGCCAATGTTAGACTCTCGTGCAATTACTTTTCCATTTATTGGGTTACTAGTTTCCGGTAAACATACTCAAATTATCGCAGCTTATCAATTAGGAAAATATGAAATTCTTGGCAATTCTTTAGACGATGCGGCAGGTGAAGCTTTTGATAAAATATCAAAATTACTAGGTTTAAAGTATTTTAATGGTTATGAATTATCTAATTTGGCTAAAAAGGGTGTAAAAATTAATTTAAAGTTTCCTCGTCCTATGAAAAATCATTCTAATTTAAATTTTAGTTTTTCAGGTTTGAAAACTTTTACGGCGAACGTTATTAAAAATAAAACTTTAAATATTCAACAAAAAGCAAATGTTGCAAAAGCTTTTGAAGAAGCAGTTATTGATATATTATTGATTAAAACTAAAAAAGCCTTACATCAAAAAAAATGGAATAATTTAGTTATTGCAGGAGGTGTCAGTGCAAATAAAATATTACGTGACAAGTCAAAAATTATGATGCAAGAAGTTTTCAATGGAAAAGTATTTTATGCTCGTCCCGAATTTTGTACAGATAATGGTGCAATGATTGCTTATTTAGGGTCGCTATATTATAATAAAATAAGCATTTCTTCTTCATTAGAAATCACAGTAAAACCGAAGTGGTCTTTAGATAATTTATCTGTATTATAATAAAGAAGAACTTTTTAAAAATCTGTTGTTTTGAATATATAGAATTAAATCTTTTATAGTGAGTATTGTCATTTGATTTTTTTTTGAGAATTTGATAATTTCAGGTGTTCGAGACATAGATCCATCTTTGTTAGTTAGCTCGCAGATTACTCCGGCTGGTTTAAAGCCAGCAAGGGATACTATTTCAACAGCTGCTTCTGTATGACCAGATCTTGCTAAAACTCCTCCTATGTTAGCTCTTAAAGGAAATACATGACCTGGTCTGTTTAAATCACTAGGTTTAGCATTATCTGCGATAGCTGCTTGTATAGTTGTTAATCTATCTCGAGCTGATACACCAGTAGAAATACCTTTAGCCGCTTCTATTGTAACTGTAAATGGTGTTTGATAAGTGCTTGTGTTGTTTTTAACCATCATAGGTAAATTTAATTTTTTTCGCTGAGATTCTGTAATACATAGACATACAATACCACTACCATATCTAATTGTTAAAGCCATTTGCTCTACTGTCATTTTTTCACAGGAAAAAACAAGATCTCCTTCATTTTCTCTATTTTCATCATCTAGTATGATAATTCCTTGTCCAGATTTAAGAGCTAATATTGCTCTTTCTACACGTTCTATAGGTTTTCCAAATTCATAAAGTAGTTTTTGATTCATTTTGAAAACCTTGGTTGAATTAAGCTATTAAAAATAATTTAAAAAATTTTATATGTAAAAATTATTTTAAAAATCAGTCATATTATATCTTGAATAAAAGTTAAGAGCAATCTTAAAAAGATCATATATTTTATATCTAAGTATTATGTATAATATTTAGATATAAAATTTATTTTTAAATATATTTTTATATATTTAAAACTGTATTTAATTCGTTAATATTTAGCGTTTCAGTTCCTATCTTTTGTATAACTATACTTGCGCCAATATTGGCATAAAAACATGACTCTTCCAAAGAGTAACCTGTGGCTAAAGCAGAGGCAATGATTGAAATTACTGTGTCCCCTGCACCTGTTACATCTGATGCTATTTTAGATATTGCTGGAAAATGTATTGGTTTTTTTTTAGGCTGAAATAATGTCATACCATCTTTGGATCGAGTAACTAATAATGCTGATAAATTTAGTTCAGATACTAATTCCATTCCTCTTTTAAATATTTGTTTTTCTTCGTGACATTTTCCTACTATTTTCTCAAATTCAGAAAGATTCGGTGTTAACAAACTAGCACCAGAATATTTCTTGAAATCTATTCCTTTAGGATCTATCAGTATATGAATAGACATTTTTTTTGCTAAACTAATAATTTTTTTAATCTGAAATAACGTTCCTTTTGCATAATCTGATAATATTAAAACTTTATAATATTTTAATGAATTGATAATTTTTTCATATAACAAATGAAAATTATCAAAAACATATTTTTCTTCAAAGTCTAATCGCATTAGCTGTTTTTTTTCCGATAAAATTCTGATTTTTTTAATTGTTTTACTATTTTTTATACTGATAAAATCAGAGCAAATATTTATATGATTAAGAAGTTTTTTTAATATTGAACCTTCAACATCTTCACCAATTAAACCAACTATTTTACATTTTCCACCTATTTCTGCAATATTTTTAGCTACGTTTCCTGCTCCTCCTGGTTGTTCTATAATTGTTTCAATTAATGCCACAGGCATTGATTGTTCTGGTATCATATAGTAATTTTTACTATACCAATAACAATCTAATATCAAATCGCCAACTACAAGAACAAGTGCATTATTAAAATCAATGATTTCTTTTTTCATTAAGAATCCTTTAAGATGTTATTAAAATGTATTATGTTTTTATATATTAATATTATCTATAAAATTATTACAGTCTTTAATTATTACAAATAATCTTTAAACATTTAAGTATTTTATTTTTTTTATTTAAAATAATATTTTTTAATGTGAGAAAATTTTTATGAAAATATATTTAGTTGGCGGCGCTGTTCGTGATCAATTATTAAATTTACCAATTAAAGATAGAGATTGGGTCGTAGTTGGAGCTACTAAAGAAATTTTATTGAAAAAAAAATTTCAACAAGTAGGTAAAGATTTTCCAGTTTTTTTACATCCTAAAACACGGGAAGAATATGCTTTAGCAAGAAAAGATAGAAAATTAGGAAAAGGTCATACTAATTTTCATACTGATTTTAGTTCGTATATAACTTTAGAAGAAGATTTAATTAGACGCGATTTAACAATTAATGCTATTGCTCAAGATAAGAATGGAAACTATATCGATCCATACCAAGGTAAAAAAGATTTAGAACATCGTTTGTTACGTCATATTTCGACATCTTTTACTGAAGATCCATTACGTGTTTTACGAACAGCAAGATTTGCAGCTCAATTAATGCATTTAGGATTTCGCGTTGCTACAGAAACTATGTTTTTAATGCGCGAAATAGTTAAAAAAAAAGAACTATTGTATTTAACTATAAATAGAGTTTGGAGTGAAACTGAAAAAGCGTTTAAAACTAAAAATCCGCATGTTTATTTTCAGGTTTTATATTCTTGTGGAGCTCTTAACTTAATATTTCCAGAAATATATTTTTTATATCAACAAGAATTATTTTTTACAAATTATTTGAATTATTTAAATAACTTTTTTTTGTCAAAAGGTTTATCTAAAATATCTACTTTAACTGAAGATATTTCCATACGCTTTTCTTATATATTTCAATTCTTTTCTTTAAATACAAACAATATTTTTAAGAAAAAATTTTACGATCAAATTTCTGCATCTATTGTTCAAAATTTTTGCAATCGTCTGAACATTCCTACAAATATTAAAGAAATAGCTATATTAAGCGCTGGTTTTTATAATTTTTTAAATTCAATAAAGTATCAATCTTCTAAAAATATTGTGCATTTTTTTTGTAAAATAGATGCCTGGAGAAAACCAGATCGCATTAAAAAATTTTTATTTTTAAGCAATTTTAATTTTTTACATAATACATCTCAGAATTATATATTAAATGATTATTCTGATATTAATTTATCACCTGGTTTATTCTTACAAAAATCTTTTTATATTGTACGAGATATATCTATTAAATCAATTTTGAAGAAAGGATTTACAGGAAATCAAATCAAAAATGAATTAAACAGAATAAGAATTAAAAAATTAGATTTATGGAGAATAAAAAATGTTAAAAAATTGTTTTAATCATATTTTAGTTTATGAAATAAATTACACTAGCTAATATAACACGATAAAATCCAAAAATTTTTAATGAAAATTTGTTAAGTATTTTAATGAGTTTATTAATTGAAATCAAAGAAATTATTAAAGATATAAAAAATGCACTTAAATAATATGGTATATGATTAGTACTCATATTATTTATATTTTTTATTAAGTCTAAAATTGATGCACCTATTGTCAAAGGAATTGAAATAATAAAAGAAAAATTTATTGCAACAGAACGTTTTATACCTAATAGTATTGCGCTTCCTATAGTAGCACCTGATCTTGAAAATCCTGGATACAAGCATAGCGTTTCAAAACATCCAATAATAAAGGATTGCAACACACTGATGTCATTAATAGAATTAATTTTATTTTTTTTAGGTTTAAAAATTTCAGAAATAATAAGAAAAAAACCTCCAAAAATTAATGCATACATAATATTTTTAATATTAAATAACAATTTAATATCGTTATAAAATATCATACCTAAAGATGCTGTAGGTATAAGAGATATTAAAATATGAATATTTTTTGTTCTTTTTTTTCGTCTTTTAAATGTTACTATATTTATTATTTTTTTAAAAAAAAATATTAGTATTGCTATCGCTGATCCTAATTGAACAAATATTTTTAACACGTCTGTATTTTTATGTGAAATTCCTAGCCAATGGCTAATAATAATTATATGACCTGTTGATGAAATAGGTAAAAATTCTGTTATTCCTTCGATTGCACCAGTAATTATAGAAATAATGAATTTATAAATATATACCATTGTTTTCTCTTTTCTAGATAAAACGGCACTAAAATAATAGCACCGTTTTTATTTTTTAAGAATTAATTATATAAAGACATAATTATTGTTTTACCGGCTATGATAGAGCCTGATGATTTCTCTATTTTTTTAAACTTTTCAATATTAGATACTACTATTGGAGTTAAAATAGAACGTGCTTTTTTTTCTAATATATTTAGATCTAATAATATAATAGTATCTCCTATTTTTACGTTTTGATTATCTTTTGCTATTTGTTTAAAACCCTCTCCTTTTAGTTTGACTGTATCAATTCCAAAATGTACAAATAATTCAACTCCATCCTCTGAAAGAATTGAAAAAGCATGTTTACTGGTAAGTATTTTACTAATAGTTCCATTAATTGGAGAGAGTATTTTATTTCCGGATGGTTTGATTGCAATACCATCACCTACAATTTTCTTTGAAAACACTATATCTGGTACGTCTTCAATATTTATTATTTCACCTGATATAGGTGCAAAAATTTCTATTTTTTTTAAAAAATTAGATTTTTTTCTATTAAAAAAATCTGATAATAAACCCATTTTATTCTCCTAAGTACTTCTATTATTAATTTTTGTATTTTAAAAATTAAATAACTCCTTAATTAAATTGATTTAATAAATTAAATATTTCTTCTGTTGTAGATAAAGTTAATATTTTTTTAGCTAAATTTTGAGCTTTAGAAAAAGATATTTGTCGAATAGTTTCTTTAATTTTAGGAATGCTTGTTGAACTCATACTAAATTCATCTAAACCCATGCCTAATAAAAGAGCAGTAACACGTTCATCTCCTGCTAATTCTCCACACATACCAGTCCATTTTTTATGTTGATGTGCAACATCGATAACGTTTTTAATTAATTTTAATACAGACGGGCTTATAGGATTATATAAATGTGAAATTAAATCGTTACCTCGATCAACAGCTAAAGTATACTGTGTTAAATCATTTGTACCAATGCTGAAAAAATCTACCTCTTTTATTAAATATTCCGCTATTATAGCTGATGCAGGAGTTTCTATCATGACTCCAATTTTAATGTGTTTATCAAATAATACGTTATTATTATCTAGTTGATTTTTTAATTTTGTAATCTCTTTTTTTAATATTCTAATTTCCTCTACAGATATAATCATAGGAAATAAAATACATATTTTACCAAAAGCAGAAGCTCTAAGTATTGCTTTTAACTGAGTATGTAAAATTTCTTTTCTATCCATTAAAATACGTATAGCTCTCCATCCAAGAAATGGATTGTCTTCTTTTGGGAGATTCATATATGGCAAATCTTTATCTCCACCAATATCCATAGTCCTTATAATGACTGATTTATTCTCCATAGTTTCCGCAATTTCTTTGTATGCTTGAAATTGTTCTTGTTCTGTAGGTAGAGTATTACGACCCATAAATAAAAATTCTGTTCGGTAAAGACCAATACATTCAGCTCCATTTTTCTTTGCTGATTCAGCGTCTTGAATATTTCCAATATTTGAACCAATTGTAATATTATGTCCATCAATTGTAGTTGCTGGTAAGTTTTTTAATTTTTTAAAACTGTTTTTTTGAAAAAAATATTTTTTTTCTACTTCTTTTTTATTGTTTATCAATTCACTAGAAGGATTGATAAGAATTTGATTATTAATTGAATCTAAAATAATATAATCATTGTTTTTTACTTGATTCGTAATATTTCCAGTACCTACAATTGCAGGGATTTCAAGTGATCTTGCCATAATTGAAGTATGTGATGTTGGACCGCCTAAATCTGTAATAAATCCTAATATATATTTCAAATTAATTTGTGCAGTTTCTGAAGGAGTAAGATCTTTTGAAATTAAAATCACTTTATTTTTTATATTATTTAAATCAATAATATTGATATTCAGTATGTTTTTTAACAAACGAAGACCAATATCTCTTACATCAACCGCTCTATTTTTTAAATATTCATCTTTTATTTTTTCCAATGTTTGCGCTTGTATATTAATTACATATTCGGTGGCTTCTGCTGCTGACATTTTTTTTTCTTTGATTAAGTCTATTATTTCTTTTTCTAACTCCTCATCTTCGAGAAGCATGATATGACCTTCAAAAATACCTTCTTGTTTTTTACCGAATTTTTTCCCTGTAGTTAATTTGATTTCTGTTAATTGATTTACTGATTTTTGTCGTCCATTAAAAAATTTATTTATTTCTGTTTCGATATTCTCGATAGAAATTGTTTTCCGGTTGATGACAATATTTTCATTGTGCAATAAAAGAGCATTGCCAAAAGCTATACCCGGTGATGCTAAAATGCCCGAAATCATAACATTACCTTTAACTATAAATTTTATATTTGTTTCAGAGAGGAAAAGATTAAATGTCAGGCGAATATATTTTTATATGAGTAATCCGGAAGCAGTATTAAACCTCCGGTATCTTTATAAAAATTCATAAATTGTTTTGAATTATGATTTATTCTAATTCTGTCATTATTTTAGATAAATGTTCAATAGCTTTTTTTTCATCTTTTCCTTCTGCAGATAACGTAATTACACTTCCATAAACTAAACCAAGTGTTTGAATTTTAAATAAACTTTTCGCATTAACAGATTTTCCATTATAGATAATAGAGATATCAGAAAGAAATTTTTTTGCTTCTTTTACAAATTCAGCTGCAGGTCGAGTATGCAATCCATGTGATGCAGTAATTTTTATTTCGTTTTGAAACATTTGTTTTCCTTAGTATATTTAATTATAGAGATATTTTATTTTAAATGTTAAAATACAACTTCTATAATAAAATTTTTATTATTTTTTCATTAAAGAAGTTGTATTTTTTAATTGTTATTTCTATTTTGAAATTCTGTAGTAAATAATTCTGTACTTAAATAGCGTTCTCCAGAAGAAGGTAGTATTACTACTATTTTTTTATTTGAAAATTTTTTTTGATTTTGTATTTTTATGGCTGCTGCAATAGCAGCACCAGACGAAATACCAGCTAATATTCCTTCTTGTTGCATTATTTTTTGAGCATATAATATTGCTTCTTCACTTGATATTGTAATTACTTTATCAATCAAACTTAAATCTAAGTTTTTTGGAATAAAACCAGCTCCGATACCTTGAATTTTATGTAATCCAGGATTTATTTTTTTGCATGATAAAAATTGAGTAATTACAGGTGATTCTGAAGGCTCTACAGCAATGCTAATAAAATCTTTTTTCTTTTTAATATTTTTTATATATCTTGTTATTCCTGTGATTGTTCCACCAGTTCCTACTCCCGCAACTAATATATCTACATTACCGTTTGTGTCGTTCCAAATTTCTGGGCCTGTAGTATTTTCATGTATCTCTGGGTTAGCAGGATTTTCAAATTGTTTTAATAACAAATATTTATTTTTATTTAAAGATGCGATTTCATTTGCTTTACGAATTGCTCCTTTCATTCCATCTTTTCTATCTGTTAAAATTAATTTTGCCCCCAAAGATGTTAGAAGTTTTTTTCTTTCGATAGACATTGATTCTGGCATGGTAAGGACTAAATTATAATTTCGAGCCGCTGCAACATATGCTAAAGCTATACCTGTATTTCCACTTGTCGATTCAAGCAAAGTAATATTTTTATTCAAATTTCCTTTTTTTTCTGCGTCCCATATCATATTAGCACCAATTCTACATTTCACGCTAAAACTTGGATTTCTAGATTCTATTTTTACTAAAATGTTTCCATTACCTATGTTATTTAAACGGACAATCGGTGTATTTCCAATAGTGAATGAATTATCTTGATATATTTTACTCATTTTTTTCCATTTTTTAAAATTGATAGTATGTGATGTAAAGATTTGTTTTATTATTTGCTTATTTTCGAAATTTATTAAATGTATATTTTTTATTATACTTTTTAATAATTATTAGAAAAATTTATTTTCATAAATTAATAAAATTAATTTTAAAGTATTTTATTTCTGTAATTAATAAATAGCATGTTGTTGTTTGTATATTAAATTTCATGTTATTTTATTTCTTATGTATATCTAGTGTATAAAATAATATTCTTTTAACTTATTAATAGAATAAAAATTTTATTTTTTATAATTTCTTTATATTTAAGATAAAATATTTTTATATTGTAAAATTATATTATAAAAATATTAATATTTTTGATTAAAATTTTTAATATAATTTCTATTATCATGCTAATTTAGTATCTAGTATATTTATGAAAAAAATTAAACATAAAATTAATAAATTACGTAAAGCAATTTTGAAATATGATTATTTTTATCATACTTTAGATCAACCGATTGTTTCTGATGCAGAGTATGATTACTTATTAAATCAACTATATAATTTAGAATTAAAACATAAACAGTTTATTACGTTTGATTCACCGACTCAGAAAGTAGGTGCAAATGTGCTGAACAAGTTTAAAAAGGTAGCGCATTTTTTTCCTATGTTATCTTTAGAAAACACATTTGATTTAAATGGATATTTAAAATTTGAAAATAGAATTCAGAAAAAATGCATAATTAATTCTACAATAAATTTTTGTTGCGAGTTAAAAATTGATGGAGTAGCAGTGAGTTTAATTTATGAAGAAGGGAATTTAATTCGAGCTGCAACTCGAGGTGATGGTTTTTTTGGGGAAAATATTACAGAAAATGTAAAAACAATTAAATCTATTCCATTAAAATTAAATGGATTTAATATACCAAAAAGATTGGAAATACGTGGTGAAGTTTTTATGTTAAAATCTGATTTTTTTGAGTTAAATACTCAATCTGATACAGGTAAAAAAAAGTTTTTTTCTAATCCTAGAAACGCAGCTTCTGGATCTTTAAGGCAAATTGATTCTAAAATTACAGCTCAAAGAAAATTGATGTTTTTTTGTCATGGATTTAATTTTTTTAAGGAAATAGATATTTTTAAAACTCATTATGATGTGTTGATGCAATTAAAAAGTTGGGGCATACCAGTTAATAAAGAGACATTAATTTGTTCTAATCATTTAGAAATATTAAATTATTATAGAAAGTGTGAAAAAAATCGTGCATCATTTGATTTTGATATAGATGGTATTGTTATAAAATTAAATTCGCTTGATTTGCAAAAAAAAATAGGATGTAATAGTAAATCGCCAAGATGGGCTATTGCTTTTAAATTCTTTTCTAAAGAAGCAATTACTAAATTATATGATGTAAAATTTGAAGTAGGAAGAACTGGAATTATCACACCAGTAGCTTATTTTAATCCCGTTTATATTTCGGGAGTATTAATTAAAAAAGCATCTTTATATAATCACAGCGAAATTAATAGATTAAATCTACATTTTAACGATTATATTGTTATCAAGCGTTCCGGAGATGTCATTCCTAAAGTTATAAGTGTAATTATAAAAAAGCGTTCTGAAAATGCAAAAAAAGTATTTTTTCCAATTTATTGCCCAGTATGTAATTCAGAACTATTTTCAAACAAAGAAGAAAAAATAATCCGTTGCCTATCTGGATTAATATGTGATGCACAGAAAAAAAAATTATTTTATCATTTCTTTTCTAAAAATGCATTAGATGCTAACGGATTAGGCCCTAAAGTTATTGATAAATTAATTCAAAAAAAATTTGTTTTAAATTTAATAGATTTTTTTTATCTTAAAAAAGAACAAATCAAAAATTTATCTAATATAGGTGAAAAAAAAAGCGTTAAAATAATTGAAACCATAGTTAAATCTAAGAAAACTACTATGAATCGTTTTATTTATTCTTTAGGAATTTTTTCTGTAGGTGAAATGATATCTCAAAAATTATCTAATTATTTTATTTGTTTGGATAATTTCATTAATGCTTCTCGGAAAGAATTACAATCAATAGATGGAATTGGAAAAGTAGTTGCTAATAATATATTTAATTATTTTTCTATTTCTGAAAATCGAAAATTAGTAGATAAACTGATAGAAATATTAGACATTATTCCATATCATGATACATCTTGTAAAAAAAATAATATATTCAATAAAAATATTGTTATAACAGGTAAATTTAAAGAATTTTCCAGAATCAAACTAAAACAAATTCTAACTACATTAGGTGCTCGCATTAGTAATAAAATTTCTAAAAAAACAGATTTATTGATATTTGGTAAAAAATTTGGTAGTAAGTTTTTTGAGGCAAATAAATTAAATATTAAGATGATTAGTGAAGAAGAGTTAAATTCTTTAATTAAAAAAGAACGCTAATTGTATTTTTGGGTCGTGCAGGATTTGAACCTGCGACCAATTGATTAAAAGTCAACTGCTCTACCAACTGAGCTAACGACCCAAATTTTTTCTGGGTGATGACGGACTCGAACCGCCGACTTCCTCCGTGTAAAGGAGGAGCTCTACCAACTGAGCTAATCACCCTTCAATAACCTATATTGTAAAGATAAGAAAAATAGAGTCAATCTTTTTTTTTAAAAGATTATTTGTTTGTTGTAATTTTAATCGTTATGATGAAATAATTATCTATATTTATTACTATAAAATTTATTTTCAAAGTTTATATAGATATTTTAAAATATTTCAAGGAACATATGAAAGTTAAAACTCGTTTCGCACCTAGTCCTACTGGGGATTTACATATCGGAAGTATACGTACAGCTTTATATTCTTGGTTATTTGCGCGTCGTTATAATGGAAAGTTTATACTTCGTATAGAAGACACTGATTGTGAAAGATCTAAATCATTATCAGTTCAGTCTATTTTAAAAGGATTGAAATGGTTAGGGTTGAATTGGGATGAAGGTCCTTACTTTCAAACTCAACGATTAGATCGTTATAAAGAACTAATAGAAATTATGTTAAATACAGGTAATGCTTATAAATGCTATTGCTCTCAAAAGGAAATAGAAAAACAGCGTTTTAAACAAATTTCTGAAGGAAAAAAACCACGTTATACTAGAGTTTGTAGAAACTTAAAAATTAAACATGTTAGTAAAAAATATGTAGTTCGGTTTAAAAATCCTACTTCTGGAAAAGTTACTTTTGAAGATAAAATTAGAGGAAAAATTATCTTTGATAATATAGAGTTAGATGATCTTATAATTCAACGTTCTAATGGAATACCAACTTATAATTTTTGCGTTGTCGTCGATGATTTAGATATGAATATTACACATGTCATTCGCGGAGAAGACCATATTAATAATACACCTCGTCAAATAAATATTTTAAAATCTTTAAATGCACAGATACCTATTTATGCTCATGTCTCTATGATACTCAATGAAAATGGAAAAAAATTTTCTAAAAGAGATAACTCAGAAAATATTATTGCATACTATAAAAAAGGTTTTTTACCAGAAGCATTAATCAACTATATAATAAGATTAGGTTGGTCTCATGGCGATCAAGAAATCTTTAGTTTTTCCGAATTAAAAAAGTTATTTAATTTAGATTCTATTAATAAATCTTCTAGTTCTTTTAGCATTAAAAAACTTTTATGGTTAAATAAGTATTACATCAATAATTTACCAGTAAATCATATTGCTAATGTCTTAAAAGATTACATGAAAAATGAAAATATCAATATAGAAAAAGGACCTAATTTAAAATTTTTATTAAATTTATATAAACATCGTTTTCATACTCTGCAAGATATGGTATCTAGTTTTAGATTGTTTTATGAAGAATTTGAATCTTTTGATCTACAATCTGCTGATGAATATTTAATTTCGAACAATATTTATATATTAAAAAAAATTTTTAATAGAATAAAAAATTTATCTTTTTGGAAAATTGAAATGTTAACTGAAGTGATCAATAATCAAGCTACAACATTAAATATAGATTTAAAAAAAATAAATATGTTGTTACGAGTTGTATTAACAGGAAAAAAGTATTCCCCTAATATAAGTTCGGTTATGTTTTTACTTGGTAAAGAAAAAACTTTATTAAGATTAAAAAAAGCGATAATTTTTATAAAAAATAAAATTTATATACAATCTTAAATAAGATATTTATTTTCAAATCAAATGTTAATTAAGATAACAATGTTTTATTGAAAAATCAATTGACAGAGTTCATGTGTTTTTATATTGTAATAATTTTGGGGTTATAGCTCAGTAGGTAGAGCATTTGCATGGCATGCAAAATGTCAGCGGTTCGATTCCGCTTAGCTCCAAAAAGTTTAAATAATCTTCAAAATTTCCGTTTTTATACAGTTTTAATATAATTTATAGATACTTTATAGCGCTGTGCGAAATATAATTAGGCACAGCATTTTAAGTTAAATCTGTTGATTCATTATTTCTTTATAAGCTGATATAAATTTATTTCTAATTTGAATAGCTAATTGTATAGAAATAGAAGATTTTTGTAAATTTATCATTACATCATTTAAAGAGATAGAAGATGGATTTAATTCAAACTTTTCAATATTTTTTTGTGCACGATTTTGAATATTATTCACTTCACCTAATGCTTTTTGAAAAAATTGAGCAAAATTGTTAGATTCTTGAATATTGTTTTGATTGTTTTTTTCGTCTTTATTTAAAAAATTAATTTTGGTATAAATATTTTCGTTATGCATGTTATCAATAAACATATCTTCCTCTAAAATTATTATTATAACTTTTAAAATAATATCATATTTTTTACAAGATAAATATTTTATGCTATAGATAATTTATCAGCAAATGTTTTTATTTCAAGTAAAATTTAGTTGTTGTTTAATTACAATTCAGATTGTCTACTAGATTAGGAAGATGTTATGAATTTTAGTGCTATAGAAGAATCAATTTCAGAAGAGAAAAAAAAATTTATTAATTTTTTATCTTATTTTTTTAAAAATGCACGTGTTTTAATAATTTTATTAGTAATAGCAGTTATTGCTACTATTTCTATTTCAGTATGGAGGAAATCTTCTGATTATCAAGTTTTGTACAGTAATTTATCTTCTGAAGATGGAGCATCTGTTATTAGTTATTTAAATCAAATGAAAATTCCTTATCAGTTTTCTGAAAGTTCTGGGAAATTATTAGTTCCAAAAAATCAAATTTATGATATACGTTTACATTTATCGGAAAAAAATTTTCTTCATAAAGAAGTAGGTTTTGAAATTTTAGATAAAGAAAAATTTGGAATTAGTCAGTTTAACCAGCAAATTAATTACCAACGTGCTTTAGAAGGTGAATTAGCTCGAACTATCGAAAGAATTAATATCGTAAAAAGTGCTCGAATACATATAGCTATGCAAAAAAATTCTTTATTTTTACAAGATAAAAAAAAACCATCAGCTTCAGTGATTTTAAGTTTAAAACCCGGAACACAATTAAATATAAGCCAAACCAATGCTATATTGCATTTAATGTCTAATAGTATATCTGATTTGCCTATAGATAATATTGCGATCGTGGATGAATTTGGTAATTTATTAAATAAATCTACATTAGAATCAGATGAAATAAATGATGCAAAATTAAAATATTCTGAAAAAATTGAATCAAGATATATTAATAAAATTCAAAGTATTTTAGAACCACTATTTGGTATGGGAAACATACACGCCCAAGTAACTGCTCAAATTGATTTTAATTCTCAAGAAAAAACACAAGAGCGATATGAACCTAATGGGAATAATCAAAATCAATCCATTCGTTCACATCAAATGATTATTAACGATAATATAAAAAATCAGAACACAGACGATCATAGCAATTATTTTGACAAAAATAATTTATTTAATAGTAACTCTAATAATATATCTAAAAAATCTGATGCTATAAAAAATTCTCAATTATCCAAAGATAGGATTACAAGATCTCATTCTAATATTAATCATGATGATATAATTAATTATGAATTAAATCATAGTTTGTCACATATGAAGATGAATATCGGGGAGATTAAAAGATTATCTGCTGCAGTAGTGATTAATCTTATCAAAGATAAAAATGGAAAATTGATTTTTTTGAGCCCAAAACAAATAAAAAATATAAAACATTTAATCTGTGAATCTATAGGTTATTCTAAAAGTAGAGGTGACAGTGTACATATAATAAATGAATCGTTTAATCAAAATAATAAACATGTTTTAACTAAGTTCAACAATTTTAATCAATCTAATATTTTTAATACTGCGTCTATTTTAATTCCATGGTGTATTTCAGCGTTATTTGTTTTATATTTTTTGAAGAAATATATTTTTTATTTCTCAAAAAGTATTCGTAAAAATAAAAAATTAAATAACAAGAGCACGCCAGAGGAAATTGTTAGTTCTAATAAAAATGAATTTGTGAATAATATCGAAGAAAAAAATTTAACACATTTAAATACAGAAAAAACAGATAATTTAATTCATCAAATTTGTAATATATCTAATCAAAATCCACGTTTTATAGCGTCGATTATTCGTCAATGGATGAGTGATAAAAAATGATTGTAAATGGTACTGAAAAGAGCGCGCTTTTATTAATGTCAATAGGATCAGATCAAGCATCAGAAGTATTAAAATATTTAACTCCTTTTGAAGTGCAAAAATTGGTTAATCATATGGTGAATATTAATCATTTTTCTAATATAGAATTAAATAAAGTATTAGCTGAGTGTTATGATCTTTTTATGAAAAATAATGATTTAGTTTATAACAATAATGATGAATATATATCTGATATGTTAATTAAATCGATAGGCGAAAAAAAAGGAACTATTTTATTAAGTGATGCTTTAGAAATAAGAAACATTAAAATGTCTATTAAATCTCTTAATTCGATGGAACCATCTAAATTAGCTTCTCTGTTGGAAGAGCAGCATGCTCAAATTATCACAACGATACTTGTTTACTTAGACCCAGATCAATCAGCTCGAGTTTTATCTTTTTTTAAAGAAGAAAAACGTATTGAAATTGTAATTAAAATTTCTGAATTTAATGGTCTTGAAGAAAAAAAATTTGTTGAATTAAAAGATATTATCAACGATTTAATTAACAAAAAAAAATCTACCTTTTCAAATAAAGGAGGTATTAAAACTGTTGCTAATATTTTAAGCTCTATGGAAAGAGAAAATGAAAAAAATTTACTAAAGAAAATTGCATGTTCTAATAAAGAGTTATCTAGTAAAATTATTCAAGAACTATATTCATTTGAAAATATAATAAATATTGATGATAATGTGATGAAATGCTTAATAAAGAATTTAGAAGAAGAGAAGCTATATATTGCATTGCAAGGTAGTAATGAAATTATAAAAAATAAATTTTTAAATAATATGGATGAAGAAAAATCAAAAAAATTATCACTTTATTTAAAGGAAAAATCTTATGTTTCTAATGCAGCTATAGAAAATGAGCAAAAATTAATTGTGATGATGATTAGAAATATTTTGGATTACGGTACGTTTTCAATAGAAAATTTAGGAAAGTATTATGTCTGATTCAGATTTAAAAAAAGAATGGAAAAAATGGCATCCAAAAAAAATTTTTTTAAATAATTCAGAGAAAAAACATAATGTTTTTTGGAATACAAGTGCTTTAAAAGAAACGGATTTTTCTACTGAAAAAAAAGATGAGTTGAATCATAAATTTAAAAACTCAAATAGATTACAAAAAGAATCTTGTCATGATAATAAGCTGTCTTTTTTAAACATTCAGAGACAACTGGAAGAAAAAGAAAAAAAATATGCTTTATTGAATAATAAGTTACGAAATTTATGCTCAAGTTTTGAATCTACAATGTCTTTTTTTGAAAAAACGTTATCTTCACGGTTACTAAAAACAATATTAATGGTTGCTTCTTATATTGTCGGAGAAAAATTTTCAATTAATGAATCAGTTTTATTAGAAAGGGTAAAAAAAATCGTAGACAACGATAATTTTTTTTTGAAACAACCAAAATTAGTTGTGCACCCTGGAAATAAACAAATATTAGAAAAAATTTTAAAACAACCGATACATAGCAAATGGGAATTAGTTTTTGACAAAAGTATTGATATTAATAGTTTTAAAATTCTCTCTGAACAGAGTAATATAGACGGTACTATTCATGCGAGATGGAAAGAAATATATCGTATTATTCTTGAAAAAGAGAAGGAGAATTAATGCAATTAAAATACTCTGAATTATTTGACAAAATTACTTCTTTTGAAAATAGAATCAATAGTCTTTCTGATTGTATTATGTATGGTTATGTAATCAGTATACATGGTTCAGTAATAGAAGTGATAGGTTTAAAGGCTTCCATTGGGTCTGAGTGTATTATCGAAAAAATAATAGATGAAAAAGTTTTAAATATTTCAGCTGAAGTGATTAGATTTAATAAAGACAAAACATTATTATTTTCTTTTGAAGAAACTTATGGTATTTTACCTGGTGCTAAAGTGTTCTTAAAGATATCCAGAAAAATGACTCCTTTCGTTAAAAGAGTTCCGTTAGGAATGAAGTTATTGGGTAGAGTTTTAAACGCTAAAGGAAGAGCATTAGATAAACAATCGGAATTAGATCCAAAATGTTTTAAAATTATTGAAAATAAGCGCATTAATCCATTAAATAGAAAACCAATTAATGAAATACTCGATACAGGAATACGAGCAATAAATGGATTACTAACTATTGGAAAAGGTCAAAGAATAGGAATTTTTTCGAGTTCAGGAATTGGAAAAAGTGTTTTACTCGGTATGATGGCAAAATATACACAAGCAGATGTAGTAGTTATTGGATTAATTGGGGAAAGAGGAAGAGAAGTTAAAGATTTTATAGAAAATATATTAGGATTAAATGGTTTATCAAAATCTGTGGTAATAGCAGCTCCAGCTGACGCTTCTCCTTTATTACAAATAGAAGCGGCATCATATGCTACAACTGTAGCTGAATATTTTCGAGATCAAGATAAACATGTTTTGTTAATTATGGATTCATTAACTCGTTATGCGATGGCTCAAAGAGACGTATCTCTATCTTTAGGTGAACTACCAGTTTCTCGCGGATATCCATCTTCTGTTTTTTTTAAAATTCCTGCTTTAGTAGAGCGTTCAGGAACTACAGAGAATCAAGGATCTATTACTTCATTTTATACAGTTTTAACTGAAAATAATGAAGATCAAGATCCTATTTCACATATTTGTCGTTCTATACTTGATGGACATATTGTATTATCTCGTTATTATGCAGATTTAGGGCACTATCCTGCTATTGATATAGAATCTTCTATAAGTCGTGTTATGCCGGAAATTATCACTCCAGAACAATATTCAAAAGCTTGCTATTTTAAAAAATTAGTAGCTTCTTATCAAAGAAACAAAGATTTAATCAATATTGGAGCTTATGTTAAAGGAAATGATTTAATTTTAGATGATGCTATAAAAAAATGGACGAATTTAGAAAAATTTTTACAACAAAAACCGTCGGAAAAAAGTAATTATTTAGTTTCTTGTGAAGAATTAAATAGAATATTTAGTTAAATTATTTTGTTTTACATGTATTAATTTTTTTCTTGTTCAATAGGATATATTATGAAATATAAAAAAATTTTATTTTGTGTTTTGAAAAATATAGAAGAGAAAAAAATAAAACAAAAAGCAATTTATATTCAAAATTTACATATTCAAAAAAAAAAATATATTGAACAATTGAAATTATTAATTAATTTTCGAAATGAATATATTACAAAATTAAATATCAATGTAAACTTAGGAATGCCTATTTATTATTGGAGAGTATACAAAAATTTTATTTCTATGTTATATAATGCAGTTGAAGAGAATAATGATATTATTAAAACATATGAAAAAAAAATTAAAAAAAATATAGATCAATGGCTTAAAAATCATATTAAATTAAAAACTTGGAATTATTTAAATCAAAAAAGTATAATATCTTTTCAAAATCGTTATATTTTAGAAGAACATATTATTAACGATGAATTTTCTCAATTAAAATTTTTTAAAAAAGGTAGTTATTATGATCTTAAGTCGTATCAATAATATAGAATTAAAAAGTAATATTTTATTAAATTCAGATCATAATTGTGGTTTTAATGTTGCTAGCTTTGATTTTTACCAAGCTATTTTTAATGCATGTAAAAAAAAATTGTTAAATCAAGAAATTAATTTTGATAATATTTCTACAAAAAAAAAGAAAAAAGATACTGAAGATATTACATCTATTAATTTTTTAGTCAATAATCTGTTGAATATTTTCAATAAAAAAAACATAAAAAGTAACTTTTATGTTCAAAAAAATACTAATATAAAAAAACAAAAAAAAAAGATAGATCAAAATTTTAAGTTAAAATTGCATTTTTCTTCAAAAAATAAAAACACAATTAATATAGAAGATAATAGAAAAATCATGCAAACATTTAAAAAAAATGAAATATTAAATAATTTAACAAATGTTAAAAATAAGTATTTTTCAATGCATGATTATAACGTTATTAATTATTTTAAAAAACCTTGCAGTAAAAATAATTTTAGCAAAATTAATCATTTAACATTGATCAAAAATAAAAAAAATTCTGTTAAAGCAAGTAAAAATTCTATATTGTTTAAAAATCATATAAATAGTGCATCACACGCATGTGTTATCAAAAATTTATATAAGAATCATAATTTTATATATGAGATAAATTCCTTAAAAAAAACAGATAAAAGTAATTTCTTTGAACTAAATAAAAAATCAACATTTTTTTTAAATAATAAAAAAAGTCTTCAGTGGAAAAAAGCGATTAGCCAACAAGTGTTATTATCTATTTCTAATAAAGATAACAGAGCTGAAATTCGTTTAACACCAATGTTGCTTGGAACAATATATGTAAAAATTAAAATAAAAAATAATCAAGCGCAACTAAAATTAATTTCAGATCATATAGAAATTAAAAATTTTTTAAATAGTTGCATTCCATTTTTACATGATTCTTTAATTAAAAATGGTATTTTTTTAAAAAAAGTTAATATTTCTAATGCTTTTGACACGCAAAAAAATCGAAATTTATCTCGTTTAAAAAATATGCCTAGAATGTCTAGTGAAATGCAAATGTTTTATAAAAATTTTAAAAATAATGCATGTGTAGATACGTATGTTTAATATTATATGAATATATAATTAAAATTTTTTATTAAGTTTAAAACTTAAAAAATAAATTTCAATATAACTTTTAATGACTTTTACCTATAAGGTACATAATACATGGGAAAAAGTAACGGTGTAAATAGTATCAAGCAAACAACTAATAAAGAAAAAGAAATACATAACGTTTTAAGTATAAAAGAAATTCAAGCATTAGAGAAAATTAATAGAAAATTTATAGAAAAAATAACGACATATTTTTCAAATCTTATTAAAAATGATGTAAAATTAAATGTTTTTTCTATTAAACTTAATACGTATATAAATAACGAAAAAGATGTTAAATATTTACTTGTTAGTACAACGGAAATATTAAATTTCAATAAAAAACTTTTTATATTTTTTTCAGATAATTTATTATCTATTTTTATAGATCTATTATTTGGAGGTAATGGTACTTGTCGAGAAAAAATTAATCAAAATAGAAATCTCACATATATAGAAAAAATTACTATTAAAAAGATTCTCAAACTTATTTTTAGTACCTATTGTAAATTTTTTAAAAATATCTTTTCTATTGATATACATAATTGTTATACAAAAATTATTAACATTGAAAAAGATGCTATTTTAAAAGAAAATTACATCACTAATTATTTTAACTTAAGTTTAAATAGTATAAATGTTTTTTTTACTATCTTTTTGCCTGTTTCCGTCATTAAAAAATATTTTCAGAAGTTAAATTCTTCGAAAAGTAATGTAAAATGTTTAACAAAAAATATAGATTTTAAAAAAAATTTTCCTGTTATTCATTTACATGATATTGAATTGCAAGTTGTTATAAAATTAATAATGTCATCTAAAACAAAATATAATAGTTTATCTATAGGAGATATTTTAACGGTAGAGAATCCTGATCAAGTTATTGCTTATATAGAAAAAATACCTGTATTTTTAGGTTGTTATAAAAATTTTAATAAAAAATCCGTTGTTTTTTTAAAAAAATTTATATATAAAATATAAATTTTTTATTGATATAAGGAGTTTTTTAATGAATGAATTAAAAAACAAATATAATTCTGAAAAAATTGATCATTCTATAAATAATGTAAATGATATAGACATTAAAAACAAAAGTAATTTTGAAGAACCGATATCTTTTAGTGCTGATGAAAAAAAAAATAAAAAAGAAATAATATTTGATATACCAGTTGATATAACTATAGAATTGGGTCAATCTAGATTGAAAATAAAAGAATTATTAAATTTGTCAAAAGGTAGTATGCTTTTCTTAAATCAAAAACAAGAAGATCCTCTAAAAATCTTTGCAAATGGTAAATTAGTTGCTTTTGGTGAAATTGTTACGTCGGAAAACACATATGGTGTAAGAATTATCAATACAAAAAATTCTTAAAATACTATGAATTAAAAAATTTAAATATTATGACAAACAATATTGAATCACAGTTAAAATTAAATAGTTATCAATCAGTATTTAATAGTATAAATTTTTTTCAAATAGCTACTTCATTAGCTCAAATAATATTATTAATATTATTTTTAAGTTGGATTGTAAAAAAAATTTCTTTTAAGAAAAATAAAAGAAATTTTTATATGAATATGATAGAAAAAATATCAATAGGACCTAATGAATCAATTATTATGATAGAAGTGCAACAGGTTAAATTAATATTAGGTGTTACGAAAAATAATGTTACTCATCTGCATACATTAACATCTCAATTAAAAAAAGAGTTGCCTGGTAAAGAAGAAAAAATTATGTTTCCAAAAAAAAATTTTTACGATTCTTTCAAAAATTTTATTAAAAATTTTTTGAAAAAAGGAATATTATTTCGAACTATTTCATTTCTATTTTTATTATTATTTTGTCCTTTAGTATATGCAGGTATACCTGGACCAGTAATTCACCATTTAAATGATGGTACACAGACTTGGTCTTTGCCGATACAAACTTTAGTTTTTTTAACTGCTCTTACTTTTCTTCCAGCTTGTCTTTTAATGATGACTAGCTTTACACGTATTATTATTGTTTTTGGGTTATTAAGAAATGCTTTAGGAACTCCATATGCTCCACCTAATCAAATATTGTTAGGTTTAGCGCTTTTTTTGACTTTTTTCATTATGTCTCCAACTTTCGAAAAAATTTACCAAGAAGCTTATATTCCTTTTAGTAAAGAAGAAATTAATATGGATGAAGCTATTTTAAAAGGTGCAGCTCCACTAAAAAAATTTATGTTAAATCAAACAAGAACATCTGATTTAGAATTATTTTCGAAAATAGCGCATATTTCTTACTACAAAGATAAAAGTTCAATACCTATGCGAATTTTATTACCTTCATTTATTACTAGCGAGTTAAAAACAGCTTTTCAAATTGGTTTTACTATTTTTATACCTTTTTTAATTATCGACTTAGTTATCGCTAGTGTTTTAATGGCTCTTGGTATGATGATGGTTCCACCTTCAACTATTTCTTTACCTTTTAAATTAATGTTATTTGTATTAGTAGATGGGTGGCAATTGTTAGTGAATTCACTATCTCAAAGTTTTAATGTGTAACTTTTGATGGAACTCTTTTATGACTCCGGAATATGTAATGATTTTATTTAGTCAAGCTATGAAAGTTGCATTGATGATTTCATCTCCATTGTTGTTATCTGCTTTAATTAGCGGTTTAATTATTAGCATATTACAAGCAGCTACACAAGTCAACGAACAAACTCTTTCATTTATTCCTAAAATAATTTCTATTTTATCTGTAATTGCTATACTTGGTCCTTGGATGTTGGGTGTTATGTTAGATTACATGCATAACTTATTTGATAATATACCAGCAATTATAAAATGATGTTAACATTTAATAATTTACAATTAATAACGATTATTAGTAACTTTTTTTGTCCATTAGTGCGTATTTTAGCATTTTTTTCAATTGCTCCAATTTTTAATGATTATCATATAAATAGAAGTACTAAAATAGTTTTATCTATATTAATTAGTTGGGTTATATTTCCATTTTTGCCTCAAATAAAAACAGAACTATTCTCTTTGTCTGGCTTATTACTTCTATTAGAGCAGATTTTAATTGGAATCACTTTGGGTTTTACTTGTCAATTTTTATTTGCGACAATTAATTTTTCAGGAGAATTAATTGGTCTTCAGATGGGTTTGTCTTTTGCAACATTTTTCAATGCAAACAATAATATTGGTATTTCTGTGATATCTAGATTATTAAATATTTTAATGTTATCTTTCTTTTTATCGATTGATGCACATCTTTATTTAATATCCATATTAATTGATAGTTTTTATAGTATACCGATTAACATTATTTTTTTTGATAATAGCATTTTTTTAAATGTGTTAATATTTGCTAGTAATATTTTCTTAAACAGTATAATGCTTATTTTTCCAATTATGATTTTTTTATTATTATCTAGTTTAATAATGAGCATTTTAAATCGTTTATCACCTCAAATATCTATTTTTTCTATTGGTTTTCCATTAAATTTGCTAATAGGGATATCGATGTTATATTATTTAGTGTTTATTTCTTTTCCTATTTTTAACCACTTATTTAATCAATTAACATTATTTTTATCAAATACTTTTTTGAAATTGCAGTAACATATTGGTGTACTTATAAAGTATAATTTATATTAAATTATACTTTAGTTTAAAATAACATTTTTTTAAAAATTTTTTTTAAATTTTATTTAAAATTTTTATTATTTAATTTTTCCCTCATGGTATAATACATGTTTTCGGACAGTTGGATCGTATTTTTTCAAAACTAACTTATCAGGTGTATTTCTTTTATTTTTAGTAGTGGTATAATAGTGTCCTGTTCCTGACGAAGAAATCATTTTGATTTTTTCTCTGTTCTTTTTAGCCATGTTATATCCTTATTTTTTATTTTTTATTTTTTTTATAATTGATTCTATCCCATTTTTATCAATACACCGCATTCCATGAGTTGAAACACGTAGCTTAATAAATCTTTTTTTTTCTGGAATCCAAAATCGATGATTTTGAATATTTGGTAAAAATTTTCTTTTTGTTGCATTTAAAGCGTGTGATCGATTATTACCAATCATACGTTTTTTTCCTGTAACTTGACATATACGAGACATATAAAATTTTTCCTAGAATAAATTTTTACTATTTTTTTTGAGAATGCTAAATAACATACTAATATAGTATATATTAACTTAATTATTTATATTTTAAATTATTTTATTTTGAAAACAAATAAATTTAAATAATTTATTTAAAATTATATTTTTTTAAAAAAATTAACATAATATAAAATTTCATATTTTTAAGTTCTAATTAATGTTTAATTTAGGATTATTTTTATGAATGTGTATCAGAGATATTTATCTAAATCTTTGATTTTGTTTGCTAGTTTATTGTTTTTAATAATACTATTATTAGAAAGTAATTTTGGATTTAAATTATTTTTTAATATTACTAATTATTGTTTTTTAGGATTTAAAACGGAAAAAGTATCAGGAAATTGGCGTGATTTTACATTAAAAAATATTACTTTTAATTTCTTTCACGCATCTATTAAAGCTTCTAGAATTCATATATTAATCGATCCGAAATCTTTATTAAGTGCGCACAAAATTCTTAAAAATATTGAAATAAAAAACTTAATTTTTTCGTTCAATGAAAACCATTTATTTTCTTCAAAGAAAAATTATTTTAAGAAAAATCCATTAGAAAAAAATATTTTTTTTAATAACTATGTTATTGTAAAAAATATACATTTTGATAAAATTTTGTTAAAATCAAAAAATACACATATAATTTTATTAAATGTATATAGTGGATTAAAATTCATTAATAATAATTTTACTATACTTGATACTTATGTTGATTATGCTGCTTTTAATTATAAAAAATACAATCAAAAAATTTTTTTAAACACAAAAAAAATTATCAATAAGAAAAAAATAAACAATTTTTTATCTTTTTTTTTAGATCATAAACAATTTGCATTTCCAATGAACTTAAATTTTATATCTATAAAATGTAAAAAAATTCAGGTTTTTCAGAACCAATTTAAAAACGTTTTTTTTCAAGGTATTATTAATAAAAAATTTATATTTAAACTAAAATTTAATGATTTTTTTAAATTTAATATATTTGGAAAAGTATTATTAAATAATTTATATCATCCTATATATATTCATCTATATACCCATCGTTTTTTATTTCCAGTTAAAAAAAATATAACATTTATTTCTAAAAATTTTAATGTCATTTTAAAAGGAACAGTTGATAATTATTACTTATCATTTAAAAATATTATTAATATATCAGGTATGCCATCAGTTTTTTTAAATGTTTTTTGTAATGGTAATTTAACAAACATCTCTGTGAATAAAATTTATTTTATTCCAATTTCTAATGATAAAAAATTAGTTGATTTAAAAAAACAAACCTATATTCAATATATTTCTAAATTAACAGGTAATGTGAATATATCAAAAAATGTTAATAGTAGAGTAAATAGTATAAATATTTCTCATTTTAATTTAAAATCCAACATAATAAATAAAAAATTTCTAGTTTCAGGATCTTTAAACTATAATCAAATTAGTAATGTAAAAATACCTAAAATAAGTTTTTTTTTAGGAAAAAATAAAGGATTTGTACAAGGATCAGTATCTAAATTGATTAATCTTGATTCATCTATTAATGCTAATAATTTAAATGATTTTATCCCAGATTTAAAAGGCGCAATTATAAGTACATTAAATATATACGGTTATTATTTTTCACCCGTTATTTCTGGTGTTATTTCAGGAGAAAAATTGAATTGGAATAATATAATTTATTTAAAAAAAATGAAAATTTTGTTTAATGTAAATACTCAACAAAATACTACAAAAAATGTTTTTCTTTCTATAAAAAATATTAATTTATCTAAATTTTGTTTAGATTATTTAAATATTAAGTTATATTGGAACGATATTAAGCAAAAATTTTGTTTTTTTATGAAAAATAAAAATTTTAATATAAATTTTGTTATCAATGGAAAATTAAATCATCACAAAAAAATTTGGAAAGGTATTTTTAAAAAAATTAATATTTCAACTTTTAATCAGAAATGGAATTTTAATAAACGTCCAATTATATTTGCTTTTAACAAAAATACAAAAAAAAATAAATACAATACAGTTAAATATAAACGCTATATTTTCTCTCTGATAAAAAAAGTTAAAAAGTTTTTGTTTCTTTCTATTTTTAATTCATCTATTAATTTTAAAACTAATTTATTTTTTCAAACAACATGCATATCAAATAAAATAAATAAATTTTCTAATATAAAAATATTTTTATATAGTAAAAATACGACATTATATAAAAAAATAAAAAATAAAATTTTTTCTAAAAAAATATCATTTTTAAAATTTCTAATTAATTTAAAAAAAAATAATCTTACAACTCGTTTAGTAATATATCCTTCAAAAAATAAAAATAATAAATTATTTGGATTTTTAAATATTTACGACATTTTTCATAAACAACATATACAAGGTAAATATTTTTTATTGCATTTTCCTTGTTCTATTTTGAATTTTTTTATTGCACACCCCACAGCAATTAACGGTAAATGTAGTGGGAAAATACATGTTTTACACACTTTATATCAGCCTCATATATTGGCTGATATGCATTTGAAAAATTTTTATATTAAAAGTAATAAAATATTAAAATATATTATGTTATTTTTTTATCCTTCTTTAAATTTGGTAAAACATATAAAAATTAATCAATCAATTTTTATAAAGCAAGGTAATGTGTTATTTCAACTATACTTAAATTCAAAAAATAAAATTGTTAATTCTACAGAATGGAACATTTTTTTTAGTAGTAATCAAGTATTTTTTTTTATTCTTCCAAAAATCAAATTAAATCTTTCTTCTCAATTAAATTTACATTATTTTTTATTAAAATATGATTTAATTGGATATTTAAAATCTTTTTTGTTTAATTTTCACATTAATGAAAAGAATTTTATTTTTTAGAAAAAAATAGTTTTTATATTTTTTTTTTGTTTTTGAATCGATTATATGACAAACTAATTTCTAATTGCGCAGATTTTTTATTGTCCCATCCTATAATTTTTGTCCACTTACCTGTTTCTATTTTTTTATAATATTTAAAAAAATGTTCTATTTGTTTTTTTAGTAACTCGGATATGTCTTCAATGCTTTTAACGTTTTGATATTCTTTACAAATTTTACTTTTTGGTACAGCTATAATCTTACAGTCATCTCCTGATTCATCTTGCATTTTTAGTATGCCAATCGGTCTACAGTGAATAACAGATCCAGATTGTATAGGATATGGAGATGGGACTAAAACATCTAAAGGATCTCCGTCCATGGATAATGTTTGATTGATGTATCCATAGTTACAAGGATAAAACATTGGTGTAGATATAAAACGATCTACGAAAAGTAAACCTGAATTTTTATCTATTTCATATTTAATAGGAGATGAATTAGATGGTATCTCAATGATAGCGTATATATCATTTGGTATATTCTCTCCTGCGATAACTGTATTATAATTCATTAATTTTTACTCTTTTATATCTTAAAGATACTGTTTTTATATGTTAAATGTTTTTAGTTTTTTCACAATTATAACTGTATAACAATTAATAAATATTGTTTATTTTAAAAATAATTATTTTTTTATATAGTTATTTATAAATTAATATTAATATATTCTATTTATATATTATATATATTTATTAAGGAGTTACAAATGAAATCAATTCATCAAATTAGACAAGAAGAAAACCTACTCATAAATACAGTGAATACTACTCTTAAACTAGCGAAACAAATAATGAACTGTTCTATTGAAGTATCTGCTAAAAAAACAATAGGATTTAATATTAATGTTAGAAACAGTATTGTAGAAAATATAGAATTTAATAGTGATAGAGTTTTATTTATTACTGTATATAACAAATTTTCTAAAGGTAGTGTTTCATCTAAAGATTTTAGTATAGATAGCATTAAAAAAATGTTAAATGTTGCTATAGATATTTCTAAAAATTCTTCTTCTGATTTTTTTATAGGTTTACCTGATATAAAATTACTTTGTTTTAATTCTGACGATCTTGATTTATTTCATCTTTCTGATATGAGTATAGAAAACGGAATTAATTACGCCTCTATAGCAGAAAAAGAAGCATTTAAATTAGATAAAAGAATTGTTAATAGTGAAGGAAGTTTTTTTAGCAGCCACACTACTATAAATGTTTTAGGAAATAGCTTAGGAATGTTAGAGAAATATAAATCTACTCTTTATTCAGCTTATAATTGTATGATTGCAAAAGAAAAAAATTCAATGCAAAGAGATTTTTATTATTCCACATCTAGAAAAATAGAAAATTTAGAACAACCCATTATTTTAGGGAAAAAAACTGCACAACGTGCTATCGATCGATTAGGTGCTAGAAAAATTAATACTATGAAAGCTTCAATTATATTTTCAAGAGAAATATCTTCTAACTTTTTTTCCCATCTTATTCCAGCTATTACTGGTGATAATGTATATCGTAAATCTACTTTTTTACTGCACGATTTTCGAAAAAAAATTTTTCCTAGTTGGTTAAGTATTATAGAAAATCCACATATTCCACAAGGATTAGGAAGTAAGCCTTTCGATAATGAAGGTGTAAAAACGATTGTAAAATATATCATTCAAAATGGAATACTATCTACTTGGTTACTTGATAGTTATAATGGTCGCAGATTAGGACTGATTAGTACAGGAAATTCTGGAGGTATTCATAATTGGTTAGTTTCCAATCAAAATATATCATTTCAAGACTTGTTAAAAAATATGAACACTGGATTGTTAGTTACTGAGTTAATGGGTCAAGGAATAGATATTGTTAGTGGAAATTATTCACAAGGAGCTATGGGTTTTTGGGTTGAAAATGGGAAAATTCAATATCCGGTAAATGAAATTACAATATCCGGAAATTTAAAAAATATGTGGCTAAACATTCTTAGCATCAGCAATGATATTGATATTCGAAATAATATTAAATGTGGTTCTATATTAATATCCGAAATGCAGATTTCAGGAAATTAGTTTGGATTTGTAAAGTGATTTAAATAAAAGGTAATAAATTTATTACCTTTTTAAAAATTTTATTTTTTATATCAAGAAGTTGACTGATAAGCCGGGTTCTGTTTTAAAACAGTCATTCATCTAGATTAGCAATTACTTGCTAATTCAAGCAGTCTACCCAGGTTTGTAGTACGAGCAATACTATTATTATAAAAATAATATAACCTATATTTGACTTTGCTCCAGGTGGAGTTTACCATGCCATAAATTGTCTCCAATTATGCGGTGTGCTCTTACCACACCTTTTCACCCTTTCCATTTTTAATAATATATAAAATATTAAATTTGGTGGTTTTTTTTCTGTTGCACTAGTCATAAGTTCGCACTTTCCAGGTGTTACCTGGCACCTTGCTCTATGGAGCCCGGACTTTCCTCTCTTTAGCATATAACTAAACAGCGACTGTTTTAGTCAACTTCTTTGTATAGAATTATATATTATTTAAATTAAAATGTCACTTTTCTTCGTGTTGTATTGCATATTGATATAAATCATTTTTATTGGTTTTGTGAATTTTTGAAGTAATAAGAACTGATTGTTTTAATGACAAAACCTTTCTTAATAGAGTAAAAGTATTTATTATCTTATCTGAAAGATTTATATTTTTCGATTCCTTATAACCATCTATAATAATAACATTTTCTCCTTTATTATAGCGATTTTGGTCTTCTTTAATCCAATTAAATATTATATGAGCTTTATTTCCATAAATAATTTCCCATTTTTTTGTAATTTCTCTAGCAATTACTATATGTCTGTTTGCTCCAATTTCGTTTATTATATCTTGAACAGTTTCAATTACTCTATATTTTGATTCGTATAAAATAATTGTGCGTTTTTCTTTTTTTAAAGAATTTAATAAACTACGTCTTAACTTTTTTTTAGAAGGAAGAAATCCTTCATAACAAAAACTACTAGTAGATACTCCAGAGGCACTTAATGCAGTAATAGCAGCACAAGCACCAGGAAGTGGAATGATTTGAATTTTAAAAAGATGACATTTTTTAATTAATATATATCCTGGATCATTGATTAACGGGGTTCCTGCGCTCGATACTAAAGCAATTTTTTTTCCTTTTTCTAATTCTTGGATTAAACGATCACTTTTTTGAAATTCATTAAATTTATTAAAAGATATTAAGATATTTTTTATATTAAAATGTTTTAGTAAAATATTAGTATGTTTAATATTTTCACATGCTATTAGATCGACTTCTTGTAATATTTTTAAAGCGCGATAAGTAATGTCAGACAAATTACCAATAGGTGTTGGCACAATGTAAAGAATGCCAGTATTTTTAAAATTCACTTTTTTATCCAAATATGTTTTGTATTGATTTTAATCAAAGAAAGTTAATTATTTATTATATAAACAATGTTAAATTTAATCTTTTTATATTTAATTAAAAAAAAATTTATTTTTAGAAGGAAAGTTAGTGAAAAGAGTGGTCATTACAGGGTTTGGTATCATTTCTAGTATCGGTAATAATAAAGAAGAAGTTTTAAATTCTTTATATCATGGTCGTTCTGGAATAACATTTTCAGAACAAATGAAAGAACTAGGTATGCGTAGTCATGTGTGGGGAAATATTAAATTAGAACATAAAAATTTCATAAGTAAAAAAATGTCTCGTTTTATGACTGATGCTTCTATTTATGCTTTTCTATCTATGGAGCAAGCAATTAAAGATGCTCATTTAAAAAATAAACATTACCAAAAAAATGCTCGCGTTGGATTGATTGTTGGTTCAGGAGGAGGTTCTCGTGCAGATTATGTTAAAAGTATAAATATAAAAAAAAATCGTTTTAGTTTTCGTTATTTAAATCCATATACTGCAATTAAATCTATGACATCTGGAATTTCTGCTTGTTTATCAACTATATTTAAAATTTATGGTGTCAATTATTCCATTAATTCTGCTTGCGCTACTTCTGCACATTGCATCGGAAATGCTTTTGAGTTGATCAGATACGGAAAGCAAGATCTTATCTTTGCGGGTGGTGGTGAAGAAGTAAGCTGCGAATTAGCTGCTGAGTTCGATTCAATGAGAGTTCTTTCTTCAAGTTTTAACAAAAATCCTACAAGAGCATCTCGTGTATATGATTGTAAACGAGATGGTTTTGTAATATCAGGAGGAGCAGGTATTGTGGTCATCGAAAATTTAAATTCAGCGCTTGCTCGCTCTGCTCCTATTTATGCTGAAATTATTGGATATGCGGCAACATCTGATGGTGTTAATATGGTTATACCTTCCGGGGAAGGTGCTTTAAGATGTATGAATTTAGCAAAAAATAAAAAAAATTTATCTATTGATTATTTAAATGTTCACGGAACATCAACGAAAATTGGTGATCTAATTGAATTAAGAGCAATTAAACAATCTTTTGTTGATGAAAAAAAACCAATGATTTCGGCAACGAAGTCTATAACTGGTCATTCTTTAGGTGCATCTGGAGTACATGAAATTATTTATACTTTATTAATGTTACAATATAATTTTATATCTCCTTCAATTAATATTGAAATATTAGATCCTTATGCAAAAAATATGAATATTGTGCAAAAAACTATTTCACAAAAAATTACAACAGCAATGTGTAATAGTTTTGGATTTGGAGGAACTAATGTTTCTTTAATATTAAAAAAATACTAATTTTGTAAAGTTAATATAATTTAAATTAAATATTTAATATATATTATTAAAAAAGTAAGAGATTTTTTTATCTTTTATTATATTTTTTGAACTTTAATAATAAGAGTAATACACAATGAATCAGTTAGAATTATTAAGACAATTTACAACAATTGTAGCAGATACAAGTGATATAGATTCTATTTGCAAATATAAACCGGAAGATGCAACTACAAATCCTTCTTTAATATTAAACGCAGTAAATTTACATAAAAATCAAAAATTTCTTAATCAAGCGGTGGAATATGCTAAAAAAAAAGGAGGATCACAACAAGAACAATTACTAAATGCCAGCGATAAAATTTTAGTTGATCTCGGTGTGGAAATTTTAAAATATATACCAGGTTATATTTCTAGTGAAGTAGATGCTCGTTTGTCTTTTAATCAAGATAAGTGTATTTTAAAAGCAAAAAAAATAGTTCAAATGTACGAAAATCAAGGTGTTTCTAGACAACGAGTATTAATTAAACTAGCAGCTACATGGGAATGCATAAAGGCAGCAGAAGAGTTAAAAAAAGATAATATTTTTTGTAATTTAACTCTTTTATTTTCCTTTGCTCAAGCACGCGCTTGCGCAGAATCAAAAATATTTTTAATATCTCCTTTTGTTGGTCGTATTTATGATTGGTATGTAGATCAAAATTTAATATCAAATTTTTCTAGCAACGAAGATCCAGGAGTGATTTCTGTTCGAAAAATATATAATTTTTATAAAAAACATAATTATAAAACTATTATTATGGGGGCTAGTTTTCGCAATGTTAAACAAATCTTATTATTATCTGGATGTGATCGATTAACTATTTCTCCTATATTATTGAAAGAGCTGGAATTAAGTAATGAAGTATTTGATAGAAAATTAATTCCACCTACTACTTTTACGAAACCACCTACAGCTCTTTCTGAAGAAGAATTTAGATGGGAACATAATCAAGATAAAATGGCTGTTCAAAAATTATCAGAAGGTATAAGAAACTTTGGGAAAGATCAAGTTCTTTTAGAGAAAATTATCTCAAAACTAATATAAACATTAAATTAAAATATTAATTTTTTATAAAATTATAGCTTAGGAAAAATCTATGTCTTTAGAAAGAGAGTTATCGAATGCAATTCGTATACTAAGTGTTGATGCAGTTCAAAATGCAAAATCGGGTCATCCAGGTATGCCCATGGGCATGGCTGATATCGCAGAAGTATTATGGAGGAATTTTTTAAAACATAACCCAAAAAATCCAAAATGGGATAATAGAGATCGATTTATTTTATCTAATGGCCATGGTTCAATGTTGCTCTATAGCTTATTACATCTTACTGGGTATGATGTATCAATAGAAGAAATTAAAAAATTTAGACAGTTTAATTCTAAAACTCCAGGTCACCCTGAAATCAATGAAACTCCTGGTGTTGAAACTACTACTGGTCCATTAGGTCAAGGTTTAGCAAATGCTGTAGGTATGGCTATTGCAGAAAAAACATTAAGCGCTTATTTTAATCGTTTACACTTTGATATAGTAAATCACTATACTTGGGTGTTTGCGGGAGATGGGTGTTTAATGGAGGGAATTTCACATGAAGTTTGTTCTTTAGCAGGAACATTAAAATTAGGAAAATTAATTGTTTTTTATGATAGTAACGGTATTTCAATAGATGGAAAAGTATCAAATTGGTTTACAGATGATACAGTAATGCGTTTTAAGTCTTATAACTGGCATGTAATAGATAAAGTAAACGGGCATCATTCAAGTTCTATCAAAAAAAGTATTCAAGAAGCAATGTCTATAAAAGACAAGCCTTCTATAATTATTTGTAATACTATTATTGGTTTTGGATCACCCAATAAATCAGGAACATCGGAATCTCATGGCGCTCCTCTTGGAGAATCTGAAATTAATTTAACAAGAAAAAATTTAAAATGGAAATATCTACCTTTTGAAATTCCCCAAGAAATTTATAAAAAATGGGATTTTGTTAAACAAGGATTCAAATTAGAACAAGAATGGAATAAAAAATTTTCTTTATATCAAGTAAAATATCCTGAGTTAGCTAAAGAATATTTGAGACGTTTTAGAAAAGATCTTCCTGAAAAATGGCATCAAAAAACTACTGATTATATTATCAAATTACAAAATAACCCTGAAAACATAGCAAGCCGAAGTGCTTCTCAAAACACTTTAGAAAAATTTGTAAAATTACTACCTGAGTTGATAGGTGGTTCAGCGGATCTATCACCTAGTAATTTAACCATCTGTTCATCTTCTAGTTCAATAGCAGAGAATTCATCTGGTAATTATATTCATTACGGTGTTCGTGAATTTGGAATGACAGCCATTGCTAATGGTATTTCACATCATGGCGGATTTATTCCATATACTTCAACATTTTTAATGTTTGTTGAATATGCAAGAAATGCTGTTCGTATGGCTGCTTTAATGAATACTAAACATATTTTTATATATACTCATGATTCTATTGGACTAGGTGAAGATGGTCCTACTCACCAACCAATAGAACAGTTAGCTAATTTAAGAATGACTCCTAATATAGACGTATGGCGACCTTGTGATCAGGTAGAAACTGCTACAGCATGGAAATTTGCAATTGAAAAAAAACAAGGTCCAACAGCGTTAATTTTATCGCGTCAGAATTTATCTCAAATTGACAGAAATAATGAGCAATTAAATAGCATTTCGCGCGGAGCATATATATTATATGAATCTAAAAAAACTATTGATATTATTTTTATATCAACTGGTTCAGAAGTTTACATTACTTTACTTGCTGCAAAAAAAATTATGTCTTTAGGTTATTCTGTTCGTGTCATTTCTATGCCTTCTAATAACGTTTTTGACAGACAAGAAAATGAGTATAAAGAATATATACTTCCTTCTTATGTGACTAAAAGAATCGCAATAGAGGCAAGTATAAAAGATTTTTGGTATAAATATGTAGGAATAAACGGTTTAATTATTGGCATGAAAACCTTTGGAAAATCAGCTCCAGCCGATATTTTATTTAAAAATTTTGGTTTTACTATAGAAAACATAGTCAACAAATCAAAAAATTTTTTACAATATTAATTTTAATTTATCATAATTAGCTATTAGGGGCTTTGGCCCCATTTTAGTAATTTGTTTAATACTTAAAAAATTATAAAAAACATTTAACGAGAAAAATATGATTTGCTCAGTCACTGAATTGTCAAAAAAATTAATTCAAATTCCATCTATTAGTCCAAAAGATTTAGGTTGCCAAGATATCATAATGAATTTCTTATCTAAACTTGGATTTAGCATAAAAGAAATCAATGTTAATGACACAAAAAATTTTTGGGCTACTAGAGGATTAGGTAAAACTTTGACATTTGCAGGTCATACAGATGTAGTTTCACCTGGAGAATATAACCATTGGAATAATAATCCATTTGATCCTATAGTGAAAAATGGTATTTTATTTGGAAGAGGCGCATCAGATATGAAGGGTGCTTTAGCTGCTATGCTAATAGCATCGAAAAGATTTATAAAAAAACACTCGAATCATAAAGGAAGATTATCTTTTTTAATTACTTCAGATGAAGAATCTTCTGCTATTGATGGAACAAAAAAAATAGTAGATTATTTAATTTCTCAAAAAGAGGTAATTGACTATTGTATAATCGGCGAACCAACTAGCATCAATAAAATTGGTGATTGTATAAAGAATGGACGACGTGGTTCTTTAACAGCTAAGTTAAAAATTTTAGGTATCCAAGGTCATATTGCATATCCTCATTTAGCAGACAATCCAATTCACAGGGGATTACCTATTATTTTAAGATTATTATCTATGCCATTAGATCAAGGTAATACTTTTTTTTCACCAACTAGCATAAATGTTTCGAATATTCGTGCAGGTAATGGAAATAGTAACATAATTCCGGATTCTTTATTGACACAATTTAATTTTCGTTTTAGCAATGAAATATCTGAAGATCAAATTAAATTAAAATTTATAAAAATATTAGAAACAAATAATGTGAATTATTCCATAAAATGGTATTTATCTGGACTGCCTTTTATTACAAAAAAAAGATTTTTAACTAATATCGTCATGAAATCTATTTTAAGCATTACTAAGCATAAACCAGTTTTATCTACAGATGGTGGAACTTCAGATGGACGTTTTATAACAAAACTTAATCCTGAAATAATAGAATTAGGGTTAACTAATAATACTATTCATAAAGTTAATGAATGCGTCAAAATATCTGATTTACAAACATTAGCTTTAATTTATGAAGATATTATGAAAAAGTTGTTTATATAACAAAGCATAAAAATTAAAAAACTTATTTAATTATAAACGATGCAGAATATCTATTGAGATAATCTGCACGTATACTCTAAATGTACAAATAAAATTTGTTATATGTTTATTGTTTTTAATTAATTTATACAGGGGGCAAAATATCAATTTTTTTTCTTGTTAAATCTTGTTCTGTATAAGGTATTGTATATTCTTCATCTTCATGAGGAAAATTTATTTCTTTAGGAATAATTAACTTATTAATTTTATTTTGATTATTGTCGTTAGTACAATGTCTAGGATGGTTTTGCAAAATGTTTAAGTTGCAAGAAGTCAATGAAAGCGAAATAAAAATTTCTAAAATAATAATTTTTTTTTTAAAAAAAAGTTTATTTTTATTAAAAGTTAGCATATTGAAGAGCTTTTTCCAGTTGAACTTTTCCGACAGATGAAATTGGAGTCATTGGTAATCGAAGTGTATCATTTTTTATTAAACCCATTTTTTTAGCAAGCCATTTAATTGGAATTGGATTTGGCTCTATAAATAATGCTTCATGTAATAAAGATAAGCGTTCATTTATAGATCGAGCATTTTTAAAATCACCCTTTAATGCATATGAACACATTTTTGTCATTTCTTTTGCAGCAATATTTGCTGTAACTGATATGACGCCTTGACCACCTAATTGTATGAAATCTAATGCTGTTGCATCATCACCGCTAATTAGTAAAAAATTATTTTTTACTATTTTTTTTATTTGATTAATTCTTGATAAATCTCCACTTGCTTCTTTTATTCCAATGATGTTTTTAAATTGAGACAAACGAGAAATTGTTACAGGCAATAAGTCACATCCTGTACGACTAGGAACATTATATAAAATTTGCGGTAATTCTGTATTTTCTGAAATTGCTTTGAAATGCTGATATAATCCTTCTTGAGTAGGTTTATTATAATATGGAGTTACAGTAAGACAAGCTGCAATTCCAGATGTTTCAAATCTTTTAGTTAAGGATATTGCTTCGGTTGTAGCATTTGCACCTGTACCTGCAATAATAGGAATCCTTTTATTTGCAATTTCTAATGTTGACATGACAACTTTAATATGTTCTTCTTGACTTAAAGTAGCTGATTCTCCAGTTGTTCCAATAGAAACAATTGCTTTAGTTTTATTTAAAACATGGTAATCAATTAAATTTTTTAAACTAGAATGACAAATTCCGCCTGATTTATTCATTGGTGTAATTAGAGCTACGATACTTCCTGTGAACATTATTTTTTTCCTTCGTAAAAAATATTTCATTGTATATTTATTTAATATTGAATACGAATTAGATAAAATTATACATATGCGTTTATTATGATTTTAATTAATTTAATTGTTTGATTAGTATAACTTTAAATATAAATTGTATTTTTAATAGATGTTAAACATGACTTTTACACATTTAATTGGTATTTAAATATTTCAGTTAGTGTTGAAAATTTCTATAAATAATGTTTTAATAAAAATAAATTTTACTTTCAAAGATAACTTGATTTTATCAATATAAAATATAAATATAAAAATTATAAAAAATTATCATAATATTTAAAATTATTGCTTTTATTTTTAATTATTAATTAGATAGTGCTAAATCTGACTGTCTAATTTGTTTAAAGAATAAGAAAAAATATATTTTTCAATAATAACGTTGTTATTTTACTAAATATATAATGTTATTATCAAAAATTATTGTTCATTAAATATGCCAATTATTTTTTATCACACTGCGCTCTAAATCTTAATATATGATCCATAACCACAATTGCAACCATAGCTTCTGTGATTGGAACAGCTCGGATACCAACACATGGATCATGCCGACCTTTTACTACTATTTCTGTTTTTTCATTATGTATATTAATTGTTTGTGCGGGTATTCGTATACTTGAAGTAGGTTTGAACGCTGCTTTTAATATAATTTTTTCACCATTGCTAATCCCTCCTAATATTCCTCCTGAATGATTACTTCTAAAACCATCTTGAGTAATTTCATCTCGATTTTGGCTGCCTCTTTGTTTGACAACTAAAAAACCATCTCCAATCTCTACTCCTTTAACTGCATTAATACTCATCAATGCATGCGCTAAGTCTGCATCTATTCGGTCAAAGACTGGTTCTCCAATGCCTATGGGAACATTTTCAGCGATAATTGTTATTTCAGCTCCAATTGAATCGCCTGCTTTTTTTAATTCCTTAACTAATTTTTTTATATTTTCTATTTTTTTCGAATTAGAACAAAAAAACGGATTATTATTTATTTCTTCCCATGATTCGAATGGACATTGAATATCACCTATTGCTGATAAATATCCTCGAATTATTATTCCATGTTGACTTTTAAGATATTTTTTTGCAATAGCTCCTGCTGCGACTCTCATAACAGTTTCTCGTGCTGATGCTCTTCCTCCTCCTCGATAATCTCTAATACCATATTTTTTTTCATAAGTATAATCAGCATGTCCTGGTCTGAATAAATTTTTTATATCCTGGTAATCTTGAGATCTTTGGTCAGTGTTATAAACAAGTAGACCAATACTTGTTCCTGTGGTTATACCATTAAACACTCCAGAAAGTATTTGAACTTGATCTGATTCAGATCTTTGGGTAGTGTATCTAGAAGAACCAGGTTTTCTTCGATTTAAATCATGTTGTAAGTCATGAAGAGATAATTCTAAACCTGGTGGTACACCATCAACTACACACCCTAATGCTTTACCATGTGATTCACCAAAAGTTGTGACACAGAATATTTTTCCAATTGTATTTCCAGCCATATTTTTCTTCTTTTAATTGTTTATACACAAATTTTTACACTATAAATAATTGAGATTTAAATGATATCATTGTAGAAAACATTTTTATTGGGTAATGCAATGATAAAATTTTTATTTGTTGTTTTTATAAAAACTAAATTATATAATTAAAAAAATATTTCTTAAAACAATAATTTTAAATAATGTAAATTTATTTTAGCTTTGGTAATAAATGATTATGAACAAAAATCGAGACTATACTAATAATAGAAATATTTTATTTCGTCAACATACAAATGATATACAAGAAATCATACAAGATACGATATTTCATTCAAGAGTTAATAAAGTAGTTCATCAAAACATAACATTAAAAAGAAAATTTTACGAAGAAGAAGCTAATAGCCATTATTTTTCTTGCCTTCAAAATGAAAAAAATTTTTTTGAAGAAAATCCAGTTTCTTATATACGTAATAAAAATTCAAATAATATCTTAAAAAAATTAAAAAAAGGAAAATATTTTCCAGATATCTCTCTTGATTTGCATGGGTTAACACAATATCAAGCGCAAAAAAAACTAGGTCAACTAATTACAATTTGTCAAAAAGAAAAAATTTTTTGCGCACATATTATACACGGATATGGAAAAAATATTTTAAAAAAGCAGATACCTTTTTGGTTGTCTCAGCATCCTGATATAGTTGCATTTCACCAAGCTCCTAGAATTTTTGGAAGTGATGCTGCTATTATAGCGATTATTGAAGTTTCCAATTAAAAATCAAATAAATACAGAATACTTTTTAGAATATATTTATATTTTAAAATAGCATAAAAATTGAGTTAATTGTATTTTAAAATTTTAAAGGATTCTATTTTTTAACAATTTAATAATACAACGATATTTATTTAAACAAAATAATTTTTTTAAAACCCTTATTTATTTGGGTTTTTTTGTTTTATAGTAAGTGTAATTTTGTAAAGTTACTTGTAAAAACAAAATATTGCAGGATTAAAAAATGTTGAATAATAATCGCATACGTATAGCTATGCAAAAAACTGGTCGTTTAAGTAGTGAGTCTATAAATTTATTAACTTTATGTGGAATTAAAATTAATTTAAAACAGAAAAAATTAATCGCGTTTGCGCAAAATATGCCCATTGATGTGATGTTGGTACGTGATGATGATATTCCAGGTTTAGTAATAGATGGAGTGGTAGATTTAGGAATAGTCGGAGAAAACGTTTTAGAAGAAGAGTTGTTAAATCGCAAATCGCAAAATTTAGATAGCTCCTATATTACTTTAAGACGTCTCGATTTTGGTATTTGTAGGCTATCTCTTGCTATTCCTATCAATACTGATTACATTGGAATTAAATCTATAAACAATTTTAGAATAGCTACTTCATATCCTCATTTGTTAAAAAAATACCTAGATCAAAAAAATATCAATTTTAAATCTTGTATGTTAAATGGTTCCGTAGAAGTGGCACCAAGAGCGGGATTAGCTGATGCTATTTGTGACGTAGTTTCAACAGGAGCTACTTTAGACGAAAATGGACTACGTGAAGTGCAAGTAATCTTTCGATCATATGCATGTCTGATTTGTAAAACAGGAAGCATTAGTGCTATTAAAAAAGAAGTTATTAATAAATTAATGACTCGTATTAAAGGTGTAATTCAAGCACGAGAATCTAAATATATTATGTTGCATGCTCCTATTAATAAACTTGATAAAGTAATATCGTTATTACGTGGCGCAGAAAAACCAACAATTTTAAAATTAGCTGGCGATAAGCATCGAGTAGCTATGCATATGGTGAGTAGTGAAACATTATTTTGGGAAACAATGGAAAAATTAAAAGATTTAGGAGCTAGTTCAATTTTAGTTTTACCTATTGAAAAAATGATGGAGTAAATCTTATGAATTATTTTAATACAATTTTTAATTGGAATGAGTTAAATTCTAATGCTCAAAAAAAAATTTTATCAAGACCTATTCATCTGGAAAATAAAATTATTAAAAAAAAAGTAAAAGAAATCATTAAAAACGTTCAACTTTTAGGAGATCAATCTGTAAGAGATTATACTAATATATTTGATAAGCATTTATTAAATACATTTCAATTGTCTCAACAACATATATCATCTGCTTTAAAAAAAATTAATTCTATATTAAAACAAGCAATTTCTGTTGCAAAAAAAAACATTAAATTATTTCATGAAGCACAAATTATACCTGAAATAGATATTGAAACGCAATCTGGAATACGCTGTCAGCAAATATTTCTACCTTTGAATTCTATCGGAATTTATATTCCTAATGGAATAGCTCCTTTGTTATCTACTGTTTTAATGTTAGGTATACCTGCTAAAATTGCGGGTTGTAAAAAGGTTATATTATGTTCACCTCCTCCAATTAGTAATGAGATCATTTATAGTGCACATATTTGTGGTATTAATCAAATATTCCAAATAGGTGGTGCTCAAGCTATTGCGGCTATGGCTTTTGGAACTGATAGTGTCCCTAAAGTAGATAAAATTTTTGGACCAGGAAATTCTTATGTTACAGAAGCAAAACTACAAGTTAGTTCTATGTTAAATGGCCCAGAAATAGATATGTTAGCTGGACCTTCTGAATTGTTAATCATCGCTGATCAAACTTCTAATCCAGATTTTATTGCTGCTGATTTATTATCTCAAGCAGAACATGGGGTATCTTCACAAGTAATTTTATTGACTTCTTGTATCACACTAGCAAAAAATGTTGTCTTATCTATTAATAAACAATTAAAAAATTTTTCTAGGTCATCAGAAATATATATTTCTTTAAAAAATAGTGCAATAATTTTAACGAAAAATTTGCTTGAATCCATTAGTATATGTAATACATATGCACCAGAACATTTAATTATTCATACAAAAAACCCAAGATCATTACTTCGGAATATATCTAATGCTAGTTCGATTTTTTTAGGTCCTTGGTCTCCTGAATCTGCAGGCGATTATGCTTCTGGAACTAATCACGTTTTGCCAACGTATGGGAAATCTATTTCAAAATCTGCTTTAGGATTATCTGATTTCCAAAAACGTATATTAGTACAAGAATTAACATCTCAAGGATTTTTAAATTTATCTAATACTCTTACAACTTTATCTAAAGTAGAGAGATTAGAAGCTCATGATAATGCTGTAAAAATTCGCGTTAATTTCCTTAAGGATAAATATGAAAGATAATGTAATTCATTTAGTTAGAAAAAACATAGCAAATTTGCAACCTTATCAATCAGCTAGACGTATTGGAGGAAATGGTAGTATATGGTTAAATGCAAACGAATGTCCTATATCTAGTTTATTTACAACTAATATTACATCATTTAATCGTTATCCAGAGTCTCAACCTAAAAATTTAATTTCATCTTATGCTAATTATGTTCATTTGCCTAGCGATCAAGTTTTAGCCACTAGAGGAGCTGATGAAGGCATAGAATTATTAATTAAGGCTTTTTGCAATCCTGGAAACGACGCAATTGTTTGTTGTCCTCCCACTTATGATATGTATGCGTTAAATGCAAGTATTTTAAATGTGCAAGTGAAAGAAATTCCTATATTTAAAAATACTTGGAAAATAGATTTAAAAAATATTCAATATAACCTTAATAAAGTTAAGTTAATATATATATGTAACCCTAATAATCCTACTGGAAATATTATTTCAAAAGAAAATATTATAAGTTTATTAAACATGACTTTTGGATCTGCTATTGTAGTGATAGATGAAGCGTATATAGAATTTTCTTATAAAGATAGTATGGTAAATTATTTAAAATGTTATCCACATTTAATTATTTTAAGAACTTTGTCTAAGGCGTTTGCATTAGCTGGTCTAAGATGTGGATTTACTTTAGCAAATAAAGAAATTATTGATATTTTAAATAGAATAATTAGTCCCTATCCAATTTCTACAATTGTCGCTGATATTGCCGTTCAGTCTTTATCTAAAGACGGAATAAAAAAGATGCAAAGTAGAGTATTGACGCTAAATTTAAACCGTGATTGGTTAATTCGTGAATTAGAAAAAATATCTGTAGTAAAAAAAATATTTAATAGTCACGCTAATTACGTTTTAGTAAGCTTTCATATGCACAAAAAAATATTTCAGAAATTATGGGAAAAGGGTATAATTTTAAGAAATCAAGATCATAAGATTCATCTAAAAAAATGTTTAAGAATATCAATTGGTTCTTATTCAGAATGCGTTCGTTTAATTCAAGAAATTAAAATTTTATCTGATATATAATATTCTAATTGTAAGGTTTAATAAATGAAAGAAAAAATATTATTTATTGATCGAGATGGAACTTTAATTGATGAACCTCAAGATAATTTTCAAGTTGATAAAATTAATAAAATTGCATTAAAAAAAAATGTTATTTCTTCATTATGTGAATTAATGAAATTGAATTATAAATTTATTATGATTACCAACCAAGATGGTTTAGGTACAGAATCATTTCCATTGGAAAAATTTCATACACCTCATTTTTTTCTTTTAAATATTTTTCAATCAGAGGGAATAATATTTGAAGATATTTTGGTTTGTCCACATTTTGAAACAGACAATTGTAACTGTAGAAAACCTAAAATTAAATTATTAAAAAAATGGCTAAATAAAATAGATAAAAACCGAAGTTACGTTATTGGTGATCGAAAAACAGATATGGATTTAGCAAAAAATATTCAATTACAAGGTATACAATATAAAGAACATGATTGCAATTGGAAAAAAATTGTACAAAAAATTAAAAAAACAAATAGATTTGGAGAAGTTGTTAGGAAAACAAACGAAACTTCTATACATGTGAAAATATGGCTAGATTTAGAACATGCTAGTCATATCCATACGGGAATACATTTTTTTGATCATATGTTAGAACAATTATCAATACATAGCGGTATTTCTATTTATATCAAGGCTGAAGGAGATTTAAAAGTTGATGATCATCACACTATAGAAGATACAGGTATTGCTTTAGGGAGTGCATTATTACAATCGTTAGAAAACAAAAAGGGCATATCTAGATTTGGTTTTTTTGTACCTATGGATGAGAGTATAGCAAAATGCATTATTGATTTGTCTAATCGTTCATATTTAGATTTTAAAGGTAGTTTTCGACATCAATTTGTTGGAGACTTAAGCACTGATATGGTGGAACATTTTTTTTATTCTCTTTGCCAATCCATGAAAATTACTTTGCATTTGTCATGTAAAGGAACTAACGATCATCATTGTGTTGAAAGTTTATTTAAAGCATTTGGAAAAGCTTTGCGTCAAGCGATAAAAATAGAAGGGGAAACATTACCAACATCAAAAGGAATATTATAGTGGAAATAGTTATATTAAATACTGGTTGTGCTAATTTAACGTCAATTAAGATAGCTGTCAAAAAATTAGGTTATACCTTTCAAATTACGTCTAACCCTGATTCACTATTAAAATCTAAAAAATTAATAATACCAGGAGTAGGAACTGCTTCGGCAGTCATGAAAATATTATATAAAAAAAATTTAGTTAATATTATTAAAAATATGAAACAACCTGTATTAGGTATTTGTCTTGGAATGCAAATTTTTTGTCAGCTTAGTGAGGAATGTAATGGAACGAAAACAATTGGAATTTTAAACAATTGTTCGACTGTACTCTTGAAAAGCTCACATTTATCTTTACCTCATATTGGTTGGAATTGTATTGATATTAAAAAAAAACATCTATTATTTAAAAATATTCAAAATAAATCTAGATTTTATTTCGTTCATAGTTATATTATTCCTGTTGGGAAATATACTTTAGCAACAAGCAATTATGACGTATTTTTTAGTGCTGTTATTCAAAAAAACAATTTTTTTGGAGTGCAATTTCATCCAGAGAAATCAGGTGATATAGGTGCTCAATTACTGAAAAATTTCTTAGAGATATAATTTTATGATAATTCCAGCATTTGATTTTTTAGAAGGTAAAGTAGTTCGTTTATATCAAGGTAATTATTTAAACAAAACATTTTATAATATAAATTTATATCAATATTTAAAAAATCTAAAAAAGAAAGGAGTAAAAATTATTCATTTAGTAGATTTAAATGGCGCAAAAAAAAGAGAAGACAGACAGTCTCGACTTTTTCAAAATATAATTTCATCTACTAATATGTTAATTCAAATAGGGGGGGGAATACGAACTGAAAATGATATAGATGCATTATTTCATTTGGGTTGTGAAAGAGTCGTGATTGGTTCTTCTGCAATAAAAAATAAATTTGCAGTAAGAAGATGGTTAAAAGTTTATGGTCCTGATAAAATTGTTTTAGCGTTAGATATTAATATTGTAAATAATAGAAAAAAGATATCTATTAATGGTTGGGCAAAAGAAACTAATCATACTTTAGAGGATACAATTGATTTTTTTTCGACTGAAAGTTTAACTCATGTGCTTTGTACCGATATATCTAAAGATGGAACTTTATCCGGTCCTAATATTAGTTTATATCAAGAAATTGTTCAAAAATTTAAACATATTAAATTTCAAGCATCAGGAGGGGTATCGAATTTATCTGATATTATTGCTTTAGAAGAATCTGGTGTAAATAGCATTATTATCGGACGTAGTTTATTAGAGAAAAAGTTTACAATTGAAGAGGCTTTAAAATGCTGTCAAAACGTATAATAGCCTGTCTTGATGTTAATAATGGAGTAGTAGTAAAAGGTATTCAATTTAAAAATCATCAAATTGTAGGTGATATCATTCCATTAGCTCAACGTTATGCAAAAGAAGGTATTGATGAATTAGTCTTTTATGATATAACTGCAGCCACCAAAAACACTTTAGTAGATAGAAGTTGGATTGAAAAAGTAGCAGAAGTGATTAATATTCCTTTTTGCGTCGCTGGTGGGATTAAAAGTGTTGAAGATGCAAGACAGATATTATCTTTTGGCGCCGATAAAATATCAATTAATTCTGCTGCATTAATTGATCCTACTTTAATTACAAGAATTTCTGATTGTTTTGGTATACAATGCATGGTGATAGGTGTTGATTCGTGGTTTGATAAATCAAGTCAATGTTATATGGTGCATCAGTATACAGGAGATGTTGATCGTACGTATCAAACTAACTGGAAAACATCTGATTGGATCAAGCAAATTCAAAAATATGGTGCTGGTGAAGTTGTTTTAAATATGATGAATCAAGACGGAGTACAAAACGGATATGATTTGTTACAATTAAAAAAGATGAAAAAGATATGCAAAGTACCTTTAATTGCATCAGGTGGCGCAGGAAATTTAGAACATTTTTATGAAGCTTTCTTTTATTCTAATGTTGATGGTGTATTAGCTGCTTCTGTTTTTCATAAAAATGTAGTTAGCATAAAAGTTTTAAAAGATTTTTTAATAAAAAAAGGCTTAGAGATTCGGAAATGTTAATAAAACAAAAAACAAGATTCCAATTAGATTGGAATAAAACTAATGGTATGATTCCGGTAATCATACAAGATTGTTTATCTAATGAAGTTTTAATGCACGGTTATATGAATCAAGAAGCTCTTTTAAAAACACAAAAAGAACGTTGTGTTACTTTTTACTCTCGTAGTAAACAACGTTTATGGACGAAAGGTGAAAATTCAGGGAACTTTTTAAGAGTTATAAAAATTATTCCAGATTGTGACAACGACTCATTGTTAGTTTTAGTTGAGCCTATTGGAAATACATGTCATTTAAATCAAAAAAGTTGTTTTTTTTTAAAAAAAAATTATCTTTATTTTCTTTTTGAGTTAGAAAGAATAATAGAAAATAGAAAAAATAATAATTTAACTAATTCTTACACATCTAGTTTATATAAATCAGGAACTAAACGAATAGCTCAAAAAGTAGGTGAAGAAGCAGTAGAAACGATATTAGCTGCCATGAACAAAAATACAACAGAATTAATCAACGAAGCTTCAGATTTAATTTACCATTTACTTGTATTGCTACATGATCAAAATTTAAATTTTAATTTAATTATTGAAAATTTAAAAAAAAGAAAATAATAAGATTTTAAAATTTTTTTTAAATTAATATTTTTGTAAAGCAATTAATAAAAACAATGTTTAATTTATAATGTTTAAATTTGTTTTACTTTCAAAAAATTTCAATAAAATTAATATATATTAATAATAATATATATACACTTGTCTTATTGTACAAATCACATAAAAAACATAAAAATTTATATAATCATAAGATATACAATTAATTTCAAAAATTGTAATAATCTTAAATTTTATATACTTATAAAAATATTTATATTTCTAAATAGAAAATTGAAAACAATTGTAATATCATTTTTTGTATAAAAAATAATTTAATAAAATAATTTTAAAAAAATAATATATTTTTAGTATTGGAGAAAAAAAATGTTAAAGCAACAAATTGGTATTGTAGGTATGGCTGTTATGGGAAGAAATTTAGCATTAAATATCGCAAGTAAAAACTATCGTGTATCTATTTTTAATAGAACTAAATCAATAACAGAGGAAATAATTAAAAAAAGTAAGAAAATCAATATTTTTCCATATTTTTCTATTGAACATTTTATCAAATCTTTAGAAAAACCAAGGTGTGTTTTATTAATGATAAAATCAGGTTCTCCTACAGATAAAACTATTGCATCTATTATTCCGTATTTAGAAGCAGGAGATATATTAATTGATGGAGGTAATACGTTTTATAAAGATACTATCAGAAGAAGTAATGATCTTTTTAAAAAAGGCATACATTTTATCGGAATGGGTGTATCAGGTGGTGAATTTGGAGCATTAAATGGACCCTCTATCATGCCTGGCGGATCAAAAGAAGCATACAAACTTATTTTTCCTATTTTAAAAGATATATCTGCTAAATTTAATGGAGAACCTTGTGTTACTTATATCGGTCCTAATGGTTCTGGTCATTATGTAAAGATGATTCATAATGGAATAGAATATGGTGATATGCAATTAATTTCAGAATCATATTTTGTCTTAAAATATTTATTAGGCTTAAATAATCAAGAACTTTCAAATATATTTTCCAATTGGAACAAAGGAGAATTGAATAGTTATTTAATTGAGATCACAAAAAATATTTTTTTAAAAAAAGATGAAAATAATCATTATATATTAGATTTAATTTTAGACAAAGCAGAAGATAAAGGTACTGGAAAATGGATTGCTAAAAATGCTTTAGATTTTCGAGAGCCACTGACATTAATTACAGAATCTGTTTTTTCAAGATATTTATCTTCGCTTAAAGAACAACGTATTATTGCTTCGAAAATTTTAAAAGGACCTAGTTCGCAATGTATATCGTATGAAAATAAAAAAGAATTTATTGAAGAAGTGCGAAGAGCTTTATATTTAGGAAAAATTATTTCTTATGCTCAAGGCTTTTCTCAGTTAAAAAAAGCATCAGAACAATATTCTTGGGATTTAAAATATAGTGAAATTGCTAAAATTTTTAGATCTGGATGTATTATTCGGGCTGAATTTTTAGAAAAAATAAAAGATGCATTTAATATGGATAACAATATCAATAATTTGTTATTAACGCCTTACTTTTCAAAAATATCCAACGAATATGAAAAATCTTTAAGACACGTTGTAAGATGTGGAATAAAACACGGTATCTCTATTCCTGCTTTTTCTTCTGCTATATCATATTATGATAGTTATCGATCCTCATTATCATCAGCTAACTTGATTCAAGCTCAAAGAGATTATTTTGGTGCACATACTTATCAAAGAAATGATAAAATAGGATATTTTCATACAAATTGGTTAATAAAAAAATAGTTTCAACATAAATATTTTAGTTTTTTACAAGAAAATTAACTATATAATTTATTATGAGTTTAACGTTTTGAAAATAGCAGAAGATGTTAAATATGTATCTTTCTGCTATTGATAAATATATCAGTTACGAATATATAGATATATTAAAATTATAGGATAAATCATGCGTTTATGTGATCAAGATATTGAAGAATGGTTAGCTCAAAAAAAGTTAATAATTACACCGTATCCTAAGAAAAAACTTATTAATGGAATTACTGTTGATATACATCTTGGAAATAAATTTCGTATTTTTTATGATCATACTATATCGTGTATCGATTTAAGCAGTTCGAAAGATAAAATATCTAAAAATTTAAAAAAAATAATGAGTGATGAAAAATCATTTTCTAAAAAAAATCCATTTTTTTTAAAACCAAAATCTTTAGTATTATTTTCAACTTTAGAAATTATTACGATGCCTGATAATTTAGTCGGTTGGTTAGATGGTCGTTCTTCTTTAGCAAGGCTAGGACTAATGATTCATGTAACATCGCATAGAATTGATCCTGGTTGGAATGGTAATATAGTTTTAGAAGTTTTTAATGCCGGAAATTTAACGTTAGTTTTAACTCCAAAAATTAAAATTGCTGCATTGAGTTTTGAATTACTTTCTAAACCAGTTTCTAGATCTTACAATGCTCGTTTTGAATCAAAATATAAAATTCAAACTGGTGTAGTTCCCAGTCGAATTTATGAAGAATAAGTGTTTACGTATTTAAAAATATTTAACAAATTATTTAGATATTTTTTCAATAATTACTTTACGATTATTTTTTTGTGTACTATATTGTTAATTTTTATACATGAAATATTATTTTATGCCTATCAAAGTTAGAAAAATATTAGTTACTTGCGCTTTACCATATGCTAACGGTCCAATTCATATTGGTCATATGCTCGAACATATTCAAGCGGATATCTGGGTTCGTTATCAAAGAATGAGAGGACATGAAGTTTGGTTTATTTCTTCGGATGATGTGCATGGTACTGCTATTATGTTGCATGCAAAAAATCTAAAAATATCAGAACAAGATTTAATAAAAAATATTCACAAAGAGCATAAAATAGATTTTATAAATTTTAATATTTCCTATGATAATTATCACACTACACATAGTATAGAAAATCTATTTTTAGTTAGAAAAATATTTACTTATTTAAATGAAAAAAAACTTTTTAATAAGAAAAAAATTGTTCAATTTTATGATAATCAAGAAAAAATATTTCTTCCAGATAGATTTATTAAAGGTACATGCCCAATTTGTTATGCAGATAATCAATATGGAGATGCTTGCGAAAAATGTAGTTCAATTTATAAACCTACAGATTTAATTAATTCTATTTCAGTAATTTCAGGTACATCTCCAATTTTGAAAGAAACTGAACACTTATATTTTGATTTACCAATTTTTTCAGATATGTTAAAAAAATGGATATACTCTGGTGTATTGGACAGTTCAGTAATTCGCAAAACAGAAGAATGGTTAAAATCTGGTTTAGAAGAGTGGTGTATTTCTCGTGATGCGCCATATTTTGGATTTAAAATTCCACATTTTTTAAACAAATATTTTTATGTTTGGTTAGATGCTCCGATAGGATATATTAGTGCATTTAAAAATCTTTGCTCAAATAACAAAAATATAAATTTTAATGATTTTTGGAGCAAGAATACCAATTCTGAACTATATCATTTTATTGGAAAAGATATTATCTATTTTCACACATTATTTTGGCCTTCGATATTAGAAGCATCTGGTTTTCGAAAACCTAGTGGTATTTTTGTACACGGTCATGTTACAATTAATGGGTTAAAATTGTCAAAATCTCGAGGTTTTTTAATCAAAGCATCAGATTGGGTTAAGTATTTTGACTCTGATAGTTTACGTTATTATTATGCAAGTAAATTAACAAATAATATTAATGATATTGAAATGAATTTAGATGATTTTATGTATAAAATAAATAATGATATTGTGAATAAATTAGTCAACTTGGCATCAAGAAATGCTAGTTTTATTAATAGGTATTTTAATGGATATTTATCTGATAAATTAGATGATTATAACTTATATAATTTGTTTGTAGATTCAAATAAAAAAATGGAGAATTTTTTTGAAAATAGAGAATTTAATTTAATTATTAAAAATTCTATGCAATTACTAGATATTGCAAATCAATATATAAATGAAAAAAAACCTTGGGCTATTCGCGAAAAAATAGAAAAAAATAATCGTTTACATATAATCTGTACTATGGGCATTAATTTATTTAGAATAATCATGACTTTTTTAAAGCCTATTTTACCTATTTTATCTAAAAAAACAGAACTATTTTTAATATCAGATCTTATTTGGAACGATGTTCACACGCCTTTATTGTCTAAAAAAATAACAGATTTTCCAAGATTATATGAGAGAATCAGTTCTGATAAGATATTTCAATTAATTCAATTATTTAAATAACTAACAATATAGAAATATATTTATTTACATAACAAATGATTACCATTATTGATTGGAATATCATTTATCCAGGATAGATACCATTGATTTGGTTTCGTATTGTCTTGATAATTAATTGTTCGATTAATAACAAATACGCCTAAAGCACTGATTAATTGATCATTATAAAACAGAAGAGGAATTTGATTTCGTAACCAAGGAGGAATATTATGTTCTTGCCAAATTTTTTTAATATTTCTTCGTTTTTGTCTTCCCATAATTAATATTTTTCCTGCATATTGAAAACGAATGTTAATTAATTCACTATTTTTTGGTTTTGGAAGATTGATTCCTTTTTGATTATTTTTTTTGATATAACCTAAATTATTAGGTAATTGTAACGTATTTTCAGTATTATGCCAAAATATTATTAAGTTTTTAATATCTTTTCTAATTGTAACAAAGTAAAGAAATTTTTTATAACATCTAATTTCATTTTTTTGAACAATTACTTTTAGATTCGAATCTTTTCGACTATATATGATTTCGTTATATACACGCTGAATGTTGTTATATGAAGGTTTTTTAACATTTTTTAAACAAATCCAATATCTAATTAATGCTTTACATAATACTTCTTTCAAGTGTTTAAAACTTGAAATATTTAAACATTCATTAAAATTAAGATATTGTTGAATTTTTTCTTTTAAGAGAATATTTTTTAATATAGTTTCTTCATTACATATATGAGTAGTACGAAAGCAATTTTTTAAAAAGAAAGGCCATTTTTTTTCTAACACTGGTAATATTTTGTGTCGTATAAAATTACGTTCATAATGCGTATTAAAGTTAGTAAAATCTTCTATCCATTTTAATTTATTTAAATTAGCCCAATTTTTAATTTCTTCTTTTGTTTTTGTTAAAAATGGACGAACGATTTTAGTTTGTCCAAAAATTGTTTCAGAAGACATTGCAGATAAACCAGTGGGTCCACTTCCTCGTTTAAGCGATAAAAAAAATGTTTCGCATTGGTCATTTAAATGGTGACCAGTTAAAATTATTTCTTTATGTAATAAATTTTTATAAATTAAGTTATATCTCTCTATTCTTAGTTGCTCTTCAATGTTTTTCGTGATATTGATATCTATTTTTTCAATAATTAATGGTATATTATATTCCTTGCAAACACTAACACAATGTGTTTGCCATTTCTTTGAATCAATTTGAATGTTATGATTGATATGAATAGCACGGATACTAATTTGAGGGTGATTTTTTTTAATTTTACATAAATAATCTAACAGCACCGTAGAATCCATACCTCCACTGTATGCTATTAAAAATAGTTTATATTGATTTTTTTTAATAATATTTTCAATCAAATAAGAAGTACCTAAAATATTGAATCTATTTTGAATTTTGTAATTTTTTTACGTCCGAGTGGAATTGAACCACTAGCCTCCACCATGTCATAGTGGTGCTCTAACCAATTGAGCTACGAACGTAAAATTTAAACATTTTATTTTATCATAAAAATATTTTTTTTCTATTAAAATATATATTATTTTTGTAAAATAAATTTTTTAAATATAAATAAAAACATTTTTTAGATAAAATTAAATTAAGGATATTTTATGTTCACTGGTATTGTGCATGGAATAGGGCAAATTGTTTCGATAGATAAAAAAAAAAAATTACATACTTATACTATTGCTTTTTCATCTGTTTTATTAAAAGATTTAAAACTCGGTGCTTCAGTGTCAAATAATGGATGTTGTTTAACAGTAACAACAATTGATAACTATTATGTAACTTTTGATGTCATGCAAATAACACTTAATTATACTAATTTAGGTCTTACGGATACAGGAAATTATGTTAACCTTGAAAGGTCTGCGAAATATGGCGATGAAATTGGAGGACATATAGTATCTGGTCATATTATAAACACCGCTAAAATTTCTAAAATATTAAAATCAAATAATAACTATATTATATGGTTGAAACTAAACGATTTATCTTTAATGAAATATATTTTTTGTAAAGGTTTTATTTGTATCGATGGAATAAGTTTAACAATTGTTAGTATTATTAATGATGAATTCTCTGTCAGCATAATACCAGAAACGTTATCTTTGACAACGATAGGTTTTAAAAAAATTGGGGAATTGGTTAATATTGAAGTTGATTTACAAACCCAAATAATTGTAGATACAACAGAGCGTTTAATTAATAAAAATTTTATTTTTTCACATACATAATTTAAAGTTTGTATCATGTGTTCCTTAATTATATTGTATTTTATAAATGGAAATTATAAGTGAAAAATTATTTTCTGTTTTTTTTATCAAATATATTAATTGATAATTTTATTTTAGTAAAATTTCTTGGTTTATGTCCTTTTATAGGTGCTTCAAATAAATTAGATATTGCTTTAGGTATTAGTTGTGCTACAACTTTTGTTGTGTTTTTATCTACTATTGTTTTATGGTGTGTTAATTTTTTAATTTTATATCCATTAGATTTACTTTATTTAAGAGTTATTATATATATGTTAATAATTTCATTCTTTGTGCAGTTTACAGAAATAATTTTACACAATTCCAGTCCTTTTTTGTATCGTGTTCTTGGTATTTTTTTACCATTAATTACAACTAATTGTGTAGTTTTAGCAATTCCTTTATTTTGTTTATATGAAAATTACACATTTTTAGAAGCAATATTTTATGCGATTAGTTCTTCATTAGGTTTTTCTTTAATAATGATCATATTCGCAAGTATCAGAGAGCGTATATTACTATCAGATATTCCTATTTTATTTAAAGGATCTCCTATTGTTCTTATAACTATTAGTTTAATTTCTATTTCTTTTATGGGTTTCAAAGGTTTAATAAAAATTTAATTATGTCAACAATAATAGTTATTTTAATTTTTTCTTTATTATCTTTTTTATTAGGTTTAATATTATCATATATAAATTATATTGTTCCAGTAAAAAAAGATCCTATCATAGATAAAATTAATAATGTATTACCTCAAAGTCAATGTGCAAAATGCGGATATGCAGGATGCTATCCTTATGCAAAATCAATAATAAACAATCATGAAAAAATTAATAAATGCACTCCTGGTGGAGGTGAATTAATATTAAAAATTAATAAATTATTAAATTTAAAAAAAAATTTAGAAAATAAAGATATTACAAATAAGTCAATTTTATATACAACAGTGCAAATTAATGAGAAAAACTGTGTTGGATGTTCTAAATGCGCTATATTTTGTCCAGTGGATGCAATTATTGGGGCTCCTAATTTTGTGCATACAGTAGTTAAAAAATTTTGTACCGGTTGTAATATTTGTTTGTCACACTGCCCAACTAATTGTATAGAAATAATAAAAGAATAATATATGTTGATAAAAATAAAATATGTTTTAAAAAAATGTTTATTGCATAAATTTTTTCAAAATTTTATATTTGTTTTTTTTAATAAAAAAAAAAATATGATTTTTCAGGTGGATTAAAATGTTTTCCAATGAAAGAAGGACTAAATAAGTATATTATTAATTATATTCCAAATCCTAAAGAATTTATCATTTATATCAAATATAACACTTTAAAAAAAAATATGTTAAGAGTCAAAACTAATCAAAAAGTATTATGTGGACAACCTTTAACTTTTGGTGATGATTCAAGTGTTCCTATTCATTCACCTACTTCAGGGATAATTAAAAATATAGAATATAACTCTCGTGATATGAATGTTATTCAAGAAAACATAAAAATTACAATTTTGCCTGATTATTTAGATCAATGGATTAGATTAAAAAAAGTTAATAATTACAAGTTATATTCTGCTCAAAATTTGATAAAAATTATTTATCAATTAGGTGTAGTAGGAATGGGTGGAGCTCATTTTCCTTCGTTTAAAAAATTAATGTTAAGTGTTAATAACACACATACATTAGTAGTAAATGCTGTAGAAAGCGATCCTTTAATAACTGCTGATTATTGTTTAATTAGAAACTATTTTAATGAAATATTAATAGGATGCGAAATCATTTCTTGGATATCTAAAGTAAAAAATATTTTAATTGCTGTTCAAGAAGATAAAATTGAACTAATTTCAAAAATTCAATTATCAATTAAAAACAAAGAATTATTTAAAATTTGTATATTAAAAAAAAAATATCCTGGAGGAAGTAGTAAGATTCTTATTAAATCTTTAACTGGAAAAGAAATTCCTTTTGGAAAACATGCTATAGATATAGGATATCTTATTTTTAATATTGCTACTGTTTATGCTATTAAAAGAGCTATTGTGAATGGAGAACCATTAATCCAGAGAATTGTTAGCTTATATAATTATGCAACTAATTTATCTAAAAATTTTTTAATTAAAATAGGTACGCCAATAAATTTTTTTTTAAATTATCTGAAAATTGAAAATCATGTAAATAATATTATTGATATAGGTGGTATATTTATGAATAATATGCTTACTGATTTAAATTATTCGATATCAAAAGATATTAACTGTATTACGATTAAAAAATATACAAAAAAAACAAAAAAAATTGTTAGTTATCCATGTATTAATTGCGGTTATTGCGTTCAAGTATGTCCAGTGAATTTACTTCCTCAAAAATTATATTTATATTCTAAAAATAATAACCATAAAAAAACAAAACAGTCTTATATTATGGATTGCATTGAATGCAAAGCTTGTGAAAAGATATGCCCTAGTAATATACCATTAGTTAAATATTTTAAAAATGAAAAAATAATTCAAAACAAAAGAAATTCAGAAGTTCAGAAAAAAAAATTTTTTTTTAGTCGTTTTCAATTACGAGAAAAAAGATTATTAAGTCAAAAAAAAATATTTTATAAAAATATTCAATATTTAGACAGAATTAAATTCACAGAATCTAATATTGCACAACAAACGTTAAAAAAAGAGTTGATTAGAAAAAAACTAATAGAACAGGATATCAGAAAAGAAATTTTACGATCCGCAATAAAACGTGCAAAATATAAAAAATAATACTTTATGATCTTAATTGTAGAATAATATAAAATGAACTTTCCTTATATATATAATACTTATAATGTAAAAAATATTATGTTTTTTGTTCTTATAGCATCTATTCCGGCGATTTTAACAGAATGTTACTTTTTTGGAATGGTGATATTAATACAAATATTTTTATTTATTGTATGTTCTTTACTATTTGAAATAATTATATTAAAAATATGTTGTAAAAATATTAAAAATAATATATTAGATAATTCAACACTGGTTACAGCAGTGTTATTAGGTTTAAGCATTCCTTCTACATTAACTTGGTGGATGATAATATTTAGTTCTTTTTTTGCTATTGTTATTTCTAAATTTTTATATGGAGGATTAGGGCAAAATATATTTAATCCAGCTATGGTTGGTTATGCTGTATTACTAATATCTTTTCCGCTAGATATGAGTTCTTATCATACAGAAAGTACTAAATTATTTTCTTTAGATGATTTAAAAACTTCAATAAATAAGATTTTTTTTCAAACAAAAAAAAATGTTATTTTAGATCAAAATCCTGATATTTTCACGCAAGCAACACCTTTAAATGACTTTAAGAATAAATCTCGTATTTTTTATCATACTACTTCAGAGAATAAAATTTTCAATAACGAAAAAATAACTGTTTTTTCATCTTGGAATTATGTGAATATAAGTTTTTTATTAGGTGGTATTTTTTTATTATATAAGAAAATTATTTGTTGGCGTATTCCATTTAGTTTTTTATTTTCTTTATTTTGTTTTTGTACCTGCAGTTTTTTATTTTCTAAAAATTTTATTTTTTCTCCGTTTTTTCATCTTTTCTCTGGTGGGACAATGATATGTGCTTTTTTTATTGCAACTGATCCAGTTACTACTTCTCACAGCAACATAGGTAAAACTATTTTTGGTTTAATCATTGGATTTTTAGTTTTTATAATTCGGACATATAGTGATTATCCAGATGGAGTGGCTTTTTCAGTTTTGCTGGGAAATATGTTAGTTCCATTAATAGATGATTTTTTAAATACATCTGGGTATGGACATAAAAAATATGAAAAATTTTAAAAAAATATTAAAAAATTCATTTACAATGAGTTGTTTTGCTGTTGCATTTTTAGGTATTGTTATATATGTAAATCATATGACAAAAAATTCAATAAAAAAACAAAAAGAAAAAGAAAAAAAAAATTTTATCCAGCAAGTAGTTCCATATAATATTTATAGTTTATATCAAGAAAAAAAATATTTAGTAGACAGTGAATTGTTAGGAGATTCTAATAAACATAATCTATGGTTATTATTTCATAATAAAATGCCAAAAATCGCTATTATTGAAAGTACAGCTCCAGATGGTTATTCTGGCTCAATTTATATATTAGTAGCTGCATATTTAAATGGAAAAATTATTGGTGTTCGAGTTTTGTCTCATAAAGAAACTCCTGGCATTGGTGATAAAATTGATATATCTATTTCTGATTGGATTACTAAATTTACAAATTTAATAGTAAAAGATGATAAAGATAATCGCGTGTTATTAAAAAAGTATGGTGGTCAAATTGATCAGTTCACAGGAGCAACTGTTACGCCACAAGCTGTAACTAATGCGATAAAAAGAACAGTAATTTTCATTAAAAGAATACCATTAATTCTTTCTCTAAATAGGTAAAATATATGAAATATAGTAATTTTTTAAAGATAAGATTATGGTCAAATAATTCTTCTTTTGTTCAACTTTTAGGTTTGTGTCCGGTCTTAGCTATGACTACAAGCGCGATAAATGCTCTAGGTTTAGGAATTTGTACAACATTTATATTAACTATTACAAATAGTATTATTTCTGTATTTAAAAATATAATACCTAAAAATGTTAGAATCCCTATTTTTATGTTAATAGTTTCTTCAACAGTGACATGTGTAGAAATGATATTACATGCGTATCGATTTAATTTATATAAAGCATTGGGTGTGTTTATTCCCTTAATAGTCACGAATTGCATCGTCATTGGTAGAGCGGAATCTATAGCTTATAAAAATTCTATTTTGGTTTCTTTTTTTGATGGATTATTAACAGGTTTAGGCGCAACGCTAGCCATGTTTTCTATAGGTTCAATACGAGAGATCCTAGGTCATGGCACATTATTTTTTGAAAGTAATAAAATTTTTCATTTCTTAAGTATTAATGATTTCTTTACCGTGTTCGATAAAAATAAAATACTAATTTTAGTAGTATCTCCTCCAGGGGGATTTTTAATATTAGGTTTTTTGATTGCTTTTAAAAATTATTTAGATAAAATAAAAAAAAAATAAATATATTTATTTAAGTGTATAGATAATATAAGCTATGAATAGCAAAGAACGTTATAAAATTTTATCGTTATTTCATGTAAATCAACCATATCCTATGACAGAATTGATTTTTTCATCAAATTTTGAATTATTAGTATCTTTAATATTATCTGCTCAATCTACTGATAATATAGTAAATAAAACAACTTTTATTTTATTTCAAGTTGCTAATACTCCAGAAAGTATTGTACAGTTAGGTATGAAAAAACTAAAAAATTACATTAGAAGTGTTGGTTTGTATAATACTAAAGCTCAATATATTATTAAAACATCTTTTTTATTATTAAAAAAATATGATAATCAAATTCCTAATACTCGAGCAGAATTAGAGTCTTTACCTGGTATCGGTAGAAAAATAGCGAATATTATTTTAAATCTACTATTTGATAAACAAACTATTGCAGTAGATACACATGTTTTCCGAGTTTCTAATCGAACTGGTTTTGCTATAGGGAAAAATGTAATGCAAGTGGAAAAAAAATTAATGAAAGTTGTACCATCTATTTTTAAAAAAAACATTCATTTTTGGTTTGTTTATCATGGGCGTTATATTTGTAAAGCACGACAACCAAGATGTGATGTTTGTTTGATCAAAAATTTTTGTGAATTTATTAATAACAAATCCATATAACACATTGAATATATAAGTGATGATTGTAGACGTTGTTTTACCTTTTCCAATTAAAACATATTTTAGTTATATACTCCCCTATTCCATTGCTCCTGTAGTTGGAGTTCGCGTTATTGTTCCTTTTCGCTCGAAAGATGTAGTAGGTATTATTATTGCATATAATCAAAAAAAAAATTTAAATAATGTGAATTTTAAATTTGTTAAATATGTTATTGATTATGAACCAATTTTGAACATGTCTTTATTAAATCTTTTAATATGGTTAAGCAAGTATTATTACTATCCTATAGGAAGTATATTTCTTATTGTTTTTCCTAATATTTTCAAATCTAAAAATATAGTTAAAAATAATCATAAGATATATCCTATAGATAATATAAATTCATTTAATTTATTTAAAATTAATAAAACATTTGTGTTAAATAAAAATATTTTATTTAAAATAAATTTGATTTTAACTAATAAATCTTTTTCATCTTGGCTGATATCAGAAATTAATTTATTTATCAAAATTAAATTTTATTTAGGCTTGTTCAAAAAAATTTTGGAAAAAAATTTACAAATTTTAATTATTGTTCCATATATAAAGGATGCATATAAAATATTATTTTTTTTAAAAAAATATTTAAATGTTTCTATGAGTATTGCATATACTCATATAAATAATAAAATATGCTTTGATATATGGATGAAAACTAAAAATGGGCAAAATTTTATTTTAATTGGAACAAAAAAAAGTGTTTTTTTTCCTTTTTTAAAACTAGGTTTAATTGTTCTGTTCGAAGAACATAATTTAATATATAAAAATATAAATCAATTTAAATGCAATATTAGAGATATAGCAATATTTAGAGCATTCAAAGAAAATATACCCATCATTTTGGATTCGAGTACACCTTCTTTGAAAACTTTGTATAATATAATTCATAAAAAAATTTTTTGGATAAATTTTAATCAAATCTACACTTCTGTACTTTTAAAAAATAAAATTATTAATTTGAAAAAAGAAAAAATAAGAACTCATTTATCAGATAGTTTGATTAATGAAATTTTTAAAAATATAAAAAAAAATTTTTCAGTTTTATTGATTTTCAATCCATCTAATTTTGTTTTTTTAGGTTTAATGTGCAATTATTGCCATTGGATTCCTAGATGTCATATTTGTCATGATTACTATGAAGTTAACACATATAATGATATTATGTTTTGTAGAAGTTGTTTAATTTATCATAAAAAATTATTATTATGCAACATATGTAATATGCCTTCATTGACTACATTTAATTTTGGTGTGAAAAAAATTAAAAAAAATATAAAAAAAATTTTTCCTAATATACCATTATTATTTTTAATATCTTTAAAAAATATTAAAATTAAAAAATTAAATTTAAATATTGATAATTTTTCTATTTCACATTCCGGTATTATTGTTACCACAGATAAAATAGTTCAAAATTATTTTTTTCCCAATGTGAGATTAATTGGTTTAGTAAATATTGATCATTATTTTTGTTCTTTTAATTTTAATAATACTGAAAATTTTTCTCAATTTTATTTTAATCTTGTTAATCTAATACAAAAAAAATCAAAATTTTTCAATATATTAATTCAGACATCGATTCCTAATAATGAACATTTAATAAATATATGTAGTAAAAAATATTTTTTTTATGCCCGTAATATATTGATTACAAGAAAAAAGTTTTTATTACCTCCCTGGAATATTCAAGTTATTTTATACTGTCAAAGTACTAGTGTTCAAAAAAGTTTTACATTTTTGAAATTTATATATATTTTTTTGAAAAAAAAATCTAAAAAAGATAATATTTTATTATGGTTTGTAGGACCTGATCCTGTTTTTGTAAGATCTAAAAAAAAATTTTTTTATAAATTATTAATACAATGTTCTTCGCGTATTTATTTGCAAAAGATATTAAGAATTGCACTAGATCTTTCAAAATATTTTTCTATTTTTAATAATGTTAAATGGTTTTTAAACTTTGATGTAAATTAATTTTAAGAAAATAAAGAGTTTCATATATCTTATTATTGAACTTCAAAAGAAATTAGAATAAAATAATAAAATAATTTAAGTTTGATTTAAAAGGTTTTTAATGAACTATGTTAATTTAATTGATGAATTAAAACAACGAAATTTAATATCTCATATTACAAATGAAGAAATGTTAAAAAAAAACATTGAAAATAATTTTATTGCATTATATTGTGGATTTGACCCTACTGAAGAAAGTTTACATATAGGTCATCTTCTACCTTTAATTACATTAAAAAGATTTCAATTAAAAGGACATACACCTATTGTTTTAATTGGCGGAGCTACAAGCTTGATTGGAGATCCGAGTTTTAAGGAAAAAGAACGTTTATTAAATTTTGATAATAAAGTTGATCTATGGACCGCTAATATAACTAAACAAATATCTTATTTTTTAAGCTCTAACGGTGCTACGAATAATGTAGTTATATTAAATAATAAAAAGTGGTTTGAAAAAATTAATATTTTATCATTTCTACGTAATATTGGAAAACACTTTTCAATTAACACCATGATTAATAGAGAAGCAGTAAAACAGCGTATTAAAAGATTAGACCAAGGAATTTCTTTTACAGAATTTTCATACAACTTATTACAGGCGTATGACTTTTTCATATTAAATAAAAAAAAACAAGTGTCTCTTCAAATTGGAGGATCTGATCAGTGGGGAAACATTTCTGCTGGTATGCACTTAATCAAACGTATTTCTAAAAAAAAAGCTTATGGTTTAACTCTACCTTTGCTTATGAAGTCTAATGGGGTTAAATTTGGAAAAACAGAGTCTGGAACTATTTGGTTAGATCCTAAAAAAACAACTCCTTATAAATTTTATCAATTTTGGAAAAACATAGAAGATTCTGATGTTTATAAGTTTTTCAAATTATTTACTTTTTTAGACTGTGATGAAATCAATGTAAGAGAAATAAACAAATATAAAAATAATCAGATTATTCATGATAAATCTTACTTATCGCGATACATGACTCGTTTAGTACATGGCGAAGAAAATTTACTATCTGCAGAAAGAATTACTAATATTCTTTTTTTAAAAAATATAAATGAGATCAAGGAATTTGATTTACAACAGTTAAAAAAAGATGGTATACCTTCCATTGAAGTTAATCAAATTAAAGATTTACAAGAAGCATTAATATTATGCTCATTAGCACAATCTCGCACACAAGCAAAAAATATGATCATATCTAATGCTATATCTATTAATACCAATAAAGTTTCAAAACAAAGTTATACTTTCAATGACGATGATAAATTATTCAATCGATTTACTTTGATTTCTAGAGGAAAAAAAAATCATTGTCTTATATATTGGAAATAAATTATTTTGATTTTTTAACCAATAATAATTCAAAAAATAATTAATTAATTGCAAAACTTTCTCCACAACCGCAAAATTTTTCTAACTTAGAGTTATAAAATTTAAATACTTTGTTGACATTATTTTTTATAAAATCAATTTTTACACCATCTAAAAATGGAATGTCTTTTTTAGAAATTTGTATTGAAATATTTTTACAAGAAAAAATTATATCATTTTCTACGATTAACTGTTTTTCATTGTTAGTTAATTCCATAGTATATCGAAAGCCTGCGCATCCAGATTTTTTTATACTTAATTTTATTCCTGTGTTTTTTTTATCACGATTAATTAATAATAATATTTGTTGCGCAGCACTTTGCGTAATTTCAATTCCTTTCCATGTATTTTCATTAAATAAATAAGTATTTACTTGTTTTTTTTTCATTTTTTTCTCTTGATTACTTTTGATAAAGGAATATTCTATAAATAATTATTTCATTTGTTTTTATGTATTTTTTGTTTTATTTGAAGAGTTTTTCTTTCATGATTTTTAAAAATTTAATGTTATAATTTTGATTAGCAAAATTTTTTAATTCTTTCCACTCATCATCTATAATATAAAAATATTTATAAAAATATTGAGGTGAAACAATTATATGCAAAATCCAAAAGAAAAAATGGATTTATCGCAGTTTATTTTATCATTAATATTTATTATTGCTATAAGTATTGCAAGTTTTTTAATAATAAAACCATTTATATTAGGATTTTTATGGGCTAGTACTATTGTAATTTCAACTTGGCCTTTGATGTTAAAAATACAAAAATTTTTAGGAGGTCGACGTTTCATTGCTCTTGTGAGTATGATTATTATTTTATTGTTATTATTTATTATTCCAATAGTACTTTTAGTAAATAGTTTAATTGCGACAAGTATCCCAATTATTCATTGGTTTGGTTCTAACACTTTAGAATTTCCAGAATTAATTTGGCTGCAGGATATACCAATAATCGGAAAAAAAATTTTTATTGGCTATAAAGAGTTATTAGATAGTGATGGAGCTGAATTAATTAAAGAAGTTAGACCTTATATGGGTCGAACAACTGAATTTTTTATAATTCAAGCTAAAAATTTCGGATTATTTGTCATGCATTTAACTTTAATGTTAATATTTAGTATTTTACTCTATTGGAACGGTGAAAAAATTAGTAATGCAATTCGTCGATTTGCATTACGCATTAATTCTAAAAATGGAAATGCTATTATTTTACTGACTGTTCGTGCTATTAGGTCTGTTGCATTAGGAGTTGTAGTAACAGCTTTAATTCAAGCTTTTTTATCTGGTTTAGGTTTGTTAATTTCAGGTGTTCCATATTGGACTTTGTTAATGATTTTGATTGTTTTTTCTTGTTTAATACAATTAGGTCCATTACCAATTTTATTCCCATCTATTATCTGGCTCTATTGGAATAATCATACTACATGGGGAACGTTATTATTAATTTGGAGTTGTTTTGTATTTATATTAGATAATATATTACGCACTTTGTTTATAAGAATCGGTTCTGATTTACCAACTTTTTTAATTTTATCAGGAGTGATAGGTGGTTTACTAACTTTTGGTATGATTGGTTTATTTATTGGACCGGTAGTATTAGTAATATTATATAGATTAACAATATCTTGGATATACGGGATTTCTATTAATTCTTTTATTAACAATATAGATGCAAAACCAAAGATTAATTAATAATTATAAAAAATTTAAAATATTATAATTTTTAAATTTTAAGTTGTAAAAATAAACGGCTTAATTTAATCTAAAGATATAATAAGTACTTTTAAAAACAAATAAAAAATTATGATATTATAAAAAAATAATTTAACTATTTTGAATATTTACTGAACAGAATATTAATAATCTTGTATAATTGTATGATTTTTAGGATTTTATCTTCATTTTATTTCCTATTTTAAGCTTTTTATTATGTTTAAATACTATTATACTTCTTTTCTCGAAAATTATGATTTTTTTATATATTAAAAATTTTTCTTTAGAGAGAAGTTTATGATTAATTAGTTTATCGTGATTTTATCACATTTTGATATTCTTTTTAGGATAGAAAATTCGTTTAGAGAATAAAATGAAAAAAACAGATGAACTACGTACAATACGAATCGATCCATTAATAACGCCTTCTGAATTAGCAAAAAAATATGCTATTACCTCAGATATTATGGATAATGTTATTATAACTAGACAGAATATTGCACGAATTATGACTGGTCGAGATTTGCGTTTACTCGTTGTAATAGGTCCATGTTCTGTTCATGATCCTATAGCTGCCGTCGAATACGCTCATCGATTATTTGAATTACGCAAAAAATATCAAGATCGTCTTGAGATTATAATGCGTACATATTTTGAAAAACCAAGAACAGTAGTTGGCTGGAAAGGATTAATTTCAGATCCAGATTTAAACGGTAGTTTTAGAGTTAATCATGGACTTTCTGTAGCTCGTAAATTACTATTGGATATAAATGCATTAGGAATGCCAGCCGCAACAGAATTTTTAGATATTGTAGTGGGTCAATTCATTGCAGATTTAATTAGTTGGGGAGCTATTGGAGCTAGAACTACTGAAAGCCAAATTCATAGAGAAATGGCTTCTGCACTTTCATGTCCAGTAGGATTTAAAAATGGAACTGATGGTAATATACGTATCGCAATCGATGCTATTAGAGCAGCTCAAGCTCGTCATTTATTTTTTGCCCCAAATAAAGATGGGCAAATGACTATTAATCATACTAGTGGTAATCCATACGGACATATTATTATGAGAGGTGGTCGGTCTCCTAATTATCATGCTAAAGATGTTGAATCAGCAATCAAAGAATTACGTAAATTTAATTTAATAGAGCATTTAATGATTGATTTTAGTCATGGAAATTGCTTAAAAGAACATATTCGCCAAAAGAATGTTTCTATGTCTGTTGCAAAACAAATTTCTTCAGGATCTAAAAATATATTTGGGGTTATGATTGAAAGTTTCTTAGAAGAAGGTTTTCAAAAAGTATCAAATAAAAAACCATTAATATATGGAAAATCAATTACTGATGCTTGTTTAAACTGGAATGATAGTGTTTTAATAATTAAACAATTAGCAGATGCTGTAGATACTCGTTTTTAGTTTGTATGCTAGTCAAAATTTTGACTAGCATATTTTTATTAGTTAAATAAATTTAATTTTATAGAATTAATTTTTATAATTATTAAAAATATTTTTTAAATAAAGGTATATCAGAATGCCTGTAATAAAATTTTGTGATGGAAGTCAAGAAATTTACGAGCATTCTATCTCATTAAAAAATCTTATAAAAAATAAGAATCCTAACATATTTACATCTTTAATTGCTATTTCTACAAATGAAAATTTTTCTAATTTAGACACTCTTATTACAAAAGATTCTTTTATAAAATTTATTAGAAAAAAAGATGTTGATGCATTAAAGATTATTAGGTATTCATGTATACAGCTCTTAAATTATTCGATTAAAACAATATGGCCATTATGTAAAATTGCGGAAAGTAAAATTACAAGTGATGGTTTTTATTCTGATATAGACACAGAAAATAAAATTTTAGAAAAAGATCTGATTTTAATAGAGCAGAAAATGAAAGATCTTTTAAGTAAAAAGTATGATATTGTTAATAAAAAGTTATCTTTTAATAAAGTTTTAAAAGAGTTTACACAAAGATCAGAGATATATAAAATTAATTTAGTACAAAGTAATTTTCTAGAAAATGATATAGTTTCTTTATATTATCATGAAGATTACGTAGATCTTGATATTGGAATGCAAGTATTTAACATAAAATTTTGTAAATATTTTAAATTGCAAAAAATTAGCGGAGTTTATTGGCAAGGCAACAAAAAAAATACAATGTTGCAACGTATTTATTGTACTGCTTGGCGAAATCAAGAAGAATTAGATAAGCATTTAAGTTACATTAAGGAATTAAAAAAAAGAGATCATAGAAAAATTAATCAATCTTTAAAATTATATCATATGCAAAATGAATCTCCTGGTATGATTTTTTGGCATAATAACGGTTTTATTATTTTTAATGAATTAGAAAATTTTGTTCGAGAAAAACTAAAAGAATATAAATATAAAGAAGTAAAAACGCCTTTATTAATAGATAAATCAATATGGAGACACAGTGGTCATTGGGATAACTATAAAGATGCTATTTTTACTACTTCATCAGAAAATAGAAAGTACTGTATTAAACCTATGAATTGTCCTGGACATGTTCAAATTTTTAACGTTGGATTAAAATCTTATCGAGATTTACCTATTCGTATGGCAGAGTTTGGAAGTTGTCATAGAAATGAATTTTCTGGATCTTTACATGGTCTTATGAGAGTACGTAATTTTACTCAAGATGATGCTCATATATTTTGTACTCCAGAACAAATACATTCTGAAATTAATAACTGCATTAACATGATATATGATTTATATAGCACATTTAATTTTAAAAATATTATAGTAAAATTTTCTACTCGACCTAAAAAACGTATTGGTGATGATATAATTTGGGATCAAGCAGAACAAGATTTATCTGATGTTTTAATAAAAAATAATTTAGCATTCGAATATCAATTAGGAGAAGGTGCTTTTTATGGACCTAAAATTGAATTTGTTTTGCAAGATTCATTAGATCGAAATTGGCAATGTGGAACAATACAGTTAGATTTTTATCTACCAGCTCGTTTAAATGCATTTTATATTAATTCAAAAAATGAAAAAAGTATCCCTATAATAATTCATCGCGCTATCTTGGGATCAATCGAACGTTTTATTGGAATACTGATAGAAGAGTGCGCTGGAAAATTGCCAACTTGGATATCTCCTATACAAGTTATTGTGATCGGCGTTAAAAGCGCTCATTCTGTTTATGTAAACAAAATAGTTGAAAGACTTAATATTTTAAAGATTCGTGTTGAATCAGATTTAAGAAATGAAAAAATGAATCTTAAAATTCGTGAGCATACTTTACGTCACATTCCATATATATTAATTTGTGGTGAAAAAGAAATTCAATCTAATACAGTTTCTGTTAGAAATAGAAATGGAAATAATTTTAAAGTATTGGATGTTAATTTATTTATTAAAAAACTGCAAAACGAAATATTCACTCGTAGTTTTTTTCAAATGGAGGAATAAGGTATTAAAGTCGGAAAAAGAACTCATCAATTAACAAAGCCAAATCGTATTAATAACGAAATTCGTGCAATTAAAGTTCGCCTGACAGGCATTGAAGGCGATCAACTAGGAATCGTTAGTTTACGTGAAGCTTTAGACAAATCTGAAGAATTAGGATTAGATTTAGTAGAAATAAGTCCTAACGCAGAGCCTCCAGTTTGTCGAATTATGGATTATGGAAAATTTCTTTATGAAAAAAGCAAATCTTCTAAAGAACAGAAAAAGAAACAAAAAGTTGTTCAAGTAAAAGAAATTAAATTTCGTCCCGGAACTGATGAAGGAGATTATCAAGTTAAACTACGTAATTTAATTCGTTTTTTAGAAGATGGTGATAAAGTAAAAATTACCTTGCGTTTCAGAGGGCGAGAAATGGCCCATCAAAAAATAGGTGTAAATGTTTTAAATAGAGTAAAAAATGATCTAATTGAATTAGCCACTATTGAATCATTCCCATCTAAAATTGAAGGTCGTCAAATGATAATGATTTTAGCTCCAAGGAAAAAATAGTAACTTAAATTAACAGTATTTAAAGTAAATATATAATTATTTTTTCTAATTACAAAGAAACATTATATGCAAAAAATTAAAACTTTAAAGAGTGCAGCAAAACGATTTAAAAAAACTGCATCTGGTAAATTCAAGCGTAAACAGGCGAATTTGCGTCATATTTTAACAAAAAAGACAACAAGTAAAAAACGCCATTTACGTCCTAAAGTACTGGTTTTAAAAGGAGATATCAATAAAGTAAGATCATTTTTACCGTATGTATAAATTTATTTTTACTAAAGTTGTGTAAACAGGGGAGAGCATATCAATGGCTCGTGTAAAACGTGGCGTAACTGCTCATGCTCGTCATAAAAAAGTTTTAAAACAAGCAAAAGGTTATTATGGAGCTCGTTCTCGTGTTTATAGAGTTGCATATCAAGCTGTGATTAAAGCAGGTCAGTATGCTTACCGTGATAGACGTCAAAGAAAAAGACAATTCCGTCAATTATGGATTACGAGAATAAATGCCGCAGTTCGTCAAAGTAAAATCTCTTATAGCAAGTTTATATATGGATTAAAACAAGCTTCTATTAATATCGACCGAAAAGTATTATCTGATATTGCGATATTTGATATATGTGCGTTTAATATTTTAGTTGAAAAAGCAAAAAATGCTTTACTTTGATATAATAAATCATTTTTTAATAAATAAAATAAGAGGAAATTAATTTTTTCTTCGTTTACATTATAATTAAGTTTTTATTTATGAATAATATTTTTTAAACAATTAATTAACATATTTATATTGTTTATATTTTAAAAATTTAATCAAATAAGCTTCCTTTATGGAAGCTTTTTAATATCTAAATAATATTCGATAATACAAATACCATGAAAAGAGTTGAAAAATGTTAATGTTAGAAAATTTATGGAATGTTATTGAGAATGAAATTCAAAATTCTCATAACATCAATATGTTGAATCAAATAAAAATTAAATATTTAGGAAAAAATGGTGTTTTTAATAATTATATGAAAAACTTAAAAAGTTTTTCTTTTGAAGAAAAAAAAAAATTCAGCACTATAATTAATAAAGTTAAAAAAAAGACTATATTTTCAATTAATATCAAAACAACTGAATTAAGTAAGATTATTCTTAAAAAACGTGTTGAAAAAGAAAAAATTGATATATCTTTACCAGGTCGTTATGTAAAAAATGGTTCTATTCATCCTATAAATCATAGTATTAAATTTATAAAAAATTTTTTTTATACATTAGGATTTCAATCTATTAATGGTTTAGAAATAGAAGATGAATATCATAATTTTAACGCTTTAAATATACCTAAAAATCATCCTGCACGTGATAATCATGATACTTTTTGGTTTGATGAAAACCGATTATTAAGAACTCAAACTTCTAATATGCAAATTCGTATTATGAAATCGAATAAACCGCCAATGAGATTCATTTTTCCTGGAAAAGTTTATCGAAACGATTACGATTCTACACATACACCGATGTTTCATCAAGTTGAAGGTTTAATAGTTGAAAAAAACATTAATTTTTCTCATCTAAAATGGATAATATACAATTTTATATTTAATTTTTTTAATAAAAAAATTTCTCTTAGATTTCGTCCCTCTTATTTTCCATTTACTACTCCTTCATCTGAGGTTGATATTATGATAGATTCTAAAAAATGGTTAGAAATTTTAGGTTGTGGCATGGTGCATCCGTTGGTATTAAAAAACGTTAATATTGATGCTAAAATATATTCTGCTTGTGCATTTGGACTCGGAGTGGAACGTATTACTATGCTACGTTATGGCATCTCTGATATTCGATCTTTTTTCGAGAATGATTTAAGATTTATAGAACAATTTAAACATATTTAGTGAGATGAAATGAAAATTAGTGAGAAATGGTTGCGTGAATGGGTGAATCCTAAAATAAATAGTCTTGTTTTAAGCGAGCAAATTGTTAATTCTGGTATAGAAATTGAATCTGTTCAAAAAGTTTTTCCTTTATTTAAAGGTATATTAGTTGGGAAAATAGTTTCTTGTGTTACACATGCTAAATATAATTTGCTTAAAATAGTTAAAGTGGATATAGGAAAAAAAAATTTATTAAATATTTTATGTAAAGCTGTAAATTGCAGAAAAGAAATAAAAGTTGCAGTAGCTGTTGTTGGGAGCGTATTACCTAATAATATAAAAATAAATGTAAAAAAAATTCACGAGTATACGTCGGAAGGAATGTTATGTTCTTTTTCTGAATTAGGTTTATTTTGTTCTAATGATCATAAGATAATTGAATTCCCGAAGAATATTCCTATAGGTATTGATGTTAATGATTATTTTGTATTAGAAGACAATATTATAAAAGTTAATACTACTGCTAATCGACCAGATGGATTAAGCATAATAGGTATCGCTCGTAATATAGCAGTGATAAATAATATGAACATCGCTTTATTAAAAGAAAAAAATAATCCTGTTAGCAAAAATCAGTTTCCAATTTATTCTGATTCCAAAAAAAAGGATATTAATTTTTTTGGCAGAGTGATTGAAAAAATAAATATAAATGTTCAAACTCCATTTTGGATGAAAAAAAAATTATTCATGTGTGAAATGTTGTCAGAAAATATCATAATGAATATTATTAACTATGTTTTAATTGAAATTGGACAGCCTTTAAATGTATTGAACTCAGATGCAATAGATTCTTTTATTCAAATTAAAACAAAAAATAAAAAAAAAGTGTTTAATTTAAAAAAAGATTTTAAAATAACATTAGATAACAGTATATTAGCATTTTTTGATAAATCAAAAATATTATTTATTCCTGGAAATATAAATTCTGATTTATTAGAAATTAATCGCAATACTAAAAATATATTTTTAGTTTCATATTCAGCGGATCAAGAATCTATTTTTAATATTATTAAGTTAGTTGGTTCTAATAAAATTCTTAACTACCATAATCATGGTATTGATTATTCTCTTCAAAAATATGCTTTGGAATACGCAACGGAATTGATTGTAAAGATATGTGGTGGAAATGCGGGTATTATTAGCTGTTATACAAATAGATCTAAATTAATTTGTTCAAATAAAATTAAATTATATTACAAAAATATTAATAAAGTAGCTGGTTTTTCTATTGATTCTAAAATTTTTTTAAATATTTTATTACGTCTTGACTATACAATAGAAAACAAAAAAGATTATTGGAATGTTTCGCCTCCAACTTGGAGATTTGATATATTAATAGAAGAAGATGTGATAGGTGATATACTTCGAATATATGGTTATAATAAAATTTCATTAGTTCCGTTGGAATCGAGTTTTAGTCAAGATTTTTATCAACAAACAAATGATTTTAAAAAAGATTATATGTTAGATAAATTATCTAACTCACTTGTTCATCGAGGTTACCACGAAGTAATTACCTATCCATTTGTTGATCCAATTTTACAAAAAAACATTTTATTAAATGATCAAAACGAATTGTTTATCTCAAATCCTATTTCTCAAGATTTTTCTTGTATGCGTAAATCATTATGGCCGGGCCTTATTAAGACATTATCTTACAATAAAAATCGTAAACAAGATAGTTTGCGTTTTTTTGAAAAAGGATTATGTTTTTTAACAGACGATCAAAAAACTCTTGGAGTACATCAACAAATTTTTTTAGGAGGAGTAATTAGTGGTTTTAACGAAAAAGAGAATTGGTACTCTAAAAGAAGAAAAATAGATTTTTATGATTTAAAAGGTGATTTAGAATCTATATTGGAATTAATATGTGGTTCGAATAATTATAAAATTAAACAATGTAAAGTGTTAGGATTACATTCAAATCAAAGTGCAAAAATTTTATTGAATAATAATGTAATTGGTAATTTTGGGAAAATAGACCCGATTTTAGAAGAAAAATTAGATGTAAATAGCGATACTTTTTTATTTGAGTTATTCATTGATAAAATTTTTAATTTAAAAATTTCTGAAGATTTTATAGTTAAAGAGTATTCTAAATTTCCAACTAGTCGTCGTGATATTTCAATATTAATCTCAGATAATATTTTATATTCAGAGGTTATTAAAGTATGTAAAAATTGTTTTTTAGATAAAGAAGTAAAAATTAATTTATTTGATATCTATTCATGTAAAAATTCTCCTAATAAAAAAAGTTTAGGAATTAGTTTTGTTTTTCAGCATCAAAGAAAAACTTTAAAAGAAAATGAAATTAATTTAATGCTTGACTATTGTATAAAAACATTAATAAATAAATTTCAAATTATTTTAAGGAAATAAATCTATGGTATTAACAAAAGCTAAACTTTCAGAAAATTTGTTTGAAAAATTAAAATTAACTAAACGTGATGCAAAATTATTTGTAGAGTTTTTTTTTGAAGAAATTAGAAAATCTTTAGAAAAAGGAGAGCACGTCAAATTATCTGGGTTTGGAAATTTTCAATTGAAAAATAAAAAAGAACGTCCAGGTCGAAATCCAAAAACAGGAGAAAAAGTCGTTATTTCAAAAAGACGAGTTGTGACTTTTAAAGCAGGTCAAAAATTAAAAAATCGTATTGAACATTGTTTTATGAAATCTAAATATTAATATTTAGTTCATTTTTAAAAGTAATAAAATATGAATATTAGTAATTTTTCTTTAGATATACCAAAGTCATTAATAGCTTTTTATCCTTCTTCGATACGAAGTCAATGTCGCTTAATGATCGTCAATGGTAATACAGGCGAAATAGCTCATACATTTTTTTTAAATGTTATTAATGAGATTAATTCTGGTGATTTAGTCATTTTTAACAATACAGAAGTGATTCCTGCGCGTTTATATGGCTTTAAGGAGACTGGAGGAAAAGTTGAGCTATTACTTGAAACAATATTAAGTAATAACAATATACTTGCATATCTTAAGTCATCTAATGTAGTTAATATTAATTCAAAACTGTTTTTTGGAACATATAATGATATTGAAGGATATGTAATTAGTTATAAAAAACCATTCTATGAAATTAAATTTAATAATAATCGTATTTCATCGCTTGATGTTTTTTATAAATATGGACATATACCCTTACCTCCTTATATTAAAAGAAAAAATTTAAAATTAGATGAAAATTTATATCAAACTATATATAAAAAAAATTTAGGTTCTGTTGCGGCACCGACCGCAGGTCTGCATTTTGATGCAGTTTTATTAGAAGAGCTATTTAAAAAAGGAATAAATATAGGATTTATAACTTTACATATAGGAAGTGGGACATTCCAACCAATTAAAACTGATCAAGTAGAAAAACATATTATGCATTCTGAAAAAGTTTACGTTTCTTCTGATGTAATTAATAAAATTAAAATATGCAAAAAAAATGGAGGTCGTATAATAGCTGTTGGAACTACTACATTACGTGCCTTAGAAAGCGCATATAATTCTATTTCTTGGAATAGTTCAAAAAATTATTCAAAGAGTACTAATATTTTTATATATCCCGGTTATAAACATCATGTTGTGGATGCGTTAATTACTAATTTTCATTTTCCTGAGTCAACATTAATTATGTTAGTATCATCTTTTTTAGGACATCAAAATACTCTCCACGCTTATCGTGAAGCAATTAAAGAAAAATATCGTTTTTTTAGTTATGGAGATGCTATGTATATTACACATAATAAATTGGCTCCTTATGAAAAAATATAAAATTAAAAAATTTTAATTTAATATGTTATTTAACCGAGGAAAACACGTGAAATTTCAAGTTATAAGTCAAGAAAAAAACGCAAGATATGGGGTTTTTCATTTTAATAAAAAACGTATAGAAACTCCTATTTTTATGCCTGTGGGAACATATGGAACAGTAAAAGGCTTGAGTACTGAAGAAATTCAAAATACTGGCAGTGAAATAATTTTAGCTAATGCATTGCATTTATATTTAAGACCAGGTCAGGATATAATTAAACTACATGGAAATTTAAGAAATTTTATGAATTGGAATGGACCTATTCTTACAGATTCCGGTGGATTTCAAATTTTTAGTCTTTCAAAATTCTGCAAGGTGAATCAAGAAGGAGTAATTTTTAAAAATCATATTAATGGTCAAAGTTTATTTTTGACGCCTGAACTTTTAATGGAAATTCAATTAAATTTAGGCTCAAATATCATTATGGTTTTAGACGAATGCATTTCATACACTAAAGACTGGACAAAAACAAAAAATGCTATGGAAAAATCGTTACATTGGTCTAAGAAATCTCGTGAATATTTTGATTTAAATAAAAAAAATGATAATCTTTTATTTGGAATTATTCACGGAGGTATATATGAAAAATTACGAATAATTTCTTTACAAGAATTAATTAAAATGAATTTTGATGGATACGCTTTAGGTGGTTTAGCCGTTGGTGAATCTAAAACTGAAATGTATAAAATTTTAAATTATATTGTCCCAAAAATGCCAAAAAATAAACCAAGATATTTAATGGGCGTAGGTAAACCGGAAGATTTAATAGAGAGTGTATATCGTGGTATCGATATGTTTGATTGTGTACTTCCAACTCGCAATGCTAGGAATGGACATTTATTTGTAACTAATGGTATAATAAAAATTCGAAATAAAAAATATAAGAAAGATTTATCTGTATTAGATCAAACATGCGCTTGTTATACTTGTAAAAATTATAGTCGATCATATTTACATCATTTAGATTCTTGTAACGAAATTTTAGGAGCGCGTTTAAATACTATACATAATTTACATTATTATCAAACATTAATGTGCAATATAAGAAATGCAATTAAAGAAAAGAGATTCGATGATTTTATAAAAAATTTTTATGATCAAAAAAAATAAATTTATATTTATAAACGTACTAAGGAATTTGATAAAATGAGTATTTTCATTGATAATGCTATCGCTGCAGCGAATTCACCAATAGAAGGAAGTTCTTATTCTTTAATTTTTATGTTATTAATTTTTTTATTAATTTTTTACTTTATGCTTTTTCGTCCTCAACAAAAAAAAGAAAAAGAACGAAAAAATCTTATGAAATTAATTGCTTTAGGTGATGAAGTCATGACGACTAGTGGTTTCTTAGGTCGTGTAAAACATATCACAGAAGATGGGTATATTTTATTAGAACTAAGTGATACGAACGAAGTTTTTATTAAAAAAGATTTTATAACTTCATTACTTCCTAAAAATACTTTAGAATCTTTAAAAAAGATAAAAAATTAAAAATTTTTAAATTCACTTTTAATATAAATAGGAAAATTTTGCTATTTTAAAAAAAATGTTTTTTATTTTTTTTAATAAAATTAATCTATTATTTTTAATTTCAATATTGCAATGATTTATTTTTACTTGATCGAAAAAATTATTTACAGGTTTTTCAAAATTTTTTAATTTTGATAAAATTATTTTATAATTTTTTTCCATAAATAATTTTTTTGTATCATTATTAAAACTATTTATTTCTTTGAATAAATTTTTTTCTTCTTCTATTTGTATTAAATTAGTATTAATTTTAATATTACTTATATCTTTTTTATAAACAGTTAATATATTAGATATTCTTTTTATTATTAACAAAATTGATTTTAATTTTTTTTCTTTTTTTAAATTTGATATTGCTTTGATTCTTTTATCAATGTCTACAATATCTGTTATTTGGAAAGATAAAACTGATTGAATTACCTTAATATTATATCCTTGTTTTTGATAAAAAGATAATAATCGTAATTTAAAAAAATTTATGATTTTTTTAGTTGTTAAGATATAATCTAATTCTTTTTTATTGTAAATTTTAATACTGTTGTAAACTAAAGATTCCAAATCTAAAGACATATTTGTATCGATAATAATGCGTATTATTCCTACAGCTGCTCTTCTTAAGGCAAATGGATCTTTATTTGATAATGGTATTTGATTAATTAAAAACATACCACATAAAGTATCTATTTTATCAGAGATAGATAATATTGATCCCATTAAGCTGGATGGAAGTATATCTTCAGAAAAAGCTGGTAAATATTGTTCTTTGATAGCAAGAGCAATTTCATATTTTTCTTGATCCTGAATAGCATAATGCATTCCGATAACTCCTTGTAATTCTGGAAATTCACACACCATTTCTGTAATAAGATCGCATTTAGATAAAACTGCTGATTTTATTAAATCAATTTTGTTATTACTATTTGATATAAAATTTACTAGTGATTGTAATCGTATAGTTTTATCATATAACGTACCTAAATCTTTATAGAATAAAACTTTTTTTAACAATGGAAGATAATCTAATAATTTTATTTTTCTATCTTTTTTTAAAAAAAACATTACGTCAGATAACCTAGCTTCCATTACTGTTTCATTTCCAAATATAATTTGGTTTTCTTTTTTTGAATGTATATTAGTAATCACAATAAAATATGGTAAAAGCTTTGTTTTATTATATATTGGAAAACATTTTTGTTGTTGTTCTATTATATAAACAAGAATTTCATTTGGTATACATGTAATATATTTTTTTTTGAAATTCGCTAACATACCTTTAGGCGATTCTACTATTGAATTTATTTCTTCTAAAAGGTTCAAGTTGATTTGTGTGTATCCATTGACTTGTTTTGCAATTTCTTTAATGTTTTTTTTAATTTGTTCTTTTCTAATATTATAATCAGCTATTATATTACTATGTTTTAATAAAACAGACGGATACTCCTGAGCATGGTTAAGATATATTTTTTTTTCTTTAAAAGAAATATGATGGTGAACTTTATTCTTAGAGTCAATATTAAAGATTTTTTTATTAATTATTTCATCATCTAACATCATTACAATATTTCGAATAGGACGGAAAAATTTTATATTGTTTTCTTCCCATCGCATTAAGTTTTTAATATTAATTGTTGTTAACGACATTTCTGTTATTTGAGGAAGTAATATTTCAATTTTTTCTTGTTTTTGTTCCACATGATATGCTAACCATGCACCTTTTTTGTTTGTGAACTGATGCGCTTCATGTATTTTAATTCCCATATGATTAGCCCAAGAACATGCGGATTTTGTTGGCATTCCATCTTTATCAAAAGAATTTTTTAAAGAAGGTCCTTTTTTTAAAATTTTTTTTATTTTTTGAGAACTATCAATATCTAAAATTTTTAATGCCAATCTTCTAGGGGTAGCAAAATAATAAATTTTTTTATATTCAATATTATTTAAATGTAATGCATGAATAAAATTTTCGTAAAATATAGTTATTACATTGTATAATATTCTAGCAGGAAGTTCTTCTGTTCCTATTTCAACTAAAAATGTTTTTTTCATTTTTTTCTCTTTTTATTTTGATATTAAAAGTTTTATTTTTTTATTTTGAGGTGTTTTTTTGCAATTTGTTTAGTGATACTTCTGATTTTTAAAATATAATTTTGACGTTCGCTAGAAGATATTGCTTTTCTCGCATCTAATAAATTAAATATATGATTTGCTTGCAATACTTTTTCATATGCTACTAAGATTAATGGTTTTTGTAAATTTATTAAATTATTTGATTCCAACATATATTGTTCAAAATATTTAAATAATAAATCAATATTTGAATATTCAAAGTTATATTGTGATTGTTCTATTTCATTTTTTTTAAAAATATCACCATAGGTAATCGTTTGAAATTGATTCGAGTCCCAAATTAAATCATATACATTTGATTGACTTTGAATATGCATTGCTATTCTTTCTAAACCATATGTAATTTCTACAGTTACAGGATTACATTCTATTCCACCTACTTGTTGAAAATAGGTGAATTGAGTGATTTCCATTCCATTAAGCCATACTTCCCATCCAATGCCCCAAGCTCCTAAAGTAGGATTCTCCCAATTATCTTCTATAAAACGTATATCATTATTTTTTTGATCTATTTTAAGTAAGTTTAATGATTCTAAATACATATTTTGAATATTTTTCACTGGAGGTTTAATGATTACTTGAAATTGATAGTAGTTTTGTAATCGATTTGGGTTCTTTCCATATCTTCCGTCAGTTGGTCGTCTGCAACATTGTATATAAGCGGCTTTAATAGGTTTAGAACCGATAGCTCCTAGAAATGTTATATTATGAAACGTACCTGCACCCATTGGTAAATCTAATGGTTGAAAAATAGTGCATTCTTGTTTTATCCAGTATTGTTTTAAAATTTGAATTAATTCATAAAAAGTATTTTTACGATTTTTCATTGTATACCTTAAAGAAGATCAGTATTTATTTTGTATATTATATATAATGATGTTTATAATCTATATATTTTATGTAGAAAATTATATAAAAAATAGCTGAATAATTAGGAGAAATTTCAATATGATCACAATTAGTAAAGAAGCTCAATTAGCACATAATGCTTTATTATCAAAAGGTTTGGAAAATCCTATTTTAAAAGAATACAATGGTATAGAAGAAAAAGAAAGAGAATTATTAATCACTAAATATATATATAAAATTATGCATATTTTAAATTTAGATATAAAAAATGATAGTTTAAAAAATACACCTAACCGTATATCAAAAATGTATAATAAAGAAATTTTTTTAGGTTTAGATTATAAAAATTTTCCTAAGATTACGTTTATAGAAAATCTAATCAAGTCAAATGATATGATTATTGTTCGTGATATTACATTAATGAGTACTTGTGAGCACCATTTTATCACTATTTATGGAAAAGCTAGCATTGCATATATTCCTAAAAAAAAAATTATTGGATTATCTAAAATAAATAGAATTGCGCAATTTTATTCAAAAAGACCTCAAATTCAAGAGCGTTTAACTAAACAGATACTAGTAGTATTACAAACTTTACTTGATACTAAAGATATTGCAATTATTCTCAATATGCATCATTTTTGTGTTAAAGCGCGCGGTGTTTGCGATATCAATAGCACTGCTATTACTTCTTCTTTACAAGGGTTATTTAAAACTAGAAAAAGCATTCGTGATCAATTTTTTTTAAAAAATAATATATAAAATAAATATATTTACTTTATTTAATTGATTAAAATATTGTTTCTCAGTATGATATTACTTTGAATTTATGAACATTTTTATATTTTAATTAATTTAAATATAATAAATTAATTTTATGAATATTTACCAAGTTCTTGGAAAGTTAAAATGAAATATATTGGTGCGCATGTTAGTACTTCAGGTGGTTTAGAAAAAGCAGTATTTCGAGCATTTCAATTAAATGCTACAGCTTTTTCATTTTTTACTAAAAATCAATTACAATGGTCTGCGTCACCTTTAAGTTTAATAAATATAAATATTTTTAAAAAATCCTGCGTTAAATATAATTTCTTTTTTAAAAAAATTTTACCACATAGTAGTTACTTGATTAATTTAGGTCATCCTGATAATGATTTGTTACAAAAATCTCGTGTAGCATTTATTCAAGAAATGCAGCGTTGTAATGATTTAGGCCTGTATTATTTGAATTTTCATCCTGGTAGCCATCTAAATAGAATTTCAGAAACAGATTGTTTATCAAGAGTTTCTGAATCAATTAATATAGCCTTAGAAAAAACTAATAACATAACAGCTGTAATTGAAAATACTGCTGGGCAAGGAACTAATGTCGGATATTGCTTTGAACATTTATATGAAATTATAAAACAAGTAGATGATAAATCTCGCGTAGGTGTTTGTCTAGATACTTGTCATTTATTTGCTTCAGGATATGATTTGCGAACTAAAGAAAATTGTCAAAATACATTTAATAAATTTTTTAATTTAATAGGATTAAAATATTTAAAAGGTTTACATTTAAATGATTCAAAAAAAGATTTTAATAGTCGTGTTGATCGACATGAAAATTTAGGATTAGGTTGTATTGGAACGTTAGTTTTTGAGTGGATCATTAAAAACAAGTGTTTTTCTAATATACCAATGATACTAGAAACGAGCAATTCATCAATATGGTCAGAAGAAATAGCTTGGTTAAAATCATTAAAAAAATAATATTACATGTTAATATATATTTTTCATTATAAGAGAGAGTTTATTATGCTGATTATCAATGCAAAGGTAAGAGAAAAAAAAGGAAAAAGTTTTAGTAGAAAATTACGTATGCAAAATAAATTTCCAGCCATTTTATATGGGTTAAATAAAATTCCTATACCTCTAATTTTAGATCATAATTCTGTTTTTAATTTACAAAAAAAAATAGATTTTTATCAAAAAACGTTATCTTTATTAATTGCAGGAAAAGAGTATGCAGTAAAAGTTAAATCTATACAAAGACATCCATTTAAACTAAAATTATTACATATTGATTTTTTATATATTTGATTATATTAGTTTGAAAAAATTATAATATGCTTGATAATACTTGTCTAAAAATTATCATAGTGGGATGGAATTGTATCAATATCAATCCAAAAAATCCAAATAGTAAAAATATCAGTGCAATAAATCCAATATTTTTTTGTATAATATTCATATTATCTTTGTTCTTTATTTTTTTTATTTTCCACCATTTTGATATCAACCATATGCCTATCCAAATGAAAATAGCAATAATTAATAAAAACCATTTGAAATAATTATTACTGGAATCTGTGGGTATATTAATAGTTATACCTGCAATAATTCCTGGAAAAAAATAAACTGGAGGCCATAATATGCACCCTATAAAACTAGGAAAAATAAATTTTTTTAATGGTAATTTTAACATACCTGAAACCATAGGTATTAATGGTCTAGTTGGACCTATAAAACGACCTATTAATATTGTTAACATACTGTGTTTATGCAATAATGTTTCAGTTTTTTTTAATATTTTTTGATGTTTTTTTAAAAAAGATAAATTGTGTAACCACTTTTTAAAGTATAGTCCAATATAATATGACAACCAATCTCCTAATAAACATCCGATAATTCCTGCAATCCAAGCAGGATAAAAAAACAATTTTTTATTACCTATAAATGTACCTAATGTTGCCATTAATACTATTCCTGGTAGTAATAAACCAATCAATGCAAGAGATTCTAAAAAAGAAATAATGCCTACTATGCACAGTGAATATATTAAAGAATGTGTTATTAAAGATGTTAACCAATATTCCATAGATATCCATTATATAATTGTATTAATTTTAATATATTATGTGAAATTAAATATATTTTATACTTTATATTTTTTTTGAAAAAATCTCAAGTAAATATTTGATATTAGAATATCATTATAATATAAAAATCGTTATAATAAAAAATTTAAAATAAAGAGAATGTAAAGAAGAATAAAAATGAGAGTTTATTTTATTGTAATTTTATATATATTTTCAAGTTTATTTTCGAGTTGTTTTGCTCAGATTTTTGAAATTGATAAAATTGTTGCTATTGTAAATAATCAAGTTATATTAGATAGTGATATAAATCAAGTACTGTTTTATTTAAAACAAGAAAAAAATTCAGTTACAGTTCCTTTAAAAATTAATTTTTTTAGAGATAAAATATTAGAAAAATTAATTATAGATTCTTTAATTTTAGAAGAATCAAAAAAATTTAACATTGTAGTTTCTGATACCCAAGTAGATACAGTACTCAGAAATATTGCTTTCGAAAAGCATATTACTTTGAATGAATTAAAAAGTAATATTATATTAAATAATACTAATGATTTTTTTAATTATAATGATTATATAGAAAATATAAAGAATTCATTAAAAATCAAAATGTTACAGGATTATTTTTTAAAGCAAAATGTTCATGTATCTGAAAAAGAAATATATCATTTATTAGCTCAAAAAATACAAAAACAGAATGAATTAAAAAGAATTAATTTAAAATTTATTATTTTACCGTTTTCACCAAGAGAAAATGATAAAATCATTAAAAATAAAAAATTTTTAATTAATCATCTTTTTGAAATGATTAATAACAATTCTAATTTCGATTATTTTTATAAAATTTTTAAAAAAAATAAAAATATTTTTTTATCAAAACATGTATCATTAAAACACTTAAAAAACTTAAAAAAAATTTTTCCTAGCACGCTGAATATTTTTAAAAACAATCAAGTATTAGGCCCTGTTTTAGGAGAAAAAGGTTTTTATATTATCAAAGTAAACAATATTGAAAATAATAGCATCAAAAAAATAATTACTGAATTTCATATTCAACATTGTTTCATATGTCCTTCTATTATTTTAGATGACATACAAGCTAAAAAAGATATTTTTAAAATATATAACAATATAAAAATAAATAATTATAGTTTTGAGCATGCTGTAGAAAATTTCTCATGTGATTTTTATTCATCCCATAAAAAAGGCGATTTAGGTTGGATATCAAATAAATCCTTTGATGGTGCTTTTAAAAATATTTTAAAAAATTTACATAACAATGAAATTAGTAAACCAATCAGATCTAAATATGGATGGCATATAATCAGATTATTAGAAACACGTCAAATAGATGAAAGATGGAAAATTGAAAAAGAAAAAATTTATCAAATGTTGTTACAACATAACATCACAAAAGAAAAAAATAATTGGATTGAAAAAATGAAAAATTCATCTTATATTAATATTTTTCAATATTAATATGATACTGGAACAATGTGAATAAGATAAAAAAATAATATTTTTTAAAATTAAAATTATGTAATATGATGAGTTGAAAAAAATTTAAATGAAAAAGCATATTCCTATAAAAAAATTTAGTCAAAATTTTCTTGTAGATTTGAGTGTGATTAAAAAAATAATTAAATTTATTAATCCGCAGTTAAATGAAATATTGGTTGAAATTGGACCGGGATTAGCTGCTATCACTCGACCTATTTGTGATTTGATAGATCATTTAATTGTGATTGAAATTGATAAAATTTTATTAGATAGATTAAAACAGTTCTCATTTTATTCAAAATTAACAGTATATCATCAAGATGCTTTAGCATTTGATTACATAAAGTTATTTAATAAAAAAAATAAATTAGTTCGAATTTTTGGTAATTTACCATATCATGTTTCTACGTCTTTAATATTGCATTTATTTAAAAGAATTAATATTATTAAAGATATGAATTTTATGCTACAAAAAGAAGTTGCTGAACGTTTAATTGCAACTCCAGGTAGTAAATTATATGGTCGTTTAAGTATTATTTCTCAATATTATTGTAATATAAAAGTTTTATTGCATGTGTCTTCAAAATGTTTTAAACCAGTTCCTAAAGTAGAATCAATTTTTCTTAATTTGACACCTTATACTGATTATTTCCCTTATTTTACTTATAATGTAAACGTTCTTAGTTATATTACAAATTTAGCTTTTCAAAAAAGAAGAAAAATATTACGTCATAGTTTAGGTAAAATATTTTCTGAAAAAGTTTTTATAAAATTAAATATTAATCCCAAATTAAGACCTGAGAATATTTCTATATTACAATATTGTCAGTTATCTAATTATATGATAGAAAATAATATTCATCAGGAACATGTTTGTATTTAAACATATATTTTATATTTTAAAGTAGAAAAAAAATGAGTACTTATTTTATTAGTGATATTCATGGTTGTTATAGAGAATTCAAAATACTTTTAAAAAAATCAAATTTCAATATCAAAACAGATTATTTATGGATTGCAGGTGATTTAGTTTCTAGAGGTCCTAATTCATTACAAGTAATTAGATATTTATATTCTATACAAGACAGAATAAATATAGTACTTGGAAATCATGATTTAAATTTAATTGCAGTTTATTCTGGAATAAAGGCCAATAAAAAGGAAAACTATTTTGAAGATTTTTTATCTGCCAAAGACAGTGATCAATTGATCAATTGGTTGCGTTCTCAATCTATTTTAAAAATTCATGAAACACAAAAAATTATTATGGTACATGCGGGGATTAGTTCAAAATGGAATTTAGAGACTATGAAAGCATGTGCTTTAGAAATTGAAAAATCTCTATTAAGTAATGATTATGCTTTATTTTTAAAGTCTGTTTTTAATAATAAAATAAATTATTGGAGTTCTAATTTAAGCAAAATTGATCGATTAAGATATAGTATGAATGTTTTTACACGTATGAGATATTGTTACCCTAATGGAAAGTTAAATCTTATATGTAAAAAATCTCCTAGTGTTGTTAAGTATCCATTATTACCATGGTTTTTGATATCAAATCAATTTCAAGAAAAATATTCTATTATTTTCGGACATTGGTCGAGTTTAAAAGATACGCCTGTTCCTAGTATATTTTTTCCATTAGATAAAGGTTGTTGTTGGGGTGGAAAATTACTATTGCTACGATGGGAAGACAAAAAATGTTTTTATCAATCTTATTTAGGATAAAATATATCATTTAAAATAAGTATATAAATCTATTTATTTGAAAATTAAAATATAATTTTATCTTGTTAATATTTCGAAACAAAAATCATAATTGTGTTTTCTATCTTTAAAAAATTTTTTTTTGAATATTGTGTTCCAACTTTTAAATAATTTATACTTCGGAAAATAAGTATCTCCAGAAATATTACAATTTACATGGGTAAGATATAGTTTGGTAGCATAAAATAACATTTGTTGATATATTGTAGATCCTCCAATAACCATTATTTCTTCATTTTTTCTATTTTTCGAGCATACAGAAGAGATTATGGCGCTATTAATTGAATCTGCCCATATGATATTTTTTTTAACGATTTTTTTTCTACTAATTACTATATTAGTACGCATAGGTAAAAAATTTTTTATAGATTCCCAGGTTAAACGTCCCATAATAATGTTTTTATTTATCGTATTTTTTTTAAACCATTTTAAATCTTCTGGGAGATACCAGGGTATTTTGTTTTTATCTCCAATAACCAGATTATTGGAAATAGCTGCGATAAGACTAATTTTCATATATAAATTTTTTTAAGAGTTATAAATATGTTTTTCAACATATTTATAAAAATAAGTTGAGTTATCAAAATAGAATTTAATTTTTTAAATTTATTTTCTTATGTATTTCTTGTAATGATATAATATTTTTTGTTGGATCTTCGTTTAACGCCATAACTGTGGCAAATGCACCATTAATAGTTGTATCATAATGTACTTTATATTGTAAAGCGCTCCGACAAATTAATTTTGAATCCTTTAATCCTTGATGACAAGAGGTTGTATTTACAATATATACATATTCTCTATTTTTTAAACGATCTTGTACATGAGGTCTTCCTTCATATACTTTGTTTACCAATCTAGAAAGAATGCCAGATTTTTTTAAAGCTGTATATGTTCCTTTAGTAGCATCAATTTCAAAACCAAATTTTTTTAATTTTACAGCTAAATTTATAATATTTTTTTTGTCATTATCTCTTACAGAAAGTAATACACGTCCTAGTTTTTTCATATTTGTATGGGAACCAAGCATTGCTTTAGAAAATGCTTCTGAAAAATTTTTTCCAATACCCATGACTTCTCCTGTAGATCGCATTTCTGGTCCTAATATAGGATCTACACCTTGAAATTTATCAAAAGGTAATACAGCTTCTTTTACTGAAAAAAATGCTGGAATAATTTCTTTTATAAATCCTTGTTGTTTTAATGATTGGCCATACATAACACGTACGGAGATTTTTGCTAGAGCTAATCCTGTTGCTTTAGAAACAAATGGAACTGTTCGAGCTGCTCTTGGATTAACTTCGATAATATATATTTCATTATTTTTAATTGCAAATTGTACATTCATTAACCCTTTGACAGATAATTCCAAGGCTAGTTTTTTTACTTGTTGTCTAATTCTATCTTGAATTGTTTGATTTAAAGTATATGCTGGTAAAGAACATGCCGAGTCTCCAGAATGTACCCCTGCTTGTTCAATATGTTCCATAATACCCCCAATTAGAACTTTTTTCCCATCACAGATTGCATCCACATCTACTTCTGTTGCATAATTTAAATATTGATCTAATAAAATTGGATTTGTGTTGTTTGACTTTAATGTTTTTTTAAAATAGTTCTCTAACTCAGATGGTTTATAAACAATCTCCATTGCTCTTCCACCTAAAACATAAGAAGGTCTGACCATGATTGGGTAACCAATTTTTTTTGCATACTGATGTGCTTCTTCTAAAGTGAAAACTGTAGCGTTTAACGGTTGTTTTAAATTTAATTTTTTTACAATTTTTTGAAAACGATTTCTATCTTCTGCTTTATCAATAGCATCTGGTTTTGTACCTATAATAGGTATTCCTTCTTTTTCAAACTCTTGTGCTAATTTTAGTGGTGTTTGACCACCATACTGAATAATAACTCCTTTAGGTTGTTCAATTTTAACTATTTCTAAAACGTTTTCCAATGTAATTGGCTCAAAGTAAAGTCGATCAGATATATCGTAATCTGTAGATACTGTTTCTGGATTACAATTAATCATAATTGCTTCAAAACCATCTTCTCTTAATGCTTGTACAGCATGTACACAGCAATAATCGAATTCTATTCCCTGCCCTATTCTATTAGGACCGCTTCCTATAATAATAATTTTTTTATTATTTTTATTCGGATTAGATTCGCATTCATCTTCCCAAGTGGAATACATATATGCGGTTTCAGTGGAGAACTCAGCTGAGCATGTATCAATTCTTTTATAAACGGGATGTAAATTTAACTTGTTTCGTAAATGACGTATATCACGTTCTTTTTTATCCAATAACATAGCTATACGTAAATCTGAAAATCCTTTTCTTTTAATAAAATATAAAAATTTATAATTTAACCCAATAAATCCATTTTTTTTAATTTTTTCTTCTAACAAAATGATTTCTTGAATTTGCATAAGAAACCAAGGATCAATAGATGTTAATTCAAATATATCATTTATAGACATTCCTAATCTAAATGCATCGCCAATATACCAAAGTCTATCTGCACCCGCTTCTTTTAACTCATATCGAATTTTGATTAAAAATTGAGTGTCTAATTGAGATATTTTAGAATTAAAACCGGACGCTCCTATTTCCAAGCCTCGAATTGCTTTTTGTATTGATTCTTGAAATGTTCTTCCTATAGCCATAACTTCACCAACAGATTTCATTTGAGTAGTTAATCTGTCGTTACATCCTGGAAATTTTTCAAAATTGAATCTTGGGATTTTAGTTACTATATAATCTATTGATGGTTCAAAAGATGCTGTTGTATTAGTTCCTGTCATATCATTTGCTAATTCATCTAATGTGTATCCTACTGCTAATTTTGCAGCTATTTTTGCAATTGGAAATCCTGTTGCTTTAGAAGCTAACGCAGAAGAACGAGAAACTCTTGGATTCATTTCAATCACTATCATTCGACCATTTTTTGGGTTAATAGCAAATTGTACATTAGAGCCTCCAGTTTCCACTCCAATTTCTTGTAAAATTGCTATAGATGCATTTCTCATAATCTGGTATTCTTTATCAGTTAATGTTTGTGCTGGAGCCACAGTAATAGAATCACCTGTATGTATTCCCATGGGGTCGAAATTTTCAATTGAACAAACAATAATGCAATTGTTATTTTTATCTCGTACAACTTCCATTTCATATTCTTTCCAACCGATTAATGACTCGTCGATTAATAACTCAGTAGTTGGAGATAATTTTAGTCCTCTATCACAAATATCTTCGAATTCTTCTTGATTATAAGCAATCCCACCACCACTCCCTCCCATAGTAAAAGAAGGTCTAATAATACATGGAAAACCTACATTTTTTAATACTGATAGTGCTTCTTTAATATTATGTGCAATACCGCATTTCGCAGTTTTTAAATTCAATTTTTTCATTGAAAATTCAAATAATTTTCTATCCTCTGCTTTTTTTATCGCATCGATAGTTGCGCCGATAATTTTAACATTAAATTTTTTTAATATTCCCCTTTTATTGAGTTCTAATGCACAATTTAACGCTGTTTGACCACCCATAGTTGGTAGTAACGCATCTGGACGTTCTTTAATTATAATTTTTTTTACTATTTTCCAATGAATAGGCTCAATATATGTAGCATCTGCCATACATGGATCAGTCATGATGGTAGCGGGGTTGGAATTAACAAGAATAATCTTGTAACCTTCTTCATGCAATGCTTTACATGCTTGTGCACCTGAATAATCAAATTCACATGCTTGTCCAATTACAATAGGACCTGCTCCAAGAATTAAAATAGATTGTATATCAGTAGATTTAGGCATTTTTTTTTCCTAATTAATTACTGAATTTTGCTTGATTAAGTAATTTTATAAAATGATCGAATAAATAAGCACCATCATGTGGTCCTGGACTAGCTTCTGGGTGACCTTGAAAGCTAAAAGCTAATTTGTCGGTTAAACATAAACCTTGTACTGTACCATCAAAAAGCGAAGTATGTGTTATAAAAATATTTTTTGGCATATGTTTTGTATCGACAGTAAAACTATGATTTTGAGATGTGATAATTACACGATTAGTTTTTATTTCTCTGACTGGATGATTTGCGCCGTGATGACCAAATTTCATTTTTACGATATTAGCTCCACTAGCTAATGCAAGTAATTGATGCCCTAAGCATATTCCAAATATTGGAATATTAATTTTCAAAAAATCTTGAATTGATTTAATAGCATAGTGACATGGTCTCGGATCACCTGGTCCATTAGATAAGAAAATTCCATCAGGAGCTAAATCTAATGCTGTTTTTGAATCTGTTGTAGCAGGTACTATAGTTAAGTAACATCCTCGATCGACTAACATGCGTAAGATGTTTTGCTTAACACCAAAGTCATATACAACAATATGAAACAAAAATTTTTTTTCAGAGTAAGACTGGTTTTTATCGGTAAAATAACTTTTTTTATTCCAATTGTAAACTACTTGAGTAGTTACTTTTTTAGCTAAATCTAATCCTTGTAAACTTAAGCAATTTTGCGCTTTTTGATGTGCTATAATATAGTTTTCTTTTGTATCTTCTATAATACATCCATTTTGTGATCCTTTTATTCGTAAAATACGTGTTAATTTTCTTGTATCAATATCAGATATTGCAATAATATTATGTTTTTTTAAATAAGAAGAAAAACTTTTTGTACTGCGATAGTTACTAGATATTGGTGACATATCACGAATAATTAAGCCTCTTGCGTGAATTTTAGATGATTCTTTATCATTTTGATTAGTTCCAACATTGCCAATATGCGGATGTGTGAGTGTTACGATTTGGTGTGAATAAGAAGGATCGGTGATTATTTCTTGATAACCGGTGATTGATGTATTAAAAACCACTTCTCCTACAGTTTCTCCTATTGCTCCAACAGAACGTCCATGAAATTTAGTGCCATCTTCTAAAACTAATACTGCTGATTGGCCCAAAGCATCCTCCAAAAAAATTTTTTAATATTGATTAGATTTTAAAGATAATAAGTAAAATATTTTGAAAAATTAAATCTTTATTTTAACTAAAATTAATATTTTTGTCTATTATCATAATAAGTATCTTATTTATCGCAAGTTTTTAAAATACTCAATATATAATATATACATTTATTTATTATAAATTTTGAAATATTTTTTTTAAAAAATCTTTCATGTCAAATAAACCTTTTTTTTCTGAAATAATACAAGAAACTGATTGTACAGCACCTTTAGCAAAAGATTCTCTATTAAAAGCTGTGTGAGTAATATTAATTTCTTCTTCAGCGCTTGTAAAAACAACTGAGTGTTTTCCAATGATATTTCCTGATCTTATACTAGAAAATCCGATTTTTTTTGACTCTCTGACCTTTCTAAATCCTTTTTTATAATATAATGACTTGTCATTTAAATTCCATTTCATAACGTTTGATATACTTTCCCCAATAGTTAATGCTGTTCCTGAAGGTATGTCCATTTTATTGCGATGATGAAATTCTATAATATCAATATCAGAATTATTTCCTAAAACTTGAGCAGTTTTTTCTACTAGATAATATAGTAAATTTATTCCAATGCTAAAATTTGATGCTATTAATATAGCAATGTTTTTTGAATAAGATTTGATAATTTGTATTTCTGACTCTGAAAATCCAGTTGTACCAATGATTATATTTTTTTGAAATTGTTTACAATATTTTAAATATTGTAATGTACTGAGAGGATTTGTAAAATCAATCAAAATATCAAAATCATTTTTGTTAACATCTAAAGTATCTTGAATCAGAACCCCTATTTTACCTATACCAATTTCTTTTCCGATATCATGATTAATTAAAGGATGATTTTGTTTTACTATTGCCGCAGTTAAACAAGTTTTTTTGTTTTTTTCTACTTCCCGTACTAACATCTGACCCATTCTACCTAGAGCTCCGGTAATAGCAATGCGAGTTATTTTGTTATTCATAATTTTTTTAATCTTGTGGAATTGTTAAATGTTTAGGTACATTGAAACTTATTTGTTCTTTATTTCCTTCAATTTCTTTTATATTTTGAGCGCCTATTTTTTTTAAATATTCAATAACTTGTTTCACTAAAAATTCCGGTGCAGATGCACCTGCCGTAACTCCAATGCATTTTTTATTTTTTATCCATTTCTTTTGAATATCTAAAAATGATTCAATTTGTTTAGTGAAAACTCCAATTTCTTTCCCTAATTCAGCAAGACGCTTGGAATTGGAAGAGTTTTTAGAACCTATTACAAGTATCATATCAGTTATTTTTGACAACTTAATAATTGCATTTTGTCGATTTGTTGTTGCATAACATATATCTTCTTTTTTAGGACCAGAAATATATGGAAATGTTTTTTTTAAAAGTTTAATAATAGATCGAGTATTATTTATAGATAATGTTGTTTGTGTAAAAAAATTTAATTTTTTATGGTTTGGATTGATTGATAGTTTGTTTATATCTTCTATCGATTCAATTAGATGAATTTTACTATGCTTACTATTATATTGACCTATCGTACCAACTACTTCAGGATGTCCTTTATGACCAATGAAAATAGTTTCTATATTCCTTTTGCTTGCTTTTGATACTTCTTTGTGTACTTTTGTCACTAATGGACAAGTTGCATTTAAAATAATTAATTTTTTTTTTAAAGCTTGTTCTTTGGTTTTTTTTGAAACTCCATGAGCAGAAAAGACAATAATTGAATTATTTGGAATATCTGATATCTTTTCAACAAAGATAACCCCTTTGTTACGTAATTTTTTTATAACATGTTTATTATGAACTAATTCATGTTTAACATATATAGTTGTTTTATAAATTTTTAAAGCGTTTTCAACGATTAAAATGGCTCTTTTAACACCTGCGCAAAAACCTCTTGGATTAGCCAAAAAAACATCCATTTTTAAAAATCTCCAGATATGTATTTTATATAAAAACAAGATATTGTACTATGAAAATTAAGAAGCAATACATTTATTCCATTTAAAACTTATTTTTTATGTGTTTTTTTATATACATAATCATTCCAAAAAAAATACTACAATCAGATATGTTAAATGTTGCAAAATGCCAGTTATTAATATGTATATCAATAAAATCTATAACAAATCCATAATTTATACGATCTATTACATTTCCTATAGCGCCTGATAGAATAAAGCAAAGATCTGTTTTTTTTTCGTTTGTTTTTGTTTTTACAATTTCTTTAAATATAAATACTATAATTATTATACTTAATATTGATAGAAAAAATCTATTCCATGATGTTTTATTGGAAAACATGCTAAAAGCTATGCCATAATTATGTACATGAAATAAATTTAGTATTGAAAAAATTTCTTTTTTTTCATATAAATCAAAATATTTTAAAATCCAGAATTTAGATAAAATATCTATTATTAAAATAATTATTATAATTAGAAAATATTTTTTGTTTATTTTTTTCATATGAAAATTCGTCTTTCACCATTCCCTTGAGTATTAGAAATACATCTCATACAAATTTCATCATTATTATTGATAGGTATATTATAATGCCAGCATCTTTGACATTTTTTTGCATTGCTTTTTTCTAATGCAATTTTAAGTTTTGAAAATAAAACACTTTTTTTTGTCTTAGTTGGTGCTGCTTTATAATCTTTCACTGATACCTGAGATGTTAAAAATAAAAATTTTAACTCATCTCCTAAAATGTTTAATTTTTTTCTTGTTTCAGATGTCACATATAATGTGATAGAAGCTTCTAATGAATTATTTATTTTTTTATTTTTTATTGCTTTTTCTATAAATTTATTTATTTCATTTTTAATTTCGATTAATTCATTCCAAAATTGATGATGAAATATCATTTGAATGTTTAGTTCAAATAATTTATTAAACCATTCTTCTGTAAATACATATGCTGATTTTTTTCCTGGTAAATAGCTCCATATTTCATTAGCAGTGAACGATAATATAGGTGATATCCATCTAACTAACGCGTGAATTATATAATATATCGCTGTTTGGCAGCTTCTTCTTTCCAAGCTATTTTTTTTTAAAGTATATTGCCTATCTTTAATAATATCAAGATAAAAAGAGCCCATGTCAATTGAACAAAAATGCATTAATTTTTGTATTACCCCATGAAAATTATACTTATTGTAAAGTTGAATAATATCTTCTTGTACTATTTTGGTTCGAGCAATAGCCCATTGATCTAAGTAGATCATTTTTTCTTTAGGAATAATATCTGTATTTGGATTAAAATCATTTATGTTAGCTAACATAAAACGTGCTGTATTTCTTATTCTTCGATAAATATCTGATGTCCGTTTTAAAATTTCATTAGAAATAGAAATATCATTAGAATAGTTGGAAGAAGCAACCCACAGTCTTAAAACATCTGCTCCTAATGTTTTAATTACATCGTTAGGACTAATAGTATTGCCTATAGATTTAGACATTTTTTGCCCATTTCCATCAACTACAAATCCATGTGTTAAAACTTCTGAGTAAGGTGCTTTTTTATTAATTAACATTGATATCATCAATGATGACATAAACCAACCTCGATGTTGATCCGAACCTTCTAAGAACATATCTGCATAATTTTTTTTGTTTTTTTTGTTCTTATATTGTATACTTGTATGAGTGTTTCCCGATTCAAACCAGACATCTAATATATCAAAAATTTGATCATATAAATAATGTTCTTCTCCTAGTATTTCTTTTAAATCCATATTCCACCATGCTTGAATTCCTGATATTTCTACTTGTTTAACTATTTTTTTCATTATAATAGAGTTCTGAGGATGTATTTTTCCTGTTTCTTTATTTATAAAAATAGACATTGGAACACCCCATTTTCTTTGCCTTGAAATACACCAATCAGGTCTTTTTTTAATCATTTCTTTAATTCTAGATTTCCCCCATTGAGGAATCCATGCAACTTTTTTAATTTCTTCAATAGTATTGAAGCGTAAATTGTTTTTGTTAATATCAATAAACCATTGTGGAGTCGCTCGAAATATGATAGGAGTTTTGTGTCTCCAGCAGTGCGGGTAGCTATGATGTAAAGATTCGCGATGTAACAAGCAATTGTATTCAATTAACAATTTTATAATAATTTTATTAGATTGAAAAATATTAATACCATCTAATTTTGGATGTATATTTTTTTTAAAATCACCTTTATAGTTAATTAAATCGATTGTATTTATATTGTATTTTTGACAGATAGAATAATCATCTTGTCCATGGTCCGGTGATGTGTGTACTGCTCCTGTTCCTACTTCAAGAGTAACATGTTTTCCTAATATTACAGGTAATGAAACATTATTTAAAAACGGATGTAAAAACTTTATACCTTCTAGTTGCTTCCCTTTAATCGAAATTAAATAATTCCAATGTTTTATGTTTAAACTATTAAGCGTGCTTTTTACCAATCCTGTGGCTAAAATTAAATTATACTTTTCTGTTTCAATTACATCGTATTTAAAATCCGGGTGCACTGTGATGGCTTGACTAGATGGAAGTGTCCATGGAGTAGTAGTCCAAATAGGTAAGTATATTTCTTTTTCTTTTAAGATATCAGTATTTAATATTTTTTTTAACTTTTTATCATTACTTTTCATTGCAACAAAAATTGCATCTGATTTTTTATCAAAATATTCAATTTCTGCATCAGATAAAGACGATTGACATTCTAAACACCAATGTACAGGTTTGAAATCTCTATATAAATATTGTTTTTCAATGATTTTAGAGAGTGTATTAATTATATTTGCTTCATTTTTGTAATCCATTGTAAGATAAGGATTTTCCCAATCTCCAATTACTCCTAATTTAATAAAATCTTTTTTTTGTTTATCTACTTGATTGTTTGCATATTTTCTACATTTTGCTTGAAATATTGCAGTACTTATTTTTTTTTTATGTGTTCCTATTTTTTCTTCAACTTTCTGTTCAATAGGTAATCCATGACAATCCCATGATGGTATATATGGTGCATCAAAACCAGATAAATTTTTTGATTTAATTATTATATCTTTCAAGATTTTATTAACTGCATGTCCAATGTGAATATTCCCATTGGCATATGGAGGTCCGTCATGTAAAAGAAAAATTTCTTTGTTTTCTTTACTTTTTCTAATTATTTGATAAAGATTATTTTCATACCAATTTTTTAAGATTATAGGTTCTTTTTGAGTTAAATTAGCTCGCATAGAAAATTTTGTTTTAGGTAAGTTTAAAGTTTTTTTATAGTCATACATAAGTTTTGTCTTTACTTTTTAGTTAATGATTAGAAATATTGAAATATTTTTTAGTAATTTGAACATCTTGAGCAATCTGATTTTTAAGTTTGTGCATAGATATAAAAAAATGCTCGTTTCTTATTTTTTTATGTATTAAAATTTCTATTTTTTTGTTATATAAATTAATTTTTGTATTAAATAAATGAACTTCAACAGTTTTATTTTTTTGTTTATTAAGAGAACTAGGTTTAAATCCTATATTACATATTCCAAAATATGTTTGTTTATAGTGTACTTTAGCCGCATATACTCCATTATTTAAGGCAATATTTTGATATAATTTTATATTAGCTGTAGGATAACCTAATGTTCTTCCTATTTGATCACCATAAATAACACGACCAATAATATTAAATGGTCTACCAAGTAATGATTCAGCTGATTTAATGTTATCTTGTAATAAATATTTTCTAATATTAGTACTGCTAATTTTAATGTTACTTTTGTATAACGGTTCTATTTCTATAACAATGAACTTATATTTTTTACTCATATTCTTTAAGAGAAAAATATCTCCATTTCTTTCAGATCCAAATTTAAAATCTTGACCAATTATAATAAATTTTATGTTTAGTTTGTTAATTAATATTTTCGTAATAAATGTTTGAGCGTTCATTTTTGCAAAAATACTATTAAATTTAATACATAAAATAATATCAATTTTATATAATTGAATATATTTTATTTTTTCTTGAAATGTTGTAATCCTTTTAGGAGACGCACGATTATTAAAAAACTCTAATGGTTGCGGTTCGAACAAAATGATTATTGTGGGTAAATTATTTTCTTTTCCTATATTACATACTGTGGAAAGTAGTTTTTGATGTCCTAAATGCACTCCATCAAAGTTTCCAATACTTATAACTGAGTGAGAATTTATTTTTTTAAGATTATGAATGCCTCGTATAATCTTCATTATTAAATTAATCCAATATAATAAGGTTATATATGCTAGAATTTATCATAAAATTTATATTTAATAATAACTATTTAACAATTTTTTAATAAAAATTTATTATATTTATTATTAATTTTTATTATCTCTTGTATCATATTTTATATATAGTATAATTTTTAATAAAATTTTTTATTTAGGAGTTTAAATTGGCTAATATTAAATCATCTAAGAAAGATGCTGTAGCATCGGAATATCGTCGTAAAAATAATATGAGTCAACGCTCGAAAATTCGTACTTTTATAAAGAAAGTTCGATTATCTATTTTGTCTGGAGATAAAAAAAGAGCAGAAGATGCTTTCAAAAATATGCAACCTGTAATTGATAAATATTCAACCAAGGGTTTGATCCATAAAAATAAAGCAGCAAGATATAAATCTGTTTTATCACTTCAAATTAAAAAATTAAATTAAAAATAAATTTTTTATAACAGTATTGCCTCTCATTCTATTAAGAAGCAATACTTTATAATATTTTATTTTGTTAAATCATCAAAAAATCTTTTTACTCCATCAAAAAATCTTTTTGATCGAGGAGTATTTTTTTCACCTTTAAATCCATTAAAACTTTGTCCTAGTTCATTTAAAAGATATTTTTGTTGTTCGTTAAGATTTACTGGTGTTTCTACTACTACTCGGCATAACAAGTCACCTTGATTTCTATTTTGTATTGATTTTACACCTCTACCTCGGACACGAAAAAGTTTTCCTGATTGTGTTTCAGATGGTATTTTTAATTTCACTCTTCCATCCAGTGTAGGCACTTCAATTTCTCCGCCTAATGCAGCCATAGTAAAATTTATTGGTACTTCGCAATAAAGATTATTTTCTTCACGTTCAAAAATAGGATGTTTATTTACTTTTATTTGAACATATAGATCTCCTGATGGCGCGCCATTTGTACCGGCTTCTCCTTCATTGTTTATTCTAATTCGATTATTAGTATCTACACCAGGTGGAATTTTGACTGATAATGTTTTATTTTTTCTGACTCTTCCTTGGCCTTTACATATACGACATGGATCTTGTATTACTGTTCCTTTTTCGTGGCATGTAGGACAGGATTGTTGAACTGTAAAAAATCCTTTTCTTATATGTATTTGACCTCTGCCTTGGCAAGTGGAACAGTTACGAGGTTTAGTTCCTTTTTTAGCTCCAGTTCCATAACAAATTTGGCATTTTTGAAATGTTGGAATTTTTATTTCTTTTATTACACCTTTTACCGCATCTTCTAAAGAAATATCCATATTATAACATAAATCAGATCCTTTTTTTACTCTTTGATTTCTATTTCCGCCGAAAATATCACCAAAAACATCTCCGAAAATATCACCAAAATCTGTAGAACTAGTAAAAGTACTATAAGTAGTATTTTGATTGTGACCATTTTCAAAAGCTGAATGTCCATATTGATCGTATGCATTTCTTTTTTCTTCGTTTACTAAGATTTCGTAAGCTTCTTTTATTTCTTTAAATTTATTTTCAGCATTTTTATCACCTTGATTTCTATCAGGATGATATTTCATTGCTAATCGTTTATAAGCTTTTTTAATCTCGCGTTCTTCAGCTGATTTTGAGACTCCTAAGATTTGATAGTAATCTTTTTTTCCCATTATTACTCTTCCTGCTTTTAAAATAATTACACGGGCGTAGATTTTTTTCTACGCCCGTGTTAGTGTTTAGATAGTTATAATTATTTTTTAGGATCTTTTATTTCTTCAAATTCTGCATCTACGATATTTTCATCTTTTTTTGATGTAGATGATTGATTTTCATTTTTTGGATTGTCTTCTTTTGTTTTTTGATAAGTTTCTGTTAGTTTAGATGAAATTTTTAAAAGATTTTGTATGTTTTTTTCAATTTCAGACTTATCATCTCCTTTTAATGATTTTTCTAGATCATTTAAAGATGATTTTATGTTTTCTTCATCTTGAATTTCAATTTTTGTTTTATTTTCATCTAATTGTTTTTTTACACTATGAATTAACTGATCGCCTTGATTACGTATTTGAATTAATTCTTCAAATTTACGATCTGATTCAGAATTTGCTTCTGCATCATCTATCATTTTTTTAATTTCTGATTCATTTAACCCAGAAGAAGCTTGGATAGTAATTTTTTGCTCTTTACCAGTTTTTTTATCTTTTGCTGAAACATGTAAAATTCCATCAGAATCAATATCAAATGTTACTTCGATTTGTGCTGTCCCCCTAGGTGCAGGTTCAATACCATCTAAATTAAATTGTCCTAAAGATTTGTTATCTGAAGCTCTTTTTCTTTCGCCTTGTAATACATGTATTGTGACTGCTGATTGGTTATCTTCTGCTGTTGAAAACACTTGACTATGTTTAGTAGGAATTGTTGTATTTTTACTGATAAGTGAAGTCATTACACCACCCATAGTTTCAATTCCTAATGATAATGGGGTTACGTCTAGTAGTAAAACATCTTTAACATCTCCTGAAAGTACTCCTCCCTGAACTGCAGCTCCAACTGCAACTGCTTCATCTGGATTCACATCTTTTCTTGGTTCTTTTCCGAAAAAATCTGCAACTTTGGATTGCACCATAGGCATTCTTGTTTGACCACCTACTAATATTACATCGTTAATATCTGATATAGATAATCCTGCATCTTTTAACGCCACTTTAAGCGGTTCAATAGATTTTGATACTAAATCTTCAACTAAAGATTCAAGTTTAGAACGAGTTACTTTGATATTTAAATGTTTTGGACCATTAGAATCTGCTGTAATATAGGGTAAATTTACGTCTGTTTGCTGCGCTGATGAAAGCTCGATTTTAGCTTTTTCTGCTGATTCTTTTAATCTTTGCATAGCTAATGAATCGTTTCTCAAATCAATACCTTGTTCTTTTTTAAATTCTTTTACTAAATAGTTGATTAATCTACTATCAAAATCTTCCCCCCCAAGATGGGTATCTCCATTGGTAGATAGCACTTCGAATGTTTTTTCTTTGTCTACATCATCTATTTCAATAATTGATATATCAAAAGTCCCTCCGCCTAGATCATATACAGCGATGGTGCGATTTCCCTGGCCTTTATCTAGACCGTATGCGAGAGCAGCTGCTGTAGGTTCATTTATGATTCTTTTTACTTCTAAACCAGCTATTCTACCTGCATCTTTGGTTGCTTGCCGTTGAGCATCATTAAAATAAGCAGGTACTGTGATAACAGCTGCTTTTATTGGTTCCCCTAAATAATCTTCTGCAGTTTTTTTCATTTTTTTTAAAACTTCAGCAGAAATTTGAGGCGGAGCCATTTTTTTTCTTTCTACATCAATCCAAGCATCTCCATTCTCGGAGTTAATTATGCTGTATGGCATTATTTTTATATCGCGTTGCACTTCTTCATCTTTAAATTTTCTACCAATCAAACGTTTTATAGCAAATAAAGTGTTTTTCGGATTGGTAATAGCTTGACGTTTAGCCGGTTGACCTACTAAAACCTCGCCTTCTTTAGTGTATGCAATAATTGAAGGTGTAGTGCGATCTCCTTCTGAATTTTCTAAAACACGAGGTTTATTGCCATCCATAATGGCAACACAAGAGTTGGTTGTTCCCAAGTCGATACCAATAATTTTACCCATTGTATTTCTCCTATTTTGATAATTGGGTTTTCAACCCTTATGTAGCCATTTTTTTGGCTTTTATTAGCGACATAGGATTGTATTTTATAATTATCTATCAGTGTTGTGATTATTAGATGGGGTCTTTTTTTTAGTCATCAAGGTCTAACTTCAAAAAAAATGAGTTTTTCAATCAGTCTAAACAGGATGGAACTGTATTTTATGAAACATAATTTATTATTTTATATTTTTCATGTATATTAAATTTTTTGCTTATTAAAAAATTTTGAGGTTTTCCTATGTTGATATCATTTGATATGAGAGAATGTTTATACTTTTTTTGTTTTATTTTTTTTTCTTTTACGTTTTGTTGTTTTATGTTATTTGCAAGTTCTATTTTAGGGGGAAAATCGTCATCAAGACATAAACATACACCATTTGAATCAGGTATTATTTCTGTAGGAAATACATGTTTGCATTTTTCTGTCAAGTTTTATTTGGTTGCAATGTTTTTTGTAATATTTGATGTTGAAGCTCTTTATCTTTATATATGGTCTGTTAGTATAACTGAAACTGGTTGGGTAGGTTTTTTTGAAGCTTTTATTTTTATAATGTTTCTTTTGTTATCATTATTTTACTTAATTCGAATTAAAGCATTAGATTGGGCATATAAATAAAACGTTTAAATTCATCGTATTTAAGGATATAATTTTATGAAATATACAGCGAATTACACTTTGACTCGAGTAGAAGAAAATAATTCTCATAAAAAATATCCAAAGCAATCGAGTTATCTGGTTGAAGATCCTGTAGAGAATTATTTAAAAAAAAATATTTTTGTAGGTAAATTGCATCAATTACTTCATAAGTTAGTTAATTGGGGTCGAAAAAACTCTCTTTGGCCTTATAATTTCGGATTATCTTGCTGTTATGTAGAAATGGTTACTGCTTTTACCTCTGTACATGATGTGGCTCGTTTTGGATCTGAAGTGTTAAGAGCTTCTCCCAGACAAGCTGACGTTATGGTGATTGCTGGAACTCCATTTATTAAAATGGCTCCTATTATTCAAAGATTATACGATCAAATGTTAGAGCCAAAATGGGTTATTTCTATGGGAGCATGTGCTAATTCTGGCGGAATGTATGATATTTATTCTGTGGTGCAAGGTGTAGATAAATTTTTACCAGTAGATGTTTATATTCCTGGTTGCCCACCTAGGCCAGAAGCGTATATACATGCTTTGAAATTACTTCAAAATTCTATTAATGAAGAAAGAAGACCATTGTCTTGGGTAGTGGGAGAACAAGGAATATATCAAAAAAAAATGTTGTCAGAAAAAGAAAAAAAAACAAATAAAAGAATTTCAATTGTCAATCTTCCAACGTCAGATAAAATTTAATTTTTTTAATCATATAAATATATTAGTTTAAAAATAATAATAATTTTAAAAATTTTATAAATTTTTAAAATTAATTATAATGAGAAATCCATGATGGATGAAATTTTAATTAAAAATAACATTTTAAAAAAAAATATTGATGAAACTGATATAACTAGCTTAGTTTTTAATAAACTATTCCATGTTTTTGGAAAAGATTTTTGTGTTATACAGGAATCTAAGATGGGTTTTCCAATAATTTGGTTAAATAAAAATTGTTTATTACAAGTTATTAGACTTTTATTTGATGCACCGTACTCTTATAATATGCTTTTTGATTTGCATGGTGTAGATGAGCGTTGTCGATTACACCGAGAAAATCTTCCTAAAGCTGATTTTTCAGTTTTTTATCATTTAATATCTGTTAAACATAATATTGATTTTATGATCAAAGTCCCTTTAATTAAAAACAATTTAATTTTATCTACATGTACTAATATATTTCCTAACGCCAATTGGTATGAGCGAGAAACATGGGAAATGTTCGGTATTGTTTTTAAAAATCATTCTAATTTAACACGTATTATTATGCCTAATACATGGACAGGTCATCCATTAAGAAAAGATTTTCCAGCTAGAGCTACTGAGTTCAAAAATTTCTTCTTAAATGAAGAAAGAGAAGATTTAGAAATGGAAAGTTTACGATTTAAACCTGAATCATGGGGCATGAAAAGAAAAAATAATGATGTAGATTTTATGTTTTTAAATTTAGGCCCGAATCACCCTTCCGCACATGGTGCTTTTAGAATTGTTTTACAATTAGATGGTGAAAATATTGTCGATTGCGTTCCTGATATAGGCTATCATCATCGAGGAGCAGAAAAAATGGCTGAACGTCAATCATGGCATAGTTATATTCCATATACAGATCGTATTGAATATTTAGGCGGATGTATCAACGAGATGCCTTATATATTAGCAGTAGAAAAATTAGCTAATATTTCTGTTCCAGAAAAAGTAGAAGTAATTCGAGTAATGTTATCAGAATTATTTAGAATTAATAGTCATTTATTATTTATTTCTACTTTTATTCAAGATGTAGGATGTATGACTCCTGTTTTTTTTGCCTTTACTGATCGTCAAAAAATTTATGATTTAATTGAAGCGATAACTGGAGCAAGAATGCACCCTGCTTGGTTTCGTATTGGCGGGGTAGCTCATGATCTTCCAAAAGGATGGGATATTTTATTAAATAATTTTCTAAAATGGATGCCCAAAAGACTTAAATATTATATAGATGTCGCTTTAAAAAACACTATTTTAATTAATCGTTCAAAAGGTATTGCTCAATATTCGCAAAAAGAAGCTTTGACTTGGGGTGTAACAGGCGCTGGTTTGCGTGCTACCGGATTAGATTTTGATGTACGAAAATGGAGACCTTACTCTGGATATCAAAATTATAGTTTTGAAATACCTATTGGCAGTGGGATCAGTGATTGTTATTCTAGAGTCATGATAAAAGTAGAAGAAATTTATCAAAGTTTATCAATTTTAAAGCAATGTTTAAATAATATGCCAGAAGGTCCTTATAAAGCAGATCATCCACTAACTACTCCGCCTCCTAAAGAGGATACGTTAAGATATATTGATAGTTTAATTAATCATTTTTTACAAGTATCTTGGGGTCCTGTGATTCCAGCAAATGAAAGTTTTCAGATGATTGAAGCAACTAAAGGTATTAATAGTTATTATTTAATTAGTGATGGTGGTACTATGAGTTACAGAACGAGAATACGTACACCTAGTTTTGCACATTTACAACAAATACCTTCAGTTATTCGTGGAAGTTTAATATCGGATTTAATTGTATATTTAGGAAGTATTGATTTTGTTATGTCAGATGTGGATAGATAACTATGAATAAAAAAAAAGAAAATTAAGAGAAATTTCTACACAATTTGTATTAAGTACCTTCGAAATTAATGAAATAGAAAATCAAAAAAAATATTATGAAAATTATAAAGCAATTGCTATAGAAGCTTTAAAAATTGTTCAGAAACAACGTGGTTGGGTGTCTGATCTAGCTATTATTGAAATTGCTAAAATACTTAATATCAATTCAAGTGATATAGAAAGTATAGCTACTTTTTATAGTCAAATTTATCGTCAACCTGTAGGGCGAAATATAATTCGTTATTGTGATAGCGTAGTTTGTTATTTAACAGGTTATCAAAAAATTAAAAAAGCATTAGAAAATCATTTATCTATTAAAACAGGTCATACTACTTTAGATCAAAGATTTACTTTATTGCCTATTTGTTGTTTGGGGAATTGCGATAAAAGTCCAACTATCATGATTAATGAAGATCTTCATTCTAAATTAACTCCAGAATCTGCACTAAATTTACTGGAATCATATAAATGAATAATAAAATCAATCGATTAGAAGAAACACATCCATTGACATGGAGAATGCGAGATGACAAAAAAACTGTCTGGATAAAAGAATATTGTAATAAAAATGGTTATATTGCTTTTAAAAAAACATTGCATCAAAAAACATCGAAAGATGTAATTAATTTAGTAAAAGAATCCGATTTAAAAGGAAGAGGAGGAGCTGGTTTTCCTACAGGTTTAAAGTGGAGTTTAATGCCAGATAATATACATGATAAAAAAGAACATCGCTATTTATTATGTAATGCTGATGAAATGGAACCAGGTACTTATAAAGATAGGTTCTTGATAGAACAGTTACCGCATCAGTTGATTGAAGGGATGTTATTATCAGCTTTTGCTATTCAAGCTACCCGTGGTTATATTTTTTTGAGAGGAGAATATATTAAAGGAGAACATGTTTTAAAAAAAGCAATACAGGAAGCAAGTAATTTTGGTTATATTGGTAAAAATATTTTAAATAGTGGCTTTAATTTTAATTTGTTTTTACATACTGGGGCTGGTCGTTATATTTGTGGTGAAGAAACCGCTTTGATTAACTCATTAGAAGGTCGAAGAGCCAATCCTAGATTTAAACCACCATTCCCAGCAATGTTTGGATTATGGGGGAAGCCCACTTGTGTTAATAATGTCGAAACTTTATCTAATGTTCCAGCTATTGTATTGCATGGCCCTCATTGGTACAAAACATTGTCTCATAGTTCTGATACTGGGACAAAGTTAATGGGTTTCTCAGGGAATGTTAATAACCCTGGTGTTTGGGAATTACCTTTTGGCATAACTGCACGTGAAATTTTAGAAGATTATGCGTTAGGAATGAAATCAGGTTTATCTTTAAAAGCATGGCAGCCTGGAGGAGCAGGTACAGATTTTCTTGTCTCAAAACATTTAGATTTATCTATGGATTTTAATACTATTACAAAAGCGGGTAGTCGATTAGGAACAGCTCTTTCTATGGCTGTAGATAATAAAACTAATATGGTTTCACTTGTATATAATATAGAAAAATTTTTTGCTCGTGAATCATGCGGTTTGTGCACACCCTGTAGAGATGGATTGCCATGGATTGTAAAAATATTATATAGCTTAAAAAATAAAGAAGGACAAACTAATGATATAAAAAATTTAGAAAAATTATGCTTTTCTCTTGGTCCAGGAAAAACATTTTGCGCTCATGCTCCTGGAGCGATTGAACCATTACAAAGTGCTATGAAATATTTTCGTTCAGAATTTGAAGCTGGAATTAATATAAAAAATCAAATTTAAATAAAAATATTACGAGGATGCAACCTAATAAATCTAAGTTAACCATTTAATATTTAAATATAAAATTTGTTTTTTTAAAGAGTTTTGGAATTGTCTATTATGTCTAAAATTTATATAAATAAAAAAGAATACTATGCAAATAAATCTCACAACTTATTACAGGCATGTCTATCAATTGGATTAGATATTCCTTATTTTTGTTGGCACCCTCAATTAGGTAGTGTAGGATCTTGTCGGCAATGCGCTGTGACACAGTATGATAGTTTGTCAGATTCGAAAGGGCGATTAATTATGTCCTGCATGACTCCTATAGTAGATGGATCTATTATTTCGACTAATGACAAGGTATCAAAAACATTTAGACAAAATATAGTAGAACTTTTGTTAACAAATCATCCACATGATTGTCCTGTATGTGAGGAAGGCGGTAATTGCCATTTGCAGGATGTAACAGTTATGAATAAACATCATATTCGAAATTATCGGTTCCCAAAAAGAACACATAAAAATCAATATTTAGGTTCTTTTATTAAACATGAAATGAATCGTTGTATTGGATGTTATCGTTGCGTCCGATATTACAAAGATTACGCAGATGGTAGAGATTTAAACGTTTATGGTTCTAATAGTAATATTTATTTTGGTCGTGTAGAAGATGGAATTTTAGAGAATGAGCATTCAGGAAACTTAGTGGAAATATGTCCTACTGGTGTTTTTACTGATAAAACACATTCTAAAAAATATAATCGAAAATGGGATATGCAATATGCTCCTAGTATATGTCAGAGTTGTAGTGTGGGATGCAATATTAGTATAGGTGAACGATATGGCGAAATACGTCGTGTAGAAAATAGGTATCATTACAATATAAACCATTATTTCATTTGTGATTTAGGACGTTTTGGTTATTCACATAGTGATTTAAAAAACCGTCCTAGAAATCCTTCTTGTTTAATCGATGAAAAATTAAAAATATTGAATTTAAACGAGGCAATAAAAGAAGGAGTAAATTTTTTTCGACGTCATAAAAACATTATTGGTGTTGGTTCGTCACGGACAAGCGTAGAAAACAATTTTGCATTAAAAGAATTAGTTGGAGAAAATAATTTTTCTCATGGAATGTCTTCTAAAGAAGAATCTTGTTTGAAATTAATTTTAAATGTTTTTAAAAATAATAATTTATATATTCCATCTTTGAGAGAAATTGAAAGTTATGATTCTATTTTAATTCTTGGGGAAGATTTGACTCAAACTTCGCCTCGTGTTGCGTTGGCAGTGCGTCAAGCCATTAAAAAGAAAGCTAAAGATATAGCTGAATTCAATGGAATACCTAGATGGAATGCAACTGTTATATCTAACATTTCGGAGAATCATAAAAATTCATTGTACATCACTCATACGCACGAAACTAAATTAGATGATATTTCTGAGTGGTCTTATTTTGCATCAATCAATGATCAATCAAAATTTGGTTCCGCAATTGCACATAATTTAGATAATGATTTACCAGTTGTTGAAAATTTAAATTCTTTTTTACTTGAGAAAGCTATTTGTATTTCAAAAAAATTACTTAATGCAAAAAAAACATTAATTATTTCTGGTACGAATTCATTTAGTACATCGATTATAAAGACAGCTATTAATATAGCTATATCAATAAAAAAACATAAAAAAAATCATGTTGCCATGACTTTTTTAACATCTTCTTCAAATGCATTAGGATTAGGATTAATCGGTGGAATTTCTATAGATCAAGTATATCGCAGATTAAATCAAAAACAAGCAGACGCTATTATATTTATGGAGTATGATTTATACCGTTATTTTTCTCAATATGATTGCGATAATATTTTAAAAAAGAAAACTAATGTTTTAGTAATAGATCATATATATACTGAAACTTATAAAAATTCTATGCTTAGTTTGCCATGTTTAAATTTTTCAGAAAGTTCTGGTACTGTAATTAACTTTGAAGGTAGAGCACAGCGTTTTTTTCAAGTTTACGATCCAATGTTTATTGATCAAAAAAATTGTCTTTATGAGAGTTGGAAATGGTTACATTTTATTCAGTGTAAACTTTTAAACAAAAAAATATCTTGGTTAAACTTAGATGATGTAATTACTTCTTATAGTAATAAGTACCCTATTTTTAAAACAATAAAAACCTCTCTACCTAATGCTGATTTTCGAATCAAAAATCAAAAAATTGCTCGTTCTCCTAATCGTTACAGTGGACGAACTGCTTTAAAATCTCATATTGATATTCATGAAAGTTCTCAACCTCAGGATATTAACACCATGTTTTCTTTTTCTATGGAAGGTTTTAGCCAGCCTAATAAATCTTTTGAATATATTCCGTTTGCTTGGTTTCCTAGTTGGAATTCTCCACAAGCATGGAATAAATTTCAAAAAGAGGTGGGCAAAGAATTAATATCTGGGGATTCAGGTGTTCATTTATTTAAAGAAAATCCGAAAATTAGCGATATTTATTTAAATTGTAAAATTAATATTGAAAAAAAATATTGGTATATAATTCCATATTATCGTATTTTCGGGCATGAAGAATTAACACAATATTCATCTATTATTAAAGAAAATATCGCGCGCCCATATGCATTAATAAGTAAATCAGACGCGCTAGAAATAGGATTAAAAAAAGATTCTATAATAAAATTTAATTGTTTAAATAAAAATTTTTGTTTAAATATAAGAATATCTGAGAATTTACATTCACAACAGATCGGACTACCCATAGGAAGAAAAGGTTTTCCTAGTGCTTTAGTTGGAAAGAAAATTAAATATATAAGAGAATTTATTCAATGAAATATTTTGGAGCAGAGATATTAGAAATATTTTTAGGATTTTTTAAAATAATGTCATTCGTTGTTTTATTTATATTTTTTTCAGCAATGTTAAGTATTTTTGAACGTAGATTACTGGCGTTTTTTCAAAATAGACACGGTCCTAATCGCGTTGGTTATTTTGGTAGCTTACAACTATGCGCAGATATGATTAAAATTCTATTTAAAGAAGATTGGGTTCCAAAATTTAGTAAAAAATTTATTTTTGTCTTATCTCCAATTATATCTTTTATTTCTTTGTTGTGCGTTATTCCCATCATTCCTTTTATTCCCAATCATCCTATAATTAACTTAAATATAGGAATTTTATTTTTTTTAATGATGGCCGGTTTATCTGTTTATGCAATATTATTTGCGGGATGGTCTAGTAATAACAAATATTCTTTATTAGGAGCTATTCGAGCTTCTGCACAAACCTTAAGTTATGAAGTATTTTTAGGCTTATCCTTAATGGGTGTTGTTGCTAAATCAGGATCATTTAGAATTTTAGATATTATAAATAATCAGAAGTACATGTGGAATATTATACCTCAATTTTTAGGGTTTTTGTGTTTTTTTATAGCTGGATTAGCTATTTGTCATAGACACCCTTTTGATCAGCCTGAGTCTGAACAAGAATTAGCTGATGGTTATCATATTGAATATTCTGGAATGAAATTTGGTTTATTTTTCATTGGAGAATATATTTCAATTGTTACAATTTCATCATTAATTACAGTGATGTTTTTAGGCGGATGTTCTGGTTTTGGAGAGCCTAGATTTTTTTGGTTTTTTTTAAAAATGATGTTTTTCGTTATTTTATTTATTTTAATTCGAGCTTCTTTACCTAGACCTAGGTATGATCAAATCTTATCTTTTGGATGGAAAGTATGTTTGCCTATGACATTATTAAATTTGCTTGTAACAGCTTTTTTTATATTAATTTAAACTTTTCTAAAAAGAGATTTTATTTATGAACTTAAAAAAAATTATTATCGGTTTTTTTACTCAAATAAGAAGTATTTGTATGATTTTCGTAAATATATTTTCTAAATCTGAAACTAAATTATACCCAGAAGAAAAAGTTTACTTATCTCCTAGATACCGTGGACGTATTATATTAACAAGAAATTCAAATAAAGATGAGCGCTGTGTTGCGTGTAATTTATGCGCAGTAGTTTGTCCAGTGGATTGTATTTCTCTTCAAAAATCTGAAAAGATAGGTGGTCGTTGGTATCCTAAATTTTTTCGAATTAATTTTTCTCGTTGTATTTTTTGTGGTTTATGTGAAGAAGCCTGCCCTACAGCTGCTATTCAATTAACTTCTGATTTTGAATTATCAGATTTTAAAAGGTATAATTTAGTTTATGAAAAACAAGATTTATTAATTTCTGGCCCTGGAAAATATCCTGACTATAATTTTTACCGTTTTTCCGGAACGCTGATTAGCGGGAAAAAAACAGGTGAATTAGATATAGAATCATCACCTATAAACGTTAAAACTTTATTGCCGTAAAAGAGAGGTTGATAAATGAATTTCGCTTTTTATATATGTTCTTTCGTAGCTATCATATCTACATTGTTAGTTATTATTCAAAAAAATGCAGTTTATGCTTTACTATATTTAATAATTTCAATTCTATCGATATCAGGTATTTTTTTTACAATTGGAGCATTTTTTGCCGGTGCTCTTGAAGTTATTATATACGCAGGTGCAATTATAGTATTGTTTATTTTTGTGATTATGATGTTAAATCTTGGAAAAAGAGATGATATAAAAGAAAAAAAAAATTTACATCTTGTTTTTTGGATAACACCAAGCATTTTGACATTAATTTTATTTTTATCAATGACATATGTTATTTTTTTTCTTAAAGAAAAAAAAATTGAATTTTTTTTGATGAATACTAAAATGATCGGTGTTAATTTATTTGGTCCATATTTATTGCTAGTTGAGCTTTCTTCTTTGCTTTTGTTATCCGCTTTAATTGTAGTTTTTCATATTGGTAATAAAAAAAATAAATTAAAAAAATAATCATACCCTATTAATTTTGTAAGGATAAAGATTTATGATTTCTTTATTTCATGGTTTATGTTTGTCATTAACGCTGTTTATGTTAGGTTTAACATCTCTAATAGTCCGTCGAAATATATTGTTTATATTAATTAGTTTAGAAATCATGATAAATGCAGCTGCACTAGCATTAGTAATAGCAAGTACATATTGGAAACAAGCAGATGGTCAAATAGTTTATATTCTTGCTATTACATTAGCTGCATCTGAAGCTAGTATAGCATTGGCGTTATTACTTCAATTATATAGAAACAAAAAAACATTAAATATTAATTTATTAAGTGAGATGAGTGGATGAATATTATTTCTTTGATAATTTTATTTCCATTATTTAGTTTTTTTATTCTCTCTTTTACACAAGGAACCATTTCTAATTGGAGTACAGCTTTCATAGGAGTTTGTTCAGTATTTGTTTCATTTCTTATTACTTTTTTTTATAGCATAATTTTTATTAATCATTCTTATCAATTTTGGATTCAAAGATTATGGTGTTGGATAGATATCAATGCATTAAGAATAAATTGTAATTTAATTTTGGATGGTTTGTCTTTAAGTATGTTATTGGTGATTACAGGGATAGGTTTATTAATACATATTTTTTCTATTTGGTATATGAAAAATAAAGAAGGTTGTTCTCGTTTTTTTGCTTATACTAATTTATTTATAGCAAGTATGTCTTTATTGGTGTTAGCAGATAATTTTATACTTATGTATATTGGATGGGAAGGTATAAGCATTTGTTCTTATTTATTAATCGGATTTTATTATAAAGATATTAACAATAACAAACACGCTTTAAAAGCTTTTGTTTTAACGCGTATTTCAGATATATTTTTAATTGTTTCATTTTTTTTAATATATCAACAATATGGAACTTTTGATTTTCAAAAAATAAAATTTTTATCAAATTTTGTGCATATAAATAGTTCGATTACAAATGTGATAACATTTTTTTTGTTGGTAGGTGTCCTTGGTAAATCAGCGCAATTACCGTTACAAACTTGGCTTTCAGATGCAATGGTTGGTCCAACTCCTGTTTCAGCTTTAATTCATGCGGCAACTATGGTAACAGCAGGTGTTTATTTAATAGGAAGAACATATTTTTTATTTTTATTAACACCAAATGTATTGTTTATTGTAAGCGTCATTGGTATTTTGACGATATTACTTTCTAGTTTTTCTGCATTGGTTCAAACAGATATAAAACGTATCTTGGCATATTCAACTATGAGTCAAATAGGATATATGTTTTTATCATTAGGCGTGCAAGCATGGTCTGCTGCAATTACTCACTTAATTATACATGCTGTTTTTAAAGCATTATTATTTTTGTCTTCTGGTTCTTTAATCATTTTGTGTAAAAATGAAAAAAATATATTTAAAATGTCTAAAACAATTATAAAATGCCCTCTTTTATTTATTAGCTTTGTTTTCGGGGGAGCGTCTTTGATTTCATTTCCGTTAATTACATCAGGTTTTTATAGCAAAGGTAACATTTTATTTAGTGTATTGAAAAGTGGTCATATTAATTTATTTGCATTGGGTTTATTTGGTTCATTATTAACATCAATTTATACTTGTAGAATGATTTTTATTTTATTTAAAAAATATAGTTTTTCTCATTTTTTATATAAAAAAGAATTAGTTCATAATTGTCCTTTGTTTATTTTATTAATTTTTTCTAGTGCTCTTAGTATTTACATCGTACCTTCTCTATCTTTTGTATTTCCTATGTTAAAATATTCTATGGATAACAAATTTTTCTTTGAACTAATAACTAGTTCTATATCTTTTTTAGGTATTTGGATCGCATATTATTTATGGGTTAAAAATACAGGTTTTATTGAGAAATTTTTGAAATTAAAAATCTTTCGATCTATACATTATTTTTTATTAAATGGATGGTGTTTTGACTCATTATATAATTTATTTTTTGTTAATTCATATTTATCTATTTCTAATATTTTGTTTTCTGATCCATTTAATAAAATAAATATTTTTTTGATTAATATAATAAAAAATTTTAATGTAATTTTATTAAAAACTGTTAACGGAAATATAAAATGGTATATAGAATCTATGATATTAGGTGTAAATTTAATTTTTATATTGATTTTGTTTTTTTAAAAAATTTAATTAATTAACCATTTTAAATTTTTATAAATTATAGGAATATATCTCTGATGTTGCTTTCTTTGTTAGTTATCATTCCATTTTTTGGTAGTATTATTTCATTCTTCTCTTTTCAACTAAAACAATGTATTCCTCGTTATGTTGCGATATTCAGTATAGTATTAACGCTTTTAATTTCTATTAAATTATGGTTTTTTGACAGTTCACATGTTTATCAAATAAAAAATTATCCTCATTGGAATCATGAATTAATACTTAGTTGGATTCCAAGATTTGGAGTTGAATTTCATTTAGCTGTTGATAGCTTCTCAATGATTATGTTATTTTTAACTTTTTTTTTAGGAATTATTTCCATTTTTTCTGCATGGAACGAAGTAAAAGAAAACGAGGGTTTTTTTTATTTTAATATAATGTTGGCTTTAACTGGTGTTATAGGTATTTTTATTGCTTGCGATTTATTTTTATTTTTCTTTTTTTGGGAAATTGTATCAATTCCAATGTATTTTTTAATTGCACTATGGGGAAATAACAAAAAAAACAAAACGCATGCTATAAATGCTGCAAATAAATTTTTCATATATTCTCAAATATCTGGTTTACTAATATTAATATCAACTTTTTTGTTAGTTTTTAATTATTATCAAAACACCCATGTTTTTACATTTAATTATAACTTATTATTATTCAATTCGATCAATCCGAATATAGAATATATGATTATGCTAGCTTTTTTTATTGCTTTTGTTATTAAGATGCCTATTGTTCCATTTCATAGTTGGTTATCGGACTTTCACGTTGAGTCTTCATATTGCGGCTCTATAGATATAATTGGAGCTTTATTAAAAACCGCTCCTTATGCACTTTTTCGTTATAATATAACACTTTTTCCTAATTCCATGCACAAATTTGCTCCTATTGCAATGTTTTTAGGTTTATTTAGTATTTTTTATGGTTCTTTACTTGCTTTTTCTCAAACTAATATCAAACGTTTAATTGCATATGCTTCTATATCTCATATGGGATTAATTTTAATTGCTATTTATAGTAACAATGAAATTTCTTTTCAGGGAATAGTTGTGCAAATAATATCTAGTAGTTTATCTACTGCTGCTTTATGTATTTTATCAGGTCAAATTTATAAATATTTTAAAACTCAAAATATTCTTGAAATGGGTGGATTTTGGTCTAATTTTTATTGGATTCCTGCTTTTTCTTTGTTTTTTTCTTTAGCAAATTTAGGACTGCCAGGAACAGGAAATTTTATTGGTGAATTTTTAATTTTGTTTGGAATGTTTAAAACATATTCAATTGTATCTGTTATTGCTGTAATAAGTATTGTTTTTTCTTCTATTTATTCCTTACATATGATGCAGAGAATTTATTATGGATCGTCGAAACAAAAACATGCCATAATATTTCCCAACATGAAAGAATTTGGAATTTCAATAATATTAATTTTTACATTACTTTTTGTAGGTTTAATACCTCAAAAAATATTAAATATTTCAACAGACACTATATCTTCTATATATTATTTTCAAAAGAAAATTGTGAATTCTATTTCAAAACAAGGTTTTAATAAACAATGATAATCAATCTACGAGAATTAACTGCTTTACTGCCTGTGTTAATTTTAATAACAGGCTTAGTAGTACTTATCTTTTCTATTTCTTGTAATCGAAATCATTTTTTGGTTGCTGTATTGAGTACATTTTTTTTAATTATAACTTTATTTTCATTATATTTTTTAATTTCAATTGTTCCTATAAATATTACTATTTTATTTTATCTTGATAGATATTCTCTTTTTTATATTGCTATTATTTTATTATCTAGTATTTCTACTTGTGTATTTTCATACTCATGGTTGTTAAATTATCCTTTTAATAAAGAAGAATTTTATTTACTTCTTCTTCTTTCAACACTGGGATCAATTTGTTTAACTATTTCTAATAATATGTCATCAATATTTATTAGTATTGAATTAATGTCATTACCAATTTTTGGTTTAATTGCATATTCAAATTATGTAAATTATTCTTTAGAAGCATCTTTTAAATACTTGATTTTGTCGGCAATATCTTCTTCATTTTTATTACTCGGAATTTCTTGGATATATGCTATTTCTGGGGATTTAAGTATTTTTTTAATTAATCATGCTTTATTAGTAGCACCTCATTATGAAAAGTTAGTTTTATTATTTGGTATAGTAATGGTATTGTTTTCTTTTCTATTTAAGTTATCCTTAGTTCCATTTCATTTATGGACATCTGATGTTTATCAGGGTACACCATCTTCAATTTTGTCTTTTTTTTCTGTTTCTGGAAAAGTAGCACTTTTTAGTGTTTTATTGAATATGTTTTCATATAGTTTTATAGAACACAATGCAATATTATATGAAATATTATTATTAATAAGTATTTTTTCTATATTTTTTGGGAATTTAATGGCTATTTTTCAAAAAAATATTAAAAGATTTTTTGGATATTCATCAATTTCTCAACTAGGTTATTTATTAATTATCTTGCTTGTTTTAAAAAATAATTATATTTTTTCTTTGGAAACAGTTTTAATTTATTTGCTTAATTATTTGTTTATTAATATAGCATATTTTGGTATTATTCATTTGTTTTCCTGTTCTCATAATGATATAGATTTAATTAATTTTTATAGAGGTTTATTTTGGTCCGAACCTACTTTAAGTTTTATTATGACAATTGTGTTACTTTCTTTAGCTGGTATTCCTATAACTTTAGGTTTTATTGGAAAATTTTATATTTTATCTATTATAATAAAAAATCATTTATGGTTAGTTGGAATAAGTTTTTTATTTGGAACTATATTAGGCATATACGGTTATTTTAGATTAATTATTAATCTTTATTTAAAGCCATCAAATCAATTATTAATCGATAATAAAGTTTCATATAATATTGGAATTAATATCCCCTCTAAAATTTTAATATTATGTTCTGGAATAATGCTATTAATATTTGGATTGTTTCCAAATTTATTAATATATTTTTTAGGATCAACTAAAATAGTTTGTATTTAATGAACAATAGCTATAATTTTCGATAAATTTATGAATATTAAATGATTTTTTTAAATAAATTTTAATTAAATAAAGAGAGATTTAATGATTATTTTTTTTTTCGTTTTATTATTATTTTTCGGATTTTTTTTAATTTTAATTAATTTTTTTTTAAAAGAATATAGTTATTTAAATAAAATAAAACAGTTTTTTCATCTATATCGTGGAATTTTTATTTATTTTTTTTCTTTTTTTTTGTTTATTTTTATACTGTGGATTGTAACATATCAAATTAGCAGTAGTGATATTGCAGATAAAAACATTATTTGTTTTTTAGCAAGTTATCTGTTGGAAATTATACTTTCTTTAGATAATGTTTTTATTTGGTTTATAGTTTTCAAATCATTTAAAATACCAGTTTCTTGTCAAAAAAAAATTTTATTATATGGTTTATTAGTAGGTTTAGTATTGCGTGTTATATTTTCTTTTTTAGGGGTTTTTTTACTTGTTAGATATCATTGGATTTTATATTTTTTCGGTATTTTATTTATATGGATCAGTTTACAAATATTTTTCCCGTCAAATAAAAAAGAGAAGAAAAAAAATATAAGTTTTCCTTGGATTTATAAAGTATTTCCAATGACTAATAACACTGAATGTAGAAAATTTTTTTTGAAAATAAATAATAAAATATTTTTTACGCCTTTATTTATATCTTTAATTCTTATAGAATTGAGTGACATTATATTTTCAATAGATAGCATACCGGCTATTTTTTCTATAACTCAAAATTTATTTATTATTTTATCATCTAATATTTTTTCAGTTTTAGCTTTAAGATTTATGTATTTATTTATCGCTCCGATAATCAATAAATTTACTATGATCGAATATGCTTTATCGTCTATTTTAATGTTAATAGGAGTAAAAATAATATTTGAAAAATTTATAACTATTTCAACTTTACTTACATTTAGTATTATATTAATTATTTTAATTACTGCATTCATAGTTAATATTATTTTTGTTAAAAAAAAATAATATCGCAATAATTATTAATATTTTTAAAATTTATATAAAAATATAAAATTTTTTAAAATAAGCTGGAAATATGTGTAAAAAAAATTTTTCTTTTTCTATGTGGATTAAATATTTAGAAAAATTAGAAAAAAAAGGTCAAACTAATTTAATAGAAATTAAAAATATTGCAAAAAAATTAAATTTATTAAGTTTACAATCTTTTTTTTTTACTGTAGGTGGAACAAATGGTAAAGGAACAACTTGTGCTATATTAGAACAACTATTATTAGATTCAGGCTATCAAGTTGGTTTATACACTTCTCCACATCTTTTAAATTTTACAGAACGTGTGAAAATTAATGGATCATATATTAGTGAGATACAATATATTAATGCATTTTTTGAAATATATTCTGTTAAATTAAATTATTCTTTAAGTTACTTCGAATTTGTTACACTTACAGCTTTATTTTTATTTAAAAAATACTCACCGCTAGATGTTATTATCTTAGAAGTTGGTTTAGGAGGAAGATTAGATGCAACTAATATTATAGACTCCGATATATCTATTATTACCAATATCAGCATAGATCACACTTCTATTTTGGGCCCCAATCGATTTAGTATAGCTCGTGAAAAAGCGGGAATTTTTAGAAAAAATAAAATTTCTGTAATCGGAGAAAAAAATCTTCCAAGTTCTATATATCAAGTAGCTAAAGCGAGTCAGACAATATTAAAAATAATTAACAAAGATTGGCGTTGGAGAAAGCATAATAATAATTGGGATTTAATTCATGAAAATATAAAATTATATAACTTACCAACACCACAAATACCATTGTCAAATGTTGCGCTTGCTTTATCAGCATTATTTTATTCTGACCTTATAATTAATAAAAAAATGTTAAGAAGCTCAATATCTAAAGTACGATTACAGGGTAGGTTTCAAATCATCTCTTATTATCCAATAATTATTCTTGATGTTGCTCATAATTTTCATGCCACTGTATATCTTGCTAAAAAAATTAATCAAATAGATATACAAGGGAAATTATATGTAATATTTGGCGTATTAAAAGACAAAGATATTTTATCAATTATTTCTCCTCTACAAGATCAAGTTTATTATTGGTATGCCTCTCTTTTACCTATAAATCGAAGCGCTACTATGGATCAGTTAAAAAAAAATTTACCTACTCAGAATACGTTGTTTTTTTGTAGTATTGAGCATGCTTGGAAGAATTTAAAAAGCAAACTAAAAAAAAAAGATGTAGTATTAGTTTTTGGCTCTTTTATAACTGTTTCAGAATTTATTTCTATCACAAACAAAGAAATATGATGATGAAATAAAAATATTATTTTTTTGGAAAACTATGATTTTAATAGATTTTATTATTTTTGTTGTTATTTTTTTTTCTTTTTTTTTCGGAATTGTTAAAGGTTTTTTAAGAAATGTAATATCTACTGTATTTTGGATTTTTTTTATTTATTTTTTTTCTAATTATATGTATTTTAGTAAATTTTATTCTGATGCTCTTTTAAAAAGTACGAACTATTTAGTAATTTTAACTATTATTGTTTTTTTTTTACTGTCAAAATATTATTAAATTTAGTTTCTAATAAAATAATTAAAACATATAAGTTATTATATATTAATATGATTTTGGGGGGTATATTTGGCTTTCTGCGTGGTGTAATATTGATCTTGTTTATATTATTTTTTATTTATCAATGTAATAGTGCTATTTATTTAAATTTATCAAACAAATCTTTTTTTATTCATTTATTTTTAATAGTGTTTTTAAATCATAAATTTTAATATTGTTATTTTGAAAATACTAAGCACAATATTTTATTAAAACATAGTGTGCTTAGGAGTATTTTTAATGTTCAAACATTGCAGAAATAGATTCTTCATTACTAATTCGTCTTATAGCTTCTGCTAACATTCCAGCTAATGTCAGGGTTCGTACATTTGGCAATAATTTAATTTTTTCTTGTAATGGAATGGTATCACAAACAACTACTTCATCAATAACAGAATATTTTAAGTTTTCTGATGCCTGACCTGAAAAAATAGGATGTGTAGCGTATGCAAAAACTCTTTTTGCTCCTCTTTCTTTAAGAGCTTCTGCAGCTTTACACAGTGTTCCTCCAGTATCAATCATATCATCAACTAGGATACAATCTCGATTTGCGACATCTCCAATAATATTCATAACTTGAGAAATATTAGGACGAGGCCTTCTTTTATCTATAATTGCCATATCGGTATCATAAAGAAGTTTTGCAATTGCTCTAGCTCTGACAACTCCGCCAATATCAGGTGATACAACAATAGGATTTTTTAATTCTCTCTGTAACATGTCCTCTAAAAGAATTAAACTACCGAATACATTATCGACAGGTACATCGAAAAAACCTTGAATTTGTTCAGCATGTAAATCTACTGTTAATACGCGATCTACTCCAATGCTAGATAAAAAATCAGCTACAACTTTAGCTGTAATTGGAACTCTGGCAGATCGTACGCGTCTGTCTTGACGTGAATATCCGAAATATGGAATTACTGCAGTAATTCTACCGGCTGAAGCTCTTCTTAGAGCATCTATCATTACAACAAGCTCCATAATATTATCATTTGTTGGAGAACAAGTTGATTGAATGATAAAGACATCACTTCCTCTAACATTTTCATTGATTTGAACACTAATTTCGCCATCGCTGAATCGTCCTACAGATGCATTTCCTAAATTTATATAAAGTCGATGAGCAATAAATTTTGCTAGTTTTGGAATAGAGTTTCCAGCAAATAATTTCATATCTGGCATAAAAAACCTTGTTTTTTATTTTTATTTTAATATTAATTTTAATTAAAAATATGATTATTTCTTTTATAAAAAACATGATGTAATGAAGAAGTATTCATACCCTTAGCAATAAATCCCTTAACATTTTGAGGCAGTAAAGAAAATGTTTTTTGAGCAGATATTTTATTGTCAAATTCTGCAAAAACACAGGACCCTGTTCCGGTCATTCGAGCAGGTGCATAAAGAGATAGCATAGAAATTAATTTTTTTATTTTTTTAAATTTATTACTTACTATATTTTCAAAATCATTACTAAATGGAGATTGTAAAAGCAATTGTATTGGTTTTTTTTGAGCTTTACTTTTAAGTGAAAAACTAGAAAATATATTTTTTGTTAAAATATGAATTTCAGGATAAACAACTAAATACCATTTTTCTTTTCTTTGAATAGGGTATAATATTTCACCTATTCCTTCAGTAATAGATGTTTTTCCCATGATAAACGCTGGAACATCTGATCCTATTTCAGTACTAAATCTGGCTAATTCTTCTAATGTAAATTTTGTTTTCCATAGCTGATTTAATACAATTAATACTGTTGCGGCATTAGACGAGCCTCCTCCTAAACCACTGCCCATAGGTATTTTTTTATTTAAGAATATTTTTGCTCCAAGAGCATGACAATTATTTTTTGCATAATATAATGCTTTTGATTTTAACAATTTTGCTGCTCTAATAATAGTATTTTCTGTTTTTAAAATTAGTTTCTTCTCAGTAAATAATTCGATATGTCCAGTGTTATTTTCAATGATTTTCAACGTGTCGCCATAATTAAGAAATTGAAATAAACTTTGGATATAATGATAACCATCTGATCTTATACCTGTAACGTATAAAAATAAGTTAATTTTTGCAGGAGCAGGCCATATATATTTCATTTTGTTTGTATTTTTAAAAAATTATTTTTATGTTAATATTTATTAAAATTATACTGAAAATTATCAAAAATGATATAATCATTTTAATTAGAAGCTGTGAATTTTTTATTGTAAAAGATATTATTTATTTTATATAAAGTATATAAATATTGTGTTAAGTGGTTTTATTGTATTTTAAAAAGGATAATATTATATGAATTCGTCTATTATTAATAAATTAAAATCTTTAAAATCTCGCTTTCAAGAAATCGAAGTACTACTTACTCAAAAAGATATTATATGTGATCAAAATCAATTAAAAACTTTATCTAAAGAATATTTAAAACTTTCTGAAGTCGTTCAATATTTTATTAAATGGGAAAAAATAGAACATGATATAAAAAATGTTCGTTCTTTGTTTGATGATAAAGAAGTGTATAATGCGGCAAAAGAAGAGTATTATATACTTAAAAAACAAAAAAAAAAACTAGGAAAAAAAATTCAAATATTATTATTACCTGAAGATCCTCATGATCAGCATAGTTGTTTAATAGAAATTCGGGCAGCTACAGGCGGAGATGAATCTTCCATTTTTGCAGGTCAACTATGTAGAATGTATGTAAGATATGCTGAAAGTTATATGTGGAAAACAAAAACAATGAGTTGTAGTGAAAATGAAAAAGGAGGATTTAAAGAAATAATTATTAAAATTACAGGGAAAGGTGCTTCAGGTCGATTAAAATTTGAATCAGGGGGGCATCGTGTACAACGAGTTCCGGAAACTGAGTCACAAGGAAGAGTTCATACTTCTACTTGTACTATTGCAGTAATGCCTGTTCTACCTAAAGCAGAGAAAGAAGAAATTGTTTCATCTGATTTAAAAATTGATACGTTTCGTTCTTCTGGGGCTGGTGGTCAACACGTTAATACTACTGATTCAGCTATTAGAATTACGCATATCCCTACTGGACATGTAGTAGAATGTCAAGACGAACGATCACAACATAAAAATAAAGCAAAAGCTTTATCTATTTTATCTACTCGTTTATACGCTGAAAAATTAAAAAAAAGTAAACAAGAAAATTCTTCTGTACGGCGCATTTTATTGGGTAGTGGTTCAAGATCAGATAGAAATAGAACATATAATTTTCCTCAAAATAGAATTACAGATCATAGAATTAATTTAACTATATATAAATTAGACGAAGTTTTAGAAGGAAAATTAGATTTTCTTATTAAACCAATAATTCAAGAATATCAAGCAGATATGCTATCTACTTTATCTAAGTTTAAATTATGAAAATATATCAATGGTTAACACGAACAATTAAAATTTTTTCTCATTTTGAATATCCTCGATTTGAAGCGGAAATATTATTAAGTCATGTACTAAAGCGTTCACGTTCTTGGATTATGGCTTTTGATCAAGAAGAATTAAATCAATTAAATCAAAAAATATTAAAGAATTTAGTTAATCGAAGGTGGATGGGAGAACCTATGGCTTATATATTAGGAAAAAAAGATTTTTGGTCTTTATCTTTGAGAGTTTCTCCAGATACTTTAATTCCTAGGCCTGATACAGAAATTTTGATCGAAAAAGTGTTATCTAAAATTGATAGCAATCAAATACGCATTCTTGATTTAGGAACTGGTTGTGGAAATATTGCATTATCTCTAGCGAGTGTTTGCTCTAATTTTCAAATTACTGCTGTTGACAATTCAAATAAAGCCATTAAAATAGCTAAAACAAATGCATTGGAATTAAGTTTAAAGAATGTTATTTTTTTTTATAGTGATTGGTTTTCGCATATAAATAAAAAATTTAATATTATTGTAAGTAATCCTCCATACATTAGTTTAAAAGAAATGAAAATTTTTCAAAAAAATCTTGTGTTTGAACCAGTTAATGCATTGTTATCAAAAAATAATGGATTGCAAGATATTGAATTAATTATAAAAAAATCAATGAATTATTTATTTTATAAAGGTTGGCTTTTTATCGAGCATGGATGGACACAAAAGTTGCAAGTACAGTATTTATTTAAAAAATATAATTTTTTTAACATACAATCTTATAAAGATTACGGAGGTAATGATCGTGTTACTATTGGTCAAAAAAAATAGTAATTTTTTTTAAAAAATTACCTAATAATTTTAAATCTAACAAGTAGTAATTAAATATCTTTTATTAAAATATTATAAAAATGTATTTTAATTTTTTATTACTTATCAATATTAGTATAATAACATGAAATATTTTTCAAAAAATAATTTATCTAAGTTATCATTATTTGACTCGATTATATCTGCATCTCATTTTATTCGAGAAGATTTTCCCATAGATTTTGTAGTTTTAGATATGAATAATAAAATTAAGGAAGCAAAATTTTACATTTCATCCGAAATTGAGCCATATAAAAAATTAAAAAAATTATTAAATTTATTTTATAAAAAGTGGAATTTTGGTGGAGCAAGCGGTATTTATAAAATTTCAGATGTATTATGGATTGATAATGTATTAAAAACTAAACATGGTACTGCTGTTTCTTTAGGCGTTCTTTTATTGCATCTTGCAAAAGAATTGCAGTTGCCATTAAATCCGGTAGCATTTCCTACACAACTCATATTAAGAGCTGATTGGTCAGATAAAAAAAAGTGGTTCATTAATCCATTTGACGGGGAAATATTAGATCAGCATACACTAGAAGTATGGTTAAAAGGAAACATTAGTCCAACAGCCGAGTTATATGAAAATGATTTATATCAAGCTGAATCTATTACTATTTTTAGAAAAATGCTAAACACTTTAAAATCCGCTTTAATGGAGGAAAAAAATATGGAATTAGCATTAAATGTTAGTAGTGTTCTTTTACAAATAGATCCTAATGATCCATATGAAATTCGTGATAGAGGATTAATTTATGCTAATTTAGACTGTAATCACGTTGCTTTAAAAGATTTGCTTTATTTTGTTGAAAACTGCCCAGAAGACCCTATCAGTGAGATAATAAAAGTTCAAATACATGCAATTGAGCAAAAAAAAATGATATTACATTAATTATTGAAATTTATCCGGCATTAAATATATTTCTTTTATGCTGCGTATTAGAATAAAGTTTTTCAATTATATCCTGATCTAATATATTTATTTTTTTTCCTTCTAGATAGGCATCTATTGAACTGTATTTAACACCTAAAGAAAGTTCGTCTGGTTTTTGTGGATTGTTATCTTCAAGATCTGCTGTCGGTGTTTTCATATATAAAGATTTAGGACAATTTAATTCTTTTAATAATAATTGGACTTGCCGTTTATTAAGTTGAGATATAAGATTAATATCTACTCCATGATCTCCATGTTTGGTAAAAAAACCTGTAATTGTTTCTGCCGCATTTCCTGTGCCTACAACTATTCCATCTTCCATTGCAGCGACACTATATTGTACTTTCATTCTTTCTCTCGCTTTTTCATTTCCTTTAACATGGTCTGAGATTTTTATGCCTGCTCTATTTAATGATAATTCGCTACTTAAAACAGCTTTTTTTATGTTAATTGTAAAAGTTTTATCTGGATTAATAAAATTTATAACTTTTTTACAATCTTCTTCGTCTTTTTGAACACCGTATGGTAATCTTAATGCAATAAATTGATACATTTTATTGTTTGTTTCTTTACGGAGTTGATCTATAGTGATTTGACATAATTTACCTGTTAATGTTGAATCTTGCCCTCCACTGATAGCTACAATGAAAGTTTTTAAATGAATATTTTGAAGTAAATATTTTTTTAAGTTTATAATACGATTTTCAATTTCTATTTTTGGTATAATATTTGGTTTAACATGTGTTAGTTTAATGATTTTTTTTTGTAATTTCATATTTTATTTATTTTTAAATTAATTAAAATATTATAAAAATATTTATTTTGTATTAGATTATTTTGTTTGAAATTAACTATTATATATTAAAATTAATAATTTTTAAAATATGATATAAAAAAAATTATTTTTACTTTTTAAAATTTAATAAAAAATTGGTAAAAAATCTTGAATAATTTAATTTTTGTACTAAATTGTGGAAGTTCTTCTATAAAATTTTCTATACTCAATCCACAAAACAAAACCAAGTATTTATCAGGCTTAGTAGAATGTTTGTTTTTGAAAAACACATATATTAAATGGAAATGTTTAGAGACGACATATAAAAAACATATCGGTTCGTATATTTCTCATAAAGAAGCGTTAAATTTCATTTTTGATCAAGTTCTATTAAAAGAAAAGGATGTATATAAAAATATTGTCGGAATAGGGCACAGAGTTGTTCATGGTGGAAATAAAATCAACCAATCTGCTTTGATTGACGATACAATTATTAGTTTCATTGAAGAAGCCGCTCCTTTTGCACCATTACATAATCCTTTAAATTTAACAGGAATTAAAATAGCTATAGAAAAATTTCCTGCTTTATCAAAAAAAAATGTAGCAGTTTTTGATACTTCTTTTTATCATAACATGCCTAAAACTTCATTTTTATATGCTATTCCTTATATTTTTTATCAGAAATATCACATAAGACGTTATGGTGCTCATGGAATTAGTCATGATTATGTTGCTCATGAAACATCAGTTATATTAAAAAAAAGTTTTACTTCACTTAACATTATAACATGTCATTTAGGTAATGGCTGTTCTATTTCGGCAATTCGAAATGGAGTTTGTGTAGATACCTCTATGGGTTTGACGCCTTTAGAAGGTTTGGTGATGGGTACTCGAAGTGGTGATATAGATCCTTCTATTATTTTTTTTATGTATCAAAAACTTGGTATAAGTATTGATAAAATTAATACAATACTAAATAAAGAATCTGGTTTATTAGGAATAAGTAAAAAAAGTAGTGATTTTCGTTATCTTGAAAAAAATTATTCTACTGATAAGTCAGTAAAGCTTTCTATAGATATTTTTTGCCATCGATTATCTAAATATATTGCTTCTTATATTTGTTTAATGGATAACCGTTTAGATGCAGTTGTCTTTACTGGTGGTATTGGAGAAAATGTATCATTAATTAGACAAATTACTTTATCAAAATTATATTTAATGGGTTTAAAAATCGATATAAAAAAAAATTTTTTAATTAAAAATGGAAAAAGTGGTTTAATTAATACAAGTAATTCTATCCCTGTTTTAGTTATTCCTACAGATGAAGAGTTATTAATAGCAAAAAAAACAATGAAAATAATTAGTTCAATATAATTATTGTAATTTTAACATCTCAAAATAATAAGAAATATTATGCTACGTATTGTAATGTTAGTACCTTTAAGTGAACATATTAGTTTAACAACTATGACTTTAAGTGTAATTAATCTGATTAGAAAAAAAACAAAAAATAATTTTTTTAGATCTTTTTTTTACTTTTCTCTCACAGATCACTCGATAAATAAAACTAATTTTATTAAGAAGTATTTTTCAGACAACATAATTACATTAAAAAATATAGATTTTTCAAATCAATATTTGAACTCTAATCAATATCATATACTCGTTAATCAAGTTATTGATCAATGTTATAAAAAAAAAGATATTAATGGATTTATTTTAATTCAAGGTATCAATAGAAAACAAAATCCTGACGCCGATAAGATAAATTATGAAGTTTCTCAAAATGTTAACGCTGAAGTAATATTTTTAGAGAATTTAAAAAATTGCTCTCTGGAATGTATTGATCAAAAAAAGAATAAAATAACGACATTTTTAAAATTTAATCAATATAGATACATTTTGGGTATGATTATTAACAATATCAATTCTCCTTTTATAAAAAAACAATATAATTTTATAGAAAAGCTAAATATTATATATAATTCAAAAAAAAATAAAGTTTCTTGTGATATTAAAAATGATACCTTTTTCAAAGATAATTTTTTTTCTGTATTAGTTTCTATTCCTTGGAATAACAACTTATTAAAACCATCTATAATAGACATTTGTAATTTTTTAGATGCGAAAATTATTAGTGTAAAAAATAAAACAAATTCTATTGTAAAAAAAATAATAATATTTGATGAAAATTATGCCAAAATAAGAGTAAAAGATTATAAAAATGCTTTATTTTTTATTGGTTTAAGTCGTTTAGAAAAATTTATTCAAGATGTATTGTTGAAATTAAAAATCAACAAAATTAGTGGTCTTATTTTAACAGGTGTATCTAAACTTACGAAAAATGTTTTATATTTAACAAATATTTTAAAAGATATTAATATTCCTATTTTTTTTGTTAGTACAAATACAATAATCACACTTTCTAAACTACAAAAATTTAATTTTAATATTAATTTTTATAATACAGCATATATCGATAAAATATTGCACTATACTTTTAGTTACCTAAAAAATATCAACTTAAATGTTTGTTCATATAATTTAGTCAACAGTTATAAAAAATATTCACCTAAAGAATTTTGTTATCATTTAAAAATGTTAGCTAAAAAAAATGTCAAAAGAATTATACTTCCTGAATCATACGAACCTCGAATATTAAAAGCCGCTTTAATCTCTAATAATTTAGGAATCGCAGAGTGTGTATTATTAGGGAAAGAAAAAAAAATTTTTAAAATAGCTAATGATAACGGAATTTATTTAAGTAAAAATATTCAAATAATAGATCCTGATATGATACGACAAAACTATGTTTCAAGATTATTAGAGTTAAGAAAGAATAAAGGTATAACTGAATTTTCTGCAATAAATCAATTAAAAGATAATGTTGTTTTAGCTACATTATTATTAGAATGCGACAAAGTAGATGGATTAGTTTCAGGATCTATAAATACTACGGCTAACACTATACGTCCAGCGTTACAAATCATTAAAACTAATCCTATTTATTCTTTAGTCTCTTCGATATTTTTTATGTTATTCCCTGAAGAAGTACGTATTTATGGTGATTGTGCAATTAATATAAACCCAACAGCAGAAGAATTAGCAGAAATTGCAATTCAATCTGCTAATTCAGCTAAAAACTTTGGTATAGATCCACGTGTAGCAATGTTGTCCTATTCTAGTGGGTATTCTGGACATGGCGAACAAGTAGAAAAAGTTAGAAATGCAACTTCTATTGTTAAATTAAAACAACCTCATTTCATTATTGACGGACCTATTCAATATGATGCAGCTATTTCAAAAAAAGTCGCTCAATTAAAAATTCCAAACTCATCGATTCTAGGATCTGCAAATGTTTTTATATTTCCAGATTTAAATTCTGGTAATATCACTTATAAAGCAGTACAGCGCTCCTCAGGATTAATTTGTATTGGACCTATGTTGCAAGGATTAAGAAAACCAGTAAATGATTTATCAAGAGGTGCATTAATTGAAGATATTGTTTATACTATTGCTTTAACGGCAATTCAATCATCATAATTTTATTTTAATTATATTTTAATTATAATATCTCCGTTCGGTTGACAACAACACGGAAAAATTTCATTTGTTTTAAATAAAGCAGCTATAGGCTGTTTTATAGAGTAAATAATTTTTCCTTTTATTATTTCTACACGACATGTTCCGCAATATCCAGATTTACATTGATATGCTATATTTATATTATTTTGTTGTAGAATAGATAATAGAGAAGTATTTTTTTTATAAAAAATAATTTTTTTATTTAATATTTCAATAGTAGAATAATACATTTTATAATTTAAATTTTTTAAATTCTTGATTAGATATTTGAGAATCAATTTGACCTACTAAATAAGAGCTAATTTCGGTTTCTTGAGGAGCATTTTGTATATAATCTGAGTTTAACCAGGAGTCAATCCAAGGAATAGGATTTGATTTTTTTGCAAATGGCATTTTTAAACCTATTGCATCCATTCGAATATTGGTAATATATTCTATATACTGGCAAAGTATATCTTTGTTTAAACCCAACATTGAACCGTCTTGAAATAAATATTCTGCCCATTTTTTTTCTTGTTCTGAAGCTGATATAAAAATTTGAGTTGCCATATCTGTGCATTCTTTAGCAATATTTTTCATATTTTCGTTATTATTTTTGTTACGTAATAAGTATAAAATATGTTGAGTTCCTGTTAAATGTAATGCTTCATCTCTTGCAATCAATCTAATAATTTTTGCATTCCCCTCCATAATTTCTCTTTCTGCAAATGCAAATGAGCAAGCGAAACTCACATAAAATCTAATAGCTTCTAAAACATTGACACTAATTAAACAAAGGTATAATTTTTTTTTTAATATATCTAAATTAATACAAATTTTTTTTTCGTTTACAGTATGATTTCCTTCTCCTAATAAATGCCAATAACTTGTCATATTAATAAGATCGTCATAATAAGTAGAAATATCTTTTGCTCTTGCATTAATGTTTTTATTGGTTATGATATCATCAAAAATAATTGATGGATTATTTATTATATTTCTAATTATATGAGTGTAAGAGCGAGAATGAATTGTTTCTGAAAACGACCATGTTTCAATCCATGTTTCTAATTCAGGAATAGATATAATAGGTAAAAAAGCAATATTCGGACTTCTCCCTTGGATTGAATCAAGTAATGTTTGATATTTTAAATTGCTAATAAAAATATGTTTTTCATGTGAAAGAAGATTTTGAAAATCTATTCGATCTTGTGATAAATCTATTTCTTCTGGTCTCCAAAAAAATGAAAGTTGTTTTTCAATTAACTTTTCAAAAACATTATATTTTTGTTGATCATATCGAGCTATATTAACAGGTTGTCCAAAAAACATAGGTTCTATTAATTGATTGTTTTTTTGTTTTGAGAATGTTGTATAAGACACTTTTTTACGCCTAAAATAAGTTTGTATAATTTATATAATTAATTATATAATACAAGAACCGCTTGAACAATCGTCTTCTTTATTTTTCATAGGTTGATATAATTTATAATTATCCTCAGCTCCATCTCTGGTATTTTGATAATATAAAGTTTTAATTCCTAATTTGTATGCTATAAGCAAGTCATATAATAGTTGTTTCATAGGTATTTTTTCATTTATAAAACGTTTTGGATCGTAATTAGTATTAACAGAAATAGATTGATCAACAAATTTTTGCATAATAGCTGCTAATTCTAAATAACCAGTATTGTTTGGTATGTCCCAGAGTAATTCGTATTGACATTTTAATTTTTTATATTCTGGCACTACTTGCTTTAACATTCCGTCTTTCGAGACCTTTATACTTACAAATCCTCTTGGAGGCTCAATACCATTGGTAGCATTAGAGATTTGAGAAGATGTTTCCGAGGGCATTAAAGCGGATAAAGTAGAATTTCTTAAACCATACTTTTTAATTTTTTTTCGTAGTAAATCCCAGTTTAAATGTAATGGTTCATTACATATGATATCTATATCTTTTTTATATGTGTCTATTGGTAACTTTCCTAAGTAATAATTGGTTTGATGAAATAATATGCACGGTCCTTTTTCTTTAGCTAGCTCACAAGAAGCTTGTAATAAGTAATATTGTATTGCTTCAAAAGTTTTATGTGTTAAATTTTTTGCGCTACCATCGGAATAACGCACTTTATTTTTAGCTAAATAATATGCAAAATTAATTACACCGATACCTAAAGAACGTCGTGAAAGAGAAGAATTTTGTGCTGATATTATTGGATAATTTTGATATTCTAATATTTCATCTAATGCTCGTACAGATAAAACAGATAGCTCTTCCAGTTCTTTTAAATCTTTAATTGAGCCTAGATTTAAAGCTGATAATGTACACAGCGCTATTTCTCCATGTTTATCATGAATATCATTTAATGGTTTTGTAGGAAGTGTAATTTCTAGGCATAAATTCGACTGTTTTATTGGAGCTAATTTAGGATTAAATGAACTATGTGAATTACAGTGATCTACATTTTGTATATAAATACGCCCAGTAGACGTTCTCTCTTGCATAATTAAAGAAAATAAATCAATCGCTTTAATGTTTTTTTTTCTTATAGTTTGATTTTGTTCATATTGAATATATATTGCTTGAAATTTTTTTTGATCAGAAAAAAAAGTTTCATATAATTCTGGTACATCAGAAGGGCTAAATAATGTAATATTTTGCCCTAACAACATTCTTTGATACATGAATTTATTAATTTGTACAGCGTAATCGAGATGACGAACTCTATTTTCTTCAATACCTCGATTGTTTTTTAAAACTAATAAATTTTCAATTTCAAGATGCCATATTGGGTAAAATACTGTTGCTGCACCGCCTCTAACACCTCCTTGTGAACAAGATTTTACAGCACTTTGAAAATATTTATAAAAAGGAATACATCCTGTATGAAATGCTTCTCCATTTCTAATAGGACTTCCCAATGCTCTAATTTGACCAGCATTAATTCCAATACCTGCTCTTTGTGAAACATATTTTACAATACAACTTGTTGTTGCATTAATAGAATTTAAATTATCTGCACATTCAATTAACACACAAGAACTAAATTGGCGAGTAGGTGTTCTTACACCTGACATTATCGGTGTAGGTAATGAAATTTTAAAAGTAGAAATAGCATTATAAAAACGTTGAATATAGTTCATTCGAATATTTTTAGGATATTTAGAAAACAAACATGCAGATATTAAAATATATAAAAATTGTGCACTTTCATAAATTTTTCCAGTAATACGATTTTGTAATAAGTATTTTCCTTCTAATTGTTTGACAGCAGCGTAAGAAAAATTCATATCACGACGATGATCAATAAAAGAATTCATTGTTTCGTATTCTGCGCAAGAATAATCTATTAATAATTTTTTATCGTATTTCCCTAAATTTACTAATTTTGTCACATGATTATATAGCATTGGCGGTTCAAATTGACCATAAGCTTTTTTTCTAAGATGAAAAATAGCAAGTCTTGCAGCCATATATTGATAGTCAGGTGTTTCTTGAGATATTAAATCTGCTGCTGCTTTAATGATGGTTTCATGTATATTAACAGTTGTTATATTATTATAAAATTGGATACGTGAGCATAACTCCACTTGAGAAACAGATATATCTTCTAATCCCTTAGCAGCCCAATTTAAAACTTTATGAATTTTATCTAAATTTATTTTTTCTTTTTTTCCATTGCGTTTAGTCACAAATAGACTATTTTTCATATTTACTTAACCTGTTCTTACAAATATAATTTTATATAAAAAGCTTTAAATTTTAACATAAAATATTACTTTTTTATAATTTTAATTATCAATATATTATATTGTACAAGTTATTATATAAATTATATAATAGGTTCTACAATTCTTTGCAAAGCAACAACTTTTTCATTTTTTGATGTTCGTATTAAAATGACACCTTGTGTATTTCTTTTTAAAACTCCTATTTCTGAAACTCTAATTCTTACTAATGTTCCTGCATCAGTAATCATCATAATTTGATCGGTTTCCACTACTTGTATCGCTCCAATAATTTTTCCTTTTTTTTTCGTTATTTTTATTGAAATAACACCTTGTGTTGCGCGTGATTTAATTGGAAAATCAGAAATTTTTGTACGTTTTCCATACCCATTATTAGTTGCTATTAAAATACTTTCTTTTTCACTGGGAATAATTAATGAAACTACTTTATCGCTTTTTAAAATTTTTATCCCCCTTACTCCGGAAGCTGTTCTTCCCATGGTTCTTACACTATTTTCTGAAAATTGAACTACTTTTCCATTTTGGGTAAATAACATAACATTATTCTTACCGTTAGTGAGTGCAACTCCAATTAATTCATCATTAGCTCTTAAATTAATAGCTATAATTCCAGCGGATCTAGGTTTTTGAAAATTTTTTAAAGCACTTTTTTTGACTACGCCTTGAGCTGTAGCCATGAAAATATTGAGGTTATCTTTATATTCATGAACAGGTAAAATAGCTGTAATTCTTTCTTTTTTAGTTAGTGGTAACAAATTGACTATAGGTCTACCTTTTGCATGTCTGCTAGATTCTGGTAAATGATATACTTTCATCCAATATAAAATACCTCTACTAGAAAAGCATAAGATAGTATCATGTGTATTTGCAATAACTAAGCTTTGTATAAAATCTTCTTCTTTAGTTTTGGCGGCTAATTTTCCTTTTCCCCCTCTTTTTTGTGCATTATAATCAGAAATAGGTTGATATTTAACATATCCTGAGTGAGATAATGTAACTACTACATCTTCCTGATTAATTAAATCTTCAATATTAATGTCAGTATGACGTTCAATGATTTCTGTTTTTCTTTTATCATAAAAATTATGTTGTATTAATAACAATTCCGATTTAATCACTGAAAGCATACGATTTGGGTTGTTTAATATTTCTTCGAGTTCTATAGTTTTTTTTATTAAGTTATTATATTCTAAAATAATTTTATCTTTTTCTAAATTAGTTAATCTTTGTAATTTTAAATCTAAGATTGATTGTACTTGTTTTTCACTAAAATAGTAATAATGCTTTGTTTGGTTTTTTTCTTGTATTGGTATAGTTTTTTGGTTGTTATTTTCTATACTTTTATTTATCCATTTTTTTTCTATAATAAGTTTTTTAGCTTCTATTGAATTCTTAGAATTTTTTATTAAGTTGATAATTAGATGAATATTCGTTAAAGCAACATTTAATCCTTCAAGAATATGAATGCGTTTTAGTGTTTTTTTTAATTCAAAAATACTACGACGTGTCACAATTTCTTTTCTATGTAATATGAAATGTTTAATTATTTCTTTTAAAGATAAAGTTTTTGGTTGTCCTCGATACAATGCAACCATGTTTATTCCAAAGGATATTTGCAATTGAGTAAGAGCATATAATTGATTCAAAATTATTTCTGATAAAGTTTCTTTTTTAATTTCAATTACAATTCGCATTCCATCCTTATCAGATTCATCACGTAAAGCAGTGATACCATCAATTTTTTTATCTTTTACTAGTTCTGCTATTTTTTCTATTAAACGTGATTTATTAACTTGATAAGGAATTTCATAGAAAATAATGCTTTCTTTGTTATTTTTTGTGTTTCTTTCAATTTTATTACGTGCCCGAATATAAATTTTTCCTTTTCCAGTACGATATGCTTCTTCAATTCCTTTTTTTCCATTAATAATTCCGGCAGTTGGAAAATCTGGGCCCGGAATATGTTTTATTAATTCTTTTAAAGTAATATCTTTATTTTCTATATATGCTAAACATCCATTAATTACTTCATATAAATTATGAGGAGGAATATTTGTTGCCATGCCTACAGCTATTCCGGATGATCCATTGATTAAAAGATTCGGTATTTTAGATGGTAATATTTCAGGTATATATTCAGTGCCATCGTAATTAGGTATAAATTCAACAGTATTTTTTTCAAGATCTGATAATAACTCATGAGCAATTTTAGACATACGAATTTCTGTATATCGCATTGCTGCTGCTGCATCTCCGTCTACTGATCCAAAATTTCCTTGACCATCTATTAACATATACCTTAATGAAAAATTTTGAGCCATTCGAACTATTGAATCATAAACCGCCGAGTCTCCATGCGGATGGTATTTTCCAATTACATCACCTACGATTCTAGCAGATTTTTTGTATGATTTGTTCCAGTCATTATTTAATATATACATTGCAAAAAGTATTCTTCGATGTACTGGTTTTAAACCATCTCGAACATCAGGTAAAGCTCTTCCGACTATAACAGACATTGCATAATCTAAATAAGAGCTTTTTAATTCTTCTTCAATATTAACTTGTATGATTTCTCGTGCAAGTTCTTTCATAGTAACTATTTTCTCTTTTAAATTTAATGAAATTAAGTAAAAATTATAACATAATTAAAATATTAGATGCATTGAAAGAAATAAATTCTAAATTTAAAATATTTTTATTTAATTATAGATATGTTAAAAATATTTTTATATTGTTTATTTCAGATGAAAGTATTAAAATAATATCTTATTAAAATTATTTTATTGATATTTATCAATATTAAAAATAATGTTTTTTAAGTATAATTAAATATGAGATGTTTTTATGAAAGATGCAGAAAAAAAATTAATAGAAAATTTATTTTGTCGTTTAAAAAAAACTGAATTGAATTCTTTTGAAAGAGATACGGAAGCAAATAGTTTAATTCAAGATTTAGTAAAACAGCAACCATATTCTTCTTATTACATGACGCAAACAATTTTAATTCAAGAAACGGCAATAAAAAAATTAAGCTTAAAAGTTGAAGAATTAAATAAAAAAATATCAAATTTAAACTCAAATACAACAAGCAAAAAATCAAGTTTTTTATCTAGTTTATTTAAAAAAGAACCAATTCCTTCAGACGTATCTAATAATGTTTGGAAAAGTAATCAAAATATTTCAGGATCCTATAATCCTTTACCAGTACCTCCTTCAAACGCAAGCAATAGTATAAGTCATAGTAGTAGTGGTTTTCTCAAAAATGCTTTACAAACAGCAACTGGTGTAGCAGGAGGAATGATTTTAGGTAATATGTTAATGAATATTTTTAACCATAGCAAACCTGAAGAAGAGGTATTCGATACCATTAATGAATATCCTATATCTAATATAGAAGAATATGGATTTCATGGCGATAATGAATATAATTTAGCTGATTATAATAGCGATCAAAATCATATTGACATTTCTGAAAATGAATCTCATTTTAACGATGAGTATATTAATGAAACAAGTAATTTAGAAGAAAATAATAACGTAAATGATATAAGCGATATTAATGATGATAGTTTTATTTAATTATTAAAATATTTTACATAGCAATTATTTGATATTAAATTATTTAAATAAAGCCAGCATATTTTTGCTGACTTTAAAATAAAAAATATTTTTTAAGAAAAATGTTTATTTAAATATGAAGAAACTCCTTGTAGAGAAGCAGTAATTCCATCTTTTCCTGGTTCCCAATTTGCAGGGCATACTTCTCCATATTTATTATGAAATTCTATAGCATCTACCATTCGTATTATTTCATTTATATTACGTCCAAATGGAAGATCATTAACAACTTGATGACGTATTATCCAGTTTTCATCAATTAAAAATGAAGCTCTTAATGCTATATTAAATGTTGGATGTTCAATCCCATAAGATTGTTGAATTTCATGCTTGATATCAGATATCATTGGAAATTTAATTTTTCCAATTCCTCCATTTTTAGGAGCGGTGTTTTGCCATGCTTGATGAACAAAAACACTATCAATAGATACACCTACAACTTTTACGTTTCGTTTATGAAATTGTTCATAAGATTTATTAAATTCCATAATCTCAGAGGGACATACAAAAGTAAAATCCATAGGCCAAAAAAACAATATTACTCGTTGACCATTAGAATATTTTTGAAAATCAAAAGTATTTGTAATTTGACCATTACTTAAAATTGCTGGAGCTATAAAATTTGGTGCTTTTTTTGTGACTAAAACCATCTTTTTTCTCCTTTTATTTTCAAATATAATTAAATGTATATTTTTTTAAACAATATTTTATTTAATCAATCGATAAAAGAGTTGCTTATGAATACTAGTTTAACTTGGAAAGATATTTTATCTCAAGAAAAAAAAAATATTTTTTTAATATGATGCATTATATTAAAAAAGAACGTTTAAAAAAAATAATATATCCTTCTTCAAAAAACATGTTTAATGCTTTTTTATTAACGTCTTTCAATGAAATTAAAGTAGTTATTATTGGTCAGGATCCTTATTTTTCAAAAGATCAAGCTAATGGTTTAGCATTTTCAGTGTTTAAAAATAAAAATATACCACCTTCTTTGAAAAATATATATAAAGAATTAAATAATGATTTTAGAAAAAAATATACATTTCATCATGGTTGTCTTGAAAATTGGGCAAAACAAGGAGTATTTTTATTAAATACTATTTTAACGGTTGAATCAGGAAAACCAAAATCTCATAACAATATAGGATGGGAAATATTTACTGATAAAGTAATTTCTTATATTAGTCAATATAAAAAATCTATTGTTTTTTTGCTTTGGGGAAGTCACGCTCAGAAAAAATATAATTTAATTGATATTAATAAACACTATATATTGAAATCATCTCATCCATCTCCATTATCAGCTCATCGAGGTTTTTTCGGATGCAAACATTTTTCTAAAACTAATAAAATATTAATTAAATGTAAAAAAAAAGAAATTAATTGGTTTAATATCTAACTTAATATAAGAAAATAGAAAAAATTTAAAAAATTTTTTCTATTTTTTGTGTTAAATATTATAATTATTTTTAATTAGAAATATAAATATTTTAAATTTTAGAAATCGTTACTAATGCTTTTCGAATAACAACATTATTAAAGCTTAAGCCTATTCTTTTGATTGAAACGACATGATCGGGTTGTATTTCTGTTGAATTTTCGGTTAATATAACATTGTGAATTTTTGGATTAAAAACTTCATTTTCTTTACCCTCGGTTTTTACTCCAAATTTATATATTATTTGAAATAAAGACTCTAATATTAATTTTATGCCTTGTACTAATGGTTTTTTATCTAAATTTAATTTTTTAGATAAAGACAAAGTATCTTCTAAAGAATTAATAATAGGAACTATTTTTTTAAAGAATTCTTCTTTTTTTGTATTTTTTATATTTTTTATTTTTATTTTAGCATCTTTTTCAATATTTTCTATATTAGCTAAGTGTCTTAATTGTATATCATGTATTTTTTTTTGATTATTAGATAGTTGTTCTTTTAATTTAATTAATTGGTTGATGTGGTTTTTTTTAATATCAGAATTATTATTTATGTTTTTTTCAACGTCTTTTTTTACATCTTTTATTTCGATATTTTTATTTGTGCGTTGTTTTTCTTCAGTATCCATAATATCACCGTTTTAAACACTACTGATTAGTTAAATATAGATTTATTGATATGTCTTTTAAGTTGATTCATATATGAATTATATATATTCATTAGGGATTTTAATATAATGAAGCAATATTTTAATTGTATCGGTATTGTTGGGCGCCCTCGTTATACTAATGCGTTGAAAACACATGAGATACTTTATAGATGGCTAATTAAAAGAGGTTATAAGGTTTTTATTGAATGTAATATTTCCAAAAAATTAAAGTTAAAAAATCCAAAAACTGCTACATTAATAGAAATTGGTCAACTTTGCGACTTAGCTATAGTAATTGGTGGAGATGGAAACTTATTGTGCACTGCTCGAATTTTATCATATTTCAATATTAAAATCATTGGTATTAATCGAGGTAATTTAGGTTTTTTAACAGATTTAAACCCTGATAATCGATTTAAAAAACTATCAGAAGTTTTATCTGGAAACTATTTTATAGAACATCGTTTTTTATTAGATGTAAAAATTTATAATAAAAAAAAGCTTTACAAATCTAGCATAGCTGTTAATGAGGTTGTTTTACATCCTAAACATGTAGCTCATATGATAGAATTTGAAGTTTATATTGATAAAAAGTTTGCTTTTTCACAACGTTCAGATGGATTAATTGTTTCAACTCCTACTGGTTCTACGGGTTATTCACTTTCTGCGGGAGGTCCAATTATAGTAACTTCTTTAGAGGCGATATTGTTAATACCTATGTTTCCTCATACTTTATCAGCTCGGCCGTTAGTTATTAGTAGTGACAGTATCATTTGTTTAAAATTTTCTAATTTAGAGAAAGGTTTAAAAATTAGTTGTGATAGCCAAATAGTTTTTCCTATTAATAAAAACGAATATATTTTGCTTCAAAAAAGTAATTATTTTTTAAGTTTTGTACATCCTAAAAGTTATAACTATTTTGACACTTTAACTTCGAAACTAAATTGGTCTAAAAAATTTTTTTAAGAATTATATAATATTTTTTTAATATATGAAATATAAATATATATAATGTATAAATATAATTTAACAAAAAATTTTTAGTTATATTGTGTATGAAAACATTACTAAACAATTGGTAGTGTGAAATATTTGATATAAAATATTAGGAAATAATTTATTAATGAATATTCAGGTTTCTATAATTAAAATATTATCAATAATTTTTTTGTTGACTAGTTGTTCATTTTTAAGTAATAAAAATTATAACTCTTATAATATAGATGAACTATACTTAAATTTGAGTGATTTTAAAAAAAATTATAAAGGCATGACGAGAGCGCAAATAATTTATATTTTTGGCAATCCGATAATTTCTGATGCTTTTAATGATGTTTATCATTATATTTTTTGTAAAAGATTGAAAAACAATATATGTGAAAAAATTACATTAAATATTTTTTTTGAAGAAGATAAAGTTTGTTCTTTTAGTCTTGAAAAACTTAAATAAATTTTAATATTTAAAAATTTTGGAGCTGGCGGGATTTGAACCCGCGTCCAAAATTTCTATAAACAAAGATACTACATGCTTAGTTTTTCTTAGTTTTTAGTTCTTTTCCTAATTTAGAAAAACACAATTTTAGGAGTATATCTTAAAAATATTTTTTCGTGTTATTATTAAGATTTATTTCACGTTTTCTCTTTAATCGATTAACCTTTAATAATTTCTCGTTATAAAAGAGATAATATTGAGAATAAAGGGCATTAAAACAGTTTTTTAAGCTGCTAATGCGTAGTTTTGTTTATTATTTGCAGCTATTTTTTACGGCTTTTTACGAGGCAAACCGTTCCTCGGCATGCACTTTATTTTTTTGATAATTTTGTCGAATCCAAAACAGCCCCATATAAATGATAATATAAACTATTAAAATAAATATTAATACAGTATCAAATATCTTAGTATTGCAAAAAAAAATAAAGTTGTCTATAAAATATTTTAGAAAATATTTAAACTTTAAAATTATTTAAATATTTTTAGATTCATAAACTTTAAAGTGGAGTAATGTATGGATATAATTAAAAAAATAGAAAATCAAATTAAAAAAAATATTATTTTACTTTATATGAAAGGAACGCCAGATGCTCCTAGCTGTGGATTCTCTGCTCAAGCTGTTCAAGCTTTGTCAGCATGTGGAGAAAAATTTGCATACGTAAACGTTTTGGAGAATGAAGATATTAGAAGGGAATTACCTAAGTATGCAAATTGGCCTACATTTCCCCAGTTATGGGTAGATGGAGAGCTTATAGGAGGTTGTAGTATTATAATAGAAATGTTACAAAATGGAGAGTTAAATAAGATAATATCTACAACAATTAGTAAATATAAAAATAACGTTTAATTTATAAAATTATTTTAAAAAAGATATGATATTTTAATAATAAATTTATTATTGATATCATATCTTGTTACAATTTTTAAATATTATTGTGATGTTAAGAGGATTTTTTTTTTGTATTTATTGGCCATCCGCCTAGGTATTTCCAACGATTAACTAGTTCGCAAAAAAGATTTGCAGTTTGCAGCGTGTCGTAGAGAGCGGAATGAGCTTGATTATTATCAAATTTTAATCCAACGGCTTTACATGCTTTTGCTAAAACTGTTTCTCCAACTACTAATGCACTTAGTGCTGCAGTATCAAATGTAACGAATGGATGAAAAGGATTGTTTTTAATTTGAACTCTTTGTATTGCAGACATTAAAAAATTATGATCGAAGCTAGCATTGTGAGCAACTACAATACCTTTTTTACAGCCTTCTATTTTTATCCCCTTATTTACTGTGTCTAATATTGATTGAATAGCTAATTTTTCACTAATAGCACCGCGCAATGGATTAAATGGATCAATTTTATTAAATGCAATTGCATCGGAATTAATCATGGAGCCTTTAAAAGGTTTGATATGAAAGTGAAGTGTATTTTTTGTATGTAACCATCCTAATTTATCCATTTTTAATGTTATTAATGCAATTTCTAATAATGCATCAGTTTTTGAATTGAAGCCAGCTGTTTCAATATCAATAACAACAGGATAAAAATTACGAAATCGATTACTTAATAAATTAAACTCTTGCGTTATAGACATTTACATCTCATTTAAAAAACTGTTATTTTTATTGAATAAAATTAATTTTTCACTCTGGTGTATTTAAATACTATTTTATATATTTATTATGATTCTTGTTTATTATGCGATAATTGTACTATAATTTAACACGAAATTTAAAATGAAATTTTTTAATTTAATTTTTGTTTAAACTATATTTTTTAATAGGAAAATAAAATGACTTATGTTTTGCCTGCTATACCTTATTCATATGATGCTTTAGAGCCTTATTTTGATGAAAAAACAATGAAAATACATCACACGAAACATCATCAAAATTATATTAATAACACCAATGCTATTTTAGAAAATACAGCTTTCTCTTCTCTTTCAATTGAAGAACTGATGTCTATATTTAATGAAATCAGTTTAGAAAATAAAAATATATTACGTAATAATGCTGGTGGACATATAAATCATTGTTTTTTCTGGGAATGTTTAAAAATTAATACTGTATTAAATAGAAATATCAAATCAGAATTAGAAAAAAATTTCGGAACTTTTGAATCTTTCCAGAATCAATTTGAAGAAGTTGCTATGAAACATTTTGGTTCAGGTTGGGTTTGGTTAGTCAATCAAAATGGTCACTTAAATATAGTATCGACTTCTAATCAAGATAATCCGTTAATGGGAAAGCTTATATCTAATACTTACGGTGATCCTATTTTAGGTTTAGATATTTGGGAGCATGCATATTATTTAAAATATCAAAATAAAAAACTAGATTATATTAAAGCATTTTGGAATGTGGTGAATTGGAATCAAGTAGACAGTCGTTTACAAAAATAATATTTTTATTAATTACGTTTTTAATAAATACAATATTTAAATTTATATCTTAAAACATATAATATTTGATATTATATGTTTTAATAAAATATTAAAGGATTATTTTTGAGTATTATTAAAATGATTACAGGATTATCTAATCCTAAAAATACATATCACAATACACGTCACAACCTAGGCTCTTGGTATATTTATGCTTTAGCAAAAAATTTTAATATATTATTAAAAGAAGAAAAAAAATTTTTTGGTTTCATCACTTCTATTAGAATATATTCTAATAATATTCGTTTATTTATACCTAATATTTTTATGAATATTAATGGTAACGCGATACATAAAGTAGCATCATTTTATAATATTAATTTAGATGAAATATTAGTCGCGCATGATGATTTAGATTTAGAGTGCGGAACAGCAAAAATAAAGTATAGTTATGGACATGGCGGCCATAACGGCTTAAGAAGTATTATTAATCATTTTAACAAAAAAATTAATTTTTATAGATTTAGAATTGGTATTAGTCGACCAAAAAACAAAAAAGAAATATCATCTTTTGTACTTTCAAATCCTACCACCGAAGAAACCAATTTAATTGATATATCTATTCAGTACGCTATAAGAGAAACACTGGTATTGTTAAACAAGATGTCTAATTAGATAAAAATTTTTTATGATTTTAGAATAAAATTATTCATTGTAAGGTGTATAAGTATGGGTTTTAAATGTGGTATTATAGGACTTCCAAATGTAGGTAAATCTACTTTGTTTAATGCCTTAACTAAAGGAAATTCCACTGTTGCAAATTTTCCATTTTGCACTATTAAACCAAATATTGGAATAGTTTCAGTGCCTGATACTCGTATCGATGAGCTTTCTAAAATTGTTACCCCTAAAAAGACAGTACATGCATATATAGAATTTGTAGATATTGCTGGTTTAGTTAAAGGCGCTTCTAAAGGTGAAGGTTTAGGAAATCAATTTTTAAGTAATATTCGAGATACTCAAGCTATTATACATGTTGTACGTTGTTTTCAAGATGCAAATATTAGTCATGTGTATAATGATGTTCAACCTAAAAATGATGTAGATATAATCAATTCTGAATTAATATTATCTGATTTTAATACTTGTGAAAAATCTATATTAAGATTGCAAAAAAATTTGAAATACAATATTAAAGAGCAAGAAAAAATATTGATTGTTTTAAAAAAATGTATGAATCATTTAAAAAATTTTTTAATGCTGAAAACTTTAAAGTTAAATAACGTAGAAAAAAATATAGTCAATGATTTTCGATTTTTAACTTTAAAACCAACAATGTATATTGCAAATATTAATGAAGATAAAAAATCTTTAACTTTTTTAAATGAATTAAATAAAATAGCAGAACAAGATAATTCTTTGGTTATTCCCATTTCTTCTAAGTTAGAATTAGATTTAATTAATATGAATAAAACAGATCAAAAAGATTTTATGAAGGCTTTTGATATACCACATCTAGGTTTAAATAAAATTATTCAATGTGGTTATAAAATGCTTGATTTAATCACTTTTTTTACAGTTGGAGTCAAGGAAATTCATGCTTGGCCTATATCTAATGGTAGTACCAGTATTCAAGCTGCTCATAAAATTCATAGTGATTTTAGTAAAGGTTTTATTCGTGCTCAAATTATTCAGTATCTAGATTTTATTCAATATAAAAGCGAATCAAAAGTGAAAGAAGTAGGTAAATGCAGGATTGAAGGAAAAGATTATAAAATGAAAGATGGAGATATTGTAAACTTTTTATTTAATATTTAAAATAATTTAATTATTTTTAAAATTGATTATATTTTTAATTGATGCTTTTTTCGTTAGAGAGGAAGATTCTCCTCTCTAATTCTTTATTTTTCTAATAAAAATTTTTTTAGTGTATTAAAATCTGGATTTATATTATGAGATAATAATGGTAAATTAACTCTACATTTAATTTCATTTGGTAAAGCAATATTATTTTTTAAAATTTTTTCAACAGTATCTTTAAATTTAGACGGATGAGCTGTCCCTAAAAATAAACCGTATTCATCTTTTTTTAGTTGATTGCTTAATAATCGATATGCAATGGCAGCATGTGGTTCAGAAGTATATCCTAATTTGAAAAGTTCTTTGATTGCTTCTTTAGTGCTTTGATCTGAAACGCTTCCAAATCTTAAATTATTTAAATTCCAATTATTTCTACGAAATAATTCTTCTATTCTAGGCCAATTATTTGGCTGACTGATATCCATAGCATTAGAAATTGTAGATATAGTTTTTTTAGGTTTCCATTGTTTACTTTTTAAAAACCTTGGAACAGTATCATTTTCATTAGTACATGCTATAAAAGATTTAATTGGCAAACCAAGAGATTTTGCTAACAATCCTGCTGTTAAATTTCCAAAATTTCCGCATGGAACAGCGATGACTAAATTTTTTCTTTGTGATTCTGAAATTAATGAAAAAGCTTCAAAATAATAACATATTTGTGCTAATAATCGACTTATATTAATAGAATTAGCAGAATTTAAACCTATTGATTCTTTTAATTTTTTGTCATCAAAAGCTGTTTTTACTAAATCTTGGCAATCGTCAAAGCTTCCATTAATCGATATAGTTATTATATTTTTACCTAATGTGCAAAATAGTTGTTCTTGTAATAGACTAATTTTTCCCTTTGGGTATAAAATAATTACTCGAATATTTTTCATTTTATAAAATGCGTGCGCAACTGCGGCACCAGTATCTCCTGATGTCGCAGTTAAAATAGTAAAAGATTCGTTTTCTTTTTTTAAAGAAAATATCATTTGAGCCATAAAACGAGCTCCAAAATCTTTAAATGCTAATGTTGGACCATGGAATAATTCGAAGCAACTTATGTTTTTTGTAATGTCAACTTTTAATGGTTTTTGAAATGAAAATGCTTTTTTTATATTTTTATATAATTTTTTTTTAGATATTTCATCACCAATGAATTTAGAAAGTATTTCAGTGCTTCTTGTAGTAAAATCCATTTTTAGTATTTCTGATAATTCAAAAGGTGTAAAGTTTGGAATTTTTACTGGAAAAAATAATCCTTGCTGCTGTCCTAGACCAAGTTTTATAGCAGTTTCAAAACTAACTTGTTCGTTGTGATTTTTTAAATTATAAAGTTTCATTTGTTATCCTATTTTTCGAACACCTTTTGTATCTATATAACAAATATAAACAAATCCCGTTTTATTTTGTAGGTAGTTTTGCTCAAGCCATAAAGATATTTTTTTAGCAATTTTAATATTATCTGAGATAGCGAAAATAGTTGGACCTGAACCAGATATACCGCAACTAATAGCGCCTAGTTTTTTAACTTGTTTTTTATTTTCAAAAAAATTCGGTAGTAGTTTACTACGATATGGTTCAGCGATGAAATCTTTCATAGATCTTGCTGCTAAATCAGATTGTTGAGTATATGATGCATGAATAAAACCAGCTAAATAACGGCTATTTTTAACACAAACGTCTTTTGTATATTTTTTCGGTAAAATTTTTCTTGCTTCTGCAGTGGATAATTTTATTCCTGGCCAAGCTACTATCCATAACCAATTTTTAAAATTTGGTATTGTTTGACTAATTATATGAGTATCCTCTAGGATTAGTTGAAGACCTCCAAAATAAGATGGTGCTACGTTATCATAATGAATACTTCCTGATATTTCTCCTTCTACTTCACCCATTAATAATAGTAATTCTTTTGAATTTAATGGACTATTAAAAATTTCATTAATTGCAACTAGAGTAGCAACAACAGAACAAGCACTAGATCCTAGTCCTGATCCAATTGGTAAATTTTTTTCTAGGAGTATAGAAACTGGAATATTTTTTTTTACTACATTACAAAATTTAGACCAACATTTCCAAGCAATATTTTGTTTGTGATTTTCTGGTAATTGGTTAGAAAAAGCTCCTTTATTAAACAATTGAAATTTTTCTGATCTTTTTATTGTTATGCAATCACCTAATAAATCACCATTTATCGGTGTAATAGCTGCACCTAAAATATCAAATCCAACTCCAACATTACCAATAGAAGCTGGTGCGTAAATTTTAATCATTACTGTGCTCCACACTGACGTTTATAATATTGTACGTAGTAGGTCGGAAAATACTCCAGAAGCAGTAACATTGTTACCAGCACCATATCCTCTTAATACAAGAGGAATCGGTTGATAATAATTTGTATAAAATGTCAGTGCATTTTCGCCATTTTTAACTTTATATAATGGATGATTACTATTTATTTCTTCAATTTTTACTGAACATTTCCCTCCTTGTTCTATCGTTCCAACAAAACGTAATACTTTTCCTAGGTTTTTTGCATTTTGTGCTTTTTCTTTAAAAGTAGAATCTATTTCTTTTAGTTTATATAAAAATTCTTCAGTATTTTTATATTTTTTAAAATGATTAGGTAATATAGCTTGTATTTCGATGTCTTCTAGTTCTATTTTATATCCAACTTCACGCGCTAAAATTAATAATTTTCTAGCAACATCGACACCTGATAAATCATCACATGGATTTGGTTCTGTAAAACCTAAATCTTTAGCTTGCTTAGTAGCATCTGATAATAAAATGTTTTCTTCTAATTTTCCAAATATAAAAGATAAAGACCCAGATAATATGCCTTTAAAACAAATTAAATTATCACCTGTATAAAATAAATTTTTTAATGTTTGTATGACAGGTAATCCTGCTCCAACGTTAGTTTCATATAAAAATTTTTTATTTTCTTTCAATGCGGTAGTTCTAATTTCATTATAATATTTTAATGAACTAGTATTAGCTTTTTTATTAGATGTAACAACATGAAATCCTTGCAAAAGAAAGCTAGTATATTTTTTAGATAAAATTTCATCGGAAGTACAATCAACTATAACAGAATTTACAAAATAATTATTTTTTAATAATTTGCTTAATACCTCAAGATTAAATTTTTCTTTTGACTCTTTAAAATATTTTTTCCAATTTTTTAATTCAATTGAATCATTTAAAAATAATATTTTTTTAGAATTTGCAATAGCATGAATTTTAATTGTTATATTTTTATTTTCTAGAAAATGTTTTTGTTGTAATATCTGTTGAATTAATGCACTACCTACTCCACCGATTCCAATTAAAAAAACATTTATAATTTTGTTATTATGAAATAATTTATCATGAATAATTTGCATACTTTGTAAAATATTCTTTTTTTTGATTACTATTGATATAGAATAGTTCGAAGATCTTTGTGCAATGCTAAGAATATTAATTTTAGATTTTCCTAAAGACGAAAAAATTTTTGAGGTAATATTGTGTTGTTGAAAGATATTAAAACCAATGATAGATAATACAGACAAATTTTTAATTACTTTGATATCACTAAATGATTTGTCTTTTGATTCTAATTTACATAATTGTTGTAGCAATAAAAGTCCTTTTTGTGTATCTTTTTCTAAAATACAAAAACTAAAATTGTTTTGTGATAATTGAGTAATTAGTATAATGTTAATATGTTTCTTTTTAAATAAACTTAATATCATTGAGATTAAATTGTGGTTTTGTTGTATCAATTTATTAGGTATAACATACATTACAATGCCATCTAGATTAGTTATACCCTTAACAATATTTTCGCTATAATTGTGTTTTTTACAAATTAATGTACCTTGCGATCGAATATTAAAAGTATTTTTAATAATACATGGTATATTAAAATCTTTAAGTGGCTTAATAGTACGTGGATGTAATACTTTGGCTCCAAGATACGATAATTCCATCGCTTCTTCATATGATATTGATTTTAATAAACAAGTATTAAATATTTTTTTCGGATCTGAAGTAAAAACACCGTCAACATCAGTCCATATTTCACATAACTGTGCATTTAAACAACAAGCTAATATTGCCGCAGAATAATCTGATCCATTTCGACCTAATATTACTAATTCGCCTTTTTCATTTCCTCCAATAAAACCTGCCATTAAAATAATATGATTATTTTTTATATTTATTTTACTAATACGTGTTTTAGATTCATGTATATTTACTGTAGAATTTAAATAATTTCCTTGAGAGACGATATTTTCAATAGGATCTATAATAGTAACGAGATGAGATCGTGATGCTAATATATTTTTCATAATCCAAATTGAAAGTATTTCTCCACGAGATATTATAATCGCTTGTATATGTTCAGGATAATTCTTGAATAAGGTAAAATTATTTATAATTTTTTTTAATTGATTAAATTCTTTTTTAACTATTTTTTTTGTTTCTTCGTATAAAAAACAAGATTGTATTTTTTTAATATTTTTTATAATGTTGATAAATATATTTTCTGCAAGTTCAATTTGTTCTAATGCTTGATTGATGTTAATATCATTTTCTACAATATTCGCTAGATAGTTAGTTATTTTAGCTGGAGCAGACAGAACTATTGCGACTTGTTCATGATTTTTATTTTTTTCTATAATGTTAGATACACATAAAAATTTTTCTGCATTAGCTAATGAAGTTCCACCGAATTTTAATAGTTTCATATTTTATGAATCCTTAAATTTATTTCATAAAAAATTTATATTACTTATAATTAACTTTTTATTAAAATATATTACTCCTAAATTATATATGAGTTCATTTATAGAAAGTAGAATAGTGATTCTATTGAGATAAGATTATAAATAGATATTAATATTCTCGTGTAATACCTTGAAAGGTAAAATTAATAAATGTTCAAATTAATTTAATTGTTTTGATTACGTAGTTTTAATAAGAATTAGATTTGTAATTGAAATATATTTAAATGTTTTATTGTTAGTATAACTTATATGTTATTAATTTTATCATAAATTTAATTTATTTTTGTTAAATAATATTTTTATTAAGGGTTTATATTGGTACTTTAAATGTTTTAATTTTCAAGGTATAGAATAATCATATGTCGTATCGAATTAGTATTAGAATAATTTTTATAACATAATGATTATTATTATTGCAATAGTTAAAAAATAAATATTTAATTTTTAATTTTGTACTGAAATATTCTATTATAAATACTTTTTTTTAAATACAGATCAATTATATGATTTTTAGTATAATAAAATACAATTTAAATTAAAAACTTAGTTAATGTTATGAAACATACTATTAAAGTGATTTTTTCTGAAAAAGAATTAGGTGCTCGCGTACGTGAATTAGGAGAAGAAATTACTAAAAAATACAGAAATAGTAACAATAAAATGATATTAATTGCTTTATTGCGTGGTTCATTTGTATTTGTGGCAGATTTATGCCGAAATATTCAAATTGAGCATGAAGTTGATTTTATGACTACTTCTAGTTATGGACGTGGAATTGTATCCAGTGGGGATGTGAAAATTATAAAAGATTTAGATGAAGATATTTACAACAAAAATGTGTTAATTGTCGAAGATATTATTGATTCTGGTAAAACTTTAAGTAAAGTCTTAGGTATTTTAAAATTAAGAAATCCGAAATCTTTATCAATTTGCACGCTTTTAGATAAGCCTGAATGCCGTGAGGTAAATATTCATATTGATTTTGTAGGTTTTTCTATACCTGATGAATTTATGGTTGGATACGGAATAGATTATGCTCAATGTTATCGTTATTTACCATATATTGGCAAAGTTATATTTCAGAAATAAAAACATTTTTTAATTAGGCAATATAAATTTTTTATTATCGATGAGACGAGTTTTACCTAACCATACAGATGCAAGAATTATGTTCTTTTTATTCTTTTTAGAAAAAACATCTAATGTTTGAGAATTGTATACATTAAATATGTCAATTAGAAATCCTTTTTTTATTAGAGACATTTTTGACAAATGAATTGTTTCATGTAATTTTTTACCATGGTTTTTTACAACAATATTAATTGTTTTTTTTATAATTTTATATAAAAAAGATGCTTTCTGAAACTCTAAATTATTTAAGTATTTATTTCTCGAACTAAAAGCTAATCCGTTTTTTAAGCGAATTGTAGGTATACTAATTATCTTTATTGGATAGTTCAACTCTTTAACAAGAGTTTTTATAATCAATAATTGTTGATAATCTTTTTCTCCAAAAAATGAAAAGTTTGGTTGTATTAAGTTAAATAGTTTTCCAATTATTGTTGTTACCCCTAAAAAATGTCCAGGTCGCGACTTTCCTTCAATGATTTTAGATAACTTAGGAACATCTATATATGTATGCATTTTTGTACTATTTGGATATATTTCAGATCTATCAGGTGCAAATAAAATGTCTATTTTTTCTTTTTTCAATATTAAGCAATCTTCTAAAAAAGTTTGAGGATATTTTGTTAAATCTAATGCATTATCAAATTGCATGGGATTAACAAAAATACTTACAATAACAATATCCGAATGTTTTTTAGCTAGTAAAATTAATTTTATATGACCTTCATGTAAATTCCCCATAGTAGGTACTAATCCTATTTTTTTTTGTTCTTTTTTAAAAGATTGAATTCGTTTATATAAAGATTCTATTGTTTTTATTATTTGCATGATCGTTCTATTCCGAAAATATTTAAACTTTTTAAAAACTATATTTTTTATTAGGGAAAATACCTTTTTGAACCGAATTAATATATGCTTTAATTGCGTTTTGAATACTACCGTTGTTTATAAGGAAATTTTTTGTGAATCTTAATTTTTTTCCTTCGGTAATTCCTAATAAATCTTGCATGACTAATATTTGTCCATCGGTATGATGACCGGCTCCTATTCCAACTACGGGGATAGACAATTTTTCTGTGATTTTTTTTGATAATTGTGCAGGAATGCACTCTAATACTAGCATTTTAATTCCAGCATCTTCAAGTAACAAAGCTTCTTCCATAATTTTTTTTTCATCTTTTTCAGTTTTTCCTTGAATTTTATACCCACTTAAAAAATCTATATGTTGCGGTGTAAGCCCTATATGTCCGCATACTAATATTGAATGGTTCGACAATTCTTTAATGATATGAATTAAATGTTTGCCGCCTTCTATTTTAACCATATTAGCACCAGATTGAATAATTTTAGAAGTATTTTTTAATGCTTGATTAATTTCATAATAAGACATAAATGGTAAGTCAGATATTAAAAAAACATTTGGCGCACCTTTTCTGACTGCTCTTGTATGATATTCAATATTTTTAACTGTTACAGGTATTGTTGAATTATGACCTTGAATTGTCATGCCAAGAGAATCTCCGATAAGTATAACTGGGATTCCTGCATTTTCAAATAATCTAGCAAAGCTGAAGTCATAAGCTGTTATCGCGGCGAATTTATTTTTTTTCTTCTTCCAGTGTTGTAATGTAGAAATATTAATATATTCCATATCAGACCTAAGTTTTAAAAAGTAAATGTAAATATAAACAAATTGAAAGGATACTCGAGATAATTTTATATATCAATCGAATATCCTCATCTATATACTAACCAGCCATTTGTTTTTCTCTAATTTCTGCCAATGTTTTGCAATCAATGCATAAACTTGCAGTTGGTCTGGCTTCTAGTCGACGTATTCCGATCTCAATTCCACAAGAATTACAATAACCAAAATCATTATTTTTTATTTTTTTCAAAGTAATTTCAATTTTTTTAATTAATTTTCGACTTCTATCTCGGTTTCGCAATTCCAAACTAAATTCTTCTTCTTGAGCAGCCCTATCAATTGGATCTGGAAAATTAGTCGATTTATCTTGTATATAAAGTAAAGTGTGGTTAATTTCAAATTTTAATTGATTTTTCCATGTTTCAAGGATTTTTTTGAAATGCAACATTTGACTTTGATTCATATATTGTTCATCTGTTTTTTTTTGATAAGGTTTTAATCCAGCGATAGAAAGAACATTCAAAGAAGATTTTTTTTTTTGTTTTTCTTTTTCCATAGTTTTTTCCTATTAAAATTTTAATTGAAAATTTAAAAGATATTATTTTTTTTTAGTCAGTATGTATTATAAATAATTTATAAATATTTTATATGTAATATGTTTTATTTTTTTTGTAAATAATTTTTTTAATAAGTACAATATTTTTTTAGAAAGTATTTAACACTAATTTTAACATAAACTTTAATTAAACGTTGTTTTATAAAATTATAGATTTATAAATGTACATTTAATTTAACTATTAATATACGACAAGGATCATTTTAAATGATGAAAAAAGAAGTAAAAAAAATTGCTTTAGGAATAGAATATGATGGAGCATATTACCATGGTTGGCAACGCCAAAAAAATTGCTCTTCTATTCAAGAAGAAATAGAGCTATGTTTATCTAAAATTGCAAATCATAAAGTGCATGTTATTTGCGCCGGTAGAACTGACACTGGAGTTCACAGCATAGGACAGGTGATTCATTTTGAAACTATTTCTACGAGAAGCCAATATGCCTGGACAGTTGGGGTAAATACTTACTTATCTAAAAATATTTCAATACAATGGGCTAGAGAAGTTCCTATTTATTTTCATGCTTGTCGAAGTGCTATTAGACGTACTTATCGATATTTAATCTATAATTCTGTTTGTCGTTCTAGTATTGTATATAAAAAATCTAATCATGTTTATCAAAAATTAAATGTTTTAAAAATGCACTCTGAAGCACAGCATTTACTAGGTAATCATAATTTTTCTTCTTTTCGAGCATCAGGCTGTCAATCTTATTCACCTCAAAAAGAAATTACGAAAATTAATGTTTATTCTATTAACGATTTTGTCATTGTTGATATTACAGCAAATTCTTTTCTATATCATATGGTTCGTAATATTGTTGGTTCTTTAATACAAATTAACTTTATAAAAAAGGACAATGTAATGAAAAATTTATTAAAAAAAAAAATCGAAATTATGCAGGTCCTACTGCTCCAGCTAAAGGTTTGTATTTATTATCTGTGGAGTATCCAGACTGTTTTAACTTACCAAAATTTAAAGATATTTTATTAAAATATAATAATTATTTTTTCAAGTAAAATATACTTGAAAATTTATATTAATTTTTCAACAAAATATATTTTTTAATCTAAGATATTTGAATTAATCAAATTTTATCATATGTGGATAAAAAATTATTAAAAAATTTTTATTCTAACGTTGATTGTAATAATTTTTTATGTTGTTCTATACATGAAATCAGCTATGCAATAAATATCAAGTATAGCAGTGTCCTAATTCAATGTATATTTGAATAATCGATTTAGAACTAAACAATTTATTTTTTCAAAAAAAATTTGAATATTTTTAAAAATTACAATGTATAAAAAATTTAATAAAATTACGATACTTGAAAATATCGTCTAAAAAATAAAATATAGAATTTATACGTCCTATTTTAATTTTCCAAATACTAACGAAAAAGTAATTTATGTCAGATTAGTTTTTAACAAAAATTTTTTATGAAAAATTAAAAACATTGAAAATTATTGTAATTTTAATTTTTTTTCGATTAAAACATAAATTAATTAGTATATTAAAATTTTTTAAAAAGAGAAAACGCATTTTTACCTGATCTAAATATCTTGTTATTTTAATTAAAATATTATTAGGAAGAGAAGATAAAAAATTTTATAACTATGATAGTATTAATATATCATTTATGACGCCAGCGTTATTAGTTAATATTGTAGTAGAACAAATACAAGGAAGTAGAACATTTTCCTAACAGTTAATTAAAAATCTTTTTCTAAAAAATACTTGTTCGATATTAAAAAAGTCAATGAAATACAATGGTGTTGATTTTTAATGGATTTTATAAGTAAAATTGCATTTTACAATTATATTCAAATAAAGTTTATTTATGACAAGATGGTAATCAGAAGATGTAAAGCGTCTCCCTGGCTGGTTGTGTTTATTTGACTGATTAATTAATAAATTAAACTTAGATCAACGTACTTTACTAGTTAGTATAGTTAGAGGTTCTTCTTTATATCATTTTTTAAGATATTGAGAATTAGCTCGAGATAGAAGAAATTTAGTTTTTTGACTTCTTCATTAAAGTTGAATTAAAAAACTTACTTATAACTGTATAAAAAACATTTAAAGATTTATATAAAAAGCATTTATTATTTCAGAATATGCAAATTTTCCAAAACTTGTTCGAATGGAATGCAAATAACAATTAAAAAATTAAGATAAAAACTGGGAAGGTTTAAAAATATTTACTACTTTAGACTTTTTATCTTACAATACTGTTAAAAAGTTGTTACAGTAAGTGCGCTTGAATTAAAAAAATTAAAAGATTTAGAAATTGAAATGATTTTAGTATATAAATTTAGCGGTGATATCAATGCTCTAGTTTAGTAGTTCTCATTCAACGTCATATATTTATAATTGGGTTTTACAAGCTCATCGTTCAATTCGTTATTTATCTAAATCTGTTATTTGCTTATAAGTTTTATCTAATCCTAAAAATATCATTTTAAACATTGGGTATATAATGATCCTTTTTCAATCAAACTAGAAAATGGTATATATAGGATTTCTCAAAATAATAATTATCAATTTAATAAAAACGAGTAATTTTTTTAGAGGGATGAACTCATTCTATCAATACACTCATAGTTAATTGAAGTATCGATATAAGTTTAAGTTCATTAATAAAAAATTGGATTCATTTTTGTGTTTATGGGAAATATTTAAATTGTTTTCCTTCGATTTCACTGGATTCGATTAATTTAATACCTATTGAAATTATGCGAATTTTTTAATTAATTCTGAATAAAGGATGTAATGCATTCATATCTTCAGTAAAATTTATTATTTCTGATAATAGAAAGATATTATATCAAATTTTATTGCAATTTAAAAAAATAGCTTTTTCTGAATCGGAATATATAACAGTATATGATACGTACAAAGTTACCATTTTTAGAGTAGCTAAATTTTTAGGCCAGTTATTTTCAAATTCATCTTTAACTAGAAACACTAGTACTACAAATAATTTAGTAAATATTTAACTTATAGGTATAGGTTGAGAGCATGTTGTATTTATTTGGATAAGTCGAGATAGTAATAAGTCGGATAAATTATATAGATTTTATAGAGTAATGCAAGTTTACTAAAAATATCTTGAATATCTATGTCTGATTCTATTAATATTAAATCCTTCGAAAAATATCTGTATATTTTGATATAAATAATAATAAAAAATTATTTTAAAAAAATAGTAAGTATACAGAATCAATAACGATATAATTCGTAAATATTAAAATTTATACAATAAAATATGTTCAATAGTACTAAGAACATAGTCAGTATAAAAATTCTTTGTTTTAAGTGGAAATTTTTATATACATTTAATTTTGATTTTTTTAATTAATAAATATCAAGTTTGATAGATGTTTCAAAATACATGAATGTATTTATTATAAATTATATAAAAAATTATTAAATTACAATAAAAAATATAATTTGAGAGTTGTAATATGTTAATGAAATTTTTAAAGAAAATGTTTGGAAGTTATAATGACCGTATTTTAAACAAATATAATAAAATTGTTTCTAAAATTAATTACTTAGAAAAAACTTTCGAAAAATTTTCTGATATTCAGCTTCAAGACAATACAAAATTATTTCAATTACGATTAAAAAAAGGAGAATCTTTAAATGATTTGTTAGTAGAATCTTTTGCTACTGTTCGAGAAGCAAGTAAACGTGTTTTTAATATGCGTCATTTTGATGTTCAAATTCTCGGTGGAATAGTTTTAAATAAACAGTGTGTTGCGGAAATGCGTACAGGAGAAGGAAAGACTTTAACATCAACTCTTCCAGCTTATTTAAATGCTTTATCGAAGCAAGGTGTTCATATAGTTACGATGAATGATTATTTAGCGAAGCGAGATGCTAAAAAAAACACTTCATTATTTGAATTTCTTGGGCTATCAGTAGGATTAAATTTACCTGATATGTCTTTCCCCCAAAAAAAACATGCTTATTCTTGTGATATTACTTATGGTACAAATAATGAATATGGGTTTGATTATTTACGAGATAATATGGTTTTCTCTAATGAAGAAAGAGTTCAACGTCAATTAAATTATGCATTAATAGATGAAGTAGATTCTATTTTAATAGATGAAGCTAGAACGCCTTTAATTATTTCAGGTCCTTCAGAAGATAGTTCGTTTTTATATCAAGAAATTAATACAATAGTGCCATTATTAAGTGCGCAAAAAAAAGAAGATTCTGAGGATTTTCAAGGACAAGGTCACTTTACAGTAGATGAAAAAGAAAAACAAATTTATTTAACTGAGAGAGGGTTAATTAAACTTGAAAAGTTATTAATTCATAAGAAATTAATGAACAGTAATGAATCATTATATTCTTCTAATAATATTATATTAATGCATCATGTTATATCAGCTTTGCGTGCTCATACATTATTTGTTAGAGATGTAGATTATCTTGTAAAAAATAACAGTGTAATAATCGTAGATGAGCATACAGGAAGAACTATGCCAGGAAGAAGATGGTCAGATGGATTGCATCAAGCAATAGAAGCTAAAGAAAAAGTTAGTATAAAAAATGAAAACCAAACTTTAGCATCTATTACATTTCAAAATTATTTTCGTTTATACAAAAAAATCTCAGGCATGACAGGAACAGCAGAAACCGAAGCATTTGAATTTAAATCTATTTATAATTTAGATACAATTGTTATACCAACTAATAAACCGATGATTAGGAAAGATATGCCTGATTTAGTTTATATGACTGAAAAAGAAAAAATGCACGCTATTTTAAAAGATATTCAGAGTTGTGTTAAAAATAATCAACCTGTTTTGGTTGGAACAGTATCTATTGAAAAATCGGAATTTATCTCAAAACAATTAAAAGATTTAAAAATTAAACATAATGTATTAAATGCAAAATTTCACGAAAAAGAAGCTGAAATTATAGCGCAAGCGGGAAAATCTCAGTCAGTTACCATTGCTACTAATATGGCTGGGAGGGGTACTGATATAGTTTTAGGTGGTAGTATAGATTTACAATTGAATAAACAAGTGTCTTTTCAAGAGATCGAAAAAATACAAAAAAAATGGAAAAAAGAACATGATTTAGTTGTGTTATCTGGTGGTTTGCATATTATTGGTACCGAACGTCATGAATCACGTCGTATTGATAACCAATTAAGAGGACGCTCAGGTCGTCAAGGAGATAGTGGCTCTTCTCGTTTTTATTTATCTATGGAAGACTCGTTAATGAGAATTTTTATATCTGAAAAAATTATTAATATGATGCGTAAATTAGGGTTGTCTGAAAATGAAGCTATTGAACATCCTTGGGTTACTAAAGCAATTGAAAACGCCCAAAAAAAAGTAGAAAATAGAAATTTTGATGTTAGAAAACAATTATTAGAATATGATGATGTGTACAATGAACAACGTCGTGTAATTTACGCTCAACGTAATAAATTAATTAATTCAGAAAATGTAAAAAAAATCATTGATGACATCTTAATAGATGTATTAAATTCTACTATAAAAAAATATATTAACAAAAAAATTAAGAAAAATAATTGGAAAATTTTAGATTTAGAAAATAAATTAAATATTGAATTTAATATACATGTATCTATTTTAGATTGGATGAAAAAATCTTCTAATTTCACTGTAGATAATATTATAGAGAAAATTGTTAATATTGCGAAAAAAAATTATAAAAATAAAGAATCTTTAATAGGTGATTCTAATATTAGAATTATAGAAAAAACTATTATGTTACAAACATTAGATGATCTTTGGAAAGATCATTTATCAGCCATGAATTATTTAAGACAAGGAATTCATCTTCGCGGTTATGCACAAAAAGATCCCAAACAAGAATATAAAAGAGAATCTTTTAATATGTTTGCTAGCATGTTAGAATTACTTAAGTATGAAGTGATATCTTTTCTTAGTAAATTAGATATATCTTATGTGAAAAAATATTTTAATTTTAAAAAAAATTTATCTAAATCATTAGATGATGTTAAAATTGGAAGAAATACATTGTGTTTTTGCGGTTCTAATAAAAAATATAAATATTGTCATGGTGTTATATAATTGTATAATGCAATATATTATTTGAATTTATATTCAATTTTATGACTTAAACACAGTTGAAATTGGAATAATTTTCAAAAAAAAATTTTATATTATCAAATCTAATCACATTAAATATAAGACAAAAATTTGGGAATGTCTCGCTGGGAAAACAAAAAACAATGCAAATATTATATGTAGATGAAAACGTAAAATATTAGAAGAGTTCAGCATAATAATATTAAAATTTCACTTTTTTCATATTAAGATGTTTCTTTTAAAAAATTAAATTATATTTTTTATAATTCAAAAATGGGAAGGTAGAGCATTTAACCAAGAATGTTATAATTATATTTAGATTGATTTTAAAAAACTAAAATTTAACATGTTTATAAGTGCTAATTTTATCGAAATTAAAAATTAAAAACATTAAGTAAATATTGACATTAACTAGTATAATTTAGTTAGATAATTTTTTTTGAAAATTGATTTTTTATAATTCTTGCGTTTATATTTATTAAATAAATATGTATAAAAATAGTTTAAATAATGAACATATATATCCAGCATTCTCATATTTTTGTTGTTATTTAAAATAATATCATCTGCAATCAAAATTCTTTTCTTTCTATCAGTTTGTTGGTAAATTATTTTTTGCGCTTGATATAAACTAATTTCATCTCTTATCATTATACGTTTTATTTGAGTTTTTACAGGTGTATCAACTACAAGAATTCGATCTGCTATTTTATCGAGTTTTTTTTCAATTAGCAATGGTACAACCCATAAACACCAAATTGAATTTGATGATCGTATTTGTTTTTTACTTTCTTTATAAATTTCTGGAATTAACATATTTTCTAACCATAATTTATTTTGTTTATCATTGAAAATATATTTTCTAAGTAATTTTCGATTTATTGATTGATTTGAATTTAATATGTTATTTCCAAATTTTTTTTTAATAGAGTGAAATATTTTTATGTTTTTTTCTATTATTTTTTTTCCGATAATGTCGGTATCAATAATGTTTATACCTATTTTTTTAAAACTATTAGAAATAGTAGTTTTTCCGCTACCAATACCTCCAGTAAGTGCTACAATATAAGTCATAATTATTTTTTATTTAAATGTTCTTGAGCATATGAAATATTCGTTATTTTAATTAAAATATATAATATTTCAATCATAATATTCAATATTTTAAAAATATTATTTTATATGTTTTATGTATGGATTGTAGGAAACTAATTAAATGCGCATAGAAGAAGACATTAAACTAGGTTTTAAAGATGTTTTAATTAGACCTAAGCGGTCTATTTTAAAAAGTCGTTCTGAAGTTAATCTTATCCGATCTTTTACTTTTAAGTATTCGTGTCATCAATGGTCTGGTATTCCAATCATTGCTGCAAATATGGATACAATTGGAACATTTGAAATGGCTTTGTCTTTATCAAGTTTTAATATTTTAACTGCGATACATAAATATTATTCTTTTGATGAATGGAAAGTGTTTATTAACAAATCGACAGAGAAAACATTGGAACATGTTATTGTATCAATCGGAACATCTGATTTAGATTTTTTAAAAATTCAAAAAATTTTATCATTATCTTCTAAATTAAAATATATTTGTATTGATGTTGCTAATGGTTATTCCGAATGTTTTGTTTCTTTTTTAAAAAAAGTAAGAGATTCATATCCTAATGCAATTATTTGCGCTGGAAATGTGGTTACTGGCGAAATGGTTGAAGAATTAATTTTATCTGGAGCTGATATAGTTAAAGTTGGTATTGGACCAGGCTCAGTTTGTACTACAAGAGTTAAAACAGGTGTAGGTTATCCTCAACTTTCGGCTATTATAGAGTGTGCAGATGCTGCGCATGGACTAAATGGTCAAATTATTAGTGATGGTGGATGTATTGTTTCTGGTGATATTGCAAAAGCTTTTGGGGGCGGATCAGATTTTGTAATGTTGGGGGGTATGTTATCAGGGCATTATGAGTGTTCAGGAAAAATTATTAAAGAACATTCAAAAAAATTCATGTTATTTTATGGTATGAGTTCTTCTTCAGCAATGCAACGTTATTCAGGTCAGATCAAAGGCTATCGTGCCTCAGAAGGTAAAATAGTGAAAATACCATTTCGGGGTAACGTCGATATAACCATGCAAGATATTTTAGGAGGTCTTCGATCCGCGTGTACTTATGTAGGTGCGCAAAAGTTAAAAGAGTTAACTAAAAGGACTACTTTTATAAGAGTGAATGAGCAAGAAAACCGTGTTTTTAATGATTTTACATATTGACATCTGTACGTCGTTTAAAGCATTTAAAGATAATAAAATCAATAAAATTAATTATTTTGTAGTTGATTTTATTGATTTTTTTTATAAATTAATAATTTATGATTCATAAAAAATTTTTTTAAAAATATTTCATTATATCTGAAAGTAATAATTTATTTAATATTTCAAATTTAATTTAAATTTTATTATTTAAAATAATATATAAGGAACTTATACCATGTCAGAAAATTTATATGATGACGTGGATCCAATTGAAACTAACGATTGGGTGCAATCAATTGAATCTGTTATTCAAAAAGAAGGTATTAGAAGAGCCCGTTTTTTAATTGAAAAAATTTTAGAACAGTCTCAAATAAATAAATTAGATTTTTTTAAATGTTTTTTTACTAGTAATTATATTAACACTATAAATAAGCAAGATGAAATTGAATATCCCGGGGATTTGATTCTGGAAAAAAAAATTCGTTCTGCTATTCGATGGAACGCTATTATGATGGTGCTACGCGCATCAAAAAAAAATTTAGAATTAGGTGGTCATTTATCTTCTTTTCAATCATCTGCTACTATATATGAAGTTTGTTTCAATCATTTCTTTCGCGCTAAAAATAATTATGACGGAGGTGATTTAGTGTATTTCCAAGGTCATATTTCTCCCGGAATTTATGCGCGATCATTTTTAGAAGGACGTTTATCTGTAAAACAAATTGATAATTTCAGGCAAGAAGTTGATGGCAATGGATTATCTTCTTATCCTCATCCTAAATTAATGCCTAATTTTTGGCAATTTCCTACCGTTTCGATGGGTCTTGGTCCGTTATGTGCTATTTATCAAGCTAAATTTTTAAAATATCTTCATAATCGAGGTTTAAAAAATACTTCACAACAAACAGTTTATGCTTTTTTAGGTGATGGTGAAATGGATGAGCCAGAATCTAAAGGAGCTATATCTATTGCGGTTCGTGAAAAATTAGACAATTTAATTTTTATAATAAATTGCAATTTGCAAAGATTAGATGGACCAGTGATAGGAAACGGTAAAATTGTAAATGAATTAGAAAGTTTTTTTTATGGAGCGGGATGGAAAGTAATTAAGGTAATTTGGGGTGGAAAATGGGATGTTTTATTAACAAAAGATAAAACTGGAAAGTTAATTCAATTAATGAACGAAACAATAGATGGTGATTATCAAACATTTAAATCTAAAGATGGCGCCTATGTTAGAAAACATTTTTTTGGAAAGTATAAAGAAACATTAGAATTAGTTAAAAATATGACAGATGAAGAGATATGGAATTTGAATCGAGGAGGTCATGATCCTAAAAAAATATTTAATGCAATAGTCAAGGCGAAAGAAACAAAAGGAAAACCTACAGTTATTTTAGCGCATACTATAAAAGGTTATGGTATGGGTATAATTGCTGAAGGTAAAAATATTGCACATCAAATAAAGAAAATAAATATAAATGGAATTATACATATTAGAAATCGCTTTCATATTCCTATATCTGATAAAGAAGTAGAAAAATTACCTTATATAATTTTTAAAAAAAATTCTAAAGAATATTCCTATATGCAGAATCAAAGAAAAAAATTAGGTGGTTATCTTCCTTTTCGGTTATCTAAATTCACTAAAGAATTAAATCTTCCAGATTTAATAGAATTTCAATCATTATTAGAAGAACAAAATAAACATATTTCTACTACAATAGCTTTTATTCGACTCTTGAATTTAATTTTAAAAAATGATTCTATTAAACATTTAATTGTACCTATTATTGCTGATGAAGCACGCACATTTGGAATGGAAGGTCTATTTAGAAAAATTGGAATTTATAGTCCTAATGGACAGAAATATACTCCTCAAGATCGTGAACAAGTAGCATATTATAAAGAAGAAAGACAAGGGCAAATATTACAAGAGGGAATTAATGAATTAGGAGCTTCTGCATCCTGGCTTGCCGCCGCTACTTCTTATAGTACTAATGATTTTCCTATGATTCCTTTTTATATTTATTATTCAATATTCGGTTTTCAACGCATTGGTGATCTTTTTTGGGCTGCAGGTGATCAACAAGCAAGAGGTTTTCTAATTGGAGCTACATCTGGAAGAACAACTTTAAATGGTGAAGGTTTACAACATGAAGATGGTCATAGTCATATACAATCTTTAACAATACCGAATTGTATTTCTTATGATCCTGCTTTTGCTTATGAAGTTGCAGTTATTATACAAGATGGATTACGGAGAATGTATGGACCTCTTCAAGAAAATATATATTATTATATTACCACAATAAATGAAAATTATTATATGCCAGCCATGCCTAAAGGAGTAGAGAAAGGAATTTGCAAAGGCATTTATAAATTAAAAACATTATATGCTACACAATTAAAAATACAATTAATGGGTTCTGGAGCTATTTTACGTTGTATATGTGAAGCTGCTGAAATTTTATCTCATGATTATTCTATCACTGTTGATATTTATAGTGTGACGTCTTTTACCGAATTAGCTAGAGATGGAGAAGAATGTTTAAGATGGAATATGCTGCATCCAAAAAAAGAAAAGAAAATTGCTTATATAAAAAAGATTATGAATTCTTCTCCTGTTGTTGCAGCTACTGATTATATGAAATTATTTGCAGAGCAAATACGTAATTATATTCCTTCAAAAGAGTATTATGTTTTAGGAACAGATGGTTTCGGTCGATCAGATAGCCGTCAAAAACTACGTAATCACTTTGAAGTCAGCGCTCATTATATAGTATTAGCTGCTTTAAGTTTATTGGTTAAATCAAATCAGATAGATCAACAGCTTGTAGAAGATGCAATTATTAAATTTAATATCAATGCAGATAAAATTAATCCACGTTTAGCTTAAGAGGTGAGATAAAGTGCATATTGAAGTTAAAATGCCTGATGTTGGTTTAGATCCAGTAGAAGTAATAGAAATCTTAGTTAAATTAGATGAACAGATACAAATAGAGCAAGGATTAATTACTGTTGAAGGTGATAAATCTTCTATAGAAATACCTTCTCCAATATCTGGAGTAGTGAAAAAAATAAATGTAAAAGTTGGAGATCAGGTTTCTACTGATTCAGTAATAATGATTTTTATGACACATCAAAAAAATTCTCATAGTCAAGAACAAGCAAGTGTCGATGTTAGTGAAATTAAAAAATCAACTATTAAAAAAAATGTAATACATGCAACACCTTCTGTAAGAAGATTAGCACGTGAATTAAATATTAATTTAAGTGATGTTTTAGGTTCAGGCAGAAAAAATAGAATTTTAAAAGACGATCTGAAATTATATACAAAAAATATTTCTCATAATAAATCTAAATTAAAAGTAGAACAACTTGAAATAAATTATTTACAAAAGAATATTGGAAATAATTTATCTAATAATTGGATAAATATACCTCATGTTACTCAATTTGATGAGGTAAATATTACCGCATTAGAAGAATTTCGTCAAAATTATAATAACGAAGAATGCAAAAAAAATATTAATTATAAAAATGTTACTATATTAATTTTTGTTATGAAAGCAGTGGCACATGCATTATTACGATTTCCAATTTTTAATAGTTCCTTATCTGTAGATAAAAAAACAATTATTTTTAAAAAATACATTAATATTGGCATCGTTGTAGATGTTAAAAATGGATTGCTTATTCCAGTGTTAAAAAATGTTGATAAAAAAAGTATTATTCATTTATCATCTGAATTAACATTACTTTCGGATAAAGCTCGTCAAAATAAATTAGATCGATTAGATATGAAAGATAGTTGTTTCACAATTTCAAATTTAGGAAGTATCGGAGGTTATTGGTTTACACCTATTATTAATTTTCCTGAAGTTGCAATTCTTGGAGTTTCAAGAGCAATAATTAAACCACTTTGGAATGGTAAAAGCTTTATTCCATCTTTAACTTTACCTTTATCTCTATCTTATGATCATCGTATTATTAATGGAGCAGAAGCAGCTCATTTTATTTGTTTTTTGAAAAAATTATTATCCGATATACGATATTTAATTATGTAATTATATATACATGAAGTATATTTTTATCAAATTCATTATCACAAGAGGTTTATATGCATCAAAAAATTCAAACAGAAGTAGTAGTAATCGGATCAGGACCTGCTGGATACTCTGCAGCTTTTAGATGTTCTGATTTGGGTTTAGATACAGTTTTGATAGAACGTCATGAAAAATTAGGTGGTGTTTGTTTAAACGTGGGATGTATTCCTTCAAAATCTCTTTTACATATAGCTAAAATTATTCAAGGTGCAAAAGATTTATCTAGATCAGGAGTTTTTTTTAATAAACCTTCTATTGATATTAATAAAATCCAAGATTGGAAGACAAATATCATTAATACACTTACAACTAGTTTGTATAATATAAGTAAAAAAAGAAATATAAGATTCATTCAAGGTTTGGCTCATTTTGACAATGATCATAATATTATTGTAGAAAACAATGAGAATCAATTTGATATTTCTTTTAAACATTCTATCATTGCTACTGGTTCACACCCAATTAAAATACCTTCGTTACCAATGCAAGATCATAGAATCTGGAATTCTACAGATGCTTTATCATTGAAAAATATTCCAGATCGTTTTTTGATTATAGGAGGAGGAATTATTGGCTTAGAAATGGCTACAATATATAGTGCATTAGGATCAAATGTAGACATTGTAGATCGTTTTGATACTTTCTTACCTTCAGTTGATAAAGATATTTCTGAAGTATATATCAAATCGATTCATAAGAGATTTAATTTATTTTTAAATACTCATATTACAAACGTCGAACCTAAAGAAAATGGTTTAATTACTTCTATGTTAATAAACAATATAAGTCGTGATATTCGATATGATAATATCCTAGTGGCCATAGGACGAAATCCTAATATTAAAAATTTAGCATTAAACAAAATTGGTGTAAAATTAAATGATTCTGGATTTATTGAAGTAAATAACCAATTAAAAACTAATATATCTAGCGTTTATGCTATTGGTGATGTTATAGGTTTTCCGATGTTAGCTCACAAAGCTATTCATCAGTCGCATATTGTTGCTGAAGTTATTGCTGGTAAAAATCATTATTATGAACCTAAAGTTATACCATCTGTAGCCTATACTGATCCTGAAATTGCATGGGTTGGTTTAAATGAAAAAGATGCCATAAAATCTGAAATAGATTATGAAGCTTCTATTTTTCCTTGGAATTTTTCTGGAAGAGCAAATGCTTCGAATTGTACGACAGGTGTGACAAAGTTAATTTTTAATAAAACAAATAAACAACTCATTGGAGGTGCTATAATAGGTGAAAATGCTGGCGAGTTAATTAATGAAATTACATTAGCAATTGAGATGGGATGTGATGCAGCAGATCTTTCCCTTACTATTCATGCTCATCCGACTTTAAGTGAATCAATTTGTTTAGCATCAGAAATGTTTCAAGGTACAATAACAGATTTATTAAATTTCAAAAAAAATACTTTTATATAATATTTAATATAATTCTTTTAGAACAAGAAAAGATTATAGAAATCACATTTCTATAATCTTTTCTTGTTCTAAAAGAATTATATTAAACATTAATTTTTTAGGGGTATATAAATGATATGAATTTTATATTAACCCTGTTACTGGAATATTTCTTCCGTAGTATATTTCTCTCATTTCCTTCCATAACAAATTTGCAATATATGAATACTCTTTTTTAGATAAATCTTGAATACTAGTATTAAATAAATAATTTTGTAAATGAAATTCTCTTAATAACATTCGAGTATGAAAAATATTTTCTTGATATACATTTACATCAACCATTTCATACATAGATTTAATATGATTAGACATGAAATTTTGAATAGAATTGATTTTATGATCAATAAAATGTTTGACTCCATCGATATCTCTAGTAAATCCTCTAACACGATATTCAATTGTTACTATATCTGATTCTAATTGATTGATAAGATAATTTAATGCATTCAGTGGAGATATGATACCACAAGTTGAAACTTCAATATCCGCTCGGAAAGTACAAATTCCACTTTGAGGATGACTTTCTGGATATGTATGAACACAAATATGACTTTTGTCTAAATGAGCTAAAACAGAAGATGAAATAATATTATTATTTTTTTTTGCAACATTGACTGTATCTAAATTTATCGGTTCCTCACATACTAATATAGTTACACTAGCGCCTTGTGGATCATAATCTTGATGAAATATATTTAGTACATTAGCACCAATAATTGAACATGTTTTTTTTAATATTTTTGTCAATCGGATAGCATTATATTGTTCATCAATATATGCAATATAGCTATTTCTTGAATTATTAGTATTTGCATAACAAATATCATAGATACAAAAACTTAGGCTTTTTGTTAAATTATTAAAGCCATATAATTTTAGTTTTTGCAATTTAATTACTCTCCTATGAAAGTATTTCTAACTTTCATCTAATGTATTGATTATATATTGAGGTAAAACAAAACTGCTTATATGTATATTAGGATTGTAATAATTAAAAATTAATTTTGTTTTTTTTACACGAAATTTTAATATTTCAAGGTCCATTGAACGTAGTTCTGTGTTGTCGGATCCCCATGCAAAAATCATTACTCCCCCATAATAACTAGGAATTGCTGCTTGATAAAAATAAACATCGTAAAAACATTTTTTTAAATTTTTATAAGTTGAGATAATTTCATTTTTTTGAAAAAAAGGAATACCGTTTTGTGATACAAAAATTCCATTATTTTTAAGAATTTTTTTACAATATAAATAGAACTCTGGAATAAACAAGTTTTTTCCAGATCCAATTGGGTCAGTTGAATCGGATATAATTACATCAAACTTATTATTAGTTTTTTTTACGAAAGACAGTCCATCATCAATAATTAGTTTCAAACGAGGGTCTTCGTACGCATTATTACTGTGTTTTGGAAAATATTTTTTACATAAATTAATAATGTTAATGTCAATTTCTACCATAGTGATGTTTTTAATGTTTTTATGCTTGCATATTTCTCTTAATATACCTCCATCACCTCCTCCTATTATTAATATGTCTTTTATATTTCCATGAGAAAATATAGGAACATGACTTAACATTTCATGATATATAAATTCATCTTTTTCTGTTGTTTGGACAATATCATCTATAGTCATTATGTTGCCCATGACTGCATTATTAAATATTTTAATATCATGGTATTTGTTTTTTTTTTGATATAAAATTGTATCAATTAAAAAATATTGCCCAAGATGACGATGAAGTTTTTCATGCCATATTTTTTTATTAATCATGGTATTTTTACCTTTAAACATATTAATAAGAAATTTTTTAGTAATTGATTTTAAGTGTATTGAAATAATAGAATTTATTTTTAGATTTTTAAAAGAAGGATAATGATTTTTTAAATATTTGCATAATTAATATTTAAAAATATTTTAATTTAGTAAAGATTATCAAAAATATTAAAATAATGCTATTATTTATTCAACAGATTTATATAATTGTATATTTTTTAATATTAATTGCACTAAATTAAAAGATCGCAATGATGCAAGAGATATATTTTGTTTAAAATTTACTGTAGCTTTTGTATCAGATAAGTCAGATATTGATTTTATAACAATTAATGGAATGTTAAATTGATAACATACTTGAGCTATTGCTGTAGATTCCATTTCCACTGCGATGGCATGAGAAAATTGAGATTTCAATTTCTCAATGGAATCTTTTCCTCTGATAAATGAATCTCCAGTAATCATTAGTCCTGTAAAAAATTGTATTTCATATTTTTTAGCAGTCTCTATAAGTATTTGATATAAATATTTGTTTATTTTAAAGTCTTTTGGATATTGAGGTATTTGACCTCGAGAATATCCAAAGCTTATTAAATTTACATCATAATAACATAATTTTTTAGGAATAATAATATCTCCTATTTTTATGTTAGGATCTAAACTACCCGCTGAACCACTGTTAATAATAATGTTGATTTGAAACGTGTTTATAAGTATCGTTGCTGCAATACTAGCTGAAACTTTGCCAATACCTGATTTTATTAAAAAAATATTATTTTTTTTAAATTTTCCTATGTAAATTTTAAATTGTCCAATTTGTTTTATTTCTTGATGATGTATAATCCTTTTAAATATTTTTATTTCTTTATTTATAGCGCCAATAATTCCAATATTTATATTCATGTTTATTAATTTTTATTATTTTTTTTAGATATTAAATGATGCTCCGCATCCACATGTGTTTTTCGCATTTGGATTATATACTATAAATTTTGATCCTTCTAAATTTTCTATATAATCTATTTTTCCACCATCTAAATACTGAAGGCTAATAGGATCTATAATCAAATAAACATCTTCTTTTTGAATTACTATGTCATCTTTATTTATTTTTTCTTCAAAAATAAATTGATATGTAAAACCACTGCATCCACCACCAAGAATGTATATTCTTAGTTTTAAATTTTTATTTTTTTTTATCAAAGTAAAATTTTTAATTTTTTTAACAGCATTGTTTGTTAATTGAATATGATGATTAATAATACTTTTCACTGTAAATATATTCTCAAAATATTTAGACTTTGTTTAAAATAAAATACTATTTTTTATCATAAAACAAATGATTTAAAAAGAAGTTAAAAACATTAATTATAAAAAATATATTTTATTCCTTGCGCCGATAGGATATTTTTTTATTGGCGCAGGTTAATTATATAATAAAAAATATAAAAAGTAACATAATTAAGTTATATTTTTTAATGAAATTTTTTATCATTAAATAATTAATCAGATCTTTTTCTAAGAAATGCAGGAATATCTAAATATTCTGGTTCTTTACGTTTGACATGTTCTGTTTCTTTGATTTCATTTTTTACATGCTTTTTATCTAATGTAGAAGATGAATTATTTAAATATTGATAACGATAATCCATTAATGTTTCTTTAGAAGATTTTTTTTTAATTTGATTAATATCTGAGTATTTTTCCATTCCAATTCCAGTTGCTACTACTGTCACGCGAAGTGTATCATTCATATCAGGATCTAAAGATGTGCCTATTACAACTGTTGCATTATCTGAAGCAAAAGATCTAATGGTGTTTCCTACAGTTTCAAATTCATCTAATTTTAAATCAAAACCAGCAGTAATATTAACTAAAACACCTCTAGCTCCCGATAAATCTATATCTTCTAACAAAGGGCTAGATATTGCTATTTCTGCAGCTTCCTCAGCACGATTTTCTCCTGAGGATATTCCTGTTCCCATCATTGCATATCCCATTTCTACCATAACAGTTCGAACGTCAGCGAAATCTACATTCATAAGACCAGGTCGTGTAATAAGCTCAGCAATACCTTGTACAGCACCTTTTAATACATTGTTTGCAGCGCCAAAAGCATCTAACAAAGAAATACCCCGACTGAGTACTTTTAGTAACTTATCGTTTGGTATTGTGATTAAAGAGTCAACATATTTAGATAATTCAATAACTCCTTGATCAGCTACAATCATTCTTTTTTTACCTTCAAAATTAAAAGGTTTTGTTACCACAGCGACAGTTAAAATACCTAATTCTTTTGCAATCTCTGCTACTACTGGTGCAGCTCCAGTTCCAGTCCCACCTCCCATTCCGGCAGCTATAAAAACCATATCAGAACCATCTAGTGCTGATTTTAATAATTCTTTGTCTTCTTCTGCTGAATTTCGTCCAATTTCCGGATTTGCTCCAGCTCCGAGTCCTTTAGTAATATTATTTCCTATTTGAATAGTTTGTCCTACTTCTATTTTTCTTAAAGCTTGGGCATCAGTGTTAACGGCAAAAAATTCTACACCTTCAATACGCTCTCTAACCATATATTCAACTGCATTTCCACCGCCTCCACCTACACCAACTACTTTAATTATTGCATTATTACTTAATTCTACAGGTTCAAACATAATTTAATTCCATTGTCTATCTTGAATTTTAGAGATGTGTAAAATTGATTTAAAATTCTTTTTTAAACCAATTATTAATGTGCTTAAACCATTTTTCAATAAAAGAACTTTCTTTTTTTATATTTTGAGATTGTAAGTAAAATTCTTTTCCATAGTGTAATAGGCCCACTACTGTTGAATAATGTGGTTTATTTATATTTTCAGTTAACCCTGAAATGTTTGCAGGTTTAGCAATGCGAATTTTGTTTTTAAAAATTTTTTCTGCACATTTGCTGATTAATGAAATAGTTGAAGCGCCTCCCGTCAATACTATACCACTTGATAATTGATTTTTTCTTCCTTCTTTATACAGCTTCTTTTGAACATAAATAATTCTGTTATTAATTAAAGTTAATAGTTCATTATATCTTGATTCAATTACTTCCGATACAGTACCGAATTGTATGTTTTGAAATAAATTTTGATGCTCTTCAGATAATTCAATGTTATTTAATGATTCTATGTTTGTTTTTAATGCGGATTCATAATTAATTTTTATAATTTCTGAATCGGAATAAGAAGTATTGAATGCATATGAAATATCTTTAGTAACAATATTTCCTGCATATGGAATCACTTGGCTATCTTGTATAAATCCATCGATATATGTAGTAAAATCTATTGTTCCTCCTCCTATATCAATCATACATACACCTAATTTACGTTCTTCCTTACTTAATACAGATTTGCTAGATGCTAAGCCTGCAAAAATTACTTGATCAACTTTTATATTGCATGTTTCTACTGCTTTAATAATATTTTTAGCTATGTTTTGATGACATGTAATTAGATGAACTCTTACTTGCATTCTTATTCCTGATAAACCTATTGGATTTTTTATTCCAGATTGTTGGTCAATTGAATATTCTTGCGGAATAACATGTAATATATGATGTTCATTGAGAATTTTAACTGATTTAGCGGTGTGTATTACGTTTTCTATATCTTCTTTGGTAACTTCATCTTCAGAAATAGGGACTATTCCAATTTCATTTTGACAATTAATATATTTACTAGATAAAGATAGATAGACGGAAGTGATATTGCAATTAGCCATAGTTTCAGCTTGGTAAATAGACTTCTGTATACACGAAACAACTGAATCTAAATTATTAATTCTTCCTTGCTCTATTCCTTTTGATTTACATATCCCAATTCCAACTATTTTTATTTTACTATCTATTGAAATTTCGCCTACTAAAGTTACTACTTTAGTAGTTCCTACTTCTAGTCCTACTACCAATTTTTTATTTGTTGATATAATCATTCTTTCTTGGCCTACACTATATTTTTTAAATTATTAATTTTTTATTGTAAATTAGAATTTCTAATATTTTATATTATAGTTATTTGACATCAACAATGTTTTTAAAATTGTTTATTTAGACAGAAATAAGTTTTAAAAATCTAATTTTTTAAAAATTTTTTTATCATATTCATTGTAAAAAAGTAAATTTTTAAATGTATAAATGTCATCGAAACAACATTCTTAATTGATTATACTTTATAAGTAATAAAATATTGATTTAAAAAAATTTTTTATATATATTTTATAATACTGTAATATCTTCAATATATTTGAAAATTATAATATTAATAATTTTTTTTAACTAGTTGAAAAAATAGTTTTCTTTAGAATTTGTAAAACTAGTTCATCAAACGATACACCTATAGCATTTGCAGATATTGGAAGTAAACTACGATTTGTCATTCCAGGAATAGTATTTATCTCTAATAACCAAAATTTGTTCTCATTGTCTAATATTACGTCGATTCTACCATATCCATTACATCCTAATATGTTCCAAGCTTGTTTTGCTATTTTTTTTAATTTTTTTTCTTGGTTTAAATTTAACCCACTTGGACATAAATATTTAGTAGAAGATAGTTCATATTTTGAAGTGTAGTCATAAAAATTATTTTTTGTAAGAATATGAATAGAAGGTAGTATTTTTTCACCAAGAATTGAAACTGTATATTCTTTTCCTTGTATAAATTTTTCTACTAAAATATTATTACTATAATTCAATGCTATTTTAATTGCATTTTTTAATTGATCTTTTAAAGAAACTAATGTAATACCTATACTTGAACCTTGATCATTTGGTTTGACCAAAACTGGATATTCTAATTTGAAAAATTTTTTTATTAAAAAGGTATCTAAATTTTTTAGAATGTCTTTTTTGTGAATATAAACATCTGGCAAGACAGGAAGACCAACAGATTTCCATAATAGTTTAGTTTTTTTCTTATCTAAAGCAATAGAAGATGCCATAATACCACTACCAGTGTAAGGAATATTTAAATATTCTAAAACCCCTTGAATACTACCGTCTTCTCCTCCTTTTCCGTGCAGTGCTATATATGCAATATCGAACTGCTGTTTTTTTAGTTGCATAATAGGAAAATCACGTGTATCAAATGGATATGCATTAATACCAGATCGAATTAAACTCTTTAGAATTGCATATCCTGATGCTATTGATATTTTTCTTTCTGAAGAGTTACCACCTAATAATACTGCTACTTTTTTTTTCATATTATCACTTTTTATTTTTTGATGAAAATTTTATTAGCTACTTTTTCTATATCTCCAGCGCCTTGTATTAAAATAATATCATTTCCGTTTAAATAAGGGGCAATTAAATTTAATATTATTTTATGATTTTTAATTAAAATTACATTCATATTTTTTATTTTTTTTATATCTTTTAAAAGTGTTTTACTATCTGCTCCAGAAATAATATTTTCATTAGCAGAATAAACATCTAACATGAATAATATATCTACTTGTGACAAAACATTAACAAAGTCATCATATAAGTTATATGTTCTTGTATATCGATGAGGTTGAAATATCATTATTAAATTTTTTTTAGGCCAACTAGTTCTTATTGTTTTAATATTTTGAGATATTTCGGTAGGATGATGACCATAGTCGTCTATTAACATAATATTTTTTTTGAAAACGTTACTTTTTTTTATTGATATTTTTCCAAGATATTCAAATCTTCTATAAGTACCTTGAAAATTTTTTAATGATTTCAAAATTTTTTGATCAGATATTTGTTTATATGTTGCAATAGCTATTGCGGCTGTTGCATTTAAAGCGTTATGTTTTCCAGGAATTTTTAAAGTAACTGATAAATTGAATTGTTTTTTCCGAACCAAAGTAAAATATGAAATGAAATTAGTTTGTTTATAGCAAGAAATACAAAATTCAGAATTTTTATTAAATCCATATGTAATTATTTTACATTTTATTTTTGGAATTATTTCTTGTATAGCAGTATTATCTATACATAATATCACAGTACTATCTAATGGAATTGTGCTGATAAACTTTAAAAATGATTTTTTTAACAAATTAAAATCGTTATTGTAATAGTTCATATGTTCAGGTTCGATATTCGTTACAATGATAATTTTGGGGGTTAAATAAAGAAATGAACTATCACTTTCGTCTGCTTCTACGATAAGATAATCGGAATTTCCTAATTTAGAATAAGAATTAATTGACCTAATTAAACCACCATTAATAACAGTAGGGTCTAATTTATTTTCATTAAATATGTCAAAAATCATTGAAGTAGTCGTTGTTTTTCCATGTGTTCCAGAAATAGCTATTCCAAATTTATCCTGCATTAGCATTTTTAGCATTTCTGCTCTTAATAATATGGGAATTTTTTTTTTTTTTGCTTCTATAATTTCTGGATTAGTCAATGGAATTGCACTAGATATGACAATCAAGTCAATATTTTTAATATGTTTTTTAGCATGATGAAAATAAATAATTGCACCTAATTTTTTTAATTTTTCTGTAATTTCGTTTTTTACAAGATCTGAACCGCTAATTTTATATCCTAATTGTAATAAAATCAAAGCGATTCCATTCATTCCAGAACCTCCGATTCCTATGAAATGAATTTTATTAAACTTTTTGTTTTTTAAAAAGTTAGTTTCTTTTATACGTATAATATTCATTTTATATATTTAATTGTTAACAATTTATCTTTGAGAAACATTTTGAATTATTTTAAAAATTTTTTTTGTAGCATTTCTCACTCCGAAAGAAAATGCTTTCTCTGCCATTATAAGTAATTTTTTTCTATTTAAAGAATTTAATATTTGTAATATTACATTTATATTAAGTTCAGATTGATTAATAATTTTTGCAGCACCATTTTTTTCTAAATCTTTTGCATTAAATAGTTGTTGTTGATCTTTGTGCGGATATGGTATCAATACCGATCCAAGTCCAACAGTAGTTATTTCACTGATAGTTAGCGCGCCAGAACGAGATATAATAAGATCAGCCCATTTATATGCTTCAGCTATATTTTCAATAAAAGCGTTAACTATATGTTGATGTGATCTATATTTTTGATATTGTTTTATAGTTTTTTCAAACTCATTTTGACCTGTTTGATGCCAAATAATAACTTTTGATTTTAAAAAAAATGATACTTTGGGTACAATATTGTTAAAAATAGATGCACCTTGACTGCCTCCAACAACTAATATTCGTAGAGGACCAGATCTGTTTTTAAAACGATACATAGGTGGTGGAATTTTTATAATATCTTCACGTATTGGGTTTCCTACTACTTCAGCATTTGGTAAAGATCCTGGAAAAGCTTGCATATTTTTTGTTGATATTTTAGATAATAATCGATTTGTAATACCTGCAATTTTATTTTGTTCATGCAAAATAAAAGGAATATGCGAAGTCCAAGCTGCTAATCCACCAGGACCGGATACATACCCACCCATGCCTAATACAATATTGGGTGAATAATTATTGATAATTTTCTTTATTTTCAAATAAGATTTAAATATGTGCATTGGAGAAGAGATTAAAGTTTTTAAATTAGCATGTCTTAATCCATTTATATGAATAAAATGAATTTTGATGTTATATTTCGGAACAATATCTGCTTCTATTTTATTTTTTGTTCCTATCCATTTTATATGCCATCCGTGTGCAATTAAACATTTTGCTATAGTAATAGCTGGAAATACATGTCCACCACTTCCGCCTGCGATAATTATGATTTTTTTAGAATTCATTCAATCTTCCTTAGGTAACGCTTGATTTTCACTTAATCTTAGTTCAAAATCAATTCTTAATAAAATACAAATAGCAATTAAATTCACAATTAAGCTGGAACCTCCATAGCTGATTAATGGTAAGGTTAGTCCTTTAGTTGGTAATATTCCAGTCACAGCGCCAATGTTAATTAATGTTTGAAAACTAAACCATAACCCAATAGAGCAAGCTAAAAAACCTGAAAAAATTGCTTTTTTCTTTAAAGATTTTTGTCCAATATACAGAGCTCGAAAAGCAATAATAAAAATACCTAATAATATTGAAAAGCAACCTATATAACCCAATTCTTCTCCTATAATAGAAAATATGAAATCACTGTGGGCTTCTGGTAAATAATTTAATTTTTGTATCGAATTTCCTAAACCTTGCCCGAAAAAATGACCCCTTCCTAAAGCGATTAATGATTGTGTTAATTGATATCCATTACCAAAAGGATCCTGCCAAGGATTCCAGAATGATAATATTCTATTAATACGATATGGTTTTGTGAATATTAAAAATATTATTATTACTGCAACTATAAAAATAATTAAAAAAAATTGTTTTATTTTTGCTCCAGAAAGAAATAAAATTGATAAAGTAGTAAGAAATAAAACAACTACAGTTCCTAAGTCAGGTTCTGCTAGTAAAAGAACTGATTGCATAGCAACAATACTCATGGGTTTAAAAAAACCCCAAAAATTTTTGTTGACTTCTTTAATTTTTCTCGAAAGATAATTAGAAATATAAAGAAAAGAAGAAATTTTACATATTTCAGAAGGCTGTATATGCAATATACCTATACTGATCCATCTATATGATCCATGCACTGATTTTCCCAATAATAGTACGAAAATGAGTGATAGAGTTGACAATATTAGTATAAAGTTACTATATTTTCTCCAAAAAACAACAGGTATTCTCAAAACAAAAAAAGATAATAAAAATATTAAAATAAAATAAAATACTTCTCTTTTCGCGAAAAAAAATGGGTCTTGATATAAATTCTGTCCTATCGGTATGGATGTGGATATGACCATTATTAATCCAGTAATACATAAAGATAAAGTGAGCCATACTAGTAATCTATCATATAATACAATGTTTTTTTTTTTATTTTTTTTTTAGAAACATTAATTTATTTCCTTTAATAATTTTATAAAAAGATTACCTCTTTCTTCAAAATTTTTAAATTGATCTTTACTACTACAACCAGGAGATAAAAGTATTACATCATCTTGTTTGGCTTGTTTCGAAATTAAAGTAATGGCATCTTTTAAATTTTTAACATAAATAGATTTTTTTTGACATATTTGAGCTATATTCATACCGTCTTTACCAAAACAATAGATTTTAATTTTTAATTGTTCTAAATAATTTTTTAGAATGTTAAAATCAGCAGATTTTTTATCTCCTCCTAATAGCAACCATATTGTTCCTGGAGTTTTAATGTTTTTTAAAGCTATTTTAGTACTACTAACATTAGTAGATTTTGAATCATTAATCCAAGATATGTTATTATTTTTATGTACTATTTGGAAGCGATGTGGTAAATTTTTAAAAAATTTAAGTACATTTTTAACTATATTCCGAGGAAAATGCATAGCATCTGAAATTGCTAATGCAACTAAAGCGTTTTCATAGTTTTGATATCCATATAGTAAAGTTTGTGATGTATCAATTATTTTTTCTTTTTTATGACATAAAAAATTATTTCCTTTTATATTTTCAATATAATAATTACTATTACTTGTTCCAAATGTAATATACTTTTTTTGTTTGTTTTTAAAGAAACAATTTTTTTCTTTTAAATTTACTAAGCATATTTCTGCATTTTTATAAATAGATAATTTAATTTTTTTATACTGTTTGAATCCTTTTGGATATCTATCTAAATGATCTTCGTTAATATTCAGTACTACAGCTATTTTTGATTTTAAACTAAATATATTTTCAAGTTGAAAACTAGATAACTCTAGTATATATAAGTCAGCTTTTTTTGATAATACATTTAACGCTGGAAGTCCAATATTACCTATTAAATAAACTTTATATCCTGATTTTTTTGCAATTTCTTTCACCATTGTTGCTACAGTACTTTTTCCATTAGTACCAGTAATAGAAATGATTGGAGATTTCACTTCTCTAACAAATAGTTCAATATCACTGATTATTTCAATACCTAGCATACGAGCTTCTGTTAAAATAGGTTTAAACGAAGAAATTCCAGGACTTATGATAATTAAATCTGATTCTAAAATCCATTTTTTTTCTAAACCTCCTAATTTATATTTAATATTTTTAGGAATTTTTTCTAAATACTCAGGTTTTTTAGATTCATCAATTATTTTTGGAATTGCTCCTTTTTTGAGAAAAAAATTAATACAAGATATACCAGTCAATCCTATACCTAAAATTAATATTTTTTTTTCTGAATACTTATATGGCATCATGTATCCTTAAAGATATAATTCCTATTAGTAACAATATGAAAGATACTATCCAAAATCTAATAGTAATCAAATTTTCTGACAATCCTTTTATTTCGTAATGATGATGAAGTGGGGCCATCTTAAACATTCTTTTTTTTTTAAATTTAAAGTAGGCAATTTGTAATATTACAGATATAGTTTCAACAACAAAAATTCCACCCATTATTAACAATAATAATTCTTGATGTAATAATATAGATATGATTCCTAAAGCACCACCTAACGATAAAGATCCAACATCACCCATGAATATTTTAGCAGGATAAGCATTAAACCATAAAAAACCTAATCCAGAACCAACTATGGATGCACATAAAACACTTAATTCATTTGCTTGTTTTAAATGAAAAATATTTATATCATTGCGTAAACAATTTTCAGAACTAAGAAAAGCAATTAAACCTAATCCAGATGAGATAAAAATTACTGGCATTATTGCTAATCCATCTAATCCATCTGTTAAATTCACACTATTACTTGTGCCTACAATAACAAAATAAGATAAAAAGATATAAAAATAATTAATTTTTACTATTATTTTCTTATAAAACGGAATTATTAACTCAAGATCAATTTTATTTGCTTGATTGAGATGCATAATATAAATAATAAATATAGCAATAATAGATAATCCAAAAAATTTATATAATACTTTTAATCCATGTGAGTTGTTAAATTTAATTTTTTTATAATCATCTAAAAATCCAATCACACCATATCCTAAGATAATAAAAATAACATACCAAATATATACATTGTATAAATCACAATAAAGAAGAACAGATAAACATATTGATATAATAATTAATATTCCTCCCATAGTAGGAGTTGTATTTTTCTTTAAATGTCCGATAGGTCCATTAGTTCTTATTATTTGAAAATTTTGTAATTTTTTAAAACAAGATATTATATACGGACCAATAAATAAATTTATAAAAAATGATGTAATCAAACTAAAAATTATTCGGTAAGAAATAAAATTAAATATTTTAAAATTTAAACATTTATTAATTAAAAATATCATTTTTTTTATACTCTTTTATTAAATATTCTACAATTGTTTCCATTTTCATATTGCGTGATCCTTTAATTAGAATTGTAGTGATTTTTTTTCGTGAAATTTTTTCTTTTAATTCTTTCTTTAATAGATGTTTATGTTTTTCTGGAAAATGTTTTCCATTTTTACATATTTTAAAAATTTCACGACTATGCTTTCCAAAACTAAAAATATGATCAATATCTGATAAATTAGCAATATTTCCTATGATTTTATGATATAAAATGCTTTTTTCACCTAATTCAGCCATATCTCCTACAACTAGTATTTTATAACCTGGCATTTTTTCTAAAATTTTAATTGCTACAATCATAGAAGCAACATTCGAGTTGTATGCATCATTAATTAAAGTTTTATTTTCACTCAATTTTATAGATTCTAATCTTCCTGGTATAATCGGAGCTTCTAATAATCCAATTTTAATTTGCTGTAATGGTACATTAACTGAAAATGCAAGAGCGCTAGCAGCTAGAGCATTAGATATATTTTGATATCCTATATATGGTAATGTAATGTTTATTTTACCAGCTGGTGTATGCATGATAAAACATGTTTGATGTGAATAAATCTTAATATTAGTAACAAAAAAATTACTTTCTTTTTTTTTTCGATAGAAAAATAAAATATTTTTCTATTTTTAATTTTTTTTTTCCATTTCGAAAGATGATGGCTGTCTAAATTAATAATTACTATGCTATTATTTTTTAAATAGGAGAATATTTCCGATTTTTCTTTTGATATACCTAGTAATGATTTAAAACCTGCTAAATGCGAATGATAAATATTATTTATTAGTGCTATGTTTGGTTGGGAAATTTTTGAAATGTAACGAATTTCACCAGGATTATTCGTTCCTAATTCAATTAACCCATATTTATCTGTTGCTTTTAATTTTAATAAAGTAATAGGTACTCCTATGTGATTATTTTCATTGTTTGTTGTATATATTATATGATGTGTTTTTTGAAGTATAGAAGCTGCCATTTCTTTTACGGAAGTTTTTCCGCAAGATCCAGTAATAGCTAATATTTTCGGTTGAATTATATTTCGAAGTAAACTAGCAATCTTTCCTAACGCAATAGTAGTATCTTCAACTATAATATAAGAAATAAAAGATATAATTTTTTTAGTAGTAACGATTGCACAACATCCTTTCGCCAAAGCTTCTTCGATAAACATATGTCCATCAAATTTATTACCTTTTAATGCAATAAATAATGTATTTGGTAGTATTTTTTTGCTGTTTATACTGATATGATCTATTGTAATATTTTTTCCATATAGCACACCGTTTGTGATACTAGCAATTTTTTTTAACGACATAGAAATCATGTTATTTTTCCAGTAAATTTAAAATTGTTTCTTGGTCTGAATGGTCAATACGGTGATTACCAATTATTTGATAATTTTCGTGCCCTTTACCAGAAATAAAAATTATATCATTAATATTTGATTGAACAAAAACATAAGAAATCGCTTTTTTTCGATTGGGGATAATTATTATTTTTTCTTTTTTTATACAGCCAGCGATAATTTCGTTAATAATTATGTTTTGATCTTCATTTCTAGGGTTATCATTAGTAATTATTACTTTATCTGCTATTTTTTCTGCAATTTTACCCATTAAAGGTCGTTTTTTTTTATCTCTCTCCCCTCCACATCCGAATATACACCATATTTTCTTCTGAGAATATTGCGATTTAATAGAGCTAAGTGCTTGCTTTAAAGCATCAGGAGTATGAGCATAATCTATAATGCAAATTGGTTTTCTAGAAAAATGAAGTTTTTGCATGCGCCCGTATATTGGTTTAAGTTGAATTGATGTTTTAATTAGATCGGATAATTTATAATTCATTTCTAACATACATGCAAGTGCTAATAATAAATTTTCTATATTAAATTTTCCTATTAAACAAGTAGATATCGTACCCGTTCCCCAGCTAGATTCAAATTGTATATCAGTTTTTCTACTATCAATTTTAATATTAGTTGCATTTATCCATTTTTTAGCATATTTTTTTTGCTTAGAATTTTTAATTGTTACTGCTACTGTATATTTATTAGGAAAGTTTTTTAACCAGTTTTGTGCATATCTATCATTAGCATTTAATATTATTTTTTTTACTTTGTGATCAGTGAAAAGAGACAGTTTAGCTAATGCGTACTTTTTCATATTTCCATGATAATCTAAATGATCTTGTGTTAAATTAGTAAATATTGCAATATGAAACGCAATACTTTTCACGCGGTTCTGCACTAAACCATGCGAAGAAACTTCTATAGTCACTAATTTTACTTGATTTAATACTGAATATAAAAATGATTGTATATCGATAGCCGATGAAGTTGTGTTTTTTGTGGGTTTTAAGAAGTTATGAAAACCGTTTCCAAGAGTGCCCATTGTTGCAGTTTTGTTACCTAGTAATTCATTCCACTGATTGATTAGTTGTGCTACTGTAGTTTTTCCGTTGGTTCCAGTAATTCCAACTACTTTTAATTGACTGCTTGGTTTACAATAAAATCTTTCAGCTAACATTGAAAGATTTTTAGCAAGTTCAAAAAAAGATATGACAGGAATATTGTTAATATAATTTATTATCCCATGTTGTTTTTTTTTTTAGTTTCAGATAATACTGCTGTTATTTTTTTAGAAATTGCATCAGAAATAAAATCATTTCCGTCTTTTTTCTCGCCTTGTACAGCTATAAACATATCTTGAGATGTTAATTTTCTACTATCTAAAACTAAATTTTTAATATTTTTTTTCGGAAGATTTTTAACCCAAGGTGATAAAAAATATTTTAAGTTTTTTTCTTTCATTACATTGTATTTAAATTTATTTTTTATAAGTTATCTGGTGTAATATTCGTTTGTTTTAATACTGATATCATGATATTTTTGAAAATTGGAGCAGCAACTGCATTTCCATAATATTTATTTCCTTTAGGATTATCAATGACAATAATGAGAGCAAATTTCGGATGATTAGTTGGAGCAACACCAGCAGTATAAGCAATATATTTTTTAATATAATATCCATGAATACCAACTTTTTTTGCTGTACCTGTTTTCATAGAAATATGATACTTTTTTATATCTTTTTGATCAATATTTTCATTTGTTTCTATGGTTTTTTCCATCATTTCCAGTACTTCTTTTACATATTTTTCAGGAAAAACTCTTTTTTCATATAATGGATGATTAATCTTAACAATAGATAGTGGTTTATCAATCCCGTAACTTCCTATCGTTGTATATAATTTAGCTAATTGTAGTGGTGTAACCATTAATCCATATCCAAAAGAAAATGTTGCTTTATCTAGATTTGATAAGTTTTTCTTTTTAGGTAAAAATCCTTGGCTTTCTCCAATCAATCCTAAATTAGTTTTCCGACCTAATCCAAATTGTAAATATGCATTAATTAAATTTTGGCTTTTTATAGAAAGTGCAATTTTTGATACACCAACATTACTAGATTTTTGTAATATTCCAGTAATGTCTAATTTTTCATGATATGATACATCTTTAATTTGATGTTTTTGAACAAAAAAAGGTTTAGTGTTAATTACTGAATTGCGTTTAATAACACCTTCTTTTAAGCCTTCCATAATAACTATAGGCTTCACTGTAGAACCTGGTTCAAAAATATCTGCAATCGCTCGATTTCTAAAATTTTTTGACATCGTATATTGTTTTTCATTTGGATTATATGCAGGGCTGGTTGCCATTGATAATATTTCTCCAGTTTCAATCTTAACTAATACAGCAATTCCAAAATCTGCGTTGCTTTTGTTGACACCTTCACATAACTTTTGGTAAGTAATAGTTTGTATTTCTTTATCAATGCTTAATATTAAATTTTTAGAATTAAATTTTTGAATTAAAGGTTCATTTTCAATAACATGACCTTGGTTATCTTTTCTTATTTTTCTTTTTCCTGGTTTGCCTATCAAGTAACTATCAAAACTTTTTTCAACACCTTCTATTCCTTCATCATCTATATTATTAAATCCAATTAGTTGTGCAGCAATTTTCCCAGAAGGATAATAACGTTTTCCTTCTTCTGTTAAATATATACCAGGTAATTTTAGTTCTTTAATATATTCACCAATTTCAGGAGTAATTTGACGTGCTAAATAAATAAATTTTAAATTTTTGTTAAAATTTGCATGAAAAACAATTTTTTTTAATGGAATAGATAGAATATCAGACAATGCTTGCCATCTTATATCATTTTCAATATCTATATCTTGATGAATCATACTAGGGTCTATGAAAACTGCATTTACTGGAACAGTAACAGCTAATGGATAACTAAGTCTATCATTGATAATACCTCTGGTATTTATTACAGGTTGTATTCTCAATGTTCTACGGTCTCCTTCATATGAAAGTTTTTTTGAATTAATCACTTGAATAAACATTGTACGTGATGTTAAGATAATCAAAAATGATAAAACAATGATACATAACGCTATAAAACGCCAATTTATGTAATTTTTTTTTCTTGTTTTTTTTTGCTTAAATAATTTTGTATTTTTTTTAATTTGCATTTTATAATTATTTTTTTTCCAAAATTTTTAAAAAATTTAGTGTATTATATATTTTATTAAAATATTTTTTATTTTAAAATAATTAAATATTTTTTAATTAATTACAGGTATAGATAGAGTATTTTTTTCAATAATTAAATTTCTCCATTCATCATTTTTTTTTTTTCTCTCTATACGTAATTTTTCTTCTTCAGCAATTAACATTCTAGTTTTATAAACTACTATTACAATAGAATTAGCGGATAATATTATTGCAAACAAAAGAATTAAGTGTATTTTCCCATGTAAAAGCAAGTCATTTTTGATAATTATCGGTAAATCGTAATGTTGTTTTTTATTCATATTTTTTTAATTCTGCTGTACGTAATATAGAACTGCGAGATTTAGGATTTTTTTGAATTTCTTCATAAGTTGGTAATATTCTATGTATAATTTTTAATTTACAAATTTTTAGTTTATCTATTTCTTTTTCTGTTATAGGCATACCATATGGAACTGATGCTTTTACGCTATGTTTCACCATGAATTTTTTAATTATTCTATCCTCTAACGAATGAAAACTAATCACTGTAATACGTCCACCTGGTTTTAATATTTTTAACGAATCTTCTAATGCATTACTAATTGCTTTTAACTCTTGATTAATATAAATTCTAATTGCTTGAAAAGTACGTCTGGCTGGATGTTTAAAAGCATTTTTTTTTGGTATTGCTTTGTTGATAATATTTACTAATTCTAAAGTTTCTGTTATTTTTTTTGTTCTATTATAGTCTTTAATTGCATATGCAATTTTTTTCGCAAAGCGTTCTTCTCCAAATTTTTTTAAAACAAAAATAATTTTTTTAGTGCTCGCTTGAACAATCCAATCTGATGCTTTGATTCCACAAGTTTGATTCATTCGCATATCTAGAGGTCCATTTTTTTTAAATGAAAATCCTCTTTTATAATCCTCTATTTGAGATGAAGATATTCCTAAATCAAATAATATTCCATCTACTTTGTTAATAATTTTTTCAGATTTAGCATAATTTAAAATTCTTGAAAAACTATCATGTTTTATATAAAATCGTTTATCTTGAATTTTTCGTCCTATTAATACAGAGTTTACGTCTTGATCAATAGCATATAATTTTCCATTTTTTCCTAGCTTTTTTAAAATTGCTGTAGAATGTCCACCCATTCCAAATGTACTATCAATATAAATGCCGTTTTTTTGTATTTTTAATGAGTCAATTAATTCTTTTTTCATTACAGGAATATGTTTTGTATTTTGATTCATAGTGGAATTTTATAAGATTTAAATGAAATAGAAACATGATCATTGTAAAATATCAATGACCATGTTTGATGAATAATAAAATTTTGATAAATGCGTTCTGTTTCAATTACCCTCGAGAAATACCTACTATTCCCGATCGAGTCATTTCAATAACTTCAGATATATTTCTAATGATTTTAAGAAAAGAATCTAATTTTTTTGTTGTTCCTGAGAGTTGTAGTACATATGTGGTTGACGTCATATCCACAATTTGACCTCTAAAAATCTCAGTAATATGTTTGATATCATTTTTACAATTATTTGTTTGTACTTTTATTAGCATAATTTCACGTTCTATATGAGATGTTTGCTCAATTTTTATAACTCTTAAAACGTCAATTAATTTGTGTAGTTGTTTTTCAATTTGTTCAATAGATTTTTCGTTGCCCATTGTTTGTATAGTCATTTTTGACAAAGAAGAATCTTCTGTCGGAGCTACTGTAACTGTTTCTATATTGTAGCCTCTTTGTGCAAATAAACCTATAACACGCGACAATGCACCTGATTCATTTTCTAAGAGAATAGATAAAATTCTTCGCATATTTTTATTAGAAAACCTCTTTTTTCCTTAACCACATTTCATTCATACCTCCTCCTTGAACTTGCATAGGATAAACGTGTTCAGTAGTGTCTATTTGGATATCTAAAAAAACTAAATTTCCTTCAGATAATTTTTTTAATGCCAATATTAATTGTTTTTCTAAATTTTCTAATTTCTCTATACGTAATCCAATATGCCCATATGATTCCACTAATTTTACAAAATCTGGAAGCGAGTCCATATATGAATGAGAGTGTCTTCCAGAATAGATCATGTCTTGCCACTGTTTCACCATGCCTAAAGCGGAATTATTTAAATTTAATATTAAAATAGACAAATCGTATTGTTTTGCAGTTGATAATTCTTGAATGTTCATTTGAATGCTACCATCACCTGTAACACAAATTACAGTGGCTTTAGGTATCGCTAATTTTACTCCTAAGGCTGCAGGTAATCCAAATCCCATAGTTCCTAACCCGCCGGAATTAATCCAACGTCTAGGTTTGTTAAATCTATAATACAACGCTGTAAACATTTGATGTTGACCAACATCGGAAGTAATAAAACATTTTCCTTTAGTCAGTTTAAAGATAGTTTCAATAACATGTTGAGGTTTTATGTGCGTATGGTTTATGTTGTATTCTAAGCTTTTTGTTTGTTTCCATTCTTCGATAGTATTCCACCATTTTTCCAAAGAGTGAATTTTTTTTTCTTTCTCTAGTAACTTGATTAATTCTTTTAAAACATATTTTGCATCACCTACTATTGGTATATCTGCTAGGACAGTTTTAGAAATAGATGTCGGATCAATGTCAATATGTAAAATAGTAGCATTTGGACAGTATTTTTTTAGGTTGTTTGTTGTTCGATCATCAAATCGTACTCCTATTGCAAAAATAACATCCGAATGATGCATAGCCATATTTGCTTCGTAGGTTCCATGCATACCTAACATAGAAATACTTTGAGGGTGACTACCTGGGAAACCTCCTAATCCCATTAAAGACGTGGTAACAGGACAGTGAGTTTTTTCTGCAAATTGTATCAACTCATTACTACTATTAGAACTAATAACTCCACCACCTGCATAAATCACAGGCTTTTTTGCTTTTAATAGTATGCTTAATGCTTTTTTTATTTGTTTTTGATGGCCCTTAGTAGTTGGTTGATACGACCGTATATACACGTTTTTAGGCCATATAAATTCTGACTTACTTTTGTTTCTTAAAACATCTTTAGGTAAATCAATAACTACCGGACCAGGACGTCCTGTAGATGCTATCCAAAAAGCTTTTTTAAAAATATTAGGTATGTCTTCAGTTTTTTTAACTAAAAAACTATGTTTTACTATCGGTCGAGAAATTCCAATCATATCGCATTCTTGAAATGCATCATATCCAATCAAAGATGATGCTACCTGACCTGAAATAACGACCATTGGAATTGAATCCATATAAGCTGTAGCAATTCCAGTAATCGCATTAGTAGCACCTGGCCCAGAAGTGACCAAAACTACACCTATTTTTCCAGTAGATCTAGCATATCCATCAGCCATATGAGTTGCTGCTTGTTCATGCCTTACTAAGATATGTTCAATTCCACCAATAGTTTTTAGAGCATCATAAATATCTAGTACTGCACCACCAGGATAACCAAATATATGTTGTATTCCCTGATTAATTAATGATCTAATAACCATTTCGGCTCCTGATAATATTTCCATTTTCCCCTCCAGGATGCTATTTTATTAGGGTTATTCCTAGTTTTTATTTGTAATTTATCCTGATAGTTTATCTAGATAAAGTAAGAATAATATAATTTAAAAAAATAATTAATTTTGATTAATATTTTATTATTGCAAATATATTAAATATTATCAATCAATTGAAATCAATTAAAATAATTATATATTTTATTAAAATTATATTTTTTAAGGTACTTATTTTAAAAATAAAAATTTTTTAAATTGAGGCGAAATCCATGTGACAAAAATATCTTTCTTTTTGGTGATTAAACAAACAGCTAAATTTTCAGTGATAGATAATTTTTTAGCCTTTTTAACACCCAATAAGAGCAACCCAGTATCCCAACTATCTGCTTCTAACGCATGAGAAGATATTACACTTACAGATACTAAATTATTTTTTATAGGTATACCACTTTCAGGATCAATAATATGTGAAATGTTTTTTTCATGGATCATATAATAATTGAGATAAGTTCCAGATGTGCTAATAGATTTATTTTTTAGGTAAATAAGTAATTGAATGAGTTGTTTTTTATCAGTAGGTTTTTGAATTGCAATAATTTTTGGCTTTCTTTCGTTATTCATTTCGACTAAAACTGTGCCTCCTATTGAAATTGTATAATTTTTAATTCCTGTTTGTTTCAGAATGCATGATAAATGATCTACAGCAAATCCTTCACCTAGTGTAGAAAGATTTATTTTTATATCTATATTTTTTTTTAAATATGTGCCATGTGAATTATTAACAATTTGCAAATGCTCAATTCCTGAAAGATTTATGTTTTGTTTTATTATCTTCATTGAAGGATAATTATGAGGTTTTTTTTCAGTTCCAAATCCCCATATATTTATTAAATTACCAATAGTTATATCTAGTTTTCCGTCGGTTTTTTGGTGAATATTTAACGCTGTTAAAATAATTTTTAAAAATTTTTTATTAATTTTTAATAATGTATTTGTTTTTAATTGATTAAATTTATAAACTAAAGATTTTTTTTTCCAAGGAGATAGGTCTTGTTCATCTAAATCTAAATTTTTTTGTATTAATTTTTTTAGATTTTTTATGTTTTTTATTTTCATATTGGGAATTTTTACTTGCCAGTAGGTTCCCATTGTTTTTCCTTTTAATTCTATTGTTTTTTTTATCATGTCACTTTTATTTGGATATATTATATAAAAAAACATTAGCAAACATAAAAAAATATTGATCATCTTATTAAACATCATAAATGAAAAACCATTATTTTAAATTTAAAAAATATTTTGTATGAAAATTTTTTATGTATATTTATTTATATTAACTAGTAATAAGTATTTGTAAAATTATAATCTTGAATTATTTTTTGGTATTTTCATTTTCTAAGAGCGATGGAGTTAATCAATCATGAAGTGTATACTGAAATTTAATTTTAATTAAAAATTTTGGGTTTTGCTCGTTTTTTTATCTATTTAAGATTAGACTGTATTTTATGAGAAAGAAATAATGAAAAGAATAAATATAGTATTATATTGGACAGTATTTATTTTCAATCTATTGTTAATCTCAGGAATGTCTTGGGGAAATAAAAATTTTACCTCTAATAATATTTCTTCTACGCCTACTATTCCTAGTTTAGCTCCTATGTTAGAAAAAGTTATGCCTTCAGTAATTAGCATTAATATTGAAGGAAGCACTGTCATTCATAGTGCTCGTTTACCTCACCAATTTCAACCGTTTTTTGATGATAACTCTCCTTTTTGTCAAAAAAATTCACCTTTCCATAATTCTCCTTTTTGTCATTCTAATTCGAATTCCAACAGTACTCACGAAAAATTTCGCGCACTAGGATCAGGTGTTATTATTGACGCTGAGAAAGGATATGCTGTAACTAATAATCACGTTGTAGAAAACGCTAATACAATACAAGCTCAATTAAGTGATGGGCGTCGTTATGAAGCTTATGTCATTGGGAAAGATGCAAGATCTGATATTGCTTTAATACAATTAAAGAATGCGAAAAATTTAAGTGCAATTAAAATTGCCGATTCTGATACCCTTAGAGTCGGTGATTATACTGTAGCTATTGGCAATCCTTATGGCCTTGGTGAGACTGTTACGTCTGGTATTATTTCTGCTTTAGGCAGAAGCGGGTTAAACATTGAGCATTACGAAAATTTTATTCAAACCGATGCAGCTATTAATAGAGGTAATTCAGGTGGAGCTTTGGTTAACTTAAATGGTGAGTTAATAGGAATCAATACTGCAATATTAGCTCCAGATGGAGGTAATATAGGTATTGGTTTTGCAATTCCTGGAAATATGGTTAAAAACCTTACAGCTCAAATGGTTCAATTTGGACAAGTGAGACGCGGTGAGTTAGGTATAATAGGCATGGAATTAACTTCTGATTTGGCAAAAATCATGAAAATTAATACTCATAAAGGTGCTTTTGTTAGTCAAGTACTACCCGATTCTTCTGCATTGCAAGCAGGTATTAAAGCTGGAGATATTATCGTATCTTTAAATAAAAAGTCTATTTCTAGTTTTGCTGCATTGCGCGCTGAAATTGGTTCTTTACCAGTGACTACAAAAATGATGTTAGGAATATTTAGAGATGGTCAAATTAAATATATATTTGTTGAATTAAAACCATCTGTTAAACATAATATGAACTTCGGAGATATTTATTCTGGAATAGAAGGTGCTAACTTATCTAATTATTTAGATAAACAAAGAGGTGTGAAAGTAGAAAACGTTAAAATCAATAGTCCAGCCGCAAAAATTGGTTTTCAGCAAGATGATATTATTATAGAGGTAAATCAAAATTTAATAAATAATTTAGATGACTTAAAACGAGCATTAGATAGTAAATCAAGTGTATTAGTTTTTAGAGTAAAGAGAGGGATTAATAATATTTACTTAGTAAGTGAATAGTATATTATATAATTTCCGCCCGAATTTATAAAACCGGGCGGTTGATCTTACTTTAAATTGCGTAATAGTTGATTAATTTCTACTTTGCTTATTGTTTTATGATCAACTTTTTTTACAATAATCGCTGCGTATAAATTATATTTTTTATTTTTTGATGGTATACTTCCTGAAACTACAACAGAGTTAGCAGGAATTTTTCCGTAAGAGATTTCACCTGTTTCTCTGTTATAAATTTTTGTACTTTTTCCAATAAAAACTCCCATAGATATAACAGCTCCTTGCTCTATAATTACTCCTTCGACAATTTCAGAACGAGCGCCAATAAAACAATTGTCTTCGATAATGGTAGGGTTGTTTTGTAAAGGCTCTAACACTCCTCCGATACCTACTCCACCAGATAAATGTACGTTTTTCCCAATTTGTGCACATGATCCTACGGTTGCCCATGTATCCACCATAGTTCCTTCATCTATATATGCGCCTATGTTAACATATGATGGCATAATTACGCTTCCATGATTGATAAATGCGCCATATCTAACAGTCGCTGGTGGTACTATACGAACTTTTTCTTCTTGAAATTTTTTTTCGGTATATTTTTTGTATTTAAGGGGAATTTTATCAAAATAATTAGTATTTTCAGATAAAAAAACATTATTTTTTGTAAAATATATATATAATAAGATAGCTTTTTTTAACCATTGATGAGTAATCCATTTACTATCTTTTTTTTCTGAAATGCGTATTTTTCCTTTATTCAACAAGTGGATGATATAATGTATTGTTTCATAAGTTTCTGTTGTGATATTTTTACAATTTATTTCATTTTTATATTCGTAAGCATTTTCAATTATTTTTTGAAATTTTTTCATTCTAAATTAACCTAAATTATTATTTTTTATACAATTTATTTTGATACAGAATAAATTTTCATTTTATTAATTTTTTAAACTAGGAAGTATTTTTTCTTTTTTTTGCCATGTTAAGATATCACATCCGTAATTTGTCACTAATATAGTATGTTCATATTGAGCAGATAATGAATGATCTTTTGTTTTAACAGTCCAGCCATCTTTCATACATTTTACTTCTGATTTTCCTGCATTCACCATGGGTTCAATAGTAAAAATCATTCCATTTTTCAGAAGTGTTTTATTGTTATTTTTATAATGCAATATATGAGGCTCTTCATGAAATACAGATCCGATACCGTGCCCACAATATTCTTTTACAACTGAAAAACCATGACTTTCAACATAATTTTCTATTGTTTCTCCAATTTTAAATATTGGTATTCCGGTTTTTATTATATTTAAAGAGGCATAAAGACTTTCTTGTGTCACTTTACATAAATATTTAGATAAAATGCTCGTATTTCCTACAAAAAACATTTTTGAAGTGTCTGCGTAATAATTATTTTTAATAACGGTAATATCAATATTAACTATATCTCCTATTTTTAAAATTTTGTTTTTATTTGGAATACCATGACATACAACGTCATTAACAGAAATACAAACAGATTTTGGAAATCCATGATAACCTAAACATGCTGGAATAGCGTTATTTTTTTTAATAAAACTATGGCAAATATTATTTAATTCTTCTGTACTAATATTGGGTTGTACATATTTCTCAATCATTTCTAATACTTTTGCAGCTAATTTCCCAGATATTCTCATTTTTTCTATTTCTGATTCTTTTTTTACCATGCAATTCATAATGTTTAACCACAACTTATATGTATTAAATTAATTTATTTAAATTATAGTTTATCAAATTTAGTTATAAAATTTTTTTATTTCATTAATTTAACAAAATAAAATACATTTACAATTATTACTGATTTTAAATATTGAAGTATGATATATTTATTTAATTTATTAAATATGTCTAACATGATATAAAAATATTTTTCTTGTTCTGTTTGAAAAGTTATAAAATTATTAATTTTATTAAATATGTATTTTAAAAATTTTTTAAGGGGTTTTTTATGGAAATAGTTTCAATGAAAGATATGTTAAAAGCAGGAGTGCATTTTGGGCATCAAACTCGATATTGGAATCCAAAAATGAAACCATTTATTTTTGGTTCTAAAAATAAAGTACATATCATTAATTTAGAAAAGACTCTTCCAATGTTGAATTTTGCTTTGTTAGAGTTAAAAAAAATATCTTTTAAGAAGGGAAAAATATTATTTGTCGGTACAAAAAGAGCTGCTAGTAAAAAAATTAAAGAAACAGCAATAAATTGCAATCAATTTTATGTTAATCATCGTTGGTTAGGAGGAATGCTGACTAATTGGAAAACAGTGCGTCAATCTATCAAACGTTTAAAAGATTTAGAAATAGAATCTAAAGATGGAACTTTTCTAAAACTTACAAAAAAAGAAGCATTAATACGAACACGGGAATTGTCTAAACTAGAAAATAGTTTAGGTGGAATAAAAAATATGGGCGGTCTTCCAGATTGTTTGTTTGTGATTGATGCTGCTCATGAACATATTGCTATTCAAGAAGCAAATAATTTAGGCATTCCAGTTTTTTCTGTCGTTGATACTAACTCTAATCCTGATGGTGTGGATTATATCATACCTGGAAACGATGATGCTATTAGATCTGTAGCACTATATTTAAAAGCTGTTACGATGACTATTTGCAAAACAGATGCTCATATTTCATTATCGAATGAAATAATAAATGCTTCCAAAGATAATATAAATATTTAATACATATATATTCTATTTTAAAAATTAAAGAGATTACTTTTATGACTGAAATTACTGCTGAGTTAGTTAAAAAGTTAAGATTACGTACAGGTGCGGGTTTTATGGAATGTAAGCGAGCATTAATAGAGGAGAATGGAGATATTGAGTTATCAATTGACAACTTAAGAAAGTCAGGAAAGATGCAAGCTTTAAAAAAGTTAAAAAATATTACAAATCAAGGTTTAATATTATCAAATGTGCACAATAATTTTGGAGTTATGGTTGAGTTAAATTGTCAAACTGATTTTGTAGCTAAAGATCATTTATTTATTTCATTAGGAGATGAAATAATCGCAACAGCATTATCTAAAGGAATAGAAAAAATGGATGATATTAATAATTATTTTGAAGCAAAAATCACTGAACTAATTGTGAAGTTTGGTGAAAATATCAAAATTACTCGATTTATAACGATCAATGGCGAAAATATATATTCTTATGTGCATTCAGGTCGTATTGGTGTTTTGGTAAGTGCAAATAATTTAAATCAAGATATATTGAAAAACATTGCAATGCATATTGCTGCAAGCAAACCTGAATATATTAATCCTAATGAAGTATCAAAATCTCTTTTTGAAAGAGAATATAATATTCAATTACAATTGGTAAAAAATTATAAAAAATCTGCTCATATATCGAAAAAAATAGTAGATGGTCGTATGAATAAATTTGTGAATAGTATATCACTAATTGGTCAAAATTTTATAATAGAACCACATAAAACAGTGGGTCAAGTGCTAAATGAAAACAATGGAAGTATTATATCGTTCATTAGGTTTGAAATTGGAGAAGAAGTTAATAAAAATATTAATTAATAACAATATAATTTTTTCAAATAAAATTTTTTATTTTTGCACATGTAAAATATATTTGGATTACGAAAATGTCTACCAATACAAAATTTATATATCCCCGTATTTTATTAAAAATCAGTGGAGAAGCATTACAAGGAGCGAATAAATTTGGTATTGATATAAATGTTTTAAAAAAAATAGCTAAAGAAATAAAACTAGTACTAAATCTTGGTGTACAAGTGGGTTTGGTTATTGGTAGTGGAAATTTGTTTCGTGGAGCAACTTTATCTAAAATGGGCATCAATAGAATAGCATCTGATCATATTGGTATATTGTCAACAATGATTAATAGTTTAGCAATGCATGATATCATGAATGAATATTCTATTCGTTCTTACGTGTTGTCAGCTATATCGATGAGTGGTATATGCGAAAACTATACTTATCAACGAGCAGTTAAACTTTTATGTAATAATTACGTAGTAATTTTTGCTGCTGGAATAGGTAATCCATTATTTACAACTGATTCTGCCGCATGTTTACGTGGAATTGAAACGCGATCAAACATTATTTTGAAGGGAACGAAAGTTGATGGAGTTTATTCTAAAGATCCAACCAAGTATGATAATGCAATTTTTTATAAAAAATTAACATACAGAGATGTGTTAAGAAAGGAGTTGAAAGTTATGGATTTATGTGCTTTTTCTTTAGCAAGAGATCATAATTTACCAATTCGAGTTTTTAATATTAACAAATCTAACTCTTTATATCGTATTGTCACAGGATGCGACGAGGGGACTATTATTACAACGTAAATATATTAATATTTGTTTAAATTTATTATATATTGTCATTAAATAGATATAAAACATCTTATTAAGAATAGATAAATAATAAAAATATAATTTATAGGTAAAAATGTGATTAACCAGTTATATACCAAAACTAATCAAACAATGGAAGCCTGTATTAACAACTTTCAAATTCAAGTAAATAATATTAGAACTGGAAGAGCTTCACCAGAATTACTGAATAATATATATGTTGAGTATTTTGGTTCTAAAGTTTCACTACGTCAAATATCTAATATAGTTGTAGAAGATTATCATACTCTCAGGATTAATATGTTTGACAATGCTAATACATCTTTAGTTCATAAAGCTATTTTGAGTTCGAATCTTGATTTGAATCCAGTTATACATGGAAAAGATATTATTGTTCCAATACCAGGTTTAACAGAAGAAAGAAGACAAAATCTTATCAAGATTATTAGGGTAAGTGCGGAAAAAAATCGTATTCATATACGAAATATTCGAAGAGATGCTAACGAAAAAATTAAACTGTATTTAAAAAATAAAATTATTGGAGAAGATCAAGAATATGGTGTGCAAAATCAAATCCAAAAAATAACAGATAAGTATATTAAAAAAATTGAAAATATTTTAATTTTAAAAGAAAAAGAACTGATGAAATTTTAATTTAAAAATTAATATTTATATTTTATATTGTAAATACAAATTTTTTATAGTAAAAATTTTTATGAAAAAAATAACAATTTTAGGTTCCACTGGTTCCATAGGAAGAAATACACTAGCTATTGTTAAAAAACATCCTGATCTATTTAAAATAATTGGATTAATTGCAAACAAAAATGTTTCTATAATGTTACAACAATGTGAATGTTTTTCTCCTGATTGGGTCGGGATGAGCGATAAAAAATCTGCAGATATACTTAGAATAACATTAAAAGAGAAAAAGATTAAAACACAAGTTTTATCTGGAAGTAAAGAAATTTGTGCCTTAGCTTCTTTAGAAGAGAATGATTGTATAGTATCTGCTATTGTAGGAATGGCAGGTTTATTGCCAACTTTATCAGCAATATATGCTGGAAAAACAATTTTGTTAGCTAATAAAGAATCACTGATTACTTGTGGTGATATATTTATGCGTGCTTTATCCTCTAATCAGGCTAAAATTATTCCTATTGATAGCGAACATAATGCTATTTTTCAAGTTTTACCTCCACTCTTACAAAATAATTTAGGAAAAGCAAATTTAAAAAAAAATGGAATTAAATCTATTGTGTTAACTGGTTCAGGTGGACCATTGTATCATTTAAAAAAAGAGGATTTACCTTTTGTTACACCAGAACAAACATGCAATCATCCAAATTGGTCTATGGGAGATAAAATCTCAGTAGATTCATCAACTATGATGAATAAAGGATTAGAATATGCTGAAGCAAGGTGGTTGTTCAACGCCTCAGAAAATGAAATTGATATTTTAGTGCATCCGCAATCAGTAATTCATTCTATGGTAGAATACATTGATGGATCAGTTTTAGCCCAACTTTCATTGCCAGATATGAAAGTTGCTATCTCATATGCAATGGCGTTTCCTAAACGTGTTTTATCTGGAGCTGATTTTTTGAATTTAAAAAAATTTAAGTGTTTAAATTTTTTTGAACCAGATTTTATACAATTTCCATGTTTAAAACTAGCGATCGATGCTTTTTCGTCAGGTCAATCAGCTATGACTGTTTTAAATGCTGCAAATGAGATTTCTGTATCTGCTTTTTTAAATTCAAGAATTCGATTTAATAAAATTGCTGAAATTAATAGTGATATTTTAACTTCTTCTTCTTTTCCAAAACCTAAGTCTGTTGAAGAAATTGTAGAAATTGATAAAAAAACAAGAATAAAAACAGAAAAAAAGATATTATCTTCATCATATTAAAATATATAAAATAAATAATGTTTTTGGAATAGAGCATGATTTTTTTTGAAAGAAAAATATATTTAATATCATCTATACACTTATAGAATAAAGTAAAAATGAAAATAAAAGTACCTCGTCATATCGCTATTATTATGGATGGAAATGGAAGATGGGCTCAAAAAAAAGGTAAAACACGAATTTTTGGTCATCAAGCAGGTTTTAAAGCAGTTAAAAAAACAGTTAAATTTGCTCTTCAAAATAAGATAAAAATATTAACGTTATATACCTTTAGTACTGAAAATCAAAAGCGCCCTCAAATTGAAATAATCGCTTTATTAAAACTATTTTTATTTGCATTAAAAAACGAGGTTAAACATTTAAATAAATATAATATTCGTTTAAAAGTGATTGGTGATTTGACGTATTTTCATGAAGAATTAAAATTTTATATTTATAATGCGGAAAAAACAACTTTAAAAAATAATGGGTTGGTTTTAAATATTGCTGCAAATTATGGTGGTAAATGGGATATAGTAGAAGGTGTAAAAAAAATAGTTTCTGATGTGCAAAAAGGGTGCTTATCTATCGAGCAAATTAAAGAAGAAATATTTTCTCAATATTTATCTACGAATCACATATTACCAGTAGATTTAGTAATTAGAACGGGAGGAGAAAAAAGAATTAGTAATTTTTTACTATGGCAAATAGTATATTCTGAATTATATTTTACTGACGTTTTATGGCCTGACTTTAATGCATCTGAATTTAAAAATGCAATCAATTTTTTTAGTACTCGACAACGTCGTTTCGGAGAAGTTGTTAAAAATTAAAAAATTTTTAATATTACGTAAACTTGTACAAGTATTTTTTATAATAATTAATCTTATTAAAATTTTATTTTTTTATTTCTTAATTTCTTTTAGATTATACATTTTAAATATATAAAGTATGAGATCTATTACGGGAACAATTGAAATAATGTTAATTAAAAAATTTTTTATACTTTTTTTAATGTTTTTTAGTATTAATATTTATTCGAAAAATGTATGGATTATAAAAAACATTGAATTTCAAGGTTTAAATCATTGTTCTAAAGAAGAAGTATTAAAAAATATTTTATTTAATGTTGGTAATAAAATATCTAAAAATGATATTAAAAAAACTGTTAAGTCTTTATTTAACACAGGTAAATTTCAAGATATTAAAGTATTTTTTTCAGAAAAATCACTGATTTTTAAAATAATAGAACGACCTTTAATTTATCATATTAACATTACAGGCAATCATCTAATTAAAAGTTCTGTTTTAAATGAATACCTTAATCAATTAGGTATTTCAGTAGGAAAACAATATAATCCGTATTTAAAAAATATTTTTATAAGTAACATAAAAGATTTTTATTTGCGTATGGGTAGATATCAAGTAAAAATTCAATTCTTAACAACTTTTTCTTCAAATAATAGAATTAATTTAAAAATATTGATTGACGAAGGGAATTTGTTTCAAATAAATCACGTTACAGTTATTGGTAATAAAAATGTTTCTCAAGACGAGATCATTTCTTTATTTCGGTTGAAAAATCACCAATCTTGGTGGGATTTTTTAGGAAAGCATGTTTCTTATTATAATCAATTAGAAGAAAATTTAAATAATTTAAATAAATTTTATTTAAACAAAGGATATTATTATTTTCATATAGATAAAAAAATAGTTAATTTTTTAAAACATCAAAATAAAGTGGATATTATTTTGCATATTTCTGAAGGAGAAAGATACACAATTGATCGTGTTTTTATTAATGGCAATGTATTTCAGTATTATGAAGTGATCAAGAATCTTATCACGATTAATAATAATGAACTTTATAATAAAGAAAAAATTGATTTAATTATACAAAAAATTAAATATTTTTTATCTGAGAATGGATATATTAATGCGCAAATTGTAATCAATCCGAAAATAAATTTTCAAAAAAAAACTATAATTTTAAATTTTGATATAGACATAAATCAACGTTATTTTGTCAATAAAATATCTTTTAAAGGAAATGAGTTAACTAAAGATATAGTTTTACGCCGTGAAATTAAACAAATGGAAGGCCAATGGTGTAATCTTAAATTAATTAATTTGGGAAAAACATCATTAGAAAAAATAAAATATCTTCATGATATTAAAATTATAAAAAATTTTGTAAATGATAAAAGCAATGCAATTGATATTACCTATGAAGTAAAAGAACACCCTACGGGTACTATAAATTTTGGAGTAGGTTATGGTAAAGATAGTGGATTAAGTTTCAATGCTTCTCTTGCAAAAGATAATTTATTTGGATATGGAAATTCTTTCAAAACTAGCATTATTAAAAATGATAATCAAAAATACGCGGATTTATTGTTTACATATCCATATTTTTTTAATAATGGTACAAATTTAAACATGAGATTTTTTTATAATGATTTTAAATACCATGTGAGTGATATGTCAGCTCTTATAAAAAAAACAGCTGGATTAGAAAGTGATTTAAGTTTTTTAATAAACGATGTTAACAGATTTAATATAGGTTTTGGATACACTCGAAATAGCTTGATGAACAAAAATAGTGTAATAACTGAAAAAAAAATAACTAATTCAATCAACAAAAAAAAATTTTTTACTCATGCGGAAAAAACTATTGATAATCAATCTTTAAATAATAGCTTAGTCAACGATTTCACTTTAAATTATTCAATTTTGCATGATACTTTAAAGGATTTTTATTTTCCTATTTCTGGTAATCAAACTTATTTAAGTGGAAAAAATACTATTCCTGGTTCTGATAACAATTTTTATAAATTTTTGCTAGATACTCAACAATACATACCGTTAGATCAAAAAAATAAATTTATATTTTTAGCTCATTTTAAAGCTGGTTTTGGAGATAGTTTAAATCAAGAAAAATTACCTTTTTATGAAAATTTTCATTCAAATAATTCAAATAATATTCGTGGTTTTCGCATTAATACTATTGGTCCAAAAAAAAGTTATCCTATTCAAAATTCAAAAGAATGTCTTGGGTATAAAAATAATCATTCTTGCGAGTCTTTAGATTCAATTGGTGGAAATGCTATGGTGATTACTAATTTAGAATTAATTGTACCAATTCCATTTTTTAAAGAAGAAAATACGCATTTTTTTAGATCTTCATTTTTTTTAGATGCTGGTAATATTTGGGATACTAGATCCAACCAAAAAAACGACACTTCTAGTTCAAATTTTATAGGTTTTCCTAATTTAAAAAATATTTATTCTTCAGTTGGATTTGCTGTTCAATGGTTGTCTCCTGTGGGGCCATTAATGTTTTCTTATGCCTATCCTATTCAAAAAAATGAGAATAATCAATTAGAAGCATTTCAATTTAATATTGGAAAAAATTGGTAATATAAATTTAATTTATTAAAATATATACTTAATTTCTAAAATATTTTTTTTGAAATTTTTATTCCAAAAGGTCAGCATTTTGAATGCTAATGTTTTAAATATCAAAAAAATTTTAAAAATTTTACCACATCGTTATCCTTTTTTATTAATTGATAGAATTTTAGATTACAAGACGTTTGATTTTTTGCAAGCATTAAAAAATTGCACTATAAATGAACCTTTTTTTCAGGGACATTTTTTAAAAAAGCCTGTTTTTCCAGCTGTCTTGATTATAGAAGCTATGACTCAAGCAGCGGCTATTTTAATATATAAAAGTACTGGATATTTAAATATTAATAAATTATATTATTTTGTTGGTATTGAGCATGCAAGATTTAAAAAAAATGTTATTCCTGGAGATCAAATTTTTATTGACGTATTTTATCTTGAGAATAAAAAAAACTTAATTAAGTTTAAAGCTATCGCAGTAGTGCAGAATATAAAAATTTGTTATGCTACTATTATTTTTTATAAAAAATCAATTATTAAATAAAATATTTTTATATTAAATTTGGAATATACATGAGCTTACCAAAATTTGTTCATCTTCATGTACATAGTGATTATTCAATGTTCGATGGATTATCTAAGCCAGAAAATTTAGTAAAAAAAGCTGTTTCTTTAGGAATGATGGCTTTAGCCATTACAGATTTTACAAATTTATATGGTGTAATAAAATTTTATAATTCCTCGCATAATTTAGGATTAAAACCTATTATCGGTGCAACAGTAAAATTTATTTCAGAGTTTATAAAAAATGATTTGGTAGAGTTAACTATATTAGCGGCAAATCAAGAAGGTTATAAAAATTTAATTGCCTTAATTTCTCGCGCCTATGAAAAAGGATATGTTAACAACAAATTTGTAACAATAAAAAAAAAATGGCTTTCAGAAAATAATACTGGATTGATATTACTTTCCGGGGGTTGTCAAGGTGAGATTGGAAAAATTTTGTTACGGAACCAATCCTTTTCAATAATTTCTTCTTGTTTAAAATTTTATGAAACATATTTTCCTTCTTCTTATTATTTAGAGTTAGTACGAACGGGTAGACAAGACGAAGAAAAATACTTGCATTTAGCTGTAGATTTATCTTATTCTCAAAGTATTCCAGTAGTCGCAACTAATGATGTTTGTTTTTTGCAAGAATCAGATTTTAAAATTCATAAAATTAGAATTGCAATTCATGAAGGAGAAATCTTAAAAAATTCTAAAATTCAAAATAACTATAGTAAACATCAATTTTTAAAAAGCGAAGAAGAAATGTTTAATCTTTTTTCTGATATTCCTGAGGCGTTGATTAACAGTGTAGAAATCGCAAAACGCTGTAATGTTTTTATATCTTCTGGGAAGTATTTCTTGCCGCAGTTTATAACAACACGAAAAAGTATTACAGATGATCTAACTATCAAGGCTGAAAAAGGATTAAAACAACGCTTAAAAATATGTTTTGATAATGTTAAAATAGATAAGCAGGTTTACTTAAAATATAAAAGTCGTTTAAATATGGAATTAAAGATAATAAATAAAATGGGTTTTTCTGGTTATTTTTTGATTGTAATGGAATTTATACAATGGGCAAAAAAAAATAATATTCCAGTCGGTCCTGGACGAGGTTCAGGTGCAGGTTCATTAGTTGCATATGCGTTAAATATCACAGAAATAGATCCTTTATCATTTAATTTATTATTTGAACGATTTTTGAATCCAGAACGTATTTCTTTACCCGATTTTGACATTGATTTTTGTATGGAAAAAAGAGATCAAGTAATCGAACATGTTTCGAATGTATACGGTAGGAATGCAGTGGCTCAAATTATTACTTTTGGAACCATGACTGCAAAAGCTGTAATTAGAGATGTGGGAAGAGTTTTAGGTTATCCTTATGGATTTATTAATAATTTATCTAAATTAGTACCTTTAGATCCAGGAATCACACTTGATGAAGCTTTTTCTAAAAACTCAGAGCTGCATAATCTTTATAAAAATGATGAAGATATAAAAAAATTAGTTGATATTTCTAAAAAATTAGAAGGAGTCAATAGAAATGTTGGTAAACATGCAGGCGGCGTTGTTATTGCTCCCACGAAAATCACTGATTTTTGTCCGTTATATTATGATGAAAATGGAAAAAATCCTATCACTCAATTTGATAAAGATGATATTGAATACGTTGGTTTATTAAAGTTTGATTTTCTTGGTTTACGTACATTGACAACAATCAGTTGTACAGTAAATATGATTAATTCAAAGTTGTTTCAAGACAAAAAAGAAATTGATATTCAATCAATTCCTTTAAATGATAAAAAGTGCTTTGATTTATTAAAAGAATGTAAAACTACAGCTATTTTTCAGTTAGAATCTTATGGGATGAAAGATTTAATTAAAAGATTACAACCAGATTGTTTTGAAGATATTATTGCACTTTTAGCGCTTTTTAGACCTGGACCATTACAATCAGGGATGGTAGATAATTTCATAAATCGAAAACATGGACATGAAAGAATTGCATATCCTGATGATAAATGGCAACATATACTTTTACAGCCAGTGTTAAAATCAACGTATGGAATTATTTTATATCAAGAGCAAGTTATGCAAATTGCTCAAATTTTAGCAGGTTTTACTTTAGCGAAAGCTGATATTTTAAGGCGAGCTATGAGTAAAAAAAACCCGAAAGATATGGCTAAACAAAGAAAATTTTTTTTAGAAGGATCTCAAAAAAATGGAATTAATATAAATTTAGCAATAAAGATTTTTGATTTATTAGAAAAATTTTCAGGATATGGATTTAATAAATCACATTCTGTAGCTTATGCTTTAATTTCTTACCAAACAATGTGGTTAAAAGCATATTATCCTTCAGAATTTATAGCTTCTACTATGAATTCTGATATAGATAATATAGAAAAAATTATAATTTTAGTGCATGAAGCATATAATATGCAATTAAAAATTATCCCGCCTAATATTAATCTAAGTAAATATGAATTTTATGTGGATAATTTTAATAATATAGTTTATGGACTTGGAGCTATAAAAGGAATAGGTGAAAATTCAATTAAAAATATTGTTAAAGAAAGAGAAAAAAATGGCTGTTTTCGTGATCTATTTGATTTATGTAAACGTTCCGATCCTAATAAAATCAATCGTAGGATATTAGAAAAGTTAATTATGTCAGGTAGTTTAGATTCTATTAATAAGAATAGAAATTATTTACTTCATTTGATAGACGATGCTATTAAAATTGCTAAAGAACATATAAGAATAAAAAATAATCGACAAGCTAGTCTTTTTGGTGGATTTGAAAATCAATTAAATATAATAAAAAAATATAATTCATCTCAATTATCATATTCCAAACAAGATCAATTAAACAATGAATATGCAGTTTTAGGTTTTTATTTGACATCTCATCCTATCGATCAGTATAAAGTAGAATTAAAACATTATATACATGATTTGAAAAAATCAATGTTACAATTTACTGATAAGAATCAGATATTTTTCGGGGTTGTGATTTCGATTAAAATAAAAATGACGAAAAATAAAAATCAAATAATTATAGTAGTATTAGATAATTATACAAGTCGCTTAGAAATTATAATTTTTAAGAAAGTATTTGATTCATTTAAAAATTTAATTAAATTAAATGAAATTTTAATCATTAGAGGAGCAATAAATCCAACTAAAAATTTTAGAATAATAGCATATAACGTTATGAATTTAACATTATTGCGAGAGAAATATATTAGAAAATTAATTATTATTTTTTCTGAAAAAAAAGATAAATGTTTCTTGGAAAAATTATATCAATTATTAAAAAAACAAGATAAAGGTAATGTTTTTGTTGATTTATTTTTTCAAAAACAAAAGTATTCTTTAAGTTTAATAAAAAAAATAAATTTTAATATTAAGGTTAGTAATGAATTTTTACACGAGCTCAAATTTTTAGTTGGATCGAATAATATAAAATTAAAATTTTATTAAATTATTTTAATTGATTTTTTAAAAAAGAAATAATATCTTTTATATGAATAAGAATATTTTTTTTGTTTTTTCTTGATCGATATTCAACTTTTTCTTTTTCTATATAACGTTTGCTAATAATAATTTGGTGAGGAATGCCAATTAAATCTATTTCGTTGAACATAATACCTGGTCTTTTGTTTCGGTCATCTAAAATTACATCTATTTTTTCATTTTTAATTTTTTTATATAATTCCTCTGAATTTTTTTTTGTTTCTTTGCAATTATTTATATTAATAGGTAAAATAGCTACTTCGAAAGGAGATATACAACTTGGCCAAATGATACCGTCATTATCATAATTTTGCTCGATTATAGATGCTATAATTCGTGTTATTCCAATCCCATAACATCCCATATATAAATTTTTTTGCTTTCCAAATTTATCTTTGACTAATGTATTCATTTTTTTAGAATATTCTTTTTCTAATTGAAATATATGTCCAATTTCAATACTTTTTTTAATTTCTAAGGATTTCAATCCATCTGGCCCTAAATCATTTTTAGTGATTGTCCTAATATCAACAATAGTTGGAATTGGCATATCTATTTTCCAGTTTACGTTAATAAAAAATTTTTCATTAATGTTGGCTCCAATAGTAAAATTTTTCATATAATATACTGAAACATCAGCAAAAATTGGAACATTTAAGTTTAAAGGTCCTAAAAATTTTTTTTTCACACCTATTAATTCTATAATCTCTTTTTCGTTGATAAATTGTAATGGTTTTGAGAAAATGTTAATTTTTTCTACTTTAAATAAATTTATTTCATGTTCTGATCGTATTAATAAAGCTGCAAATGAAAACTGATTATTTTCGTTTGTTCTAATTAAAATAGTTTTGATTAAATTTTTAATGGGAAATTCTATCTCATGAATATCTTTAATAGATTTTATACTTTTATTTGTATCATGAATATTGTCATAATTTTTTTCAAAAAAATTAATAGATTCTATTGATTTAGCTGTATTGATATTAGACGAATATGATGTATTTTGAGAAAATACTATCTCGTCTTCTCCGTTATCAGATAAAGCTTGAAATTCATGAGAAATTTTACCGCCCATCGATCCAGAATCAGCATTAACTACCCGAAATTTAAGTTGCATTTGATTAAATATATTAATATAACTTGTATAAAAGTTATCATAAGTTTTTTTTAAGCATGCTTTACTCATATGAAACGAGTAAGCATCTTTCATAATAAATTCACGAGCTCGAACAATTCCAAATCGTGGACGTATTTCGTCTCTGAATTTAGTTTGAATTTGATATACAATTAATGGTAGTTCTTGGTATGAACGTATTTCATTGCCAATTAAATACGTTACAACTTCTTCATTAGTTGGGCCTAATATAAATTCCTGATTGCGTCGATCAAAAAATTGTAATAATTCTTTTCCATATGTATTCAAACGATTGCTTTGTTCCCAGAGTTTTTTAGGCTGTATAATAGGCATAATAATTTCTAAAGCGTTTATTTTTCTCATTTCACAAGCAATAATTTTATTAATTTTTTTTAATACTTTTAAACCTGTAGGAAGCCAAATATATAACCCTGAAGATAATTTTCTTATCATTCCACTTCGTAGCATAAGTTGGTGACTGATTATTTTTGTATTGTTAGGAGTTTCTTTTAAAGTTAGTAGTAAATATTGACTTGCTCGCATATATTAAGGTCTCAATAAAAAGTTATTTAAAAATTAAAATATTTATTTTGATTATCAATATCAATTCTATTATATAATAAAATATTTTAAAAATATTTTTTATACTTGTAATTTTTAAGCCAAATTAGATTTTATTGTAAAACTATTGTATTGATTACTTATTATTTTTTTTGTTCTATTAATTCCTTATCAAACAAAACAATTATAATGGTTAAAAATATTTAAAATGAATCATGATATGCATGAAGAAAAAACTGAAAAACCAACTGAACATCATATTAAAAAATCTCGAAAAAAAGGCAAAACAAGATATTCTCGTGAATTAAACTCTTTATTAATTTTAACGATTGGATTATTAAATTTATGGTTTTGTAGAAATTCAATTATACTGGAATTTAAAAGAATTTTATCTAACAGTCTTGATTTTAATAAAAATATCATTCTAGATAAACAAAACATTTTATTAAATGTTTTTATTGCTTTAAAAAAAATTTTTATTATTTTTAGCCCATTTTTAGGGTCTTTATTTTTTGTGATGGTAATACCTGCTATTTTTTTTAGTGGTATTCAATTAAATATAAAATCGTTAAAATTTAATTTAGAAAAATTTAATTTAATAAAAGGATTAAAAAGAATTTTTTCTTTAAAAATATTCTTGGAATGTTTTAAAAATATATTAAAGTTAATTTTTATTGGAAGCGTAGTGTTTTGGTATTTATGGTTGCATTTTTCTGAAATATTATTTTTTGATATTAAAGATATTGTTTCTGTTTTTTCTTTTGGATTTGATACTATTATGCGTTGTTGTATTTTAACAATATTAGGATTAATTCCAATTGTTGTTTTTGATGTGTTTTGGAATCAATTTCAACACTATAAAAAATTAAGAATGACTCGTCAACAAATCAAAGATGAATTTAAAGAGCAAGAAGGTCATCCGCATTTAAAAGTCAGAATTCGTCGTCAAATGAAAGAAAATTTTCGTAGAAGAATGATTTTAAACGTTCCAAAGTCTGATGTTGTTATCACTAATCCTATACAATATTCTGTAGCACTCAGATATGATGAAGAAAAAATGAATGCGCCTAAAGTAATAGCAAAAGGTTTAGGTGATGTAGCTATTCAAATACAAAAAACTGCAAATCAATATAACATCCCTATAATCTCTGCCCCTGCGTTAGCTCGTTCATTATATCGTTATGCAGAAATCGGACAATATATTCCCGGCCCTCTTTATAAAGCTGTGGCTGAAGTTTTAGCGTGGGTTTGGAAAGTCAAAAAATGGAAAAAAGAAGGTGGTGTTTTTCCACAAAAACCAAAAAATATATTTGTCCCATCTGAATTAAACTTTACAGGAGAAAGCGAAACTAATGATTAATTTTTCTTCTATTTTTCGCATTATAAAAAATTTTAAAAATACTCAATGGAAAGTATTAGCAGGACCAATACTCATATTAATTATTTTATCAATGATGGTGTTACCACTCGCACCTTTCATTTTGGATATTTTTTTTACATTTAACATTGCTTTATCAATCATTATTCTACTTGTTTCTATGTTTACTAGGAAAACTTTAGATTTTGCTGCTTTTCCAACTATTTTACTATTTTCAACCTTATTAAGGTTAGCGTTAAATGTTGCGTCTACGCGTGTGATTTTCTTAAATGGACATACAGGAACTGATTCAGCAGGAAGAGTAATTGAATCATTTGGACATTTTTTAGTGGGCGGAAACTTTGCTATTGGTATAGTGGTATTTATTATTTTAGTGATTATTAATTTTATGGTGATTACTAAAGGAGCAGGTAGGATAGCAGAGGTGGGAGCAAGGTTTATATTAGATGCTATGCCTGGAAAACAAATGGCAATTGATGCAGATTTAAATGCAAGTTTAATTGGCGAAGCAGAAGCTAAAAAACGTCGATTACAAATTACACAAGAAGCTGATTTTTATGGATCTATGGATGGAGCAAGTAAATTTGTACGAGGAGATGCTATTGCTGGTATTTTGATTATGTTTCTTAACATATTTGGAGGATTAATTATCGGTGTATTTCAACATAATATGTTACTAACAAAAGCTGCTGAGGTTTATACCTTGCTAACTATAGGAGATGGTTTAGTTGCTCAAATACCTGCATTAGTCATTTCTACAGCCGCTGGTGTAATTGTTACAAGAGTTAGTACTAATCAAAATGTTGGCGAGCAAATGATTAGCCAATTATTTTGTAATTCTCAGGTCATTTTATTAAGTGCTATTGTTTTAGGTATACTTGGTTTAGTTCCTGGAATGCCAAATATAGTATTTCTTATATTTACAATTTTATTGCTTTTTCTTGCTTGGCAATTAAATCGGAAAAAACATATTTTTAATAATGATGTTTTGTCAGATTCTACAAATCAAAATAAACCTATTTTAAATTCAACTGTCGAAGCTTCTTGGAATGATGTTGAATTAGAGGATCCTATAAGGATAGAAATAGGATTAAATTTAGTCCCTATGTTAGATGTTAAAAAAAGTGGTGATTTATTAGAAAAAATTCGAATTGTTCGAAAAAAAATTGCAAAAGAAATTGGATTTCTTCCTCCTTTAGTTCATATTAAAAACAATATGAATTTAACTAAAAATTCATACCGTATTTTTATTAAAGGTATAGAAATAGGAAATGGAGAATGTTTATACGGCAAATTGATGGCCATTTCTACGGGCCAAGAAATAGAATCACTACCGTTTAAAGCAGTGAACGAACCTGCTTTTGGTTTATCTGGTTATTGGATTGATACATCATTTAAAATGGAAGCAGAAAAGAAAGGATATTCTGTAGTTGATTCGAGCTCTATTATTGCAACACATTTAAATTTTCTCATTTCTCAGAATATTAATGAATTGTTTGGTCGTTACGAAACTCAGCAGTTATTGAATCGTGTAAATTCAGAAATACCTAAATTGACTGAAGATTTAATACCTAATGTAATTGATCTTACAACTTTGCATAAAATTTTAAAAAATTTAATTTTAGAAAAAGTTCCAATAAAAGATATGCGAACTATTTTAGAAACATTATCAGAACATGCTATTAATCAAAAAGATGCGAATGAATTAACTAGTATTATTCGTATATCTTTAAGTAAAATTATAATTCAAAAGTTATTTTATAAAAAAAATACCATTGAAGTGATGGTTTTAGAATCTAATTTAGAGAAATTATTAATGGATAGTGTAAAAGGAGAAAAAATTAATATAGAGCCAGGTTTATCTGAGATACTTTTATCTAAAACAAAAAAAGCAATTGAACAACAAAAATCAATCAAAGCTCCTGTTGTTTTATTAGTACCTCATATTTTACGATTATTTTTATCTAGATTTTTACGTATTCATTTTTCAGAATTAACTGTTTTATCGGAGTTAGAAATAACCTCAATAAATAATATAAAAGTTACTAATATAATTGGAAGTACATAATATTTTTTTTAAAATACAGATTGGTGTGGTTTTAAGTGGTACGTTTTATTAGTGCTACATTATTGCCTCACCTTACTGGTGTTATCAAAAGAAAATGTATTTTACATTTTTTTTAATGTTTTTATTCCTAAAATATTCAGTCCTTTTTTTAATGTTTTTGCTGTTAAAAAAGATAATTTTAATCTGCTTTTTCGTGTTTTAATTTTTTTAGAAAATAAAATTGAGCAATTTTCATAAAAGTTAGAAAAATATGTTGCTAATTCATACAGATAATTGCACATTATATGTGGTATTCCTTTTGCTTCTATAATCAAGATAATTTCTTCAAATTCTAATATTTTAGTTGCTAATTGAATTTCACTGTTTTTAACTAGACTAATTTTTTCTGATATTTTATGTATTGGTATAGTAGATTTCTTTAAAATCGATATAATTCTTGTATAAGCGTACTGTATATAAGGTGATGTATTTCCCTCAAAAGTTAACATTGTATCCCAGTCAAATATATAGTTAGTATTTCTATTTTTAGATAAATCCGAATATTTTACTGCGCTTATTCCTATCACTTTAGCTAATTTGATTAGTTTTTTTTTAGGTAAATTAGGATTTTTTTGATAAATTAAATCTTTAGCTCTATTTATCGCTTCGTCAAGTAATGCAGTAAGTTTGATAGTATTGCCATCACGTGTTTTAAAAGGACGTTTGTTTTTTGACAACATCATTCCGAATGTATGATGTTCTAACAATAAATTTTGAGGTATATAATGGGCTTTTCTAGCAATAGTCCATATTTGTAGTAAATGTTGGTGTTGACGAGAGTCTGTATAATATATTATACGATTAGCGTGTAACGTTTCATATCGATATTTTAAACAAGCAATATCTGTAGTAGAATATAAAAAAGCTTTATCTTTCTTTTGAACAACCACTCCCATGGGTTCTCCTAGTTTATTTTTGAACTCATTTAAGAAAATTATAATAGCTTTGTTTTTTTCTGTAGCTATTTTTTTTTCTTTAAGATCTTTTATAATATCTGGAAGCATTTTATTATATAAACTTTCCCCCATAGTATGTTCTTTTTTTAATGTAACATTAAGTTGCTCGTATATTTGATAATTATACTTCATTGTTATTGTAATTAGCTTTTTCCACATAGAATAACAGTGTTGATCTCCATTTTGCAGTTTTACTACATATTTTTTTGACTCTTTTTCAAAATTTTTATCTACATCACATTTTTTTTTTGATTTACAATAAAAACGTTCAATCTCTCTTAGGGAAATAAGATTATTTTGTAGTTTTTTTTCTAATTTTTTGTATTTTAAATATGCTATTAACATTCCAAATTGTGTACCCCAATCTCCAATATGGTTAGCTCTAATTACATTATGCCCTAAAAATTCTAAAGTTCTTACAGTAACATCTCCTATAATGGTAGACCTTAAATGTCCTATGTGCATTTCTTTAGCGATGTTTGGAGAAGAATAATCTACTACTATGGTTTTTTTAGAATCAACACGTTTGATACCTAAACGAGATGAAACAAATAATTCTTCTAATTTCTCTGATAAAAAATTTTCATTAATAAAAATATTTATAAATCCTGGATAAGAAAATATCATTTTTTTATATATATTTTTTTTTTGAATAAAAAAAAGTATTTTTTCATATAAAATATATGGTTCGATATCATTTGAATGAGCTATTTTCATTAAGTTATCAACTTGGTAATTTCCGAACTCTGTTTTTTTTTTAGAAATAATTAATGGTTTATAATAATTTTTGAGACCAATTTTAATTAAAGCTTGTTCAATATCTTTTTTTATTGTATATTTTATATTCATTTGAAACCTTTATTTATTTAAAATTAATAATAATTTAAACAAATTTTATTAATTTAATACAAAATTATTTTAATTATTAAATTATTAATAACACTAATGAATTTAGTTTTTTGATAATAATTACATTATAATGAATTTTTTTAATAACAATATTAATTTTTAGATAAAAATTTGTTTTTTGAAATATATATTAAATTTTAAACAATTTTATATTTTTGAAAAAAATTAAAATTATAATTAATTTCATTAAAAGGTTGACAAGATCTAAAAAAAAATGTACTCTCTTATTTAAATCTTTAAAAGTAAAATCGCTCTTTAAAAAAATATTAGATAATCTGTGTGGGCACAAAAAATTAAGTACAAATAAAATTTTTTTAGTTTAAAATCTCTTAAATTTATTTAAGAGATAGATTTAAAAATTGAAGAGTTTGATCATGGCTCAGATTGAACGCTGGCGGCAAGCCTAACACATGCAAGTCGAGCGGCAGCGAAAGAAAGCTTGCTTTCTTGTCGGCGAGCGGCAAACGGGTGAGTAATATCTGGGAATCTACCCAAAAGAGGGGGATAACTACTAGAAATGGTAGCTAATACCGCATAAAGTTGAGAAACCAAAGTGGGGGACCTTATAGGCCTCATGCTTTTGGATGAGCCCAGAAGAGATTAGCTTGTTGGTAAGGTAAAAGCTTACCAAGGCAACGATCTCTAGCTGGTCTGAGAGGATAACCAGCCACACTGGAACTGAGACACGGTCCAGACTCCTACGGGAGGCAGCAGTGGGGAATATTGCACAATGGGCGAAAGCCTGATGCAGCTATGCCGCGTGTATGAAGAAGGCCTTAGGGTTGTAAAGTACTTTCATCGGGGAGGAAAAAAACAAAACTAATAATTTTATTTCTTGACGTTACCCGAAAAAGAAGCACCGGCTAACTCCGTGCCAGCAGCCGCGGTAATACGGAGGGTGCTAGCGTTAATCAGAATTACTGGGCGTAAAGAGCACGTAGGTGGTTTTTTAAGTCAGATGTGAAATCCCTGGGCTTAACCTAGGAACTGCATTTGAAACTGAAATACTAGAGTATCGTAGAGGGAGGTAGAATTCTAGGTGTAGCGGTGAAATGCGTAGATATCTGGAGGAATACCTGTGGCGAAAGCGGCCTCCTAAACGAATACTGACACTGAGGTGCGAAAGCGTGGGGAGCAAACAGGATTAGATACCCTGGTAGTCCATGCCGTAAACGATGTCGACTTGGAGGTTGTTTCCAAGAGAAGTGACTTCCGAAGCTAACGCATTAAGTCGACCGCCTGGGGAGTACGGCCGCAAGGCTAAAACTCAAATGAATTGACGGGGGCCCGCACAAGCGGTGGAGCATGTGGTTTAATTCGATGCAACGCGAAAAACCTTACCTGGTCTTGACATCCATAGAATTTCTTAGAAATAAGAAAGTGCCTTCGGGAACTATGAGACAGGTGCTGCATGGCTGTCGTCAGCTCGTGTTGTGAAATGTTGGGTTAAGTCCCGCAACGAGCGCAACCCTTATCCCCTGTTGCCATCGGTTCGGCCGGGAACTCAGAGGAGACTGCCGGTTATAAACCGGAGGAAGGTGGGGACGACGTCAAGTCATCATGGCCCTTACGACCAGGGCTACACACGTGCTACAATGGTTTATACAAAGAGAAGCGAATCTGCAAAGACAAGCAAACCTCATAAAGTAAATCGTAGTCCGGACTGGAGTCTGCAACTCGACTCCACGAAGTCGGAATCGCTAGTAATCGTGGATCAGAATGCCACGGTGAATACGTTCCCGGGCCTTGTACACACCGCCCGTCACACCATGGGAGTGGGTTGCAAAAGAAGCAGATATCCTAACCCTTTACTGGGAAGGCGTCTACCACTTTGTGATTCATGACTGGGGTGAAGTCGTAACAAGGTAACCGTAGGGGAACCTGCGGTTGGATCACCTCCTTAAAAAAATATACTTTTTTTCAGTGCCCACACAAATTATCTAATAAAAATTTCCTATAAAGGCTTGTAGCTCAGATGGTAAGAGCGCACCCCTGATAAGGGTGAGGTCGGTGGTTCAACTCCACTCAGGCCTACCATAAAAAAGCTACATATAGACACCATATAAAAAAATTGTAATATGGGGCTATAGCTCAGCTGGGAGAGCGCCTGCCTTGCACGCAGGAGGTCAGCGGTTCAATCCCGCTTAGCTCCAAAAATATCTTTAATTTTCCTTAAATAACAAAATATTTCAAAAGAATCTTTACTTTTTTTAAAACCCATCGACTTTTTTAAAAAAAATTCATCTGTCCTTAAAAATATATTGATTTTTTTTTCATGATTAAGAAAAAATGGAAAAATGTTTTTTTTTAAAAATATTTTTTTTTGAATTTTTTTATAATAACATTTAATATTTTTATCTTGAGGTAAAAAATGCATAGAAAAAATTAAATTAGATACAGTATATTCATGGGCGCAGCATAAAACAGTATTATTCGGAAATAATTTAATGGATTGAATAGAATTGTACATTTTGATATAATTATTTTTAAAAACTTTACCACAACCGGCTGAGAACAGAGTATCTCCACAAAATAAGTATGGTTTTAAATAGTATGAAATGTGACCTAATGTGTGACCTGGAGTAGAAATAATATCAATATCATATTCTAATAAGTTTATTTTATCTCCCCCTTTAATAATTTCATTAACATGAAAGTTTTTTGTTTCTTCAGGACCAAAAACAATGATTTTAGGATATTTTTTTAAAATATTTTCTACTCCATTTGTATGATCTACATGATTATGAGTGAGTAAAATAGCTTTAGGATTCCATTTTTTTTGAATAATTTCTTTAATTACAATCTTTGATTCGCCTGGATCAATAATAATACAAGAATTATTTTTGTCATATAAAATCCAAATATAATTATTTTTTAACGCCATTATATTTGTTAAAATCATAATTTTTCCTTTGATTTTTTATAAAAAACTATTTCATAAAATTTATCTTGAATAAATGGATTTTGTGCGGATTGACGTGCAATTTTGTCACATAGTTCATTTTCTGTATGGCCATTATGCGCTTTTATCCAAAACCATGTAATACAATGTTTTTTTAGTAAACCATTAATACGCATCCATAAATCTATATTTTTTATCAATTTTTTATTATTTCTCTCCCATTTTTGTTGTTTCCATTTTTGAATCCATTTAGTTATTCCATATTGGACGTATCGACTATCTGTAAAAATTTCGACTATACAAGATTGCTTTAACAATTCTAATCCTGATATTACACCCATAAGCTCCATTCTGTTATTAGTAGTTAAAAAAAATCCTGAAGTTAGCATTTTTTCTATTTTTTTATAACGCAACATAGTTGCGTACCCACCTGAACCTGGATTTCCTAAGCAAGAACCGTCTGTAAATATTTTTACTAATTTTAACATTATATTAAGTATTCCACAAAAAGATTAATTAAATTACACATGAAAAATAATGAAAAAAAAAGAATAATTGTACTAGATACTGAAACTACTGGTATAAATAATTTTGGAAAATCTTGTATTAATCATAGAATCATTGAAATTGGAGCTATTGAAATTATTAATCGTCATTTTACAGGTAACAATTTTCATGTCTATATTCAACCTAATAGACCAATTGATCCAGAAGCTATAAAAATTCATGGTATTACTAATAATTTTTTATTAGACAAACCATTATTTAAACACATAGCTCAAAAATTCTTTAAATATATTCAAAATACACAATTAGTAATTCATAATGCGTCTTTTGATGTAGGATTTATCAATCAAGAATTTTCCCTATTAAAAAACAAAACAATAGATATATCAAATTTTTGTTCTATTATAGACACTTTAAAAATTGCAAGAAAATTATTTCCTGGAAAAAAAAATACATTAGATGCACTTTGTAATCGATACAAAATAAAAAATTCTCATAGAGTTTTACATGGAGCTCTTTTAGATTCTTTTTTATTAGGAAAATTATATCTTTTAATGACTAGTGGTCAAGAATCTATGTCGTTTTGTAATAATATTGAACATGGAAATAATTATACATCTTTCAGTAAATGGATAAAAAATAAAAAAAAATCTTTGAAAATATTGAAAGCAAATGTAGAAGAATTAACACTTCATGAAAAATATATAAATCATATAAAAGATATAAAAAAAAATAATTTTACAAATTAAATATTGATAACTATAAAAAGATCATTGACTGATTTTTTTAAAATATGTACAATAATACAATCATACAAGGTGCGGTAGTTCAGCTGGTTAGAATACTGGCCTGTCACGCCGGGGGTCACGGGTTCGAGTCCCGTCCGCACCGAAAAAATTTTTATATTTTTAATATAAGCAAAAATAATGTATAAAAAAATTATTTGTTCTGAATTAAATGCTTCATTAGATGTATTAAAAAATTTTTTAGAAGATCAAAATCAAATAAAAAATATTGAAAAATCTTCAATTTTAATTGCAGAAGCATTTAAAAACAAAAAAAAAGTAATTTCTTGTGGTAATGGAGGATCTCATTGCGACTCTGTTCATTTTGCGGAAGAACTTACAGGACTATACAGAGAAAAAAGATCAGGATATCCAGCTATTTCAATTTCTGATACAGGTCATATTTCCGCAATAGGAAATGATTTTGGATATGATTATATTTTTTCACGTTATATAGAAAGTGTAGGAAATTCAAGCGATATATTACTAGCTATTTCTACATCAGGTAATTCTAATAACATCATTAATGCAATAAAAGCAGCACGTAAAAAAAAAATGAAAGTAATTTCTCTGACAGGAAATAACGGAGGAAAAATAAAAAAATTATCAGATATAGAAATTTGCGTACCATATTATGGTTATTCAGATCGAATACAAGAAATGCATATTAAAATTATTCATATATTAATACTAATTATTGAAAAAGAAATGACAAAATAAACCATGAACAAATAATTTTATTTCAATAGTTTAAAATCCTAAATAACTACACATTATTTCCACTTTTCTGATAAATACTATTTTATAGTTTTGGAATTTTTTATGAGTGAGAAATATATTGTCACTTGGGATATGCTTCAGATTTATACTAGAAAATTAGCTAGTCGATTAATTAAAATAAATTCATGGAATAGAATTATTGCCGTTAGTAGAGGTGGTTTAGTTCCTGCTTCTTTATTAGCAAGAGAATTAAGTATTCGATATGTTGATACGATATGTATTGCAAGTTATAACAACAATTGTTTACAAGAAAATAGAAAAATTATAAAAACAACAAAAATTAGTAATGAAAAAATTAGTGGAAAGCAAGTTATTGTAGTAGATGATCTTGTGGATACGGGTGGAACTGCTCATATTATTCGAAAATTTTATCCAAAAGCATATTTTGTAACTATCTTTGCTAAGCCTATGGGTAAATTTTTAGTAGATAATTATATCATAGATGTTGATCAAAACATATGGATTGAACAACCTTGGGATATGTCAATATCTTATATTCCTCCTCTTATTAAAAAAAATAAAATATTTTAAATTTATTGTTTGTATAGAATCAATATTAAATTTTATAAAGATAAGTATTCAGTATATTTCTACGAATATATGAAAGGGATCTGTTCATGATAAATGAAGAAAAAATAAACAATCAAATAACAAGTAATATCAACGAACAAGAGAATATACATATAAGTAATGAAGATAATTTAATTAACACTTTGAAAAATGAATTAACAACATCTGAAGAAAAAATAAAAGAAATCATTTCGACACAGAATAAAGAAATTTTTAAAATAAAAAATCGATTAATGAGTGAGATTGAAAGATGTCAAAAATTTTCTTTAGAAAATTTAATTGTTGAGTTTCTTTCGATTGTAGATAATATTGAACGTGCTTCTAGTTTAATACAAAAAGAAAAAGAAATTACATATATGGAAATTTTAAAAGATATTGAAAATATTCTGTGTTTGATAAAAAATGTTTTTATTCAATTTCAAGTATCTAAAATACACGATATCAAAGTGACATTTGATCCTAATATTCACCAAGCTATATCTGTACAATATGATAACAAAACTGAGTCTAATAAAGTACTCAAAGTTATGCAATCTGGCTATATTATGCATAATATTCGTTTATTACGTCCAGCTATGGTTGTGGTATCAACAAATAAAAAGTAATAATTATTTAAGAAATAATGGAATTGAAATATTGTTTTTAAGTTATATTAATATTAAAAATTAATTTTTTATTCAATTTATTTAATTTTTTTTAGTTTTAAATGTTCTTTATAACGTAGTGTTTGTTTTCTTCTTCTTTCTTTAGGATCTATTATTAAATTTCTATAAATTTCAATTCGGTCTCCATTGTTTATTTTTTTATTTAAATGAACTAATTTATTATAAATACCCACATTATTTTTATAAAATTGTAAACCTGGGAATACACTAAGTATATTTGAAGCAAATATAGCATCTTTTACAGTTGAATTAGATATTATATAAACTTTTTCAATATATTGTATTTCTGATAATGCATAAATAATTGTTACTTGAATCATATTCATAAAAATTTTAATTTTTTTTATTATTTATAAAAATTTAGTAACATAATTTTTTTAAAAAATCAATCTATATTACTTCAAAACATTCAAATTAATTCTTTTGGATTATATCCAATTATGTTAAACAAAAAAAAATATAATTTAAAATCACTAATTTTTTGTATAAATAAAAAAGCCTATCATAAATACTTTATAGAGAAAGTTTTTCAATCAGGTTTAGTTTTAAAAGGATGGGAAATTAAATCTATTAGATCAGGTAAAATAAACATTTCTGAAAGTTATATTAATAATTTTTTACATGAAATGTATTTATGTAATTCTGTTATTCAACCTTTAACAACAGCTTCAAATCATTTTTTTTTCGATCCTACAAGGAAAAGAAAATTGCTTTTACATAAAAATGAAATCAGTTATTTATCGATAAAAACAAATGAAATAGGCTATACTTTAATTCCACTTTCTTTATTTTGGAAAAAATCTTGGTGTAAATTAAATTTTGGATTAGCTAAAGGCAAAAATAAAATAGATAAAAGAGAAGAGGAAAAGAAAAACTCATGGAAAAAAGATAAATTAAGAATACTTAAAAAAACTAAAAATATATGTTAAAAAATTTTTATGAAATCTAAAACAGATGAATATTGGATGAAAATTGCTTTAAAATACGCATGCTATGCTGAAAAGCAAGGAGAAATACCTATAGGTGCAATATTAGTTTCTAAAGAAAAAATTATTGGACAAGGGTGGAATAGATCAATTATTCAAAGCGATCCTACTGCTCATGCTGAAATTATAGCTTTACGTCAAGCTGGAAAAATAATAAAAAATTATAGATTAAAAAATACTACATTATATGTTACATTACAACCATGTATCATGTGCTTCGGAGCTATTATACACAGTCGTATTGAAAGATTAGTGTTCGGAGCGAGTTATAAAAAAGATAAACAATGTCCTTTTAAAGATGTTTTTTTAGAATTACAAAAAAAATATAAATTAAAAGTAGAAAAAAATATTATGGAATTGCAATGTACTCAAATTTTAATTAATTTTTTTAAGAAAAAAAGAAAATAATTTATTTAATTAACTTTCTAAAATCACTATAGCATATGCATATGATTTTTGATCGGTTATACTAATATGCGCAAATTTACATCTTTTTTCTTTGAATATTTTCAGAGCATTACCTAAAAAACAAAAATTTGGTTTGCCTAGAGAGTCGTGATATATTTCTATTTGATGAAAATTTATTCCATTATTTATGCCTGTTCCTAATGCTTTAACAGCAGCTTCTTTAGCTGCAAATTTTTTCGCAATAAAATTAATTTTATTTAAAGATATTATATATTTTTCCCATTCTTTTTCGGATAATATTTTTTGGGCTAATTTATTTCCAAATTGAAAAAAAATTTTTCTAATACGATCGATTTCTATAATATCAGTTCCTATACCTATAATAGACATTTATTTAATTCCTTCTGATTTAATAATGAAAATATGATTTTGTTTTTAAAATTAGTTAAAATATTTTAAGTATTTTAACTAATTTTAAAAAATAAAGATATTTTTAGTATTTTTAATTTTTAATTTTTTCTTTCGCCCATATACGTAAATATACTTTTTTATTGCTTTCTTTTTCCAGATAATATCTAGACAATATACTAATTTTTTTAATCATTTCTCCTTGAGTTCCAATAACAATTTTTTTTTGTCTTTTATTCTCCACATAAATAATTGCATTAATATGCATTTGTTTAATATTATATTTAACTGATTCGATGCTTACTTTTACTATTGACGGTAATTCATCTCTTAAAAAAAGTATTAATTGTTTTCGAATAATTTCAGATATAGAAAACTCAAAAGAATTGATAGTAATACAATTTTTAGGAAAAATATGTTTATTTTTTGGTAAATATTGTTTTACAATTTTTTCTAATTCAATAATGTTTTGTTTTTCTTTTACCGAAATTGGAACAATTTCTGTTGAATTAGTTTTTTTTGAAAGCATATCAATATAAGATAAAATATTATTTTTATTTAATAATTGATCTATTTTATTAATTGCATATATTATTGGGATATTTATTCGTTTTATCTTGTTATAAATAATTTCATCTTCCTTTTTCCATATATTTCGATCTATTATAAATATAATTAAATTTGTATTTTTTATTATTTTTAAATTTTTTATATTGTGAAAATATACTCCGGGTGTATCTATATAAATAGATTGATAATTTTCGCTGTTCTTAATGCCAATAATGTTGCTTTGTGTTGTATTTTTTTTCTTTGATGTAATAGAAATATATTTTCCAACTATTTCATTAATTAAGGTAGATTTTCCAACATTCGGTCTTCCGACGATAGTTATATACCCACAGTACTCTATTTTTTTCACTCGACACCTAATTGAATTAATGCTTTTTTAGCAGCATCTTGTTCAGCTTTTCTTCTGCTCGTTCCTTTTCCAATAAACAATTTTGAATTAATACTAATTTCACAATGAATAGTAAATAGTTGATTATGAGCTTCGCCGCATATCTTTACTATAAAATATGTAGGTAATGATAAATGCTTAGATTGCAAATATTCTTGAAGTCTTGTTTTTGGGTCTTTTTGCGTATCTCCAGGACTAATTCTTTCTAAACGTTTTTCATACCATTTAAGTATTAATTCTTCTACTGTTTTAATATTACTATCTAAATAAATACTTCCAATTAAAGCTTCTACAGTATTAGCTAAAATAGATTCACGTCGAAAACCCCCGCTTTTTAACTCACCCTGACCTAATTTCAGGTATTCTCCTAAATCAAATTCATATGCTATTTCTGCTAAAGTATTTCCACGTACTAAAGTTGCCCTCATACGACTCATATCTCCTTCATCAATCGATGGAAAGTGTTGATATAAAGCATTAGCAATTACAAAACTTAATATAGAATCTCCTAGAAATTCAAGTCTTTCATTATGATTGCTGCTTGCACTGCGGTGTGTAAGTGCTTGTCTTAATAATTCTTTTTGATTAAAAGTATATCCTAATACTTCCTGTATTTTATTTGTTACGATATGGTTCATGTTATACCAATTTCAATAATGGTTTAATTGATTTGTATATATAACAGGAAAAATAGTAAAATTTGATAGAACTAAGAAAAAATATTTTAAATTTTATTTAATCAATGTTGTATAATTCAATTTTAAGATATCTTATTTCCAATTCTATTAATACGTATACCTGTCGGCCATTCATTTTCTTTTTTTTCAAAACTCATCCATATTCTTGAAGCTTTTCCTAAAATGTTTTCTTCTGGGACAAAACCCCAATAACGACTATCTAAACTGTTATCACGATTATCTCCCATTACAAAATATTTGTTTTGTGGTATTATCCAAGTAAATCTTTTAGTATTATTTTGCTGATAATAATTATTTTTTTGATTATTAAACTCATCTAATATTAATATATTATGTTTAAAATTATTAATATTTTCTTCTATACTTTTAAAGTAAACAGAATTATATGTTTGTTCTTTTGTTAGATGATTGTCTTGAAATAGATATATTTTTTGAGTAAATTCAGTTACATGTTTTTTTGAGTAATTAATAGGTAACATATTCTTGCAATTATGTGTATTTAAGTAATTAACACAAATTTTAATTTTTTTGTTGTATATATTATATTCAATTTTATCTCCTGGAAGTCCTATTATACGTTTAATATAATTTGATTGATATTCTATAGGATGTTTAAAAACTATAATATCTCCACGTTTAGGAGATTTATAAGGTATTAAGGTTTTATTTGTAATAGGGTTTTTAATACCATATGCAAATTTTTCTACTAAAATAAAATCTCCTACTAAAAGTGTTGGCATCATTGAACTTGAAGGAATGTGAAATGGTTCATATATAAAAGAACGTATTACAAAAACAATAAAAAACATTGGAAATAACGATGATATAAATTGAAAAATATTTTTTTGATTTTTAAAAAATGTTTTTTTATTTAAAAAAATTATATTTCTTTTTTTTTATTAACAAAATAATTAATAATTAATTCTATTTTAATAAAAAACCAAAAAAAACCAGTAAATAATATACTAAATATTAGAAATAAAGTTAATATATTAGGCATTTTTTTTTCCTTTTAATTATTAATATTTAAAATAGTAAGAAAAACTGTTTTTGGCATGTTAACATTACCTATCTTTTTCATTCTTTTTTTTCCATCTTTTTGTTTTTTTAATAATTTTTTTTTCCTACTAATATCTCCGCCATAACATTTAGCTAATACGTTTTTTCTTAATTGTTTAATTGTAGCTCTAGCAATAATTGTATTATTTATAATGGCTTGAATACTAACATCAAATTGATGTCTCGGTACTAGCGTTTTCATTCTTTCAACTATTTCTCGAGCTCGATATTGCGCGTTTTTATAATATGCAAGAGTAGTTAATGCGTCAACGCGTTTTGAATTTATTAATATATCTATTCGAACTATCTTAACTGGTTGAAAATGCTTAAAATCGTATTCTAAAGAAGCATATCCACTGGAAATAGATTTTAATTCGTCAAAAAAGTTTAAAACAACTTCGTTCATAGGTATATAATATTTTAGAGATACTTGACTTTTATAATAAATTAAATCAATTTGAACACCTCTTTTTTTAATGCATAATTTCATTACTGAACCAAGAAATTTAGCAGGTAACAAAATATTACACTCTGCAACTGGTTCTTTAATTTCTTTAATTGTATTTATAGCAGGAAAATTTGAAGGGCTATCTAAAAAAATTTTTTTTCCATTTATTAATTCTATTTGATAAATCACATTAGGTGCAGTTGAAATTAAATCAAGTGAATATTCTCGTTCTAATCGTGCCTGCACAATTTCCATATGTAATAAACCTAAAAAACCACATCTAAATCCAAATCCGAGAGCATTTGAGTTTTCCGGTTCATAAAATAAAGAAGAATCATTTAAACTAAGTTTTGCTAATGCATCTCTAAATATTTCGTATTGATCTGATCTCACAGGGAATAAACCTGCATAAATTTGTGGTTTGATTTTTTTAAATCCATCTAACATTTTTTTTGCTGGATTATGATAGTGGGTGAAAGTATCTCCAACAGGAGCTGCAGAAACATTTTTGATACCACATATAATCCATCCTACTTCACCACATTTTAATTTTTTTTTATTCACTTTTTTAGGTGTAAAAATACCTACTTGTTCTACTACATAACTTTTTCCAGTACTCATTACTTGTATCTTGTCTTTTATAGATATAGATCCATTTTTAATTCTTATCAAAGAGACGATACCTAAATAATTATCAAACCAGGAGTCAATTATAATAGCTTGTAATGGTTTTTTTTTATCTCCATTAGGGCATGGAATTTGACTGATAATTTGTTCAATAAGTTGAGGAATACCTTCTCCAGTTTTAGCAGAACATTTAACAGCATTAAGCGCAGAGATTCCAATAATATCTTCAATATCTTTTATAACTCGATCTATATTTGAGCTTGGTAAATCAATTTTATTTAAAACCGGTAATATTGATAAGTTCATGTCTAAAGCAGTATAACAATTCGCTAATGTTTGAGCTTCTATACCTTGAGTTGTATCAATAACTAATAATGCACCTTCACAAGCTGATAATGATCGAGAAACTTCATAAGAAAAATTTACATGACCAGGAGTATCAATAAAATTTAACTGGAAAAGACTTCCTTTCGAATCTGTATAATCAATCATAACACTTTGTGCTTTAATAGTAATTCCTCTTTCTTTTTCTAAATCCATAGAATCTAAAACTTGATTAGACATTTCTCTTTCAGACAATCCACCGCAAGCTTGAATTAAACGATCTGATAAAGTTGATTTTCCATGGTCAATATGAGCAATAATAGAAAAGTTTCTTATATTTTTCATTTCTGATTTAACTTGTGTTTAAAATAAATTCAAGATGTTTAAAATTTATTTTATATGAATATTTTTTAAAAGTATAAATATTTAATATATTTCTTATTTTTATTTTAATATAATATGTGCTAGTTATTATTTGTGATGTTAATGACACCGTATTGCGTAGTATTTAAAAAATTATACACTAGTTATATTTATACTTTAAAATTATTAAACATTATGTTTTTAATACAAAATAAGATGTTATTGTTATGATAAATCGAAAAAAAAAAGTTATAATTGCTATGTCCGGAGGTGTAGATTCATCAGTTTCTGCATGGATTTTAAAAAATAAGGCTTATTTAGTAGAAGGCTTATTTATGAAAAATTGGGAAGAAGAAGATACAAACGATTATTGTCATGCAGAAAAAGATTTATGTGACACTGAGAGTGTGTGTAAAAAATTAAATATTTATCTTCATAAAATAAATTTTTCTCAAGAATATTGGGATCAAGTATTTACACAATTTTTATATCAATACAAAGAAGGGAAAACACCTAATCCTGATATCTTATGTAATAAAGAAATTAAATTTAAATTATTTTTTGATTATTCTATTAATCAGCTTAAAGCAGATTATATTGCGACTGGTCATTATGCACGTATTTTAAGAAAAAATGGAATTAATTATTTGTTAAAAGGAATAGACAATAATAAAGATCAAAGTTATTTTTTATATACTTTAAATACAAAGCAATTAGAAAAAATTTTATTTCCTGTTGGTTTATTTAAAAAAAGTCAAATTAGAATTATCGCAAAAAAAATAGGTTTAAAGGTCGCAGAAAAAAAAGATTCTACAGGGATTTGTTTTATAGGGCCCAAAAGTATAAACATTTTTCTTTCTAAATATCTGAAAGAAAAAAAAGGTAATATAATTACAATTGATGGAGAAATTGTTGGAAAACATAATGGTTTATTTTATTATACCTTAGGACAACGTAAAGGTTTAAGAATCGGAGGAATGAAAAACAAACATAATATGCCATGGTATGTAGTGGATAAGAATATACGAACAAATTCGTTAATTGTAGCACAAGGAATAAATAACATCTATTTAATGTCAATAGGCTTGATAGCTGAACAAGTTAATTGGATTAACAATATTCAATTTAAGCTTCCTTTATCATGTAAAATTAAAACAAGATATCGTCAAAATGACGTCGCTTGTCAAATAAAATATATAGATGATTCTTGTACTAAAGTTTTGTTTGATTTTCCTGTTTTCGCAGTCACTCCAGGACAATCAGTAGTTTTTTATTTATCTGATATTTGTATTGGTGGAGGAGTGATTAAATCTAAATTACCTTTAATTTAATGTATAATATTTGAAACATTTATATTTATTATATGAATATTTTAATATAATATCATCTAATAATACAGTTTTGCCTAAAAAATTATTAAATTTTAACTTGTATAATTTTTATTAAAATACTCATAGAAAAATAAGAAAAAATATGAATTTAACTTTATTAACAGCTATTTCTCCTATCGATGGTCGGTATTTTAAGTCAACTCAATCATTACGATATATATTTAGTGAGTTTAGTTTTTTCAAATATCGTCTTAAAGTAGAAATTTTATGGTTTAAAAAAATATTAAAAATGTATAAAATTATAAAAATTCAAAAAATTGAAAAAACAGATGTTTTATTTATTGATAATATTTTAAAAAATTTTACTATAAAAGACGCAATGTATATTAAAAGTATAGAAAAAAAAACTAATCACGACGTTAAAGCATTAGAATATTTTTTAAAATATAAATTTTCTACATCAAAAAAATTATCATCAATGTCAGAATTTATACATTTCGGATGTACTTCAGAAGATATAAATAATATAGCTTATGCTTTAATGATAAAAGATTCTCTTAACCGAGTTATTGTTCCGTTTTGGTCTGAAATAATTGGTGTTTTGAAGAAGTATTCTATTGAGTATAAAAATAGTTCAATGTTATCTATGACTCATGGTCAGCCTGCAACTCCTTCTACTATGGGAAAAGAATTTTTAAATTTTTATTATCGTATGAAACGTCAATTTTTTAAATTAAAAAAAATAAAAATATTAGCAAAATTTAATGGAACCACTGGAAACTATAATGCATATGTCGCAGCATATCCGAAAATTAATTGGCATATAATTAGTGAGGAATTTATAAAATCGTTGAATTTGGTTTCCAACCCATGTACAACACAAATTGAACCACATGATTATATTGCGGAAATATTTGGATGTATTTCGCTTTTTAATAATATATTAATTGATTTTAATCGCGATATTTGGGGTTATATATCAATGAACTATTTTACGCAAATATCGATAGATCAGGAAGTAGGTTCATCTGTTATGCCACATAAAATAAATCCTATTGATTTTGAAAATTCTGAAGGTAATTTAGGATTATCAAATGCTTTAATGAATCATATGATCAATAAGTTACCTATTTCCAGATGGCAACGTGATTTAAGTGATTCTACAGTTTTAAGAAATATAGGAGTGGCATTATCTTACTCAGTTATTGCATATCATTCTATTTTATGCGGTATAAAAAAATTAAAAATTAATAATATTCAACTTTTAAAAAATTTAAACGATAATTGGTCAGTTTTATCTGAAGCAATTCAAACTGTAATGAGAAAATATAACATTAAAGATTCTTATGAACAATTAAAAAAATTAACGCGAGGGAAAAAAATTAGTCAAATTGATATATACAATTTTATTTCTAATTTAAATATTCCCGAGATAGAAAAAAAACGTTTAAAAAATATAACTCCAGCTAATTATATTGGATTATCTGTTCAGATTATAGAAAAAGAAACTAAATAAATATATTGTACAAGTGTATTTTTAAGGAATTTCTATGGTGTTAAAATTTTTTATTTTTTCTATTTTTTTTATATTAGGCTGTAATACATCTGAAAATGTAAAAAAACATTTTTCTTTAAATAAGAAACAAATTGAAAAAACAATTGATCGTTGGAATATTATTATTAAACATGCATCAATTCAATATAATGTTGATGAAAAATTAATCAAATCTATTATATATGTAGAGTCTGCTGGCAATACTTTTGCTAGAAGTAGTTCTAATGCTATTGGGTTAATGCAAATAAAACCATCTGCTGCAGGTTTAGATATATATCGGTTAATTGGTAAAAAAGGTGAACCTTCCATTCAAGAATTATATAACCCTCAAATTAATATAAATATTGGAGCTTCATATATTCATTTGTTACAAAAAAGAAATTTATTTGGCATTAAAAATAAGGAAATAATGAGATATGCCACTATTGTTTCTTATGTGAATGGAGCAAGTGCATTATTAAAAATATTTGCTAAAAATCAAGATACAGCCATAAAAATTATAAACAGTATCACTGTAAAAAAATTTTTTCAATATGTAAACAAACATCCTGCTAAGCAAGCATCACATTATTTAGAAAAAGTAATAAAAATTTATAAATTAATTTAGATATTGTTTGTTTTTTATATATCAGTAGAAATTCAATGTTATCTACTATAAAATATTTTATATATAAAAATTTATTATTTGGATGTTTTATGGGGTTTTTAAAAGGTAAAAAAATTTTAGTAACCGGTATATATAACGAAAGATCAATCGCTTTAAGTATAGCTAAAGCTTTGTATAAACAAAAAGCAGAATTAAGTTTAGTATGTCAAAACAAAAAAATCATTAATAAAATTAAAAATTTAATTCAATCCATGAATATAAGTTCTATATTTTCTTGCGATGTTTCTGATGATGAAAATATCAAAGAACTATTTTTTAATCTAAAAAAAATATGGAATAAGTTTGATGGATTCATTCACGCTATTGCTTATTGTCCTAAAGAAAACATGCATAAAGATTTTGTTGAAAATAGTACTCAAGAATCTTTTAATTTGACTCATCAAATTAGTTCATACAGCTTTTTAAGTATGGCAAGAGAATCAAAACATATGTTAAACAAATCTTCTTCATTAATTACATTATCTTATTTAGGATCGCAAAGAGTTCTATCTCATTATGGCATGATGGGGCTTGCAAAATCTTCTTTAGAATCTAATATTCGATATATAGCGCATTCATTAGGAAAAAAAAACATTAGAGTCAATGGTATTTCATGCGGGCCTATTAAAACCATATCTTCTTATCAAATTAAAAATTTTTGTAAAATACAAAAATATCATAGATCAATTTCATTAATTAAAAATTATATTACTGGTCATCAAATAGGTAACGTTGCTGCTTTTTTATGTTCCAATTTATCTACTGGAATCACTGGTTCAATCATTTATGTCGATAATGGATTTAATATAAATATACCTAATGGAATAATTTAAAATTAAAAATTTTAAATAAAATTTATCTATGATAATTTATAAATAAGTTATATATTAAAATTTCTTAAATAATAAAATTATTTTTAAATAGTTAGGTCTTATAATTATGTTCCAAAACAATCCATTACTTAAACAACTAAAAGAAAATTTAAATAAAACAACACCACGGGTTGAAGGAATAGTAAAAAATACTGAAAGAGGATTTGGTTTTTTAGAGATCGATTCGCAAAATAGTTATTTTATCCCACCTAAAAATATGAAAAAAGTTATGCACGGAGATAAAGTATCTGCTTTGTTAAAAATAGAAAACAATCGTGAAATAGTTGATCCTGAAAAATTAATTGAACCCTTTTTAAAAAGATTTGTAGGAAGAATTCAAAAAAAAGATAATAAATTATTTATAATACCAGATTATCCTTTTCTAAAAGATCTCATTATAATATGTTACCCAAAAAAAAATTGCATTAATTTATTTGAAACAGGAGATTGGGCAACAGCTCATTTAGTTAAGCATAAGCTTAATGGAAGTTCTATATTTTGCGCAGAATTAATCGAAGAAATTGTCAAAAACAATGATCCATTAACACCATGGTGGGTAACGTTGTCACGTCATAAACTCGACAGAAAAGCACCGTTAATCGAAAAGCAAGATTTTATTTTAAAAGATCATTTCAAGAGACAAGATTTAACACATCTTGACTTTATTACAATTGATAATCTTCACACAAAAGATATTGATGATGCTTTATTTATTCAGAAAACTAAAAATGAAAATTTTCACTTAATAGTAGCAATTGCAGATCCAACGTCATATATAGAAAGTGGAAGTAAATTAGATATAACTGCTTCACAAAGAGGTTTTACAAATTATTTACCAGGTTTTAACATTCCTATGTTGCCTAAGGAACTATCAGAAAATATATGTTCATTACTCCCTAATGAACGTCGACCAGTGTTAGCATGTTCTATAACAATTACAAAAGATGGAAATATTTTGAATACAGTTGATTTTTTCTTAGCTTGGATTGTGTCAAAAGAAAAGCTATCTTATGAAGATGTTTCAAATTGGATTGAAAAAAAAAACTCATGGCAACCATCAAAAGAATCTATTCAAAATCAAATTTTGCTTTTACATCAACTATGTTTATCTCGAATAAAATGGAGAAAATTAAATGCAGTACTATTTAAAGATAGTTTAGAATATAGATTTCAGTTTTCTGAAACAGGTATAGTAAAAAATGTAATTATTGAAAAAAGAAGAATTGCTCATAAAATTATTGAAGAATCAATGATAATAGCCAATATTGTAGCTGCAAATTTTTTATCAAAAAATCTTGGATTTGGAATATATAATATACATACTGGTTTTGATCTGATTAATGCTGAGCATACTGTATCTTTTTTGAAAAGTTACAATTTAAATTTTACTGCAAAAGAAATAATGACATTAAGGGGGTTTTGTAATCTTAGGCGTGTGTTAAATCTTTTATCAGATAGTTATATTGATAGTCGTGTTCGACGATACCAATCTTTTGGAGAATTTAGCATTACTCCTGGCCCACATTTTGCATTAGGATTTTCAGAATATGCTACTTGGACATCACCTATTAGAAAATATAGTGATATGATTAATCATCGTTTATTAAAGTCAATTATTAAAAAAGAACCAAGTATTAAACCCGATGAAGAAATAAAATTAAAAATAAGTGAACAAAAACGTAAAAATAGAATATCTGAAAGAAATATTTCAGATTGGCTTTATACATTACTTTTACAAAAGAAAGAATATCAGAATAAAAAATTCTCTGCTGAAATTATTGATATTTCTAGAAGTGGAATACGAGCTAAAATAATAGAAAATGGTGCACATGTTTTTATTCCTGCATTGTTTTTACATCCTATTCGAGAAGAGTTAATTTTGAATCAAGAAACAGGAAAAGCTTTTATTAATGGTAATTTACATTATAAAGTTTCTGATGTAATTCAAATAATATTATGTGAGATTCGATTGAAAACAAGAAATATTATTGCAAGGCCTGATTATTAAATATGAATTTAGTATCTAAAAATCATTTAAAAATTTTAATTTCTTTAAATATTTTTAAAATTACTTCAATAAAATTATAAGAATTTCAATATTAATTAAGAGCTTAATATGCATATTTCAATTTGTGATTTTTCTATATATATAAAATTTTTTATAAGTTTATGCGCACTGGTAAATCCGATAGGAATGATTCCTATTTTCACTACTATGACTGCTAATCAATCTGTGTTAGAGCGAAAAAAAACTAATTTAGTATCAAATTTTTCTGCATTTTTAATATTGTTAATATCATTATTTTTAGGTGATACTATTCTAAATGTTTTTGGTATATCTATTAATTCATTTCGCATCGCAGGCGGTTTATTGATTATGGGCATTGCTTGTTCTATGATTAATGGAAAATTTACAAAAAGTAAAAAAATAAAAAAAAATCAAGAAGTAACTCAAGACAATATCAGCGTTGTTCCCTTAGCTATGCCTTTAATTGCTGGACCAGGTGCGATTAGTTCAACTATTGTTTGGAGTACCTATTATTCTACTTGGTTTAATTTAGTAGGATGTACAATATCTATTTTTTTATTTTCTCTAGTTTGTTGGTTATGTTTTCGAGCTGCTCCGTGTGTAGTGCAAATATTAGGAAAAACAGGTATTAATATTATCACACGTGTTATGGGTTTATTGTTAATGTCTTTAGGAATAGAATTTTTTAGTATTGGAATAAAATCTATTATATATGAATTATTACATTAATTTTAAAGATATTACTTTATATTTTACATGTTTAAACAACGTTGGATATTCTGTTGAAAAATAAAATTATGTTCTTTGAAAATATAGGATTAGTAGATTGGATTATAATTTCTGATAAAATGAATGATTTTACAGAAACACGTGATAGTTTCACATTTGATGAAATTTGGTTTGCAGAACATTACCCTATTTTTACAACAGGTTTATTAAACAAAGATTATTCAATCAAATTTAACAATAATTTTATTAATAATATTCCTGTGGTTACTTCAAACAGAGGTGGTCAAATTACATATCATGGTCCTGGTCAACAAATACTGTATTTTTTAATAGATTTAAAACGTCGGAAAATTAACATTCGTCAATTTATAGATATGATGCACGTTTTAATAATAGATACGTTGAATTATTTTTCTATCAACTCAATAATTAAAAAAAAATCCCCAGGAGTATACGTAAACGATAAAAAAATTTGTTCTTTAGGACTTAGAGTGAAAAAAGGCTGTACTTTGCATGGTTTATCATTGAATGTTGATATGAACTTAGATCCATTTAATTATATTTATCCTTGTGGAGATAGATATATTAAAATGACACAAATAAAAGATTTTAGTTCTTTGTTAACATTAAAAGATATTCGTGTAGTTTTAATTAAAAAATTATCTCAATTATTAAATGTTAAAATTGTGAAAAAATCATATTTTTATTGATTTTCAAACATTTTAAAAACATTTTTCTTAATTATAAAAAATACTTTATAAGTTATCGACAATGACATTTATAAATAAAAAAGAAAATTTAATACCTATTAAAAATATTTTAGTAAAAAAAAGAATGTTAAAAAAACCAGATTGGATTAAAATTAAACTACCTATTCACACATTTCAAATAAATAAAGTTAAAAACGCTTTACGAAAAAATAATTTACATTCTGTTTGCGAAGAAGCTAATTGTCCAAATTTATCAGAATGTTTTAATAATGGCACTGCGACTTTTATGATTCTTGGAGCTGTATGTACTCGAAATTGTCCATTTTGTGCAGTACTACATGGTACGCCTGAAAAAGTAAATTCTGAAGAACCTACAAAGTTAGCAAATGCTATATTTGATATGGAGATTAATTATGTAGTGATCACCTCAGTTGTAAGAGATGATTTATATGATTGCGGCGCACAACACTTTGTTAATTGTATAAGTGCTATTAGAGACAAAAATAAAGTAAAAATTGAAATATTAGTGCCTGACTTTAGAGGAAAAATTAAATTAGTTTTAGAAATTTTTAACGCTGCTTTACCTGATGTGTTTAATCATAATATAGAAAATGTTCCTCGGCTTTATAAAAAAATACGTCCTGGAGCTAATTATAAAAAATCATTATTATTATTAGAAGAATTTAAAAAAAAGTATAAAAACGTTATTACTAAATCAGGTTTAATGTTAGGAATAGGCGAGAAAGATAAAGAAATTATTCAGGTCATGAAAGATTTATATTCTAGTGGTGTGACGTTATTAACTATAGGACAATATCTTCAACCTAGCAAAAAACATCATCCAGTAGAACGTTATATATCACCATTAGAATTTGAAAATATTAAACAAGAAGCTATATCCATTGGTTTTAAAAGTGCATACTGTGGACCATTTATACGTTCATCGTATCATGCTAGTTCTCAAAATTAACGTATAAAACAATTAATTATATTTTTAAAAATATTTTAATAGAGGTTAAATAGTGTCAAAATTGAATAGTTTTAACATGCCCAAGATAATTATTGCATTAGATTTTAACGATAAAAAAGACGCTATGAAGTTAGTAAATCTGCTTAATCCATCTTTGTTTTATTTAAAAATCGGGAAAGAAATGTTTACAATTTTAGGAAAAAAATTTATTCATGAACTACATCAGTTAGGGTTTAATGTATTTTTAGATTTAAAATTTCATGATATTCCTAATACTGTTTTTAACGCGACGAAAGCAGCAGCAGATTTAGGTATATGGATGTTGAGTATACATGCATCTGGTGGAAAAAAAATGTTAATATCTGCTAAAAAAGCATTAAAATCATTTAAAAAACGTCCTTTATTAATTGGTGTTACAGCTCTTACAAGTTTAACACAAACAGATTTAAATGATATTGGTATTCAAACATCATTACAAGATTATATTTTAATTTTATCTAAATTATCTAGTGATTGTGGTTTAGATGGTGTTGTATGCCCAGGAAAAGAAGCGAAAAAAATTAAATCATTATGTGGCAAGAAATACAAAATAATTACTCCAGGTATTAGATGTTTAAATGATTCTACATTTGATCAACATCAAATTATTACTCCAATACAAACGAAAGAGTTCCCAATTGATTATATAGTGGTAGGTCGATCTATTACTACTTCAAAAAATCCAATTAAAAAATTAAATTTTATAATACAATCTATGCGATAATATTTGTATATTGAACATGTTTTTTATATATTTATATTCATTTAAATTCATGAATTTCTAATAAACATAGAGGAGTCTTTATGCAATTAACTAAAATAGAAAAAGCTATATTACCTACTCGTTGGGGAGATTTTATCATGTTTGGATTTGAAGAGAAAAAAAATGGGAAAAATCATATTGCTCTTGTTTATGGTGATATAAAAAAAAATATACCTATTCTTTCTAGAATACATTCTGAATGTTTAACAGGAGATGCATTATTTAGTCTAAGATGCGATTGTGGAGATCAGTTAAAAATGGCAATGCATAAAATTGCACACGAAGGAAGAGGTATATTAATATATCATCGTCAAGAAGGAAGAAACATTGGTCTTTTAAATAAAATTAAAGCGTATTCTTTGCAAGATCAAGGTTTAGATACTGTTGAAGCTAATTTAAAACTCGGATTTTCTGCAGATGAACGAGATTTTTCATTATGCGCTGATATTTTCAACATTTTAAACATTAAAAAAATTCGATTATTAACCAATAATCCATATAAAGTTGATATGCTAACTGCCGCTGGAATCGACGTTGTAGAAAGAATCGCTCTTATAGCAAAAAAAAATAATAAAAATTATTGTTATTTAAAAACTAAAGCAGAAAAAATGGGTCATTTATTGTGTAAGTAAAAATTTTTTTAAAAGATATATATAATATACATTTTATTAATCTTTCTTTTATATATCATTTAATAACATTAGATATATTTTTAAAAAAATTTATACTGTTTAAAACAGAAGGGGTTTTTATTAAACCCCCACTTAATTATTGAATCTGTTTGTCTTTCATCACATAAAATAATTCTTTTATATTTTTAAAATAGTTTTAAAAAATACAATTTGTTAATAAAATCATTTATAATAACGGACTTAAGAAATAAAAAATTTTTTCTAATATTTTTTTCCAATATGAACGATTAGACCAATTTTTTTTATCTAGTAACTCAGAATTAGACATGTATTCTGTTTGTACTAAAGATAATTTTTTACTAAAATTATTATCATCAATTACTAAAGTAATTTCAAAATTTAACCATAAACTTCTCATGTCTAAATTAACAGTTCCAATTAAGCTAAGTTGACGATCTACTAATATACTTTTACTATGTAATAACCCATTTTTAAATTGATAGATCTTGACTCCTGCTTCCAATAGTTCACTAAAAAAAACTCTGCTCGCCCATTTTACCAAAATAGAATCATGATATAATGGTATAATAATACTTACTTTTACACCTCTTTGCGCGGCTGTACAAATAGCGTGTAATAAATCATCACTAGGAACTAAATATGGAGTAGTCATAATTAATTCATTTCTTGAAGAATAAATTGCTGTTAATAAGGCTTGATGAATTACATTTTTAGGGAATCCTGGACCAGATGCAATTACTTGAACACTAGAATTGTGATTCGATGTATTTTTTAACATTTCTTTATTAGGTAGTTTAGGTAAAATTTTACATCCGGTTTCAATTTCCCAATCACATGAGTAAATCATGCCTATTGTTGTGGCTATGGGACCTTCAATTCGCGTCATCAAATCAATCCATTGATTAATTCCTGAAGATTTTTTAAATAAATTAGGATCTACTAAATTCATACTTCCAGAATATGAAATATAATTATCAATTAATATTATTTTTCTATGCTGTCTTAAGTCTAATCGGTGTAAAAACATTCTTACTAAATTAACTTTTAATGCCTCTACAATCTGAATTCCAGATTTTTTCATTTTTTTAACCCATGGACTTCTGAAAAAATCAAGACTACCAGCTGAATCTAGCATTAATCTACACCGTATGCCTCGTTTTGCTGAATTTATCAGTGCTCTTGCAACATCATCAGCAAGACCTCCTGGTTTCCAAATATAAAACACCATTTCAATATTTTTACGGGCTAAATAAATATCTCGAATTAAAATACTAATAGTTTTTTTATTATCAGTTAATAATGTGATTTTATTATTTTTAATCCCAGACATTCCTTGTCTATGCTTGCATAGTTGAAATAAAGAAGTAGCGACCTCACTATTTTTAATTTGAAAAATATATTTGCAAGATTTTAATTGATTTAGATATTGGTTAGATATAGACCAAATTTTTTTTGCTATTCTTTTATGTCTTTTTTCTAAATAAAATTCACCGAAAAAAAACCAAATTGAAATACCAATAAAAGGAATAATATAAATCGTTAACAGCCAAGACATAGAAGAAGGTATACTACGACGTTTAATTAAAATACAATAAGTAATATTAACAATAATTAACCAGTATATTAAAACAACTAAACACGTAGTTGAATCATAAAAAATATCCATTCATTTGAATATCCTATTTACACTTTTTTAGAAAAAGTTTTATATTTAATTGAATATTTTATATTTTTAAATAATTTTATTAAAAAATAACAAAAAATTATCACTTTTTATAAAATATTTAAGAATTAAATTTGTTATAACACTTTTAAAAAAGTAATGTTTTAAAGAAAAATATTTTTATTATTACTTTTTTAAAGTGTTAATTTTTATTTAAAAATTTTTTAGTTGTAATTTAAGAAATTTTAAGTATTATTTTAAATAATACTCATTGGTAACAATTCACGAGGCCTTCCCATTTTATCGATTGCTACGTAAATAAATATTGCTTCTGTAGCGCAATAATATTGACCTAAGGGTTTAGAATAAATTTTCTTAATCCAAACTTCTACATTAATTTTGATCGAACTTTTACCAATTTTTATACAATTTGCATAACAACTTACAATATCACCAACTGATACAGGTTGTAAAAAAGTCATTCCATCTACTCTAACAGTAACAACTTTTCCTCCTGCAATTTCTTTTGCTAATATAGCCCCTCCCATATCCATTTTCGACATAATCCACCCTCCAAATATATCGCCATTAGCATTTGTATCTGAAGGCATGGTTAGAGTTTGCAAAACAATTATGCCCTTAGGTAATGATTTTTTTTTTTAGCATTATTAAAATATTCACTCTATTATATAAAAAATTATTTCTTTTTTAATGCTTGATAATGCATATAAATACTTGTAATTACAATAGAAAAAAGCATTAAAATTGAAAGTCCAAAAACTTTAAAATGTACCCAGGTTTCTTCTGAAAAATAAAACGCTATATAAATATTTAAAATACTACAAAATAAAAAAAACAATGCCCAAAAAAAATTAATTTTTTTCCAACAAATATTGGACAGTTTTATATTTTTTTCTAAAAATTTTTGTATTATTGGTTTTCTCTCATAAAATTGACTTATGAATAATATAATAGAAAAAAACATATAAATTATTGTTATTTTCCATTTAATGAATTGACTATTATGAAAAAATATAGTTAATGAACCTAAAATACCAATTAAAATAAAACTAATTAAATTAATTTTATCTATTTTTTTATAAATTATATAATGCAATATGCAAGTTAAACCAGATGTAAAAATTAAAAATTTAGACGCAATGAAAATATCATATGTTTTATAGCATATAAAAAAAGTTATTATTGGTAATAAATTTAGTATTGTTTGCATATCAAGACCTAAAAAATTGTTTATTTTTAAGTTCGTAATAACAACATATAAAACCTAAATAAATATATTATTAAAATAGAAAAAAATATATTTATATTGACATTTAATATAAAAAAAATAAAATTTTTGTTTACAAAGTGAAAGTTTAACAAAAATTTTGTTGAAATAAATTTTATAAACATCCAGAATAACACTCCTGTACCCACGATATTTATATATTTCCAAGAAATAGAAATACTTAAACGTATCGATTCTACTACAGTGTTTTTTTGAAATGATAAAATAATAGGTGATAAAGCAAGTAATATCGATAAAAATATACCTGGAATAATAAAAAACATAAAACCTATTTGAATAATAATATTAGTGATACAATTTAATATAAATAAACTTGGTATAATTTTAATAAAAAACATTAGAGAAGGCGTAATTCGTTTTTGTGTGCTATTAGATAAATATGTGATTAAAGTAATTATGCTTCCTAATAAAAAAGTTTTACTACTCAAAAATTCAATTATTTTAAATATTGAATATTTTAACAATTCTTTTTTTTCATATTCACTCATGTTATTTATAAAATCAAAAACTGAATAAGAATTAATAAATCTATTATTTTCTATAATAGAAATAACATTCATATCTGGTTTAATTAAAATATTTATTATAACACTTATTAAAGTGCTAATAATAGATATACAAAAAATAGATTTTATTTCTTTAGATACAAAATGAAATGTATCATTATATAATTCACGTATTGTAATAAACATATGTATATCCCCTTTAAATATTATATAAAATTTTTAAGATAATACATATTATTCAAAATTAATATATTCTTTAAAAACAAAAAAATAAATCTTTTAAACATTGATTCAAATTATTTTGTAGATTTTATGAGTTTAAAACTGAAATCTTTTATTTTTTTTATCATATCTTTTTCTGTATTTAAATTTTTTTCAATAATATTTATAATTGCTGAGCCACATATTACACCGTTAGTTCCAGATAAAATTGATTTTTTTACTTGCGCAGCATTTTTAATTCCAAAACCTTGCAATATTGGTAAAGTATTGTATTTTTTAATTTTTTCTATAAATTTATTAGAAATTGAAACTATTTTTTCTTTAATTCCAGTGACGCCAGGACGCGATAATAAATAAATGTAACCTTTTGCATATAAAGAAAGTTGGTTTAAAAATTTTTCTTCCGCATCAGGAGGACATATAAAAATAGAGTTAATATTAAATTGATTAGCGTATTTATAAAAAATATCATATTCTTCAATAGGTACATCTGCTATTAATACAGAATCTATACCAGATTTTGAGCATTGTTGATAAAATTTTTCAATACCTTGGCTATATATAAGATTCGCATATAATAATATACCTATAGGTAGGTTTAAATATTTTTCACGCAATATCTGAATAATTTTGAAATATTTAAGCATGCTATAATTATTAGACAAAGCGCGTAAATTTGATTTTTGAATTATAGGACCGTCTGCCAATGGATCTGAAAATGGAATGCCTAATTCTAATGCATCTGATCCATTTTCAATTAGTGCATCTATAATTTTCATTGAAGTTTCTAAAGACGGATCACCTATCACAACGAATGGAACAAAACATCCTTCTTTGAGTATATTTTTTCGTTGAAACATTTTTTTATAACGACTCACAATTGTTTCCTATTTTTAAAAATTTTACTTACTGTAAAAATATCTTTATCTCCACGACCAGAAAGATTAACAATGAAAATTTGATTTTTATTAGGATAAAGATTCATTATTTTTAATGCATAAGCTATCGCATGAGAAGATTCTAAAGCTGGAATAATACCTTCTTTTTGAGATAAAATAGTAAACGCTTCTAATGCTTCTTCGTCAGTAATTGAAACATATTGAGCGCGTTTAGTGCTATTTAACCAAGCATGTTCAGGGCCTACAGAAGGAAAATCTAAACCTGCAGAAATTGACCAAGATTTTTGTATCTGCCCTTCTTTATCTTGCATTAAATAAGATTTCATGCCAAAATAAACGCCTTTTTTACCAAAACTTAATGGTGCTCCATGTTTTCCTGTATTTACCCCCTTTCCAGCTGGTTCTACACCAATTAAATTAACTTTCTCATTTATAAAATCAGTAAATATACCAATTGCATTTGACCCCCCTCCAACACATGCAATAATAGAATCAGGTAATTTTTTTTCTTTTTCTAAGATTTGCTGTTTAGCTTCTTCACCAATCATCTTTTGAAACTCTTTAACAATTCTTGGGTATGGATGAGGACCTGCAGCTGTTCCTATCATATAATATGAATATTTATAACTGCTAGACCAATCTCTTAATGCTTCATTACATGCATCTTTTAAAGTACCAGAACCGTTTTTCACAGGTATAACTTTTGCACCCATTAATTTCATGCGAAATACATTTGGTTTTTGACGTTCAATGTCTTTATATCCCATGTAAATACGACATTTTAAATTTAGTAAAGCACAAGCAATAGCAGTTGCTACACCATGTTGACCAGCACCAGTTTCAGCAATAATTTCTTTTTTATTCATCTGAATTGCTAGCATGGCTTGACCTAGTACTTGATTAGTTTTATGCGCTCCTCCATGTAATAAATCTTCTCTTTTTAAGTAAATGCGTGTTTTTGTACCATTAGTTAAATTTTTACACAAGGTTAATGGTGTAGGTCTTCCTGCGTAATTGTGTAAAAGATGTAAAAGTTTTTTTTGAAAAATTTTATCTGTTTTTATAGAAACAAAATTTTTTTCTAGCTCGTATAAAGCTGGCATTAATATTTGAGGAACATACATGCCTCCAAATTCTCCAAAATAAGGATTGAGTAAAGTCATTCAGTGTTATTCCTCTTATTATTTATGAAAAATGATTTGTTAGAATCTTAATTTTTGAAAAATTAATTTAATTTTTTTATGATCTTTAATACCAGGTGATATTTCTACCCCAGAATTTAAATCTAATCCATAACAATTGAATTTTGATGCAATGCTACAATTGTGAACGTTAATACCTCCTGCTAAAATTACGTTTTTTAATATGCAATTTTTTAGAATCGTCCAATTAAATGATGTGTTGCTCCCACCAGAATAAGAATCAAATATATATTTGTTGATAGAATTCCAGTTAAGTAAAGGTAGTTGTGACTGAATAGAAAATGCTTTCCAAATTTGAATGTTTTTAGATAATTTTTTTCTTAATAAATCAACATATTGTTGATTTTCACATCCATGCAATTGGATAGCATGTAAATATAATTCATCAGAAATTTTTAAAATAATATTAATATCTTGATTTTGAAATACCCCTACATATTTTAAATTGCTATTAAAAGTAACATTTTTTGCAATTTTTTTTGTGATTTTACGAGTTGAATTTTCCGCAAAAATTAAACCTCCATAAATTGCTCCATACTGTTCGCTTACTTGAGCATCAATAGAACGAGTTAAACCGCATATTTTATTATTACCAAAAATTAAAGATTTAATACTTATTTCTAAATTTTTTTTTGACATTAAGCTTGAGCCAATCAAAAAACCATTAACCATTGTGCTTAGTTCTTTTATGTGAGTATTGTCAGTTATTCCTGACTCGCTAATAATAATTCTATTTTTTATTAATGGAGATAAAATTCTAGTGCGATTTAAATCAATTGATAAATCATGCAAATTACGATTATTAATTCCAATAATTAAAGCATTTAATTGAATTGCACGATTCAGTTCTTCTATGTTATTAACTTCTGTTAAAACTTCCATATTTAATTTTTTTGCAATATTATATAATATCGTATATTGCTTATTATCTAAAATAGACAACATAAGCAATATAGCATCTGCATTATAATATCTCGCTAAATAGATTTGATATGGATCAATAAAAAAGTCTTTACATAAAATTGGTTGATCAACATTATTTTTGACAATATTTATAAACTTTAAATTTCCATGAAAATGTTTTTCATCTGTTAATACTGAAATTGCAGAAGCATATTTTTTGTATATATTCGAAATCTCAATAAGATTAAAATTTTTTTTAATAATCCCTAAAGAAGGAGATGATTTTTTACATTCTAATATAAAAAAAGGATTTTTATCTTTTAATGCATTAAAAAAATTGCGAGTTTTTATATTAATTTTTTTTTTGATATCTTTGAGGGGTTCTTTTTTTTTTCTATCTTTAATCCAATCTATTTTATATTTTATAATTTTATTTAGTATTGTTTCTTCCATATTCATCTTCTTTTAACATATTTGAGATTTTAACTATATGTTTATAAATCGCACCGCTACGCATTGTTTTCAATACTACTCTGGTATTTTTCTTTAAGTCTGTACATCCGAAAATTTTTAATAAAATTGCAACATTTACAGCAATTAATTCTTCATGTAATTTATTTCCATCGCCTTGCATCGTTTTTTTAATAATATCATAGCTTTCTTCCTGAGAATCGACTTTATGTATTGGTTCAGAATGTTCTTCTAAACCAAAATCTTTCGCTTCTAACTGATATGAATAAATTTTTTTATTTAGTAATTCCGAAACATATGTTATACCATTTAATGTAATTTCATCAGCTCCATCACTATGAATGACAATTCCTCGTTGATATTTGAGTGTTTTTAAAATTTTTATCATTGGATCAATTAAATCTTTTTTATAAACTCCTATTACTGTAAAAAAAGGACGAGAAGGATTTAAAAATGGCCCTAATAAATTAAAAATAGTTTTAATTTTTAAAGTTTGTCGAATTCGAGAGGCGTATTGAAAACCGTCGTGATACTGAGGAGCAAATAAAAAGCAAATATTTAATTTATCTAATGTTTTTAAGGCATTTTGAATAGATGGATTTAAATTAATTTTAAATTTTTTTAAAATATCAGATGAACCTGATGTGCTTGATATACTTTTATTACAATGTTTAATAATTTTAAATCCAAGATACGATGCAACAAAAGCGCTAGCAGTTGAGATATTAATGGTATTTTTACTGTCTCCTCCTGTACCAACTATGTCAGAAAAAATATAATTAGGTCGAGGAAAAGATTTCATATTTTCTAAACAAGCGTAAATTGCTCCTAATATTTCTTCTATTGATTCATTTCGAACATGCATAGCTGTTAAAATAGATGATAATTTGATTTCATTTATTTTTCCAGAAATAATAGACTGAAATAATCTATAACTTTCTTCTTGATTTAAAGATTCTAGCTTATAAAGTTTTTTGAATATATGTTGCATTGATGACCTTTTAAAACGTAAATTTAAAAATTAATATTTTTATTGTTTTATAATTTTTTACAATAATCGATTGAGTAAAATAATTCAATTTAAATTTAAGAAACTTTATTTATAATGCTATTTGTATCTAAAAAAATTTTTATTCACATATTATATAAGTATTAATATAATACGTTATATATAATAATTTTATTGTTGGAAATTTAAAATGAACAAAATAATAATAATATTATTATTTTCCTTAGTTTCTATAACTTGGGGGACTACTTGGATAGCAATGAAATTTGCTGTAGAAACAATCCCGCCATTATTTGCAACAGGAATGCGCTTTTTAATTGCTTCTCCTTTGCTTATTGTTCTTTCTTACATTACTAAAACACCTCTTTTATTTCCATATGGTCAAAGAAACTTTCAAATTATTATTTCTTTTTTTTATTTTTCAATACCTTTTACATTGATGTTATATGGCGGAAAATATGTTAATTCTTCTATTTCTTCAGTAATTTTTTCTAATATGCCAGTTGTTATTCTTATGCTTTCTTCTTTTTTTTTTAAAAAAAAAATCGATTTAATTAAAAAAATTGGAATACTTATTTCTTTAATTACATTATCTGTTATTTTATTTTTTAATTTAGAATCAGAACAATTTTTGCAATGGAAGGGAATTTTGGCTTTAATTTTAGCATTATTTAGTCATGCTTTAATTTACATAGAATGTAAAAGAAAATGCACTAATATCTCAGTTATTACATTTAATGCACTACCATCTTTAATATCCGGAGTATTTTTATCTTGTATTTCTTGGTTTTTAGAGCAACCTAATATTTATTTATTTTCTAACAAGTCAATTTTAGCTGTATTTTATCTTGGAAACTTTTCTGGTGTATTTGGCATATTGTCTTATTTTTATTTGCAAAAAAAAGTTAGTTCATTTTATGCTTCAACTATTTTTTTAATTTTTCCTATAATTTCCTATATTTTAGAAGTTTATTTTTATAAAAAAATATTTTTTTTCTATGAATTGTGGTGTATTTTACCTCTATTTACAGGAATACTATTAACTTTGATTCCAATGAATGTTTGCAAAAATATCAAAAGGCGTTTTGTTAATGACAGAAAAAATACAAAAAATACTTGCTAATTTAGGATATGGTTCACGTCGTGATATAGAAAAACTGATTAAAAAAGGAAATATACTTTTAGATGGAAAAAAAGCAATTCTTGGGCAACGTTTAGATAAAAAAAATCCTGGAGAAATTTTTATTGGAAGTGAAAAAATAATTTTTAAAAAACATAAAAAATTAGAAATTATTATTTACAACAAGCCTACAGGTGAAATTTGTACTAGAAATGACCCAAAAAAACGATCGACTGTATTTAATAAATTACCTTTTTTAACCTTAAGCAGGTGGATTAGTGTTGGGCGTTTGGATATTAATACACAAGGATTATTATTATTTACAAACAATGGAGAATTAGCAAATCAACTCATGCATCCGAGAAATAAAATTGAACGTGAATATTACATACGTGTTTTTGGTGAAATCAATATAAATACAATAAATATTTTAAAAACAGGAGTGAAAATCAAAAATAGTTATTATTCATTTAAAAATATTCAATTAATTTCAAATAATAAAAATAAAAATAAATGGTTTAGAGGCATTTTATGTGAAGGAAAAAATCGTGAAATTAGATTGATTTTTCATTCAATTCAATGTCAAGTAAATAAATTAATTAGAATAAGGTATGGTAATATTATTTTACCAAAAAACCTAAAAGAAGGAACATGGAAAAAGTTAAATAATAAATTATTAAATAAATTATGTAATTTAATTAAATAATAAATTTAAATTAGTTAATATTTTTACATAAAATTTTTACAAGTTATTATCAAATAATGATAAATTTTAATTTTTTGAATGGAAATTAATTGACATAAAAATTACAATGTTAATTATCATATTTTATCTAATAAAAAATAAATTATTAATTCATTGAAAATTTTACAATATAATTAATTATATGGCTTATCACAGATTATAATTTACAAGAAGAGGTAATGATATTTTCTTAGTATGTAAAAAAAATAATTGATAAAAATTTTATTAATTCATTTGGATAACATGTAATACAACAAATAAATATTAACTGAAAAAATTTTTTACAATGTTGATGCAATTAATATATAACTAGTTTATAGATAATACAATTAACTATTTATCAAATAAAATGTAGAATGCATATTTTTTTATCAGCAAGTTATACATAATAAAAATAAAATACTTGTTTTAAATTATGATTAGAACAGTAACATAATTGTTAAAAAATTAAAAACTTAATTTTTTATTTTTCAATAAAAAAACAAAGTTTTATATAAAAAAAATATATAAATACACAAAAATTTATTTGTATTTTTTCCATATTTATACAATCAAAAAAGCGAGAAATTATATCAACAATTATTATGACAGTCACTTTCTTATAAATAGATCAAATATACATTTAAATGAATACATTCCGAAATCAAATCGAAAAATTTATCTTAAAAATATAAAAAACAATAACTATTTATTAGATTAAATCAATTCTAATACGATTAAATTAGATTAAATAATTTAAAATCAACTTATAGTTTGTTCAATTAAAATAAAAGAAATATAAATCTATTATTACTAAACTAGTATTGGTGTGTTTCAATTAAAAGTTTTAAAGATGTCATAATTTTAAAATAAAATTTAAAAAATCAGTGTAATTTAAAATTAATTTAAAAATTTTACGTAAATAAACATCGATTCTTTAAAACACATATTTATCAAAGATTTACGTAAATATTCAAAGAATTTAATAAAGCATTATGAATTTACAAACTATAAATATATTAGAAGATTTGATAACTGTATAGATATAATGATAAAAAAATACAGAGTATTTATAAAATTTAAAAATAAAAAATGACGAAAAAATACTATAAAAATTTTATTTTTAAGTTGTTCGAGCATAATTAAAAATATAAAGAGTATTGTACAAATACTATTAATTAAATTAAAATAATTTAAATTAAATAAAAATATATTGATAAAAACTTGTAAATATTACATTACGATTAATAAAAATTTATATTTATTATGATAGTTTTAAAACATTTTATTTGTAATTCTTCAAAAATAATATTTAATGGTATTATTTATTGATCTGAAAAATTGTTTATAAAACACATAAAAATAATATATAGTTAAAAAAAATTACAAGTGTTTTATTTTTTTTAGTAAAATATATAAAATATAATAAATTTTTTAAGAGAAGGAGTATATAATTTTTTTCTGATATTTATATTTTCTGAATTTAAAAAAACTAAATCTCATAAAACAATTAACTCAATTAAAATAAATAAAAAAGTGAATAAATCTATAATTTTTTTTAATAAATAAAATTAAATAGTGGTTTATTATTTTTAAAAAAGTAAATCTTTAGATTATTTATATTTTGCATTCAAAGTTAATGATTCATTTTAATAAATCATAATTCAAAAAATTATATTTGTAATATGTAATATTTGCGTATTTTTTCAGCGATTAGTTTAATAAACTTAGGACTACTAGTGATATTTAACACACAATCAACATTTTTTTCTTGAAGATTACTGGTTAAACATCCAGATTCTCTTGCTTGTAACTGTCCTGCAATAAAATTAGTAGAATTTAATAAATTGTAATTAACAATTAAACAATCTACTTTCCCAGAGGATACATATGCTAAATCCAGTAAAACAGAACCAGTACATCTAAACGAAATACCAGATAAAACAAGTGTTTTATATATTTCTAGATATAATTTAGAATATATTTTTTGAGAGTTTAAATGTATTGATATTATTACATCACTTAAAGTATTTATGTTAGTACAGCGAGTTCGATACCCATTTAATTGTGATCCTTGCCCTCTAACAGAAGTAAATAAATCGTTTTTTATAGGATCATATATTACTGATATTTCTGTGTTTTTTTTTATTATCACCGCTATTGATATACAAAAATGTGGAAAATTTTTGATGAAATTTTTTTTACCATCTAATTCATTGATAATCCATAAAATTTTTTTATCATTTAATATATAATTGATGTTTTTTTTGATAATAATATGACTTGGATAATATTTATAAATAATCTCACTAATAACTTGATAGGTTTTATGCATAACTTGCTTAATAAAATATTGTTTTTTTTCATGATCATCTTTAATAAATTTTTGAGCATCATAATTTTGTATAATAATATTCCCTCCTTTCCGAATTGCACGAATTGCTATATTTAACATGGGATGCATTAAATTCTCCTAATTAAAAAAAATTATTTATTTTATTTTGAGTAATAATATCATAATTTATATATATATTTAATATTTTAATTTTTTAAATCAATTCATCACTGTAAAAATTAAACATTTAATGAAACTTTTTAATTTAATTTTTATACTTATTTGATAGGTAAAATTGTTATCTTTAATTCAGGTGTTATAGATGGATAAAACAATCAATTTAAATGTTTTAAATACCCAAGTAAATTTACTCGATTTAGATTTTAAAAATATTCAATTATTTCTCGCGTCTATTGGAGCAAAAATTTTTACTGCTGAACAAATTATACAATGGATTTACAGTCATAATTGTTATGATTTTAATAAAATGTCAAATATTAGCAAAAAAATTAAAAAAAAGTTACATCAAACATCTTGTATAAAAACATCAAATTTTTCAGAAGAACAAATATCTTCTGATGGAACGATAAAATGGGTTACATCTTTAAATAATCAAAAAATAGAAACAGTTTATATACCAGAAAAAAAACGTTCCACTCTTTGTATTTCATCGCAAATTGGTTGTTCTTTAAAATGTGATTTTTGTGCTACAGGAAAGCAAGGATTTAACAGAAATTTAAAAGTATCTGAAATTATTTCTCAAATTTTACAAGCTAAAAAAAAATTAAAAAATACGAAAATAACTAATATAGTATTCATGGGCATGGGTGAACCATTATTAAATTTAAATAATGTTATTACAGCATTAAAAATTATTTTAAACATAAATGGTTTTGGATTATCTAAACGTCGTATTACTTTATCTACTGCAGGTATCGCCCCAGCAATAGATAAATTAAATAAAATAATTGATATTAATTTGGCAATCTCTTTGCATGCTCCTAATAATAATATTAGAAATCTTATTATGCCAATTAACAAAATATATAATATCGAATCTATTTTAAGCGCAGTGTCTAGATATTTAAAAAATTCAAATGCTAATCGGAATGGAGTAACTATAGAATATGTGATGTTAAAAAATATTAATGACTCTATTAAAAATGCGCAAGAACTAGCTTATATTTTAAAAAAAATACCTAGTAAAATCAATCTCATTCCTTGGAATTCTTTTAAAAATTCAAATTTTATATCTAGTACTAACAGTAATATTAATACTTTTGCAAATATTTTAAGAAAAAAAGGATTCAATACAACAATTCGTAAAAATAGAGGACAAGATATTAATGCCGCTTGTGGTCAATTAACAGGAAATATAATTAATTATCGTAAAAATCATTTATAAATTTCTAACAATATTATATATTAGTTTAATTTATTAAAAAATTAAAATAATTAAAAATTTAAAATTAGATATTTATTCTAATCTAAAAAAAATATTAAAATATAATGAATAAATATAAACATATTAATAGAAGAAAATCTAATCGTATTTATGTAGGAAATGTGCCTATTGGAAATAATGCACCTATTTCTGTACAATCTATGACAAATACAAAAACAACAGATATTCAAGATACAATCAATCAAATTAATCAATTAATAAAAGTAGGAGTTGATATTATAAGAATTTCTATTCCAACAGAGGATGCAGCAGAAGCATTTAAAATAATTAAAAAAAAAACAAATGTTCCATTAATCGCAGATATACATTTTGATTATAGGTTAGCTATAAAATCTATACAATATGGTGCAGATTGTTTAAGAATTAATCCTGGAAATATTGGAAAAAAAAGAAAAATTAATGAAATAGTAAGTTGCGCAAAAAATAATAATATTCCAATTAGAATAGGAATTAATTCCGGCTCACTAGAACATGATATACTAAAAAAATATAAATCTCCTATACCAGAAGCTTTGGTGGAATCTGCTATAAGACATGTAGAATATTTAGATAGTTTAAATTTTAATCAATTCAAAGTTAGTGTAAAAGCATCTAATGTTTTTTCTGCTGTTCAAGCAAATAAAATATTAGCAAAAAAAATTACACAACCAATACATATCGGGATCACAGAATCTGGAAGTATACGTAATGGAACAGTAAAGTCATCTATTGGAATTGCTGCTTTACTATCCGATGGAATCGGAGATACTTTAAGAGTTTCTTTAGCTGCTCACCCTATTGAAGAAGTCAAAGTAGGTTATGATATTTTAAAAGTTTTAGGAATTAGGTTTAGAGGAATTAATTTCATCGCCTGCCCTACTTGTTCAAGACAAGAGTTCGATGTTATTAAAGTAGTAAAAGAGTTAGAAAAAAAACTAGAAGATATTGATACGTCTATGGATGTTTCTATTATCGGATGTGTGGTTAATGGATTAGGTGAAGCTAAAATGGCGCACTTAGGAGTAACTGGGGGATATAAAAAAAGTGCTTTATATCAAGACGGTATACGTCAAAAAAACATGCTAAATAATAAAGATATAGTTCGAGAACTAGAAATTTATATTCGTAATAAATCAAGTGAATTAAAAAATAAAAATGAAAACTAATTATTAGAAATTTATAAATATATTTATAAATAAGAGATCATAGTGAATAAAAACATTAGTTCAATTAGAGGCATGCATGATTATTTTTCTGAAGATTTAGATATTTGGCATAAATTAGAAAAAAATTTTAAACAAGTTTTAAATAATTATTCTTTTGAAGAAATCAAGCTTCCTATATTAGAAAAGACAGAAATTTTTCAAAAAGCTATTGGTAATGTTACGGATATTATAGAAAAAGAAATGTATTCATTTTACGATAAAAAAGGCAATAGTTTAACTTTAAGACCTGAAGGAACTGTAGGTTGTTTAAGAGCGATAATACAAAATAATTTATTATATAAAAAAAAATTAAAGTTTTGGTATTTAGGACCAATGTTTAGATATGAACGTCCTCAAAAAGGACGATATCGTCAATTTTATCAATTAGGTGTAGAAGTTTTAGGATTGAGTGAAATAGATATTGATTTGGAAATGATTTTATTGACAAGTCGTTTGTGGAAAATGTTAGGTATTCATCTTAACTTAACATTAGAGATAAATTCAATTGGTTTAAAATTAGATCGCATTAAATATCAAAAAGAATTAGTTTTATTTCTCAAACAATATGAATCTTTTTTAGATGAAGAATCTAAAAGACGTTTATATTCTAATCCATTCCGTATTTTAGATTCTAAAAATTTAAATATTCAACGTATATTAAAAAAAGCTCCGTCATTAAATGATTTTATTAATAATAATTCATTAAATCGATTTAATGATTTATGTAATATAATGAATATACATGGTATTAAATATCAATTTAATCCAAATTTAGTAAGAGGTCTAGATTATTATACTGACACAGTATTTGAATGGAAAAGTGATGAAATAGGATCAAAAGATACGATTTGTGCAGGCGGAAGGTATGATTCTTTATCTCAAGAATTATGTGGTATAAAAACACCAGCAATAGGATTTGCTATAGGAATTGAACGTTTAATTTTATTGATGAAGTCACTAAATATTTGTGCTATAAAAAAAGAAAGAATTAATATTTATATTATTTTTTTAGGAAAAGAAAATAAAAATCATGCTATTAGTCTATCAGAAGAAATAAGAGACACATATCCTAGGCTAAACATATTTATAAATTTTTCGAATTGCAGTCTTTCAAAAAAAATTAAGCACGCTGTTGAATCCTCATCTCGTATTGCAATTTTAATAGGTTCAAATGAAATTAAAAACAAATGTTATTTGATAAAAGAACTAAAAACAAAAAAAGAATTTTATCTTTTTAAAAATGAATTAATGCTGAAAATTGACAGTGTTTTTAATAAATATCTTTCAAAGGACAATTAACTTTTAAAAAATTTATTTTAATTTTTATTTCAGGAAAAACATGTTTAATAAACAGATAGAATTTAAAAAATATGATCCAGAATTATGGATAGCTATGTTAAAAGAAAACAAAAGACAGGAAAATCACATAGAGTTAATTGCATCAGAAAATTATGCTAGTAATTATGTAATGTATGCACAAGGATCTCAGTTGACTAATAAATATGCGGAAGGTTATCCAGGAAAACGATATTATGGCGGTTGTGAGCACGTAGATATTATAGAACAGTTAGCAATTGACCGAGCAAAAAAATTATTTAATGCTGATTATGCAAATGTTCAACCTCATTCAGGTTCTCAAGCTAATTTTGCAGTTTATACAGCTCTTGTTAAACCTGGTGAAGTTATTTTAGGTCTGAACTTATCTCATGGAGGACATTTAACACATGGTTCTTCTGTAAATTTTTCAGGTAAATTATATAATGCAATTAATTATGGAGTCGATCTAAACGGAGAAATTAATTATGAAGAAATATATAAATTAGCTAAAAAATATCGACCAAAAATGATTATTGGTGGATTTTCTGCGTATTCTGGTATTTGTGATTGGTCTAAAATGCGCAATATTTCAGATGAAGTCAATGCTTATTTAGTTGTTGATATATCTCATGTTGCAGGATTAGTTGCCACAGAACTTTATCCAAGCCCAATAGATTATGCACATGTTGTTACCAGTACTACACATAAAACATTAGCAGGACCTCGGGGAGGTATTATTTTAGCTAAAAACGGAAATAATATGTTTTATAATAAATTAGATTTGTCTGTTTTCCCCGGTGGACAAGGTGGTCCACTAATGCATGTAATTGCAGGGAAAGCAATTGCTTTTAAAGAAGCTTTAGAGCCAAGTTTTAAAATATATCAAGAACAAATTTTAAAAAATGCTAAAATTATGGTGAAAACACTCTCACAACAAGGATATGAAATTGTTTCAGGAAATACTTTTAATCATTTATTTTTAATAGATCTAACAAATAAAAAAATTACAGGTAAAGATGCTGACATTGCTTTAGGCAAAGCTAATATTACTGTAAACAAAAATACTATCCCTAATGATATTAGAAGTCCTTTTGTTACTTCTGGAATACGAATTGGAACACCTGCAGTTACAAGAAGAGGTTTTAAAGAACCAGAATTATCACAAGTTAGTTTATGGATTTCAAGTATTTTAAATGATGTTAAGAATATTAAAAATATTTTAAAAATTAAAAATAAAGTTTTAGAAATATGCTCTAAATATCCTGTTTACATGTAAATTTTACTAATGTATCCATCTTTGTTAAAGAGAATATTAATTTTGCTAGTAATACATTTTATTCAGGTAATTTAATTTTAATTTTATTTACGTTTGTTTTATTTATGTGTTTTGAATAAGGTACTATCCCTAATAATGGCGATTTAATATAACTTAACAAAGTTTGGATATAATATGAAGTATATTGATTTTCTGGAAAAATGTTATTTGCAACCCATCCTACGCATATTAAATTATCTGCAAGAATAGATTTTTCAGTTAAGATAGCATGATTAATACATCCTAGTTTTATGCCTACAATTAAAATTACTTTTAATTTTTCTTCTTTTACCCAATCTGCAAAATTATATTTATTTGATATAGGAGTATTCCATCCGCCAGCACCTTCGATTAAAATCCAATTAGATTTTAAAGAAATTTTTTTTAAACCTAAAGATAAATGTTCTTTTTTTATTTTTTTTTTCTTTATTACACTTAATATATTAGGTGGAGCGTTTTCAAAAAATGAAATTGGGTTAATTTCTTTATAACTTAAATAAATAGAACTGCTTTTTTGTAAAATATAACTATCTTCATTAATGAATTTATATTTTTTTTTATCAGTTTCAAAATCTATATTTTTGTACTTTTTTGTTCCAGAAGATATTGGTTTGTAACCTGCGGTTATATAACCAGAATTACTTGCTTTTTTTAACAAGATTCCACTTATCGTACTTTTTCCAATGTTTGTATCAGTACCAGTGACAAAAAATTTTTTTATCATAATTATCTTGTATGTTTATTAGGAGGTAATATATTTTAAATTAACTTAATATAATATACAAAAATTTATAAACTTATGTTAATGTAACTCAAACCAGTTTATTCTATGCATTCAGATAGTAAATACAAGAATATCATGGTTGGTTACTTAATTAAGTATATTTTATTTAAAATTTACAAAATGAAAAATTTTCTACTTAAATTCCAGCATTATAATATTGTTCTTGATTGAATTTTGTATTTTTTAAATTCAAGTTGTTTTCTCTTGTTGTATTTGTCTGATTATAATTAGGAGATAAATTTAATTTTTTAAAAAGTCTTAAATCACTTTCTTTCTCGGGATTGTTAGAAGTTAATAATTTACATCCATAAAAAATAGAATTTGCTCCAGCCATAAAGCACATAGCTTGTGTTTGATCATTCATATCTGTTCGACCTGCTGATAATCGAATATAAGATTTAGGAAGCATAATACGAGTAGCCGCTATAACCCTAATGAAATCAAAAGGTTCTACATTTAAATTATTTTCCATTGGAGTGCCTTTTATTTTAATTAACATATTTATTGGAACACTTTCAGGTTGTTTAGGAAGATTAGATAATTGCATTAATAATTTCATTCGATCCTGTATATTTTCTCCAAGACCAATAATACCTCCAGAACATAATTTCATTCCAGCGTCACGAACTATTTTTAAAGTTGTTAAACGTTCTTGATATGTTCTCGTGGTAATAACATGTTTATAAAAATTTTCAGATGTATCTAAATTATGATTATAAAAATCTAATCCTGCATTGAACAATCTTTTCGCTTGAGCATTATTGATGCTGCCTAAAGTCATACAAGTTTCCATACCCATTTTCTTTACTTCTTTAACAATTTTTTCTAAATACGGCATATCTTTTTCACTGGGGTTTTTCCAGGCTGCACCCATGCAAAATCGAGTTGAACCTGACTCTTTAGCATTTTTTGCAGATTTTAAAATCTGTTTTAATTCTAATAATGATTGTTTTTTTATTCCTGTTTTATACCTAGCACTTTGCGGACAATATTTGCAATCTTCTGGGCATGAACCGGTTTTAATAGATAATAATGTACTAATTTGTATTTTATTGGGATCAAAATTTTCACGATGTTTTTTTTGAGCTTCAAAAATAAGATCAAAAAAAGGCTTATCAAACAATGATTTTGTATCTTCTAGAGTCCATGTTTTTTTCATATTATCTCCAAAAAAAATATGATTTTATAAATTAAATGCTTATAATAAGGTATTCAATATTTTATACATAAATTATAATGAGTCAATCCGATATATTATTTGATTATAAACATATTTGGCATCCATATTCTTCTATTATAAATCCACTACCCTGTTATTCTGTTATATCAGCTAAGGGAGTATATTTAAAATTACAAAATGGAAGAAATATAATAGATGGCATGTCTTCATGGTGGTCTGCTATACATGGATATAATCATCCTATACTAAACAAATCTTTAAAGAAACAAATAAAAAAGATATCACACGTTATGTTTGGAGGAATAACGCATCCTTCAGCTATTTTGCTTTGTAGAAAATTAATTAAATTAACTCCAGAAAAATTAGATTGTGTTTTTCTTTCAGATTCTGGATCAGTATCTATTGAAGTCGCGATAAAAATGTTAATGCAATATTGGAAATCTTTAGGTCAAAATAGAACAAAAATATTAACTATTAGAAATTCTTATCATGGTGATACTTTTGCTGCTATGTCTATTTCCGATCCCGAAAATTCTATACACAAAATATATAAAAAATTTTTACCAAAAAATTTATTTGCAAACGCGCCAACTTCTAATTTTAATCAAGAATGGAATGCTAATGATATTATATCATTTCAAACAATAATAGAAAAAAATCAATTGCATATAGCCGGTGTAATATTAGAACCAATAGTACAAGGTGTAGGTGGAATGAAATTTTATCATTCTATATTTTTAAAAAAAGTTGAAGAATTATGTAAATATTATTCAATTCCATTAGTTTTTGATGAAATTGCTACAGGATTTGGTCGAACTGGAAAATTTTTCGCTTTTCAACATGCTAATGTTATTCCGGATATATTATGTTTAGGAAAAGCTATGACTGGGGGTACAATAACATTAGCTGCAACTTTAACTTCACGTGATATTGCCCAGACTATTAGTAGAAGTAATATTGGTTGCTTGATGCATGGACCAACTTATATGGGTAACCCATTAGCATGTTCTGTAGCTTATGCTAATATAAAAATATTAGAAACAAACGAATGGAAAAAACAAGTTATTAATATTGAAAAAGAGCTATTAAGCAGGTTGTTTCCATTAATTGAGCATCCAAGAGTTAATGACGTGCGCGTTTTAGGCGCTATAGGTGTAGTTGAATGCAAGCAGCACATTAATTTAGAATTAATGCAAAAATTTTTTGTCAAACATGGTGTTTGGATAAGGCCTTTTAAACAATTAATTTATATTGTTCCACCTTATATTATTAGTACAAAAAATTTAAAAAAACTAATTAATGTTATTCAACAATCTTTAAATGAAAATATTTTATTTTTTTAAAATTTTAAATTTTATAAGTTAGTATCCATAATGGTTCTATGCCTGTAGAATATGTATTGATTTTTTTCAAATGTCCTGTTTTTTGGTTAATATTGTATATAGAAAAATTATTAAATTTTTGACTTGCTACAATTATATATTTATCATAAAAATCAATACAGAACGTACGTGGTTGTTGTTCTATATAGTAAATTTTAACGAAAGAAATAGTGCCATTATTTTGATCAATATGAAACAGTGAAAGACTATTCAAAATTCTATCAGACACATACAAAAAATTACCGCATGATGTTAAATGGATATCAGCAGACCAATACTGACGAGAAACAATATGATTTTCTATGATTGAAATATTTTGTATATTTTCTACTCTAAATATATCATTCCTTATGTAGATCTTCCAGACATCTATAGTACCATTTAGTTCATTGATAGTATAAATAAAATCTTCATTAGGATGAAACTGAATATGACGCGGACCTGCATTGCATTTAGTTTTAATGAATGTTTGTTTTATATGCTTTAATATTCCATATTGCGTCAAATAATATAAATAGATACAGTCTTCTTTTAATGCAGTGACAAATAGTATATTATATTTTATGTTCATCAATGCTGCATGGCACCCATTAATATCATAAATAATTTGAATGGGATCTTTAGGAATTCCATGTTGGTTTAATGGAATAACGCTAAGAGAGTTAGTATGGTATGAACTACAAAATAAAAAATTTTTTTTAGGGCTAAAAGAAATATAATTAGGACTTCCTGGAATATAACTTTCATTTTTTTGTTCTAAATAACCATTTTTTTTAATATTATATACAATTATCCGATTGTTTGGACGCACACCAGCATATAATATATTTTTATCTTTAATATAATTCATTGGCTGAACATTACCATTAGTTTTAATCGTCTGAATTAATTCCATTTTTCCATCTTGATATAAATTCCACGCCTCTATGGTTTGACTCGTTGAGTTAGCAATATAAACAATTTGTTTCATATAGTTCCTCTTATAAAAAATTTTATTTTTCATTAATTTTAACTATTTGATTTTTTTAGGTGTTTTAATAAATTTATAATCCAATTTATACGCATAGTATCACTCTGAAAACTATGAAAAAATTTTAACTTTGTAGAATTAATCATTTTCCAAAGATCAGGTTCCTTGTGAAAAATTGAAAGTAAATATTGCATATTAATTGAATTTTTTTTATTAAATTTTATAATTCCTATATTTTTATTAGATTTAATATGTGAAATACCAATTTCTTTTGTTAATAATTTAATTTTCGCAATTAAAATTAAATTTTTAGCATATATTGGTAGTTTTCCAAATTGATTTAACAGTTCTAAAGATATTATTTTAATTTCTTTTTCACTTTTAGCATGTTCAATTTTTTCATAAAAAAACAATCGCTGATTTAAATCAAAGATATAATTTTTTGGCAATAAAGCAGGGATATATAGTTCAATATATGATTTTTTAATCAAATTTTCTAATGATATTTTTTCTCCATTTTTATAAATTTTAATAGTTTTATGTAAAAATTTCATGTATAAATCAATTCCTATACAATCAATATGACCACTTTGTTCCTTTCCAAGTAATTCACCTATTCCTCTAATCTCTAAATCTCTATTAGATAAATTAAATCCCCCTCCAAAATTGTTTGTCATAGCAATTGCTTCTAATCTTTTTTGAGCATCTAATGTAACTTTTTTAAAATTATTAACAAATAAAAAAGCATATCCTTGATTGTTGGAACGTCCAATTCTACCTCTAAGTTGATGTAACTGAGATAAACCAAAATGATCTGCGTTTTCAATAACAATAGTGTTTGCTTTAGGTATATCAATACCGCTTTCTATAACAGTAGTACAAACTAATACATTAAAACAGTTTTGGTAAAATTCATTCATTATATTTTTTAAATCAATATGATTCATTTTACCATGAACGATTTTAATTTTAGCATTAGGAATTAAATTTAATAATTTTGTAGCTATATTATCAATTCCTTGTATTTTATTATATATATAATATACTTGTCCGCCTCTAGATATTTCCTGAGAAATTGCTTTTTTTATTAAAATTGGATTATATTCATTTATAAAAGTTTGTATTTTTTTTCTTTCTTTTGGAGGATTAGATATAATAGATAAGTCTTTTATTCCGTGCATTGCCATATTTAATGTACGAGGGATAGGTGTAGCTGTTAAAGTTAATATATCAATATGAGAATATATTTTTTTAATTATTTCCTTGTGAATTACACCAAATCGGTGCTCTTCATCAATAATTAACAAACCAGGATTATACCATTCAATATTTTCAAATAAAATTTTATGAGTACCTATTAATATATTAATTTTACCAATACTAATATTTTCTAAAATTTTTTTCTTTTCTTTTATACTTCGAAATCTAGATAATATATCTATATTTATAGACCAATTAGCAAATCTTTTTGAAAAATTATTAAAATGTTGCTCTGCTAGTAGTGTTGTCGGAACTAAAACAACAACTTGTTTTTTATTAGATATACATATAAAAGCAGCCCGCATTGCAATTTCTGTTTTTCCAAAACCTACATCACCACAAATGATTCTATCCATAGGAATAGATTTATTCATATCATTTAATACTGATTTTATAGCATTTTTTTGATCCGAAGTGACTTGAAATAAACAATCTTGACAAAAAAGATTATATTGTTCTTCATTTTTTTGAAATGAAAAACCTTTTTTAGATAATCTATTTGCATAAATATTCAATAAAATTACCGCATGATCATATAAATTTTTACTAATTTTATTTTTTTCTTTATCCCATTTATTACTACCTAATTTATGTAAAACAATATTTTTTTCTGAATTTCCAGAATACGGAGAAATTAAATGTAAAGATGAAATAGGCACGTATAACTTATTTTCTTCTGCATATAAAATTACTAAATATTCTGACTCATAACTAGCTGTTTTTATTGTAGTTAATCCTTGATATCTTCCAATTCCATGCTGTATATGTATGATGAGATCGTGAATTTTTAATTGATATAAAAATTTATTTTTAATAGGTTTAATATTTATATTATTATTAATTTTAATTATCTCTTTTGTAGAGATAAATAAAAAATTTTTTTTAATATCTATAAAACTTTGATGTAAGTTTCCTATAACATAAAAAAAAGTATTTTTATGATTAACGTCATAAATGTTTTTTATATATTTGGGATAAATATTTTTTAGATTCAAAATTTTTAAAACTTCTATCAAACATTCTTGTTTTGTTATAAAAAAAATAGTTTTTCCTGAAAAATCATGTAAAAAAGAAAAAATTTTATTAATATTATTTATATCTCTATTTTTTTTAAAAAAACTTGGTAACTGCTGATGATGATAGTTCAAGAAATTTTTATTTGCTATACTTGTAGAGATAATTTTCATAATAAAATATTTTTAAATAAGATAAAAATTGCTTAATTTTGATTAAGAATTTCAAAAAAATGGTAGTCAAAATTAGATTTTATCTATGTTGAAAATGTTTTTATATCAATTAATTACATCGTTCAAATTTGTAACTTGATAATTAATGAAAAAAATTTAATTATTTAATAAAATTTTAGTAATTTTCTGTAAAATAAATATAAAAAAATAAAGATTCTATTTTTTATTTATTATATTATTTTTTTAAAAAAATATTATATTTCATTTTAAAAAAATTTTTATTTTAATTATGATAAAATATTATTTCGTATTTAATTAATTAATTTTGTAATAAAAAATTTTTTATTTAAACAATATTAAAATTTATTAAAAAATTTTATCAAAAAAAAGATATTTTAATGTATAAGCCCATATATATATTTATTGGTTTGCGTTATTTTTGGAACCGTCATTTAACAAATTTTAAAAAAATTATTACTATTTTGTCTATTATAGGTATCAGCATTGGAATAACATCTATTATTATTACAATGTCTTTAGTATATGGATTTCAGAACGAATTTAAAAAAAGTGTGCTTTCATTCATTCCCCATTTAATTATTACAAATAAGAGTTATTATATCAACAAATCTGAATTTCCTAAAAATATTTTAAAATTAAAAAATGTTAAAAGAGTATCTAGTTTTATTAGTGATAAAGTTCTTATTCAAAGTAAAGAAAATATCACTACTGGCGAAATTATTACTTTTGACAAAAAAGATTATAATATTTTTAAATGTTATAATATTCACAATTATCTATACACACTCAATGAAAAACAAAATAATATTATCTTAGGAAAAAAATTAGCAGAAAAATTACATGTAAATATTAATGATTCAATTAAATTGATAATATTACCTAAGATTAAAAAAAATTTTTTTAAAAAAAAGTTTAATACACGGATATTTAAAATAACTGGTTTATTTAATACAAATAATGACATTGATGATTATCAAATAATAATTAACACTAAAATTGCTATAAATTTTTTAAATTATTATAAAAATTATATTACTGGTTGGAGAGTTTGGTTAAAAGATCCGTTTTTTTTGAATATAAATTCTTTTCAAATTAAAAAAAATAATTTAATTTTTTTAGACTGGAAAACACAACAAGGTGAGTTGTTTAAAGCAATACAAATTGAAAAATATATTATGTTTCTTTTTTTTGTTTTAATTTTATTGATTGTAGGAATTAATATAGTTATTACTTTGACAGTAAATATGATAGAAAAACAAAATATTATTGCGATTTTACAAACACAAGGATTATGTCGAAAAAAAATTATGTTAATATTTGTTACATTAGGAGCTAGTACTACTATAATTGGTATTTTTTTAGGAACATTAATTAGTTTTATATTAATATTTCAAGGGAAAATAATTAATTTTTTAATAAATACCTTGTTTAGTGATATTGACATTCCAATAAAAATTTTTCCTTTTCAAATTCTTATAGTCGATATTACATTTGCAATGATATCTGTTGCGTCTACACTATATCCAATTTGGCATATCACTAAATCAACACCTTCTAAAATTTTATCTTATGAATAATATAATTTTACAATGCATCGATTTGACTAAATCTTATAAAGATAACAAAAAAATAACTCATATTTTAAAAAAAACATCATTCTGTCTTAAGAAAAGTGATATAGCAGTTATTATTGGAAAATCAGGATCTGGAAAAAGCACTTTTTTACATTTAATTAGCGGCCTAGAAAAACCTACTTCTGGAACTATTTTATTTGATGGTATATCATTAAGTTCAATGTCATCTAATCAAATAGCTCAATTAAGAAATGTGAATTTAGGATTTATTTATCAATTTCATCATTTACTGCTTGATTTTAATGTACTTGAAAACGTTGCAATGCCATTACTTATTAGCAATAAAACTGTTAGTGAAGCTAAAGAAAAAGCATACGAAATGTTAATTAAAGTTAATTTAGAAAAAAAAATTAAAAAATACCCATCTGAATTATCCGGAGGGGAGAGACAAAGAGTAGCTATTGCTCGAGCTTTTATTAATACACCAAAATTAATAATAGCAGATGAACCTACTGGAAATTTAGATTCTTATAATGCGAAAATAATTTTTGACTTGATATTTGAATCGAATATGAATTTAAAAACTTCTTTCTTAATTGTAACACATGATCTGGCATTTGCAAGGCAAGCACATGTGTTATTTGAAATAAAACATAGTCAACTAAATATAAAAAAACATATTCAATGAATTTTTTACCTTTTTTTATTGCAAAACGATTATATTTAAAAAACAATAACAATCATATAATTTTTTTAATTTCTATTTTATCTAAAATAGCAATTGCTTTGAGTGTTTTTATATTAATTATTAGTATTAGCGCTTTAAATGGATTTAAAATATTAGTAAATCAAAATATTTTGTCATCTGTACCTCATGGAATTATACAATCAATAGACAAACCATTCTTGCATTATCGGAAGATTATACAAAAAATTAATTCTATATCAGGAGTAAATTACTCTGAACCGTATATTTCATTAAGCGCAGTTTTACTAAAAACAAATAAAATTAAATTTTTTAATATTAAAAGTTTTACAAATATAAAATATATAAAAAAATACTTTTCTTTTCAAGAAGAGAATTATCAATTATCAAAGTTAGATAATTTTCAACATAATCAAATAATTCTTTCTTCTGATTTGTCTAGAGATTTAGAAATAAAAGAAGGAGATTGGATCAATTTTATAATTTTAGATAATAAGTTTTCTTTTCAATTAAATAAAATTAAAATATTTTCTCTTCAAATTAAATCTATATTTAATTCTAATGGAGTTTCAAATTCTAATATTGGGTTGATTCCATTTTCTTTTTTTCAAGGCAATTTTGACATAATAAATAATATTAATACTATTGAATTGTATATGTCTCGTCCATTAGACGCTAACAAAATTGTTTTAGATGCAGCTAAAATAATCAAAACTCCCGTAAGTTTATATACTTGGATTAATAACTATCAATATATATATAATGATATTAATAAAATAAAAACAATAATATATATTACATTATTAATGCTAATAATAATTTCTTCTTTCAGTATTATATCTGTATCATTGTTATCTATCTCGAAAAAAATAAAAGATATTTCTATTTTACGTAGTATAGGTGCTAACAATATTCTTATTCAACTTATCTTTTTATATTATGGTTTTCGTTTTATTTTAATAGGAAATGTAATCGGTTTATTCTTTGGTGTTATAACTATTTTAAATTTTAAGAATATTATGTGTTTTTTAGAAAAGCATTTTAACAATAACTTATTATTAAATAATATTTATTATCATAATTTTTTATTATTAGACTTAAATTTATCAGATATAATAATCATTTTTATCAGTACTATAGTAATAGGAATTCTTTCGAATTTATATCCTGCATATTATGCTTCAAAAATAGATCCTAATAAGATATTAAAAAAATTTTAATTATTTAATATTGATAAAATATTTTTTAATTAATTAAAATTTTTTATAAGTTTAATATTAATTGTATGTTTTTTAACAGAATAACTTGGTGAAATTATGACTATTAAGGTAGGTATAAATGGCTTTGGCCGTATTGGACGTGTTATATTTCGACTAGCTCAAAGACGTACAAATATCGAAATTTTAGCAATCAATGATTTAATTGACCCTGAATATATAGCTTATATGTTAAAATATGACTCTACACATGGTGATTTTCAAAAACATATTGAAGTAAAAAATAAAAATATTATTGTAAATGGAAAAAAAATTAGAACTACTTCGATTAAAGATCCTAAAAAATTAATGTGGAGTGATTTATCAATTGATGTTGTAATTGAATCTACAGGTCTCTTTTTAACTCAAGACACCGCTTATCAACATATTTTAGCGGGAGCAAAAAAAGTTGTAATCACTGGTCCTTCTAAAGATGATATTCCAATGTTTGTTAAAGGAGCTAATTTTGATAAATATCAAGGCGAAAATATTGTATCTAATGCATCTTGTACGACTAATTGCTTAGCTCCTTTAGCAAAAGTAATAGATGATAATTTTGATATTGTAGAAGGTTTAATGACTACTGTTCATGCTACTACAGCTACTCAAAAAGTTGTTGATAGCGCTTCAAATAAAGATTGGAGGGGAGGTAGAGGAGCATTTCAAAATATTATTCCTTCCTCTACTGGAGCAGCAATAGCTGTTGGAAAAGTTTTGCCAAATTTAAATAGAAAATTAACAGGTATAGCATTTCGTGTTCCTACATCTAATGTATCTGTTGTAGATTTAACAGTGCGTTATAAAAAATCAACTACATATGAAGAAATATGTTCTGTTATTAAGCATGCTTCAAATCAAGAAATGAATGGAATATTAGGATATACAGAAGATGAAGTAGTATCATCAGATTTTAACGGAAAAGAACTCACTTCAATATTTGATGCAAAAGCAGGTCTATCATTAAATAAAAATTTTTCTAAACTTATTTCTTGGTATGATAATGAAACTGGTTATTCTAGTAAAGTTCTAGATTTAGTTACGTTAGTATCTACAAAATAAACAGAATAAATTTATATTAATAATCTACAAAATAGCAGTATTAAGGACGCACTTAATACTGCGTATCGAAAAGAAAATTATAAAACATTAAATAAATTAATTTTTATTGTCTTGCTAATCTGATTAAATTAGGTTCAAAAAAAATATTACTTCGCCATGGATTAATATCAATACCCCCTCTTCGAGTATATCTTGCATAAATACTAAGTTTTTGAGGATTACAAATTTCTTGAATATCGTTAAATATTCTTTCAATACATTCTTCATGAAATTCATTATGATTACGGAAAGAAACTAAATATTTTAATAATGCAATATGACTAATTTTTTGACCGCTATAAACAATATTAATAGATGCCCAATCAGGTTGATTAGTTATTGGGCAATTTGATTTAAACAAATTACTATATAAAGATTCAATAACTATTTTGTTTTTTTTAGAACAGTTTTTAAGTAATAATTTATTATAGTTATATGATTTTATTGCAATGTTTTTATTATCTATACAAGTTCCAGAAAATTTAGATATACCTAAGTTCTCAATTTCATGTAAATAAAAAAATTTTACTGAAACTTCTCCTGTCACACATTTATTTAAATCAGATGTAAATATTTCTATTAAATTTCTTCTATTTTTAAATTTAATTTGATTAAAACTATTTACGTAAATTTTTAAACTTTTAGATTCAACAATATTTTCAGTTGTGCTATTAAACTCTATTTTAGCAATAGCAACTTGCGGTACTCCATTTAAATTTAACCAAGATATTTCATATAATGTCCAAACATCTTTACCTATAAATGGCAAATTTGCATGATTTATTTTAATTTGTATACGATGTTTTTTTCTCGGTATGCTTTGTAATAAATGAAATTGGTTTATTTTAAAAATCATATGATTGCTTTGTTAATTTTTTTAAATAAGAGAAAACTTATTAATATATTTATACTTCTTAAAAAATAAATTATTTAAAATACAATTGTATAAATTTTTTTAATAAAATTGAACAAGAATGTTTTTTATCCATTTTTCAATGCGATATTTTGTTTGATCTGATTGACGATCTTCGTCTAAAATAAGTCCCATGAAATACTCTTTATTTAGCAAAGATTTTGAAGAATCAAAATTATAACCTTTTGTTGGCCATTGACCAATGATTTTTGCTTTGTTTCTTTTAATAATTTTGTATATTACACTAAGTGCATCACAAAAATATTCACTGTAATCTTCTTGGTCTCCACAACCAAAAAGAGCAATGATTTTGTTAGAACAATTCACTGTTTTTAAAATAGGCAAAAAGTCATCCCAGTCACATTGTACTTCACCATAATACCAAGTAGGAATACCAAATATCAAGTTGTTAAAACTTTCTATATCTTTTTTAGAAGCACTGTTAATATCATATAAAATAGATTTATCTTTTCCAATTTTTTTTTGAACAATTTTTGCTATTTTTTCTGTGTTCCCGGTATCACTTCCAAAAAAAATACCTATTTTTTCCATATTTTTTCCTATTTCATTAAAAATTAATTTTTTTTGAAATAAATTTTTTATAATTTATTTATATTTTACGTATAATAAAAAAAATATTTTTAAACAAATTTTTTATTTTTAATTTATTATAAATCTGTTACTTAAAAAGTTAATTAAAATTTTTTAATAACAACGTAATATGTTATTTTTATCAATATTAAAACTTGAAAATCAAAATAATGCACACAAATTTAATATGGTTTCGTAATGATCTTCGAATATGTGATAATACAGCCTTATATCATGCATGTTTATCTAAAACAGATAAAGTAATAGGTTTATTTATTTTTACCCCAAAACAGTGGAACCGACATTATATTTCTATAAGAAAAATATCCTTTCTTCACCAACATGTAAAATTTTTGCAAGATGAACTATTAAAATTAAATATTAATTTATATCATCATGAATGTACTGATTTTTTAAACTCTATAGAATATTTATCTTATTTCTGTAAACTAAATAAAGTTAGTCGTGTATTTTTTAATTACCAATATGAGATTAATGAAAAAAATAGGGATTCCTTAGTAACACAAGAATTATCTGCACAAGGTGTTTTTATAGAAGGTTTTCATGATAATATTTTAATTGATCCTAATAAAATAAAAAATAAGAATAATCAACCTTATAAAAAATTTTTCTTCTTTAAAAAACAAGTAATAGATTATTTATATAAAAATATTCCTATATGTTTTCCTGCACCTACAAAAAGAATTTATCATCAACATGATATATTACCGATTTATTTAAATAAAAATGATAATATAAATTTTGATAAAAATCTATTTCCTATTGGAGAAAAAGAGGCTATCAACAGAATAAGAGATTTTTATGATAATAAAATTCAATATTATTTTGCAAAAAGAAATTTTCCATATTTAAACAACACCAGTATGCTGTCTCCTTATTTATCTTTAGGAATAATATCTATAAGATATTGTTTAAAGATGTTGTTAACAAAATATCAATATCAACCATTAGCTGTAATCCTCAATTCATGTTGGATAAATGAAATAATATGGCGTGAATTTTATTATCATTTACTGATTAATTTTCCTATACTAAGTAAATCTCAATCATTATTAAAATGGGAAAAAAAAATTCACTGGGAAAATGACATGAATTATTTTGATGCTTGGAAAAATGGAAAAACAGGATTTCCTATAATTGATGCTGCAATGAATCAATTAAATACAACAGGATGGATGCATAATAGATTAAGAATGATTACATCTAGTTTTTTAGTAAAAAATCTTTTAATTGATTGGAGAGAAGGTGAAAAATATTTTATGTCTAGTTTAATTGATGGAGATTATGCATTAAACAATGGTGGATGGCAATGGTCTGCTTCCATTGGCAGTGATTCAACAAGTTATATACGTATTTTTAATCCATTACGACAATCTAAAAAATTTGATAAATCAGGATTTTTCATAAAAAAATATTTACCTGAATTAAAAATGATACCAAATAGTTATATTCATAACCCATATGAATGGATAGTACAAAATAATTGTAAAACAAATTATCCAGAACCAATTATAAATCATGAATATAGAAAAAAAAATTTTTTATTAATTTATAAACGAGCTAAATTATTATAAAAAAGAGAAAAAATTAAACTATATGGAAAATTTTATTTTAGAAAAAATTATCAATAAAAAATTATTTAACAATTTTAATAAAGATATTGTATATAATGGGTTGCAAATAGAAGGCGAAAAAATAATTAATAAAATCGTTATAGGAGTTAGTATATGTCAAGATTTATTAGATTCAGCTTTATATTATAAAGCTAATACCATTATTGTTCATCATGGGTGCTTCTGGAATAAAGAAATTAACTACATTCATGGTATACAAAGAAATAGATTAAAAACTATACTTAGTCATAATATTAATTTATATAGCTGGCATTTACCATTAGATATCCATCCAGAATTGGGTAACAATGCGCAAATTGCCAAAAAATTAAATATTTTTGTTCAAGGTGAAATTTTACCTTATGTGTTATGGGGTATTTTAGAATCAAAAATAAATAGTTTAGATTTTGCAAAAAACATAGAAAAAATTTTTAAAAAAAAACCTATACATTTTTATCAAAATGCTCCAAATTATATTCAACGTATAGCTTGGTGTAGTGGAAAAGGACAGAGTTTCATTCAGCAAGCATATAAATTTGGAATAGATGCTTTTTTAACAGGCGAAGTTTCTGAGGAAACAATATATGTCGCTAAAGAGTTGGGAATTCATATTTTCGCTCTTGGGCATTACTGCAGCGAAAAAGATGGAATTCAATCGTTAGGAAAATGGTTGAATAAAAAATATAATTTAGATGTTATTTTTATTGATATTTATAATCCTGCATAATTGCTGAAAATATTATTGAAATTAAAACAAAACAATTTATTAAAAATTTTAAATAAAATATTATGAACGAAAACATGCTAAAAAAATTTTTTGATTCTTCTTGGTTATCTTCTAATAATAGACAATATATTGAGTTTATATACCAAGAATTTTTAAAAAATCCGTTATCTATTGATATTACGTGGAAAAAAAAATTTACAAATTTATCCATGGATATTGAAAATATTTCAAATAGTAATTATTTTTCTAATCTCGTTTTTGATCAAAAAGAACAAGCTAAAAAATTAATTAAAAAAAATAATGATTACTTAAATAATAAAATTAATCAAATGATTAATGCTTTTAAAAAAACAGGATATAAAAAATCTTTAATAGATCCTCTTCAGTTAAAAAAACAAAAAAAATATCCATGTTTAGAGCTTTCATTTTATCAATTTAATCAAGATGAGTTAGAAAAAATAATAGAGATTAATTTTCAAAAAAATCCTCGATATAAAATAAAAGTAGTAGATTTATATAATACATTAAACAATAAATATTGCAGTTCTATTGGTTTTGAATATATGTATATTGATGATATATATCAAAAAAAATGGATTACAGAATATATAGAATTATATTTCAAAGAAAATTTAATCTCAAAACAAAAGAAAATACAATTTTTAAAAGAAATAATTTATGCAGAAACTTTAGAAAAATATTTAGGAAAAAAATTTTCTGGTACAAAAAGATTTTCTTTAGAAGGTGCAGAAACACTTATTACGATTTTACATGAAATAATACGTTATGCGAAAAATAATGAGATTTTAGATATTATTATCGGTATGGCTCATAGAGGCAGATTAAATGTACTAGTAAATGTACTCAATAAAAATCCAAAAGTATTATTTGATGAATTTTCTGGTAACAACATATATACCAAGAAAAGTGGAGATGTTAAATATCATATGGGAGGTTATACACAAATCAAAAACAACGATCAAATAATTAATATAAAATTAGAATATAATCCATCACATTTAGAAATAATTAATCCAGTAATTCTTGGCTTAACACGAGCCTCTATAGATAAATCAATGAATTCAAATAATCAAGTTTTATCTATTAATATTCATGGGGACGCCTCAATTATTGGTCAAGGTGTGGTACAAGAAACATTAAATATGTCTCAAACCGAAGGTTATACAGTGGGTGGTACGGTTCACATTGTAATCAATAATCAAATTGGTTTCACTACCTCAAATCCTAAATATCTTCGATCTAGTAAATATTGTACGGACATTGGGAAGTTAATTCAAGCACCAATTTTTCATATAAATTCTGATGATGTAGAATCTGCAATTTTTGCTGTTCAGTTAGCACTAGATTTTAAAAAAAAATTTAATAAAGATGTTTTTATAGATTTAGTCTGTTATAGAAGACACGGTCATAATGAAGTAGACGATCCTTCTGTAACGCAACCTATTATGTACAAAAAAATCCAAAATCATCCTACTACAAAAGAAATATATTCTGATTCATTGATAAATCAAAAAATAATTAAAAAAAATGAAATTAATAAAATAATAGAAAAATATTCCAATAAGTTGGTTGAAGGAAGATCAATTTTTTGCAATAAAGAATATGTAAATATTCAATATAAAAATTTAGATTGTTTAAAAATAAAAAAAAGTTTAAAAAAATTAAATCTAAAATATATTCAAAAATTGTTATATGGTATCAACACTATTCCTCCGTCTATCAAAGTACATAAAAGGGTTAGAAAAATTTATCAAGATAGAATGGAAATAGCCAAAGGAAAAAAATTAATTGACTGGGGAACAGCAGAATCTTTAGCATATGCCACAATACTGAATGAAGGCATTTCATGTCGCCTTTCCGGCGAGGATATTAGAAGAGGAACATTTTTTCATCGACATGCTTGTATTCACGATCAGAATAACGAGTCTATTTATATACCATTACAGCATATTACAAACCATCAAGGGAAATTTGAAATTTGGGATTCTGTTTTATCAGAAGAAGCAGTATTAGCTTTTGAATATGGATACTCTTTACATCCTTCAAATGATTTAACTATTTGGGAAGCGCAATTTGGCGATTTTGTTAATGGAGCACAAGTAGTTATTGATCAATTCATTAGCTCTAGTGAGCAAAAATGGAATAAGTTATCCAATTTAATTATTCTTTTACCTCATGGTTATGAAGGTCAAGGTCCAGAACATTCATCGGGTAGAATTGAAAGATTTCTTCAACTTTGTGCACAAAATAATATGCAAATTTGTATTCCTACTTCATCCTCGCAAATATTTCATTTATTAAGAAGACAAATTTTTAAAGGTATCTATAAACCATTAATTGTTTTTACTCCTAAGTCTCTACTACGAAATCCATTGGCTTGTTCTTCTCTAGAAAATTTAATTAATGATGATTTTATAACAGTGATAGATGAATTTAATAATGATTTTAAACAGATTAAATGTGTTATTTTTTGCTCTGGAAAAATATATTATGATCTTTTAAACTACAGTAATAAAAATAAGATTATAAGTGTTGTGATAATTCGCATTGAACAATTATATCCATTCCCAATGATTGAAATGTTAAATATATTAAAAAAATATTTTTATGTGAAAAATTTTGTTTGGTGCCAAGAAGAGCCCTTGAACCAAGGAGTGTGGTTTTATATAAAGAATTATTTACATAATCTTCTACCATGTTCTTCTCAGCTAAACTATATTAGCCGTCCCTCTTCTGCATCTCCAGCAACAGGTCATATTGCTCTACATAAGAAGGAACAAGAAAAATTAATATACAATGCATTCAATTTCGCATAAAAACTTAAATAATAGGATTAAAAAATGAATATAATTAATATTCTTGTTCCAGATCTGCCAGATTCTGTAAGCGATGCAGTCATAGTAAAATGGCATAAAAAATCAGGAGAAATAGTATATTGTGATGAAAATATAGTTGATATTGAAACAGATAAAATAATGTTAGAGATATCTGCTCCATGTAACGGAAGATTAAATGTTATTTTAAAAGAAAAAGGATCAATTGTTAAATCAAATCAAATAATAGGCAATATAAATAAATTAAATGATACTGAAAAAAAAAAAATTAATTCAGTAATAGAAGAAAAACATATTTCTATAAAAAAGGTTGAGACTTCTCATAATAATCATATTAACTATAATGAAAATAAATTTTTCAACAATTTTTTAACACCTTCTGCTAGACGTTTTGTTAAAAGCAATAATATTGATAAAGATGCAATTACATCTAGTAAATTAAACTATACACTTAGAAAACAAGATATTGAAAAAAATATTCAAGAGAAATCTAAATTACACAATATTAATAACAAATCAAGTCATACATATCGCGTAAAAATGACTCGATTACGTCAAAAAATAGCTGAAAGATTATTACAAACAAAAAATAATACAGCTATGCTTACTACTTTTAATGAAGTAAATATGCAGCCAATTATTTCTTTGCGAAGTAAGTATAATAAATCTTTTGAAAGAAAATATAATGTTCGCCTAGGATTTATGTCTTTTTTCGTAAAAGCAGTGGTAGAAGCATTAAAAATATTTCCTGAAATAAATGCTACTATTGATAAAACAGATATTGTCTTTTACAAAAATTTTGATATTAGTATTGCTGTTTCAACACCAAGAGGCTTGATAACTCCGGTGTTAAGAGATGTTGATAAAATGTCAATGGCAGATATAGAAAAACAAATAAAAGAATTTTGCATAAAAAGCTTAGAAAACAAAATAAAACTAGAAGAATTAATTGGTGGAAATTTTACTATAACTAATGGAGGAATTTTTGGATCTTTAATGTCGACACCTATAATAAATCCACCTCAAACTGCTATATTAGGCATGCATGCTATTAAAGATCGTCCAATGGCAGTAGATAAAGAAATTAAAATCCTTCCAATGATGTATTTAGCATTGTCTTATGATCATCGTTTAATTGATGGAAAAGAATCTGTTAGTTTTTTAAACACTATAAAAAATATATTAGAAGATTTTAATCGTATTTTAATTAACATTTAAAAACAAATTTAAATAATTTTTTCATGTATATTAAAAGTACAGTATTTATAGATAATAATCTGTACTTTTATTAATATATGTATAAATTATATTGAATTTTACATATAATCTTCAACATTGTAATATCATAACCGTATGTATAACAACATTTTATTCTAAAGAAATAATGACAGAATATAAAAAATTGATTAAAATATTTTCAAAAAATGTATATCTCACTTACATAATATCGAGAATATAATTATGAATAAAGTAGTGTTGATTAGACATGGTGAAAGTCAGTGGAACCAGCTAAACAAATTCACTGGATGGCATGATGTAGAGCTGAGTCAAAATGGAAAACATGAAGCTAAAAATACAGGTTTGCTATTAAAAAAAGAAAAATTTTTTTTTGATTACTCGCATACTTCTATGTTAAAAAGGGCAATATATACATTACAATATATTTTAAAAGAATTAAACCAACCTTGGTTATCAGTACAAAAATCATGGCGTTTAAATGAAAGACACTACGGTGCGTTAGAAGGATATAATAAAGATGAAATAATTAAAAAATATGGACATGAACAAGTTCTTTTATGGCGGCGTAGCTTTAATATCTGCCCTCCCATGATTAATATAGAAGATAAACGATTTCCAGGTTATGATATACGTTACTCTAATATTGATGTGAATAAACTTCCTAAAGGGGAAAGTTTAGAATTAACTATACAAAGAGTCATTCCTTATTGGAAAAAATTTATTTATCCGCAATTAAAACAAAGAAAAAAAATACTCATTGTAGCACATGGAAATTCGTTACGAGCATTAATGCAATATTTAAATAAAATTGATACAGAAAAAATCATAGAATTAGAAATTCCAACCGCAGTTCCAATTATTTTAGAATTCAATGAAAAACAAATTCCTATTAAATGGTATTATTTAAAATAAATTATTTAGACATATTTTCTATTTAAAATCAATATATATTAGTATTTTATCGCTCATTTCAATAAGGGCAGGTACAATTTTGATAAGATATACGTATTTTAATTATATAATTATAGCGAGTTAAAATTTTTTATTTTTTTAATTCCAATATAAAATTTACATCTAATTAACAATATAAAAGCATATTTTGTATTAAAGATAGAAAATAATTTTTTATAGTAGTTAAAAACGAGATAATCATGATTAAAAGAATTGGAGTATTAACCAGCGGTGGAGATGCTCCTGGAATGAATGCCGCAATTAGGGGAGTAGTCAGAACAGCACTTAGTGAAAAATTAGAAGTATTTGGAGTTTACGACGGGTATCTAGGATTGTATCAAAATCGAATAATTAAATTAGATAGATATAGCGTATCAGATATGATTAATAAAGGTGGAACATTTCTTGGTTCTGCTAGATTTCCTGATTTTTGTAAAAATAAAATAAGAAATATTGCGATCAATAATCTTAAACAAAGGAAAATAGATGCACTTATTGTTATTGGTGGAGATGGATCTTATATAGGTGCGCAAAAGCTTACAAAAATGGGTCTGCCATGCATTAGTATCCCTGGAACTATAGATAATGATGTAGCAGGAACTGATTATACCATTGGTTATTTTACTGCTTTAGAAACAGTTGTTGAAGCCATTGATAGATTGAGAGATACTTCGTCTTCTCATCAACGTATTTCTATTGTAGAAGTTATGGGAAGATCTTGTGGTGATTTAACTTTATCCGCTGCGATTGCAGGCGGGTGTGAGTTTATTGTTCTTCCTGAAAGTAAATATACTAAAGAAGAGCTAGTTTTAGAAATAAAAGCAGGCATTAAAAAGGGAAAAAAACACGCAATAGTTGCAATTACAGAATATATATGTGATGTAGAGGATTTAGCTAAATATATTGAAAATGAAACTAAACGTGAAACACGAGCTACTATATTAGGTCATATTCAAAGAGGAGGAGCTCCGGTTGCATACGATCGTATACTTGCTTCTAGGATGGGCGCTTATTCTGTAGAGCTTTTAATTAAAGGTTATCAAGGTAAATGTGTCGGTGTTCAAAATGAAAAGATGGTTTTTAATGACATAACAAATGCTTTAAAAAATATGAAACATTCTTTTAAAAAAGATTGGTTAATTACTGCTAAAAAACTTTATTAATGCAAAATTAGTGCCGGTTTTCCCGGCGCTCTAAATTTTCATTAAATTATTTAATTATAAAATAATTTTACAATAAAATTGTATAGGTCTTTGAGAAATGAATATATGTAGTAGAAAAAATATATTTCAACAATGTATTTTTGAGTTTTTAGGAACAGGTTTGATAATATTTTTTGGAACAGGATTTCTAACGGCGTCAAAACTAACAAATTTTTATCTTAGTCAATATGAAATGAGTTTTATTTGGGGTTGCGCAGTATCTTTTTCGATTTATTTGAGTATTGCAATATCTGGAGCTCATTTAAATCCAGCTATTACGATTTGTTTTTGGTTGTTCTATAAATTTAATAAACAAAAAGTATTACCATATATTATCTCACAAATTTCTGGTACTTTTTTTTTTAATGTTAATATATTATATATATCACAAAATATTTATATTGTTCGAAAGACAACATCATATTGTTCGAGGAACTCAAGAGAGCCTTCAATTAGCTTCAATTTTTTGCGTTTATCCTCAAAAAAATTGTATATTTATACGTGAATTTACAATGAATATAATCATTGCGATAATTTTTATTATTATACTTATGAAAATTAATGATAAAAAATTGTTTTTTGTTATTAAATCAAAATTTCATCCATGCTTAATAGGAATATTAATTGCAATTATTAATATATCTTTAGGTTCTAAAAATAATATTACTTTAAATCCAGCGCATGATTTAGGTGCTAGAATATTTTTAAGCTTAATAGGATGGGGTAAAGTAGCTTTTACTGGTTCAAACAATAGTTATTTTCCATATTTTTTAATACCTATAATTTCATCTATATTTGGTATTAATTTAGGCGGATGGATATATAAAAAATTTATAAAAAATTAAATTATTTGCATAAAATTTCATTTGACACTTTAATAATTTCTAAAAATTCTTTGCAATCTAAAGAAGCACTACCAACGAGTAATCCATCAATACTAGATTTTTCAAGAAAACTTTTAGCATTTTTAGCATTAATAGAACCACCGTATTGAATAATTATTTCTTCTAAATTATTCGAACTATATTGATTAATATAGTCTTTTATAAATTGATGTATTGATTCTACATATTCAGGATCTGCTGATAAACCTGTGCCAATAGCCCAAATAGGTTCATATGCTATTATTGAATTTACAAATGCTTTTTCACCAAAAAATTCAAAGATGATATCTAATTGATTTTTTATAATTTCTTCAGTTTTATTGTTTCTTTTTTCATCTTCACTTTCTCCGATACATAAAATAGGAATTAAATATGAGTTTTTAATTAAACCAAATTTTTTTGCAATTAATTTATTATTCTCATTATGAAATAAACGTCTTTCGGAATGACCAACAATAACATATTTTACACCAATATCTTTTAGCATTAATATAGATGTTTCTCCTGTAAAAGCACCTTGCTTATGTATATCTACATCTTGCGCACCAAGAAAAATATTTAAATTATTTATTTTTTTATATATTCTCTCAAGATATATTGTTGGAGGTGCAATTATAACAGTATTATATTTTAAATAAGATGATATATTTAATTGTAAATTTTTTAAAAAAATAGAAATATTTTTGATATTACTATTAAGTTTCCAATTTGCTATAATAATTTTCTTTTTCATTTTAATTTTCTTTAATAATATTTTAATAAAATAGTTCAATATAGAAACTAAGCTTTTTATTAAATATATTTACTTAGTTTCTAGAATAGAATTTTAAGATATGTTATTTGTATATGTTAGCTCGATCACGCAATTGTTTCCCTGCTTTAAAGTAAGGTACATATTTTGCACTCAACTCGACTAATTCTCCAGTTTTAGGGTTTCGACCTATACGAGCATCTCGATAATGCAATGAAAAACTTCCAAATCCTCGAATTTCAATTCGTTTTCCATTAGCTAATGCAAGAGACATATATTCTAAAAGTTCTTTTATAGCAAGCTCTATTGTTTGATTTTCAATATGAATTTTTTTTTTAGCAATTTTCTCGAACAATTCTGACTTTGTCATATATCCTCTATTTGAAAAATTCATTTGCTTTAAACAGTTTTAACAATAAATATAAAAAATATCGTTCATTTTTATATAATTATTCAGTATTTTGAGCGGCTTTAAAAGCTTCTGCCATTACATTAGAAAACCTTTCATCTTTTTGTTTGTTGTTTAATTTATTTTTTATATCTTTTTTATCATTATTTTCATTTATAACATGAATATTTAAATTAATACTCCTATTTTTTCGATCAAAACTAGAGATTTTTACTGAAATATTATCATTAATTTTAAACATTGTTATAAATTTTTCATATTCTATAGAGGCATCAGAAAATTTGATATTTCCATCTATACCTTCTGATAAATTAATAATAACTTGTTTATTATCAAAAGATTTAATCTTACCAAAAATTATAGTATTTTTTTTGTAATTTGAAATATAAGTATTAAAAGGATCTTCTTCTAATTGTTTTATACCTAATGATATACGCTCTCTTTCTGCATCCACTTGCAATACTACTGCTGAAATTTCATCGCCTTTTTTATAATTTTTAACTGCTTCTTCACCACTAATTTTCCAAGAGATATCAGACAAATGAACTAACCCATCAATACCTCCTTTTAAGCCGATAAAAATACCGAAATCTGTAATAGATTTAATTTTTCCCGCAACATGCATTCCTTTTTTATGCGTTTCAGAAAATTCTTGCCATGGATTAATTTTGCACTGTTTTAATCCAAGTGAAATACGACGACGATCTTCATCGATATCTAAAACAATAACATCTACTATGTCATTAACAGCTACTACTTTAGTAGGATGAATATTTTTGTTAGTCCAATCCATTTCTGAAACATGAACTAACCCTTCTACCCCTTCTTCAATTTCAACAAAGCAACCATAATCTGTAAGATTAGTTACACGGCCACTTAATTTAATTCCTTCAGGATAACGTTTTGAAATCGCTATCCATGGGTCTTCTCCTAATTGTTTCAACCCCAGAGATACACGTGTTTTTTCTTTATCAAATTTAAGAATTTTAACATTGATTTCATCACCAACATTAACTATCTCACTAGGATGCTTGACTCTCTTCCAAGCCATATCTGTAATATGTAATAATCCGTCTACACCACCTAAATCTACAAATGCTCCATAATCTGTAAGATTTTTTACAATTCCTTTAATTTTTATACCTTCTTGTAAATTGGAAAGCAATTGATTTCTTTCAGCGCTATTTTCTGATTCAATAACAGCTCTACGCGAAACAACTACATTATTTCTTTTTTGATCTAACTTTATTACTTTAAATTCCAACTCTTTACCTTCAAGATGAATGGTTTCTCTAATAGGTCGAATATCAACTAAAGAACCAGGCAAAAATGCACGTATTTCGTTTAGTTCAACAGTAAATCCACCTTTCACTTTTCCATTAATTATACCAGTTACTGTTTTTGATGTTTCATGTGCTTGTTCTAAAACTAACCATGCTTCATGTCTTTTTGCTTTTTCACGCGATAAAAGTGTCTCTCCAAATCCATCTTCAATAGCGTCTAAAGCAACATCAACATAATCACCAACTTTTACATCAATCAATCCCTGAGAATTTTTAAACTGCTCCAATGGAATTGCAGATTCAGATTTAAGACCAGCGTCGACTAAAATTATATCTTTTTCTATAGAAACAATAACCCCCCGAATAATAGAACCGGGACGTGTTTTGATTTCTTTTAGTGATTCTTCGAATAATTGAGCAAAAGATTCATTCATATTAATAATATTAATCAATTTTCATTAATGTTCATTTTAACTTCATGCTAAAATGAGCTTGTTTTATATATCTTATAACAATCCTTGTTATAGGAATGGAAATTTTAAATTTTTATATTATATATTTATTTTTTTTTTGATTTCTTTCATGGAGCGTTCGATTACTTCAGAAAGTGTCATATTAGTAGAATCTAATATTATAGCATCTTTTGACGGGTATAAAGGAGAAATTAATCGATTTTGATCGCGTTCATCGCGAATTTTTAATTGTTCAAGTGATTTTTTATAATTAGTACATAATCCCATATTTTTAAATTCTTTCATTCTTCTATCAACGCGAGTAGATAAATTAGCTTTTAAAAAAAATTTAATAATAGCATCAGGGAATACTACAGTTCCCATATCTCTACCTTCTGCTATTAAACCAGGTTTTTTTCGAAAACATCTTTGCTTATAAAGTAAAATTTTTCGAGTTTCAGAAAAAGTAGCTAACTTAGACGCAGTTTCTCCAACTATTTGTAATTGACTTATTTGAGAAATTTTATTTTTTTTTAATAAAGAAAAATCTAAATTTTTTAAAAAAGCAATTATATTTTTTTCAAAAATAGGAATACTACTTTCTAAGATTAAAATTGCTAATAATCTGTATATTAAACCAGATTCTAAAACATACCAATTCAATTTTTTTGCTACTATATTGCATACAGTAGTTTTTCCAGAGGCACTTGGTCCGTCAATTGTAATTACAGGGATATTATTATTCATATTTTTATTATAAAATGTTTCCAACAAAAAAATTGCTTTTTAAAACGTTAAAATATTATTAAATTAATTTTTACAAATAGTTGAAAAATCTTCAAAATATGTTGGATATGTTTTTACTACACAATTAGGGTTGACGATTTTCACACCTACATTAGATAAGCATAAAAGCGAAAAACACATTGCCATGCGATGGTCATCGTATGTATTTATTTTAGCTAATTTAAATTGATTTGGAGGAGTAATAGATAAGAAATCTTTTCCCTCTTTAACAATTGCGCCAATTTTTTTTAATTCACGTGTCATAGCAGATAATCTATCTGTTTCTTTAACTCTCCAATTATATATATTTCGAATAATAGTAGTTCCATTAGAAAACAAAGCTACTATAGCAATAGTCATAGCTGCATCAGGAATATGATTCATGTCTAAATCTATTGCAGTTAATTTATTACGCGTAGAAATGATAAAAGAATCACTCCAACTGATAATTGCTCCCATCTTTTCAAGAATATCTGCAAATTTTATATCACCTTGAATGCTTTTTTTACCGATTCCCAGAACTTTAACTGATCCTCCTTTAATTGCAGAAGCCGCAAGAAAATATGAAGCTGAAGAAGCGTCTCCTTCAATCGTATAATCCCCTGGTGTTTTATATTCTTGATTTCCTGAAATATAAAAAACAGAATAATCTTGATGCTTAATATTTATACCAAATAATTTTATTAAGTTTATTGTAATATCTATATAGGGTTTAGATACTAAATCACCTTTTATTAATATAGTTGTATCTTTCAATGCTAGTGGAGCTATTATTAACAATGATGTTAAAAATTGACTGGAAATACTTCCATTTAAAGTAATTAAACCACCTTTAAAACCGCCTGTAGTTAAGATTGGAGGATATCCTGGGTGATTTTTATATTCAATAATAGCACCTCCTTGCTGTAAAGCCTGAACAAGATGTTTGATAGGTCTTGCGTTCATTCTATTATTTCCAGTTAACAAAACATTGTTTGTATATAAAGAAAAAACAGAAAGAAGCGGTCTAATAGCAGTACCTGCATTACCTAAAAACAATGATATAGGATTTGAAACTTGAAATTTTGTACTGTTTCCTTCAATATGACAAGTTTTATTTTGATTCGATAGCGAATAACAAATTCCAATTTTTTTTAAAGCACTAAGCATATGCCGAGTATCTTCACTGTCTAATAAATTATTAAGAATAGTGGTTCCGCTAGCTAATGCTGATAATAACAGAGCTCTATTTGAAATACTTTTTGACCCGGGCACATGAATCACACCATTGATATAAGATACTGGGTTTAACCTTAAAATTTTCTGCATCACACATTAACACTCTTTATTGTAGAAATAAATAATATTTTATCCATATTTTCGTTCAAAAAATAACATAAATTTTGCTAATTTTTTTACACCTTTAAGAGGCATAGCATTATAAATTGAAGCTCGTATACCACCAACTATTAAATGACCTTTCAGAGCATATAAACCATTTTTTTTTGACTCTTCTAAAAATATTTTATCTAATTCCGAATCAAATAAATGAAAAACAACATTCATCTCAGATCTATTTTTTTTATCAATATTATTAATGTAAAATTTACTATTATCAATCACTTGATATAATAAATCTGATTTTTCTTTATTTAATTGTGCAATTTTTTTAATTCCACCTTTCTTTTTCAGCCATTTAAAAACTAATCCTGATAAATACCACGAAAATGTTGGTGGTGTATTAAACATAGAATTATATTTATAAAGGATATTGTAGTCAAAAACAGATGGGCATACTTTAGAAGCATATCCTATTAGATCTTCTCTAATAATAATAATTGTAATTCCTGAAGGACCAATATTTTTTTGAGAACTTGCATAAATAATACCATATTTTTCAATGTCAATTGGTCGAGATAAAATAAATGATGAAAAATCTCCAATAACTATTTTATTATGGAAATCTGGTTCTTCATATAAAGATAATCCATCTATAGTTTCATTAGGACAATAATGAATATATGCAGAAAAATCACTAATATTCCATTGTGAGGGTTTTAAAAGATAAGTCTGATTATTCTTTTTTTTTCTAATTAATATATTTTTAGGATTACAATATTTTTTTGATTCTAACAATGCACAATTAGACCAATACCCACTATTAATATAATCAGCGTTAGAAAAATTTTTTATTAAATTCATAGGAATAGCTGAAAATTGGCCTCTAGCTCCACCTTGACAAAATAATATTCTATAATTATCAGATATATTTAATAGATCTCTTAAATCTTTTTCTGCTTCCATAATAACTTGATAAAACTCTTGAGTACGATGACTAATTTCCATAATAGAACATCTTAAATTGTTCCAATTTTTTAATTCTTCTTGGGCTTTGCAAAGAACATCTTTAGGAAGCATAGCGGGTCCAGCGCTAAAATTATAAATTGAATTCATTATCTCACCAACAATTAATATTAAATACAATTAATTTATGAATTTCATATTTTTCATATATTTAGTTTGCAATATTTTAGGAACTTTCACTCGACCATCTTCTTGTTGGTAATTTTCTAATATCGCTGCTAACGTTCTACCTACAGCTAAACCAGAACCATTTAATGTATGCACAAAATTGCTATTTTTTTCGAATCTTTTTCTATATCTAGTATGCATACGGCGAGCTTGAAAATCGCCCATATTTGAACAAGATGAAATTTCTCTATATTTATTCTGCGCAGGAAACCATACTTCTAAATCATATGTTTTAGTTGCAGAAAAACTCATTTCTCCTCCACATAATAAAACTTTTCTATATGGTAATTCTAATGATTGTAAAATTTTTTCTGCATGATTAGTTAAAATTTCCAATGTTTTCATAGATGACTCTGGTTTCACAATTTGCACAAGTTCTACTTTATCAAATTGATGTAAACGAATTAAACCTTTACTATCACGTCCGTAAGAAGAAGACTCTGATCTAAAACAGGGTGTATGAGCAGTTAACATAATAGGTAAATCTTTTTCATCTAATATTTCATTTCTAAATAAATTAGTTAAAGGAACTTCTGCAGTAGGTATTAGCATATATTTTTTTTTATTCATACTACTAATATGAAATAAATCATCACTAAATTTAGGTAATTGACCTGTACCATATAAAGCATCGTGATTGACTAAGTAAGGTACATATGTTTCTATATAACCATGTTCAGTCGTATGAAAATCTAGCATAAATTGACTTAATGCTCTATATAAAAGCGCAATGTTTCCTTTCATAACAACGAACCTTGAACCTGATATTTTAACTGCAGATTTCCAATCTATTTGATTAATTTTTTCACCTATTTTTACATGATCTTGAATAGGAAAATTATATTTTCTTTTCTCACCCCAGTATTTTATTTTTTTATTGTGATGTGATTCAGTTCCTTCTGGAACATCTTCAGAGGGTATATTAGGTATAGAAATAGAAAAATTATAAATCTTTTCTTTTAAAAGATTTAATTGATTTTTTAATATATTTAAATTTTTAATAGATTGAAAAATTTTATTCTTTAAATCTTCATTACTTTCTTTTAAAATTTTTGATTTTTTGAATAAATCCGATAATAGTTTATGTTGATATTGTAAATTTTCAGTTTCAACTTGCAATATTTTTCTTTCATTTTCCATTTTAGATATAGACGATACATCTAATTGAAAGCCTTTTTTTAACAATTTTTTTTCCACTACAGACAATTCTTTTCGCAATAAATAAGGATTTAACATAATTTTATATCTTTTAAAAATAATTAAAATTTTTATTTTTTTTAAATAGTAGATTATATTTTATAATTAACGATTTAATTACATTAATCAAACAAATATTTAAAATTTTATGTTCAAAATTTTATTTTATAACTAAATCGTAATAATATTAAAATGAAATAATAAAATTTTTGATAAATTTTGTATAATAATTGATAAAATTAAAAAATAATTACATTAATAAATTTAATATTTTTGATTTTAATCGTAATAAGGCATAACATGAAAACTAACAAACATACTAAAGTAATTATTTTAGGTTCAGGTCCAGCTGGATATACCGCTGCTATATATGCAGCACGAGCAAATTTGAAACCTTTACTAATTACCGGAGATAACAAAGGAGGTCAATTAATGAATACTAATGAGATTGAAAATTGGCCCGGAGACAAAAATCAAATTACTGGTGCAGAACTAATGCATCGCATGTATGAACATGCAAAAAAATATCAAACAGAAATTATATCTGACAAAATTACTACAGTAAAATTTAAAAAAAAACCATTTTTTTTGTTAGGTGAAAAAAATGAATATACAGCTGATTCAGTAATTATTGCTACTGGTTCCAATCCTCGTTATTTAGGATTAAATTCAGAAAAAGAATTTAAAGGAAAAGGTGTTTCTACTTGTGCGATATGTGACGGATTTTTTTATAAAAACAAAGAAATAGCAGTAGTTGGAGGAGGAAACACAGCTATAGAAGAAACATTATATTTATCAAATTTCGCAAAAAAAATACATTTAATACATCGAAGAAAGAATTTTAAAGCTGAACAAATATTAATTAATCGATTACTAAAACTAGTAAAAAATAAAAAAGTTATACTTCATTTAAATTACACTATACAAGAGATATTAGGAAATAATTTAGGTGTTACACATTTAATTATACGTAATTTTCGATCAATCAAAACAATGCAAAAACAAATAATTATATCTGGACTATTTGTTGCAATAGGGCATGTTCCAAATACAGATATTTTTATAAATGAATTAGAAACAGAAAATGGATATATTAAAATTAAAATAGAAAAACATGGAAATTATACACAAACAAGTATCCCAGGTGTTTTTGCAGCAGGCGATGTTGCAGATCATGTATATAAACAAGCAATTACATCTGCTGCTAGTGGATGTATGGCGGCAATAGATAGCGAACGTTACTTGAGTTCTTATATTTAAAAATTAGATTTTTTGTCTCATAAAAAACATACTAGTCAAAATGACTAGTATCAGTTATAATTAAAATATAAAATTTTTTATAATTTATTATTTTAGAGAAAAATAATGCCTAAAGAAGATAACATTGAAATGCAGGGAATAGTTATAGATACATTACCAAATACAATGTTTCGTGTGGAATTAGAAAATAAACATATTATTACTGCTCATATTTCAGGTAAAATGCGTAAAAATTATATTAGAATACTAACAGGTGACAAGGTTACTATTGAATTAACACCATATGATCTAACAAAGGGTAGAATAATTTTTAGAAGTCGTTAACTTATAAAATTTTAATAATAATTTAATAATTTTCACAAAAGTAAATTTTTAAAATAAACTACTTTATTAAACATCATGATAATTAAATTCTTCTAATTAATTTTTTCAATTATTTTTTTTAAAACTAATTTCATAAAAAATTACAAATAAAAACTATATTTTAATAAGATATCATTAAAAATAAATTTTGACAGAGAATTTATGCGCACTAAATATTGTGGAAATATTCGAATAATTGATATAAATAAATCTATCATTTTGTCTGGTTGGGTGAACAAAATAAGAAATTTTGGTCAATTTATTTTTGTAGATATGAGGGATTACACAGGCATTGTTCAAGTAATTTTTGAATTAAATAATTATTCTGTTTTTAAAAAAGCATCAATTTTAAAAAATGAATCATGCGTTCAAATTCACGGTATTGTACGGGAAAGAAATATTAAAAATAAAAATTTAAAATTAAGTACTGGAGAGATAGAAATATTAGCTAATAAAATAAATATTTTTAATATTTCGGATCCGCTTCCATTAGATTATTTAAATAATAACAGTGATGATTTAAAATTAAAATACCGTTATTTAGATCTTCGAAAATTTACTTTAATTGAAAATTTAAAAGTTAGAAACCAGGTCACTTGCTTAATAAGAAATTTTATGAATAAAAAAAATTTCTTAGATATTGAAACACCATTTTTGACAAAATCTACCCCTGAAGGAGCTAGAGATTATCTAATTCCAAGTAGAAACTATCCAGGAAAATTTTACGCTTTACCACAATCACCGCAATTATTTAAACAATTATTAATGATTTCTGGAGTTGATAAATATTATCAAATAGTTAAATGTTTTCGAGACGAAGATCTAAGATCTGATCGACAACCTGAATTCACGCAAATTGATATTGAAGTTGCATTTATGAGTAGTAAAAAAATTCGAAGTATTGTAGAACAATTAATAAAAAAAATTTGGTTGAAAATACTAAACTATAATTTAAATAAATTTCCTATACTATCTTTTAATGAAGCGATAAAACGATACGGATCAGACAAACCCGATTTACGTAATCCTATGGAAATAATTGATATATTAAATATTTTTAATAAAAAAAATTTTTTTGATTTTTTTAGAATTAATTCAGAAAGAAAAAACAGAATCGGTTTATTATGCTTTCCATTAGGTGAAAAAATCAGTCAAAAAAAAATTGAAAAATATTGTAGTTACGTCAATCAATTTGGTGCAAAAAAATTATTTTATATAAAAATTAAAAAATATGAAATTGGATTATCAGGTATTCAAAGTTCAATAAAAAGTATTTTAAATGAAAAAATATTAAATAAAATTATAAGCCAAGTGGGGGCTAAAAATGGAGATATTTTATTTATTATAGCGGATATAGAAACAATTGTAAATAAATCATTAGGAATGTTACGTATAAAATTAGGCGATGATTTTAAAATTTTTGAAAAAAATATTTGGAAACCATTGTGGGTAATAAATTTTCCTATGTTTAAAAAAGATAAATATGGAAATTTTTCCTCTGTTCATCATCCTTTTACTGCATATAAAAAAAATCATGAAAAAAAATTTTTCAATAATTTAGAAAATTCTGTATCAGATAGTTATGATTTAATAATCAATGGATATGAAATTGGTGGTGGATCAGTTAGAATTCACAATGCAAAAATGCAAAAAAAAGTTTTTGATATTATTGGGTTAGATAAAAAAGATCAAAAAGAAAAGTTTGGATTTTTAATAGAAGCGTTACAATATGGAGCCCCACCTCATGCAGGAATAGCTTTAGGATTGGATAGAATAATAATGTTATTAAGACAAACAAATAATATCAGAGATGTCATTGCTTTTCCCAAAACAACATCAGCTTCATGTCTTATGACAAAGGCTCCAAGCCAAGTGAAAGATCAGGATTTAAACGATCTAGGTATAAATATTTCTATAGAATAAATATTAAAATTTTACAAAAAAAATTTTTTTATAGTACTTAATAAATAAAGACAAGAAGAAAATAAAACAATAGATGGACTTGTAGGAATATTAAAAAATATAGATGAAATTACTCCTCCTGTAATAGAAAAAATACTTATTAAAATTCCAATAATCACCATTTTTTCTGGAGAATTAGAAAAATATTGTGCAGTAGCGGGAGGAATAACTAATAAAGAAGTGATTAATAAAGCACCTACAAATTTGATTGCAATAGAAATGGTTAAAGCAGTTGTTAACATTAAAGTCAATCGTACATAAAAAATATTTATTCCATCAATTTGAGCTAATTCAGGGTTAATTGTAACTAATAAAATAGAATTCCAACGAATAATTAAAATAATTAAAACTATGACACTCCCTAAAATAACAGAAAATAAATCACATATCTCCATAGATAATAAATCACCGAATAGATAATGATTAAAATTAACTTGTTTTGAATTAGCAACGATACTAATTAATATCATGCCTAAAGATAGTGAGCTATGTGATATTATTGTTAATATAGTTTCTAATGCAATTGGTAATATTTTTTCTAACCAAGCCAAAAAAATAGCAAGTACACTGATAAAAACTAAAATAATATAAAATGAATTAGTTTGAAATATTATGGATATAGCTAATCCAAGTAAAGATGAATGCGATAATGTATCACCAAAAGATGACATACGACGCCAAACTATAAAAGCACCTAGAGGTCCTGTAGCAAAAGATAGAAAAACTCCAGATAACCATCCAGGAAAAATTAGTTTAAACATAATATAAAATACTCTAAAATTTTATTTCACCGCTTTAATATTGATGAATATGATCATGATTATGATGATAAATTGCGATTTCTTTAATGCGTTTTGAACCAAATATTGAAATAAATTCTAAATTTTTAAATACCATTTTAGGACTACCAGAACAACAAATATGTTTATTTAAACAAATAACATAATCAGTTCGAGCCATAACAAAATTTAAATCATGAGAAACTATTAAGATTGTACAATTTAATTCATCACGTATAGAATAAATTAAATTATAAAAATCTAGCTGTCCCGTTACATCAATTCCCTGTGTTGGTTCATCTAATATAAGTAAATTAGGATTATTTAATAAAGCTCTAGCTAATAAAACACGCTGCATTTCACCACCAGATAACATTCTTAATAAAATATGCCTAAGAGATTCTGCTTTTACGCGTTTTAATATTTTTAAAACATTTGTGTTTTTCTTTTGACAAGACAACTTCATAAATCGTTCTACTGTAATAGGTAGTAAATGATTAAAATAAAACTTTTGAGGCACATAACCAATAGATATATATGGAGATCGAAATACTGTTCCCAAATTAGGTTTGATTAAGCCCAATATAACCCGTATTAAAGTAGACTTACCAGATCCATTTGGACCAATTAATGTTATTATACGATTGGAATTTAAAGATAATGATATGTTATGAAGAATAGATCGATCAGATAAGGTAACATAAATGTTTTTTAAAACAATAAACTCTAACATAATAAGATAGACTTTGTGTATTAAATCCTAATTTTTTATATTATAAAAGATTTTTTTAGAAATGAATATACATTTATTTGAAAAATGTAATTATAATTTTTATTTCGTATTAGCAATAATACAGACATTATTTAACAATTTGTTTTTTAAAATTATTTTACATATAAATTTTTTTAAAATAAAAAAATTTGAAAAAATTCATCATATACATTATATATAATATATTTAAATTAAAATAAAATTTATCGATTTTTAAATTCATTTATATCATTTTAAAACATATTTTTTTAAAATTTTTATAAATTACAAGATTTAATTTGTTTCAAAAGTGTGTGGTAGAAAAATAAAATCATTCAATAATGGCTAATATAGAAAAAATATTCTAATTATTATGCTAAGCAAAAAAATTAAATATTTTTTGCTTAAAATTTTCATATTATCAATTCATTTTGTTTAATTATATTTTTAAATTTATTATACTATTATAATTAATATATTATCCGATTAAAATTATTCGAGGAATGCAAGAAGTGTATTGTGTTTACAAAAAAATTTCTTTATTTTTAAATCTCTTACATTTAAATTATATAGTTAACTTTTATAATATATCTATATTCTTCATAAAAATCATTATTTTTACTTTGATACTATCCAGTTGTAACATTGAACTGAAAGAAAAAAAAACGTTATTTAATCGAATTATTAATCTTAAAAAAAACGATCAATTAATAAATCATTCGAAAGACGATACTAAATATAAAAAAAACAAAAACGTTAACTTTCAATTTTTTAAAAATTTTATGACAATTAAAAATGAATCTAGTTTTATTTCATTTTTGTCAAATAACACGTTATTTAAAAAAACAGTTTATATTCAAAAAAATTCTAATTTTTTCAGAAGCGCACGTCAAATAGGATTAAATTTATTTGATATTAATACTGCTATTCAGGCTATAGAATGGCAAATTAGTTTTCATAAAATACATCCTAATAGTACATTTGATCTCATTTTTTTAAAAGAAAAAACAAATTCAAAAAAAAATAAAAATATATTACTAGGTATAAAATTAAATAATATAGACAAAACGTATTATTCTATACGAGCTATGAATGGAAATTTTTATGATATTCATGGTTTTAATACATCAAAAATGAATATGAACTTTTTATTTTTAAAAAAATATCGAATTTCTTCTTCTTTTAATTTACATCGTATTCATCCCATTACACATCGTATAAGTCGTCATTTAGGAGTAGATTTAGCAATGCCACAAGGAACTGTAGTTCGAGCTACTAGTAATGGGAAAGTCATAAAAACGGGATTCAATAAAATCTCAGGTTTTTATGTAGTGTTAAAACATTTTAATCAATGTATCACTAAATATATGCATCTTAAAAAAATCTTAGTTAAAATAAATCAAGATGTTCAAATAAATCAAAAAATTGCGTTATCTGGAAATTCTGGTAGAACAACCGGACCACATTTACACTATGAAATATGGATTAATAAACATGCAGTCAATCCAATATATGCTCAGTCTGATTTTATAGAGCCACTGACAGACAAAAAGTTAACTTTATATTTTAAAATATCTAAAATCATTTTATCAAAATTAAAATAATTTTTTTAATACATTGCAATTAACATAAATTCAAGCTAATAAATAACTTTTAAAATTCTACTAGTATTTGTTTTTCCTGTTTTTCCCATTATATCTCCTTGAGTGACGATAACTAAATCATTATTAAATAAAAAACCTTTTTTACATAATAATATTATAGCTTCATTAGCAGCTTTTACCCCATCATGTTGACTATCAAAATAAATAGGAATAACACCTCTATATAAAGTAGATAAATTCAAAGTTTTCTTATGTTTTGATAAAGCAAAAATAGGCAATCCAGATGTAATTCGAGATGTCATTAAAGCAGTTTTACCAGATTCAGTCATAGTAATAATTGCTGTAATTCCATTTAAATGATTTGCTGCGTACATAGCCGACATAGCAATAGTTTCTTCTATATCATTAAACTTTATATTCATGCGATGTCTAGATACATTGATACTAGGTACCCTTTCAGCTCCCATACAAACTTTTGACATATTTAAAACAGTTTCTGCAGGATATTTACCAGATGCAGTTTCAGCAGATAACATAACTGCATCACTCCCATCTAATACAGCATTTGCAACATCCATTACTTCTGCACGAGTAGGTGATGGATTTAAAATCATAGATTCCATCATCTGAGTGGCTGTAATAACGACTTTATTTAATTTCCTAGCACTTCTAATTAAATTTTTTTGAATACCAACAAGTTCTGCGTCTCCAATCTCTACTCCTAAATCTCCTCTAGCAATCATGATAGCATCTGACGATAGTATTATATCTTCTATTGAATTTTGGCTGCTCACAGCTTCTGCGCGCTCTATTTTCGCAATAATTTTAGCTTGACTACCAGCTTTATTTAATAAATATCTTGCTTTTTTTAAATCTTCTCCACATCTAGGGAAGGATATGGCTAAATAATCTACATCTATTGTGGAAGCAAGTATTATATCTTTTTTGTCTTTTTCTGTTAAAGCATGAGCAGATAATCCACCACCTAATTTATTAATACCTTTATTATTTGATAAAATTCCTCCTATAACAACTATAGTATATATTTCGAAATCTGTAACTTTTAATACTTTTAATTGTATTTTACCATCGTCTAACAGTAAAATGTCATTAATATTTAAATCATATGGTAATTTTTTATAATCAATTCCTACTCTTTCTTGATTACCATCAGTATCTTTCAAGTTTGCATCTAATATAAAAATTTCATTTTTTTGAAGTAAAATACTATTGTTTTGAAATTTGGAAATTCTAATTTTCGGCCCTTGTAAATCACCAAGTAAGGCAATATTACAATTTAAATGGCACATAATTTCTCTTGCTTTTTCAGCTCTTTCAATATGTTCATTAGCAGAGCCGTGAGAAAAATTTAAACGAAGAACATTGACTCCAGATTCAATAATTTTTTTAAGATTATCGTTTTTGTCTGTAGCAGGACCTAAAGTAGCAACGATTTTAGTTCTTCTTAAACGAGTTAACATGAATACCTCCAGTAATTTATTTTATTATAATATTATTAATTAAATTTTATTTTTAAAATTCACTTAAAATAAAATATAACAAACACTAAGCGTTTATTTATATTGATTTATTTAGTAAAATTGATAGAAAAATTTTAAATTTAGTATTAATAATAGATGATATTAAATAAAAAATCTTAAAAATATATTTTAATCTATAATGATTTTCAAAAAAAGTGTATTAATTTTCTATATTTTTAAACACATAAAATATGATATTTTAGAAAAGAGAACCGTTATGATCGATACTATTCAAGCTTGCGATTTAGTTATTTTTGGAGCCAAGGGAGATTTAGCTCAAAGAAAATTATTACCTGCTTTATATAAATTAGAAGAATATAAAAAAATACATCCTGATACACGCATCATCGCATCAGGCCGTGCTGATTGGACTAGAAAAGAATATATAAAAATAGCAAAAACAGCAATTAAAAAATTTTTAACACAAGAAATCAATGAAAATATTTGGAATAAATTTAGTGCACGTTTATATTTTTTAAATGTTGATATTTTTAAAGAGCTGTGTTTTATAGAATTAAAAAAAATACTAAATCAAACAAAAAGTATAATTATTTATTATTGTGCTGTCCCTCCAAGTGTATTTAGTACTATTTTTAAAAGATTAGGACAAATTAATTTAAATTTATTTCCTGCAAGAATAATCATAGAAAAACCATTAGGTGTATGTCTTAAAACATGTAAAGCAATTAATGATCAAATATCTAAATATTTCTTAGAATCACAAATTTTTAGAATTGATCACTACCTAGGTAAAGAATCAATACTCAATTTAATTTCTTTACGATTTGCTAATTCATTATTTTTTAATAGTTGGAATAATAAAATAATTGATCATGTGCAAATTACTATTTCTGAACAAGTAGGTATTGAAAACAGATGGAACTATTTTGATAAAATGGGCCAAACAAAAGACATGGTTCAAAATCATCTTTTACAAATATTAACTATAATTGCAATGGATCCACCAAAAAATATTTCATCAACAAGCATACAAAATGAAAAAATAAAAATTTTACGTGCGTTAAAAACTATTAATTCAGAAAACATAAATATTAAAACTGTTCGCGGTCAATACACCGAAGGTAATATTCAAGGGAAAAAAGTTTCTTCATATTTAGAAGAAAAGGGAGCAAATGTAAAAAGTCAAACTGAAACATTTGTATGTATTAAAGTAGATCTTAAAAACGATCAATGGTTTGGTGTACCTTTTTATTTAAGAACTGGAAAAAGATTAGCAGAGAAATATTCAGAAATAGTAATTGTGTTCAAAAAAATGCCAATTAATTTATTCAAAAATAATAATTATAATTTGTCTCAAAATAAATTAATTATACGTTTAGATCCAAATGAAAACATCCAAATAGATTTTTTAAAAAAAATATCAGGATTAAATGAAATATATCAATTAAAAAATGAAAAAATTCAGTCAAATTTATTTACAAAGACAAATTCAAAAAAAATTGATGCTTATGAAAGACTTTTATTAGCAGCTATGAAAGGGGATCAATCTTGTTTTGTATGTCGTGAAGAAACAGAAGAAGCATGGAAATGGATTGATCCTATTATAGAAGCTTGGAAAAATAGCAAAGAAAACACTCTTAAATTATATGCTGCAGGTACATGGGGGCCACAAAATGCAGATGACATAATTATGAAAGATGGGAGATATTGGCATAAATTTCATTAAAATATAATTAATTTATCTATCTTGACTTTTTTAACAAAAATATGTTATTTTGTCAATATTTTTACATATTTAATTTAAAAATTAACTTTTTTATATAATCAATGTTCAAAAATTAATTTTAAAATACTATTTGACTGAATTGAGGAAGATCATATCTTATGATACGCATCATTCTTTTCTTAATAACTAACTTAGCAGTTACATCAATATTTTCTCTAATTATTGCATTAACAGGAATTGCTTCGGATAGTATTTATGGTATATTTATTATTTCTAGTTTGTTTGGTTTTAGTGGATCCCTTGTATCATTACTTATATCTAAATGGATTGCGTTACGTTCAGTTAATGGTAGAATAATCAAATCTCCTAGCAATGATATAGAAAAATGGCTAGTTTCGACTGTACATAAGCAATCAATTCAAAAAGGAATAAAAACACCTCAAATTGCCACATATGATGCTATTGATATCAATGCATTTGCAACAGGTCCTCGACGTAACTCGGCATTAGTTGCAGTATCATCAGGGCTATTAGAAAAAATGACTAAACATGAAGCAGAAGCAGTGATCGGTCATGAAATTAGTCATATTGCTAACGGAGATATGATTACCATGAGTTTAATACAAGGAGTGGTAAATACTTTTGTTATTTTCATATCTCGTATTATCTCACAAATATTAAATAGCTTTCTATCAAACAATAACGATGAAGATAATACAAATGAAAAAAATTCATTTGTTTTTTTTATCATTTCAACATTATTAGAAATAACGTTTGGTATGCTAGCAACTATCATAACTATGTGGTTTTCTAGACATCGAGAATTTTATGCAGATGCTAGTTCTGCCAAATTGGTTGGGCGTAAAAAAATGATTGCTGCGCTAAATAAATTAAAATCAAGTTATGAAGTTCAAGAATCACAGAGTATTATTACACTTTGTATTAATGGTAGATCTAGATCGATAGCATTATTTGCGTCTCATCCTTCTTTAGATAAAAGAATACAGGCGTTAAATAATAAAAAATATATGTAAAATAAATTGCATACAATTTCTCTTAGTAGAAATATATCTATTAAGAGAAAACATTAAAAAAATTTATTTTTTATTAAATTCTGTTAAGCTTGTATTTTTATGTAAAAAAGTTTATAATTAACGTAAATATAGTTTAAAAAGCAATATTTTTATTCACAATAATACAATTTTAATTAATCAAATAAAAAATATATTTATATAATATTTATATATTTAAAAAACAATATTTTTTTGAATACTATAAAAAAAATAAAATATTTGAATTTAAAATTTAAAATAAAAAAATCCTGGTATAATTAACGTAAATTTTTATATAAAAAAACAAAATTTTTTATAAAATACCTCTGTTCAAAATCAGAGAATGTTGTTTCAATATCAAATTAAATATATAAAATATTAAGAAAGTAAAAATCTAAAAATAATTAAAAAACTTTAACTTCACAGATAAATTCTCTCAAAATCTGTTTTATTCAAACATAGATCTAGATGTATCTAAATGATTTTTTCATCTTCTCGACAATAAAATATGTAATATTTATATAAAATAACTTGAATACTATGCTGTCCTATTTTTTTTACGGAGTTTTTCTGATGGATTTTTTTTTAGAACCGTCAACTTGGGCCGGCTTATTAACACTAGTAGTTCTAGAAGTAGTTCTAGGAATTGATAATTTAATTTTTGTAGCAATTTTATCCGAAAAATTACCTCCTAATCAAAGAGATAACGCAAGATTAATTGGTTTAGGACTAGCACTGGTAATGAGATTAGGATTATTATCGTTTATATCTTGGGTGGTAACTTTAACTACTCCTATCATTAATAATAGATTTTTTACCTTATCAGTTCGTGACTTGATTTTACTTATTGGTGGTTTATTTTTATTATTTAAAGCAACAATTGAATTGCATGAGCGATTAGAAAATGAAGATCATGAAAATTCAGACAACAAAAATTACGCTGGTTTTTGGGCTGTAGTTATTCAAATTGTTGTTTTAGATGCGGTATTTTCATTAGATGCTATTATTACGGCAGTTGGAATGGTTAACCAATTGTTAATTATGATGATTGCAGTGATATTGGCCGCAATACTTATGTTGTTAGCCTCGAAAGCATTAACTAACTTTATTAATTTACATCAAACAGTTATAGTTTTATGTCTTAGTTTTTTATTAATGATTGGATTTAGTTTAGTTGCAGAAGCACTAAAATTTTATATCCCAAAAGGGTATTTATATGCAGCTATAGGATTTTCTATTTTAATCGAAATATTTAATCAAATAGCCCGACATAACTTTATGAAAAATCAATCCAGAAAACCTATGAGACAAAGAGCTGCTGAAGCAATTTTGAGATTAATGATAAGAGAAAAAAATACAAATAAAAATATAACCAATGCACAATTGAGTGAAAATAAAAAAATAAATATCATTCCTTCATTAGCAACAGAAACATTTCAAGATGAAGAAAAATATATGATTAATGGAGTTCTTACGTTAGCAGGTCGATCAATTAAAAGCATTATGACACCAAGAAGTAATATATCTTGGGTGAATACAGAAAAAAACACTAATGAAATTCGTTCTCAATTGTTAGATACACCTCATAGTTTGTTTCCAGTTTGCAAAGGCGAATTAGATGAAATTATTGGTATTGTACGTGCTAAGGAATTGCTTGTAGCGATCGAAAAAAATGTAGATGTTTATCAATTTTCCTCTCAAATACCACCCATCATTATACCTGATACTCTTGATCCTATTAATCTTTTAGGTGTTCTTCGTCGCGCCCAAGGAAGCTTTGTAATTGTTAGTAATGAATTTGGGGTAGTACAAGGATTAATCACTCCATTAGATGTATTAGAAGCTATAGCTGGAGAATTCCCAGATGCTGATGAAACACCAGATATTATAAAAGAAAAGAATAGTTGGTTAGTAAAAGGAGAAACAGATTTGCATTCTTTACAACAATTACTCAATACAAAAGAATTTATTAAAGAAAATGATTGTGCTTCTTTAGGAGGGTTATTAATAGCTCAAAACGGACAATTACCTATCCCAGGAGAAATCATTCATATTAATTCTTTTTCATTTCATATTGTTAAAGTAACCGCATATCGTATTGATTTAGTTCGAATCACTAAAAAATAAAATATTTTTAGTGATACAATAAAAAAATTTTTAATTTTGAGAAAATTATGTCTAATATAATTTTAGCAATTGATACTTCGATGAATTATTGCTCAGTAGCGATATATAAAAAAAAAAATATATTCGTTATCAGATAACTGCAATAAAGAACATACTGCAAAAATATTACCAATGATCAAAAAAATACTATTAATTTCGAAAATAACATTTAAAGATCTTAATTATATATCTTTTGCAAAAGGACCTGGAAATTTTACTGGAATACGAATTGCTATAGGAATCGCTCAAAGTTTATCTTTAAGTTTAAATATTCCTATTTTAGGAATTTCTACTTTAGCTATAATGGCAGAAAAAGCATGGAGGAAGTATCATCAAAAGAAAATTTTAGTCACTATTGGAGCTGGAATCAACAAGATATATTTGGCTAAATATATCAAAGATAATACATTATTATGGACTGGAGAGAAGACAGAAGTTTTAATACATTCTTATGAAATTAACAAAGAAATGAAACACTTGAATAATGATTGGTTTCTTATTGGAAATGGATTAGAGAAATTCAATCAAAAAAATTTTTTTAATTTTAATAAAATAAAAAATATATGGCCTAATGCAAAAGATTTAATTCCATTTTCTTTATTTAATATAAAAAAAAAGAATTTTTTACATTTTACTGAATTAGAACCTAATTATTTAAATAAAGTTTTTTAAATGTAAAAATGTCAATACTGAAATACCAAAAATACTTCAGTATTGATCTCATTACTATTAACGTTAATATAGATTGAATTTGATAAGATTATTTTAACTGTTATATAACTATTCTAGTTATTAGTCTGGTAAAACAACATTTAGTTCTAATATAGAAATATCTTTATTTTTTTGCTCTAACTGTATTGTTACCATGTTAGGATCTATATTGACATATTTACAAATTACAGAAAGTATTTCACGTTTTAATTGCGGAAAATAATCTGGTTCGTTTTGAAATTTTCTTCGTTCTGCAACAATAATTTGCAATCTTTCTTTTGCTACATGAGCAGTATTTTTGTTCCGGGATAAAAAAAAATCTAATAAAGCCATATCTATCTCCCGAATAAACGTCGTAAAAAGCTTTTTTTTTCTTCTTCAATAAAACGAAACTTATGATTTTCACCTAGTAATCGATTCACTGTATCAAAATAGGCATGTCCTGCATTGGAATTATTATCTAAAATCACAGATTCTCCTTGATTTGATGCTCTCAAAACAGATACATCTTCAGGAATTACACCAATAATTGGTATACGAAGGATATCTAATACATCATTCATACTTAACATCTCACCATTTTTAACACGTGTTGGATTATAACGTGTTAACAAGAGATGTTCTTTAATAGGGGCATTATTATCTTCAGATCTTTTTGATTTAGATGATATAATTCCTAAGATTCGATCAGAATCTCGCACTGAGGAAACTTCTGGATTGGTCGTAATAATAGCTTCATCTGCAAAATATAATGATAAAATAGCTCCTTTCTCAATTCCAGCAGGTGAATCACAAATAATAAAATCAAAATGCATTTTAATTAATTCATTTAAAACTTTTTCAACTCCCAAATGCGTTAGAGCGTCTTTATCTCTAGTTTGAGATGCTGGTAGAATAAATAAATTCTTTGTTTTTTTATCTTTGATTAAAGCTTGATTGATTACTGCTTCGCCTTGAATAACATTAACAAAATCATATACTACTCTGCGCTCGCATCCCATAATTAAATCTAAATTTCTTAAACCGATATCAAAATCTATCACAACAGTTTTTTTTCCTTTTTTTGCCAAACCAGTTGCAATAGCAGCACTTGAAGTAGTTTTACCTACACCTCCTTTCCCTGAAGTAACTACAATAATCCGTGTCATATAAAAAGTTCCTAAAAATGCACTTTTAACTAAGAGAATTAATAGTTAAAATTTTATTACGTAAATAAATTTGCGCTGATTTTCCAATAAACTTCAATGGTATTTGATCCGACAACCAATATTCACCAGATATTGACAATAATTCAGCAAATAATGCTGTGCAAAATATATTACTTGTAATGTCTCCATTAGCACCTGCAAGAACTCTACCTCTAACTGAACCATATATATGGATGTTACCGTCAGCAACTAATTCTGCTCCTGCGCTGACATTATTTGTGACTATTAAATCAGAATATTTGGCATATATTTTTTGCCCTGAACGCACAGGTGTATTAATAATATGTGTTTTTTTTATTTTTTTCTTGATTGCTTTATTAGTTTCATTTTCGATATTATGTGTTTTATAAAAAAAACTAATTTTTTGATTTATATTATTTTCTATATTTGTTGATTTTTTTCCTTCTAATAAAACGGGTAATCCTGAATCAATAATAATTTTTTTAAGATAGTTATCTTTACAACCAGTCACACCTACAATAAAAAAACTATGTGAAATAATAACTTTTTGTATTTTTCTCCAATTTTTTTGATTGAATGATAAATATGAAACATTAAGAATAATAGGTGCATTTTTTAAAAATTGAGGATATTCTTGAATTTTTTTATATAATGACTTATCAATTAAATCTATATTATCACTTTTTAGATATAATACTAATAATGTGAAATTACTGCCTTTTATTTCAATAGACGTTTTTTGCATATATATTGCTCGATAATTTATATTTATATGCATATTAAATGTACATGTATTATTTTTAAAAGCTAACACATATTAATTTAGTTAAATTATAATATAAATATCATTTTATAACAATTTCTATTTTTTTAGAATTTTTACACAATTCAAGATATTTCAATGTAACTGATGTGGAGTTTAAATAAAATTTCTAATTAATAAAATATTAAACTTTTTCAAGATCAAATTTGTGAGGATCATTAAAATTTTGTTATTTTCTCAGAATAGTCAACTCATCTTACGTTATCAAAATATTTTTAAAAATAAAAAAATTTTTTTTTCAGGAAATATTCAAGATGAATTACCAAGATATTTATCTTGTATAGACAAAAGCTTACATCTTAGTGTAAAAAATGATTTTTATGAAAAAAAATCGGATCATCCTAAAAAAATTCATATACATTATAATTTACTTGTCTCGAAAAAAACTGTTAAAAATTATAATACACTTATTTACTATTGGCCTAAAAGTAAGTCAGAAGCAAAATTTCAATTGTATAATTTGTTATCTTGTTTTGCTATTGGAACTGAAATTTTTATTGTAGGAAATAATTCATGCGGCGTAAAAAGTGCGATAAAAATATTAAAAAAATGGACACATATAAATAAATTAGAAAGCGCAAAACATTCTATTCTATTCGCAGGCATTCTTCAATATAAAACAAAATTTATATTAAAAGATTTTTTTCACACACATATTTGGAAAGATTTATACATCAAATGTTTACCAGGAGTTTTTGGTTATAAAAAAATAGATTTAGGTAGTCAACTACTTGCTTCTACTTTTTCTAAACATATTCATGGTGAAATATTAGATGTAGGATGTGGATCAGGTTTTTTATCAGTATCTTTGCTTAAATATTCACCAAATTCTATAGTTACTATGATAGATAATAAGGAATCTGCAATAATATCTAGTCAGGAAACACTTTCCTCTAATCAATTATCCGCAAAGGTACTATCTAGCAATCTTTATTCAAATATATTTAATAAATTTAATTTAATTATATCGAATCCGCCATTTCACAATGATTTAAAAATAAACTTTAATATTATTAAAAATGTTATCATGATGGGATCGAAATATTTAAAAAAAAGAGGAGAGTTGAGATTTGTCGTGAATAGTTGTTTTAATTATGATTTAATTTTAAAAAAAAATTTTAAATCATTTCACGTGATTGAAAAAACCAATCTATATAAAGTATATCAAGCTTTATTATAAATATAATATGGTACCCGGAGCGGGACTTGAACCCGCAAAGCTTTTAAAGCCGAGGGATTTTAAGTCCCTTGTGTCTACCAATTTCACCATCCGGGCTTTTTATAGAGGCGTATCCCGGAATCGAACCGGGTTATACGGATTTGCAGTCCGCTACATAGCCAATCTGTCAACACGCCTATAGTTTTATATTATAAAAAAAAAAAAATAAAATTACAATAAAATTTTATAAATATAAAAATATTTATATAAAATTTTTAATAAAATAAAAAATTGTCTTTACATTCATCAATAGAATGTTTTAACATTACTAATGTTTCATAATTAAAACATTATGTTTTTTAAGGAGAGGTGGCCGAGTGGTTTAAGGCAGCGGTCTTGAAAACCGCCGATGAGAAATCATCCGAGAGTTCGAATCTCTCTCTCTCCGAAAAAATTAAAAAATAAAATTTTTATCCTCAAAAAAATTACTGATCAGCAGAAACTTCAATTTCTACACGACGATCAGGTGCTAAACAACTAATCAATAAAGCCCGACTTTCTATATCTTTACATACTTGATCAGTTAAAGGATACTGATTCCCCATTCCTTGAATGTTGATTTGATTTTCAGATATTCCATGAGAAGTAAAATAATTTTTGATACTATATGCACGATCTTCAGATAACTTCTGATTGTATTCTTTATTTCCTATTCTATCTGTATGACCTGATAGTGTAATATAAATTTTTTTTGATTTAATATTATTTATTTCATTATTAATTTTTCTTAATTTGTCATATGAAATAGGTCTTAATTCTGTGCTATTAAAAGGAAAATTAATGTTTTCATTAAGGGCGACATATTGTTGATTGGATGTTTCTGGTGTGTATGATGTAAACATATCATTAATTTTAGACTTTCCGAACTTCCATGCAAATGAAACAACTGCATCTCCTAAAGTAGGTTTTGATAAATTCATTATATTTTCAACACTACTTTTCCATGTATAATCAAATCTAGTAATAAATTCATCATTAAAAATATATTCAGCACCTACAGATAAACTAGGAAATAAACAACTATGTTTAGTAAAAGTTTTTTTCAAATCTTCTTTAGAAGCTAAATTTTCCCAAAACATCATCCCTCCTAATCGTGTGTAAAATCGAAAATCATCTGTAACAGGATAGGATAATTTTGTTGAAATTTGTACGTTATTTGCTTGTATATGTTCTTTCGATTTTTGAAACATTAGATGAGGAAAAAATCCAGTTGTATCATTTTCTATTTCCAAACCAAAATATGGATTAAATTCATATCCTAGAAATAATCCAAAAATAGGAGCATTTGTGCTTTCATCATGCTTTATATCTTGCATTTTCTTATAGTTTAAAAGATTAAAATTCGACCATCCAATTTTAGTACCTATATACCATCCATCGTTATTTTTTGATTGAACATTACTGACCAAGCTTACTAATAAAATTAGAATAGTAAGAGCTCTTTTTTTCATTTGAAAACTCCATTTTTAAGATAAATTACCAATAAATAAAAAAATTTAAAAATCTGAATTATTTTATAAAAAATTATAATACAATCTATTATATAATAAATATTATATTAATAACATAATTCAATATATTTATATTATTTATATAATATTTACATATATCTAACTAATAAAATTCAAAACTGATTAACATATATACATAATTCTTAATTAATAATTTTATTGTTATTGATGTTATTAGGATTATGGAAAAAGGATATACCTAAAAAATATAGACAAGCTAAATAAATCATTCCAGAAAAAAACAATATTGTAAATAGACGTATTATTTTAATAAAACAAGAATTTACATTATATAGAGGTATAAAATATAACATAAAAATTAGAAAAAATATCATAGAAAATGCTGCAATTAATAAACGAAAAATAAAAATTAATTCATTAGAATTAAAAAAAATCAGCTTCTTTTGATATAATTTCCAATATAACAGAAAAAAATTTATCCACCCAAATATACTAAAAGATAAAGCTAAACCTGCATGTTGTAAATAATAAATTAAACATGGGTTAAATATTTGCGTCATAGATAAAGTAAATAATGAAACTCGTGTTGGAAAACTTATTTCTTGAGATGCGTAAAAAGCTGAAGATAAAATTTTTACTAAAACTAATGCCACTAAACCAATAGAATATAATTGTAATGCTTTTTGTGTCATTAAAACATCAAAATCTGTAAATTTTCCATGTTGAAATAATATAACAACTAATGGTTTCGCAAGCATAAATAATAAAATAGAAGCAGGTAATGATAAAATTAAAGCGATTCTAAATCCCCAATGAAGTAATTTTTTATATTCTTCTAGTTTATTTTTAGAATAACTTTTTGATAGCGATGTAAATAAAATTGTACTTAAGGAAACACCTAATATCCCTATCGGAAATTCAATCAATCTATCAGCATAATACATCCAAGATATAGAACCTGAATGTAATAAAGAAATAAAAATAGTATTCAAAATTAAAGCAGTTTGATTTGCAGAAGTAACAATCAAGGACGGACCTATTTTTTTTAAAACTTTTAATAAGCCAGCATTTTTAAAATTAAATTTTGGAATTATTAACATATTTATTTTCAATAAATATGGAAACTGATATATTAACTGGATAAGTCCACCTATAATAACAGACCAAGCTAATATTAAAATTGGCGGTGTAAAAAAATTATTCAAAAAAATAGAACAAACAATCATAGTAATATTTAAAAGACTGGGTGCAATTGCCGGAATTGTAAAGTAATTCCAACTATTTAAAACAGAAGAATATAACGATGATAGAGAAATTAATAAAACATAAGGAAACATAATTTCTAGTAAAGTAGAAGATACTTTCAATGTTTGGAAGCAATTGGAAAAACCTGGCGCAGTCAATTTAACTAAATAATTAGAAAATATCATGCCTAATATTGTTAGGATAGATAAAATACAAATAATTAAACCTAACAAAGATGCAATGAAACATTTTGTATGATGTATGTTTTTATTTGATTTATAATATATTAGAATAGGGATAAAAGATTGCGAAAACACACCTTCGAAAAACAATCGACGTAATAAATTGGGAATTTTAAAAGCTACAAAAAAAGCATCAGTATAAATAGAAACACCAAAAACACGAGCAATTATAAGATCTCTAAAAAAACCTAATATACGTGAAATCAACGTCGTAAAACTAAGAGAAAATAAAGTTTTCAAAAGATTCATATTAAACTGACCTGAAACAAGTTACACATTATATTCACAGAATATTTTATTAAAACCTAAACAAAATTTTCTTGCTCATAAAATACTTAATATGTTATAAAATAAAATTATTTCTAAATAAATTTATTACCTTCAAATACATTCTAAATAATGTCTTCTTTAAAAAAAATAAAAATAATTAAACCTGATGATTGGCATGTTCATCTCAGAGATAAAAGAATCTTAAAAAAAGTTCTAAGATATACTGAAATGTTTTATCAACGAGCAATAATCATGCCTAATCTTAATAAACCGATTATAAATTGCAAACAAGCTATTGCGTATAAAAATAGAATTTTGCAAGCAACAAAACTCAATCACACTCAATTTGAACCATTAATGACTTGCTATTTAACAAGGGAAACTTCTTTAAAAGAATTAAAATATGGTTTCTTGAAAAAAATATTTATAGGCGCAAAATTATACCCTAATCAATGTACAACAAATTCAACAACAGGTATAAATAAAATTAGTGAAATTTTTCATATATTAGAATTAATGCAAAAAATAAAAATGCCATTATTAATTCATGCTGAAGAAAATAATATTGCTATTGATATTTATGATAGAGAAGCAAAATTTATTGAAACAACACTAATACCATTGCGTAAACAATTTCCAGAATTAAAAATAGTATTAGAGCATATTACAACCAAAGAAGCTGTTTCTTACGTTGAAGAAAACAATTCTGCATATTTAGCAGGAACTATAACCCCACATCATTTAATGTTAAATAGAAATAACATGTTTATTCACGGAATTCAACCTAATCTATATTGTTTACCTATTCTAAAAAGAAAAATACATCAAAATGCTTTAAGGAAAGTTATATCTAATGGTAGTACAAATTTTTTTTTAGGAAGTGATAGCGCTCCACATCTTTATAAGAATAAAATTAATTTATTTGGATGCGCAGGAATATTTAATGCTCCATCATCTTTATTATGTTACGTTACTATTTTCGAAGAAATGAAAGCATTAAAATATTTTGAATCTTTTTGTTCAAAAAATGGTCCTAATTTCTATAATTTACCAATCAATCAAAGTACTATCACATTGATAAAAAAACCTTGTAAAATTGTAAAAAAAATAGATCTTGGACAAGATTTTATTTTACCTTTTTTATCCGGAGAAATCTTAAAATGGTCTATTCTTTAAATATTACTAGTATAATTTTTGAATTTTAATAATTTCAGTTCTATAATTTTCCATTAATGTCATAAATAATACTATTATTATAAGATTTATAAAAATTTAAAAAATTTTGATTTAAATAAAATTTGTGTTCCACTAATTTTTTATTTTTAAGATTTATTTTCTTTAAAGATAAGCATTTATTTTTTATCTTATTCAAATAATAATGAATTTTATCACAATCTACACCAGAAGAAATACTATTATATTGCTTTTCAAGAGATAACTGTATTTTTTTTGCATAGTTTAATTTATTCAATAAAATATGTTTTCTTTCTATAATAAGAGATAATTCCTTTATGTTAGTTTTTGAGTTCAATAAATTTATGTTCTCTTCATGCATAGTTTTATCTAATAAAAATAAAATATTATCTATTTTTTTAACAACGTCGATTAATTTTTTCATATTTTTATGTATTTTATAATTTGTATCATTGATAAATATAATATTATTAAATTTATAAAACAACTATTACTTCTCTATCATTGTTAATTATTCCAGTAAAAATTTTCCCACTTTTAATTTGAATACGTATTTTTTCGTTTATGCCGCCATTATCGAGTGCTTTTCCGGTAGTAATAATTTCAAAATTGTTTCCTTTGAACTTAATAGTAACCTCTTTATTTAATCTGATCACCCAGAAAGCACGTGTCATAAAAGATGTAATAGGTTGAAAAGGAAAAATATCTCGTAAATTTACTCTATTTATAACATCTTGTTTATTCAAATAAGTTCCATTAGGTAAATTATTTAAACTTCCTGTTATAGATTTTAAATCTGATTCGCTTATTTTTGTTCCTCGAAAAATTTTTTTCTTTGCTACAATATACTGCCCTTGAACTTGTAATTCTAATTTTAAAAATCGATGTTGATGCCCACAAATGTATAAAATATCAAATAATCGCGCATTATGAAAATGATTTGATAATAAAAAATATGGTTTTTTACAAACTTGATTTGTTTTAAGAGGAACATGAAATAATATTTTAAAATTTTTTGTATTCAGAGAATATTCTTTTTTAAAAAATTTATTTAAGTGATTTATTAAATCATCAGCGCTAATTTTAAAAGATAAAAAAAACAATAAAATAAAAAAAATTTTTAATAATTTCATTTTCTTCCTTATTCACTGACAGAAATTAAAACTTAACCCATTACGGTTAATAAATACATATAATATATTATAAATTCTTTATAGATTTTCTTATAATCTACAAAGATTTAATAAAAAATTTAATATAAATCTATTTTAAATTTAAATTTTTTAAAAATTTATAATATAATTATATTTACAGAAAAAATTTTCTAAGTTAGCTAAGAATCATTGAAAATAAATTTTCAATGTTATTTTAATTTTATAAAATATAATGTAAAAAATTATTATTAAATTTAAAAAAGCAAAAAGGTATAAATATGTTTGAAAAAATAAATAATATGTTTAATTTAAATCAAAAATTATTAAATTTTTACGCTACAAGAAGTGAAATTTTGTCATCAAATATAGCTAATTCTGAGACACCAAAATATCAAGCAATGGATATTAACTTCAAAGATACCTTTCAAAAAATATTACAAGAAAATAAAAATTATTCTTTAAAAGTTACATTAAAAAGAACCTCAAAAAAACATTTAACACAAAACCTAAGAAGAAATAGTAATTCTTTATTTTCAGTTAAACCTGTCAAAAATACAAATATTAAAGTTGATGGTAATACAGTAGATATGAATCGTGAACGTATCGAATTTCTAAAAAATACTTTAAAGTACGAAGAAAATTTAGTATTCATAAAAAATGAAATTAAAAATATGATGCATGTACTAAAAGGATAAAAAAATGTCTTTATTTAATATACTTAATATTGCAGGTTCGGCTATAACTGCGCAATCTGAAAAAATGAATATTGTTGCTACAAATTTAGCAAATGCAGATAGTGTAATATATAAAAATGAACAATATTACCCATATATCGCACAAAGAGTTGTGTTTAAATCGTTCAATTTAAACCAAAAAGGAGCAAAAGGAGTTAAAGTAACTAAAATAATTAACGATAAAAATCCAATACAAATGATATATGATCCGAATCATCCGCTTTCTAACTCAAAAGGATATGTTTTAAAATCTAACATTAATCCCATGACAGAAACAATAGATCATATTACTGCTTCACGAGCTTATCAAGCGAATATAGAAATTTTAAAAACTGCTAAAAATATGATATTAAAAACACTATCTATTGGAGAATAAGAAAAAAAAATGAATAATATCAATGCAAATTCTTCTATTAATAACAACGTTGATAATAAAACTACTAGTGATTTTGATAGTGCTACTAATCCATTAGATCTGCAAAACAATTTTTTAAGTTTATTAATTGCCCAAATTAAAAACCAAGACCCGACTGATCCTATTAAAAATACCGAGTTAACATCACAGTTAGCTCAAATTAATACCGCAACTGGAATTGAAAGATTAAACAATACTGTAGGAAAATTTTCTGATAAAATCAATCAAAATCAAAATATTCAAATATCTTCATTAATTGGTCATCGAGTCATGATACCTAATTCACAAATTGTTCATACTAAAGATATAAAGACAGAATTTGGAATAGATTTAATTGGTTATGCAACATCAGCTGAGATAAAAATATTAGATGAAAAGGGAAAAGTGCTGCATATCAAAACAATAAAAGATGCCAAACCTGGAATATATAGTTTTACATGGGATGGTTTAGATTTAGATAAAAACACTGTTCCTACTGGAAAATATAATGTCAATGTAATAGCTAAAAACAAAGACAAAGACATTCCGGTAGAAATCTTATGTGAAGCATTGGTACATAGTATAATTACTTCTTCTAGAGACCCTATAATAGATTTAGGAGCAATGGGTACCACAACGTTATCAAAAATTCGTAAAATTTTAAAATAAATATATATGCATTCAAAAAAAATTTTAAAATCAATTGTTTAAGGAATAAAATATGTCAACGATGGAAGCTATTAGTGGATTAATGGCAAACAGTAATAATATAGATGTTGTATCAAATAATATAGCAAACGCTTCTACGATTGGATTTAAATCGAGTACTCTTTCTTTTTTTGATATAGTATCTAGCTCGTTTTGCTCTAATAAAATTATCGGTTCTGGTGTTGGAACTTCTAATATGAGACAAAATTTTAGCAATGGAATATTAATGCAAACAGGCAGAGATTTAGACTTAGGTATTGTACAAGATGGTTTTTTTAGAGTATTAAATTCTAAAGGTTATGTATATTATACGCGAAATGGACAGTTTTTATTAGACAAAGATAAAAATATTATAAATATGGATGGAATGTATTTAACTGGTCAAAATCAATTCGATTTGCAAAATAATTTAAATAACATATCTAAATTAGAACCTATTAATTTAAAAAAATCTGATTTTCTCAAGTCTAAACAAACAAATACAATCAAATTACATGCAGATCTAATTGAAAATAATCACTCCTCCACTAATACTATCACAGGTTCTGATGATGATATATCAAATTCAGAAATCAATAACATTACTGTATATGATAAAAATGGACAAGCTCAAAACATAAATATTTTGATCAATAAAGACGAAAATGAATGGACTATTAAAATTGAGTCAAATAATATTAATAATTCAAATGATGATAAAATTGATGATACTATTCATTTAAAATTTGATTCTGAAGGTAAATTAACTTCTGATTCAAAAATAAAGATTAAATCAAAAAAATTTAAAGACCTGACTTTAAATCTAGAGTGTACATTAAAAAAATCAGAAGATGATAATAATACAATACAGATTTCTCAAGATGGATATCCAGAAGGTCATTTAACATCTTTTGAAATCTTAAATAATGGCGAAATTATAGGTCAATATACAAATCAAAGAGTAGAAAAAATTGGACAAATATTTTTATCTAAGTTTATCAACCCAGAGAAACTTAAACCTGAAAGTGGAAACGTTTGGTCCGCAACGCACGAATCTGGCAATGAAAATATTGGAATTGCAGGAGATAAAGGATTTGGAATCATAATTTCAAAAACTTTAGAATCATCTAATGTTAATTTAAATAAAGAATTAATTAACATGATTGTAGCTCAACGTAATTACCAATCTAGTGCACAAGCTTTTAAAACAGAAGATAAAATAATTAACACATTAATAAATTTAAGATAATTATAAAAATTAGGTGTTTTCATGGATAACACAATTTATCAATCAATGAAATCGGCTATTCAGTTACTAGAGAATCAAAATATCATTGCAAATAATTTAGCGAATATATCGACTAATGGTTTTAAAGAAACGTTTAATGTTTTTATAAAAGATAAAAATGAAAATAATTTATATAAAACTCAAACAAAAAAATACTATAATTTTTCAGAAGGTTTAATAACACATACACAAAGAAAACTTGATTTAGTTGTTAAAAATAATGGTTGGTTAGTAATAAAAGACCAGAATGGAAAAGATGCATACACAAAGAATGGACATTTACAAATCAACGCGCAAGGACAACTTACCATTCAAAATTATAAAGTAGTTGGAAAGCAAGGAGATATAAAAATACCACACAATGTAAATGTAAAAATTTTATCTAATGGAACCATTAAAGAAATAGAAAACAAACAAAATAACATTTCTGAAAAAATAATAGGATCATTAAAATTAGTATGTTTTAAAAAAAATGATCTTATTCAAAAAGATAATGGATTATTTTACTTAAAAAAAAATAGATTCAATCAAAATTTAAAAGTACTACATGATAATACTATTCGTGTGCAATCAGAAATGTTAGAAAATAGCAACGTTAATCCGACTAAAAATATAGTAGATATGATATCCAATGCTAGACAATTTGACATGAACATGAAAATGATATCAATGTATGATCAAAATATAGAACGTGCAAATCAACTATTTAATGTAAACAATTAAAAGGATAAAAAATATGATTCCTTCTTTATGGATTTCTAAAACAGGTCTTGACGCGCAACAAATTAATATGAATGTAATTTCAAACAATTTAGCAAATGTTAGTACAAATGGATTCAAACGGTCTAGAGCAGTTTTTGAAGATTTAATGTATCAAACAATACGGCAAGCAGGAACAAATTCTTCTGTTGATACCACTTTACCTTCTGGGTTACAAATAGGAACAGGTGTAAGACCTGTCGCTACTGAAAGAATTCATAGTCAAGGAAATTTATCTAAAACAGACTCTTCTAAAGATGTAGCTATTAACGGTCCTGGGTTTTTTCAAGTACAATTACCAGATGGCAACATAGCATATACAAGAGATGGATCATTTCAATTAGATCAAAATGGTCAACTAGTAACTAATAGTGGATTTGCAGTAATGCCTGAAATAAATATTCCTCCTAATTCCACCAATATTAACATAGCAAGAGATGGTATTGTTAGTGTTACTATACAAGGTCAAACGCAACCAATGTCTATTGGTCAATTAAACTTAATTAATTTTATTAACGATTCTGGATTAGAAAGTCTAGGAGAAAACTTATACCAAGAAACACAAGCATCTGGAAGTCCAATAGATACTACACCAGGTTTAAATGGAACAGGTTTATTATATCAAGGATATGTTGAAACATCCAATGTTAACGTTGCTGAAGAATTGGTTAATATGATTCAAACTCAACGCGCGTACGAAATTAATAGTAAATCTATAAATACTTCAGATCAAATGTTACAAAAATTATCTCAACTATAAAAATTGATTTTAATAATAAAATAAATTTAACATTTATATATTAAGATTTTTTTATTAAGGATTATTTTTCCGTGGTAAAGTTATTTATTTATACAATTAAATATTATTTAACTTTTCTTGTTTTATTAGTTATTCAAAGTTGTTCGTCTATTGAACATCAACCTTTAGTTAAAGGAATTACTACTTCTATAGCGCCTAATGTTTTTCCTAAAACTACAAATGGCTCAATATTTCAAGAAACTACACCTATTAACTATGGATATCAACCGCTATTTGAAGATCATCGATCTCATAATATCGGAGATACAATTACTGTTGTATTGCAAGAAAATATCAGTGCAAGCAATAGTTCGTCTTCTAATATCACTCGAAATGGTACTGCTAATTTAGGCATGACAATCACACCAGGACAATTAAATCCTATATTAGGATTTAATATTAATGAAAGTAAAACGGGTTTTGATAGTATAGGAAAAAATGACTTTTACGGAAAAGGTAGTCATTCAGCTAAAAATACATTTACAGGGCTTATGTCTGTAACTGTAAAAAGAGTATTACCAAATGGTAATTTACAAGTAGTTGGAGAAAAACAAGTTGCTATTAATGAAGGAATAGAGTTTATTCGTTTTTCAGGGGTAGTAAATCCTCATAATATTAATAAGAATAATTTAGTTGCTTCAACTCAAATTGCAGATATACGTATTGAATATGTCAGTAATAATCGAATTAATGAGACTCAGAAAATGGGTTGGTTACAACGATTATTATTAAAAATTTCTCCCATTTAACACTAAAAATTAAAAAACAAAATTCTTAGTATCATTTAAACTCATAAAGGATTAGAACAATCCTTTATGAGTAAAGATTTTTTATGAGATTAAAAATTATTCATAAATGACATATTGTATATTTTGTATATAATATATATTAAAAAAATAAAATCAATAAAGCACATGTATAAGGTATTTTATGTTTAAGATTATATCGTTATTAAAATTTATTATTTGTATTATAATAAGTTTTTATTCTTTTGCACATGCTGAAAAAATACGAGATCTAACTAGCATTGAAGGTATAAGAGAAAATCAACTCATTGGTTATGGTTTAATTGTTGGATTAGATGGAACTGGCGACCAGTCAACACAAGCCCCATTTACTAATCAATCATTATATAATATGCTTTCTCAATTAGGCGTAACTATTCCACCGGATACTAATATGCATTTAAAAAATGTAGCAGCTGTAATAGTTACTGCAAAATTACCTCCTTTTAGTCATACAGGAGAAAAAATAGATGTAGTAGTTTCTTCTATGGGTAATGCAAGAAGTCTTAAAGGCGGAACTTTATTGATGACTCCTTTGAAAGGTGCTGATAATCAAATTTATGCGATTGCTCAAGGGAGCATATTAGTATCTGAAAAAATGAATGCTCAAAAAAAAAATAACTATATTATATTTAATCAAGTAAATTCAGGAAGAATTAATCACGGAGCAACTATTGAAAAAGAAATAAATACTGATTTTGGAAGTAAAAAAATAATTAATCTTCAGTTGAATCAAGAAAATTTTAGTATTGCACAAAAAATAAGTGATATGATTAACATAAAATATCCAGATACAGCTATAGCTATAAATTCTAAAACAGTACAAATAAATACATATCCAAATAATACAATACAAGTGCATATGCTTTCTAATATTCAAGACATAGATATTTCTATACCGTCTGAAGAAGCTAAAGTAATAGTTAATCCTAGAACCGGTTCGGTTGTAATGAATCAAGAAGTCAGATTGGGGACATGTATTGTAGCACATAAAAATTTGTCTGTGATCATTAACAAAACAATCAATACAAATAATCAGTTAAACTTATTACAAACAGATTTAAAAAATAAATCAGATTTATTAAAAAATATTAATAATAAAAATTATTTAGAATATCAACAGAAAAGCAATGAAAACTTAAATAATATTATACGAGCATTAAACGCGCTAGGAACAAAACCTGATGAATTGATATCTATTCTTCAATCGCTGAAAAGCGCAGGTTGTCTTCATGCTAAATTGGAAATTATTTAATGGAAAATCATTTATCTTTATTTAATATAACAAACTATAGTGCTAAATTAGTTGATAATCTAAAATATCAAGTAAAAAATAACCCTAAAAAATATGCTTTAGAAACGGCTAAACAAGTTGAAAGTATTTTTATTCATATATTACTCAAAAGCATGAGATCTTCCTTAACAGAAGAAAATTTTTTAGATAATAATCAAAGTCGTTTATACACTGAAATATATGATGAGCAAATTTCGAAAGAATTAACTAAAAAAGGTATTGGTTTAACAAATATTATTTTAAAGCAAATTGAACAGAAAAAATCATATACATAATGATTATTTAAAGAGGGGGCTATATGAGTTCCATATTAAATGCTACTATTTCAAGTATTGATGCTATTCAAATATTAATTGATAACACATCAGAAAAAGTTTTAAATCCAAGTTATAGAGATTCATCAGAGCGTATTTCGATAGAAAATAACATAGATGAATCTAATGCTAATGCAGGAGTAAAAATACAAAAAGTATATGATGAATATAATAATTTTATTGAAGAAGAAAAACGAAGAACTAGTGAGCGAGTGCAGGATGAACAAACAAGAATTGATGAATATATAAAGCTAGAAGATTTATTTATTAAAAACATAAATATTTTTAGCGACTTAATAAACAAATTATTTTCTTCTATTCAAGAAAACATTTCAAATAAAAATCAAAATGTATTCAATGAGGAAATAGAAAAAAATTTAAAAAACGTTGTAGATGGATTGAAAAATTTTAATGATAAGCTCACATGCCTAGAAAGCGACGTTAGAAACACTATATCAGAGAATATAAAAAAAGCAAATATCTTAATTAATAAAATTTATAATCTTAACGTCACTATTCGTTATTTTCCAGTGCAACAAGTTCCTAATGGAATTTATAAATATATCGACGAAAGAGATCAATTAGTTGATGAACTAAACGATATTATCGGCGTAACAGTAATCAAAGATAATAATAACTTTGAAGTTCGCTTACATAGCGGAATGTGCCTGATTAATAATGATACAAAAAAAAATTTAATGATTTTAACATCTGATACTGATAAAAAATATATTAGTGTTGGATATTGGGATAATCATGAAAAAACACTAAAAAAAATAGAACATATGATTCCAAGTGGATCTTTAGGTGCTCTTCTCTCATTTCGAAGGGAAGAATTAAAAAATGCTAGAAATAAACTCGGACAATTAACTGTCAATTTTGCTGATAGTATCAACGAAAATCATACATTAGGATATGATATGCTTGGTAACCTTGGAAAACAAGTGTTTAACATTAGTACGCCTGAAATTATATCTAGTTCAAATAATAAATCAAATCCTTTTACATCTATTCAATGGATATCTACAAGCAATGCGCAAGATACTGATTATGTAGTATATATGCAAAATAATCATTGGAGAGTCCAAAGGTTACTAGATAAAACAACATTTGAACCAGAAATATATCAAAACAATAATAATGTATACCTTACTTTCGATGGAATAGAGTTAAAAATTGAAGGAACTAATAATGAAGGTAATATGTATATGATTAAACCATATGATAAAACATTAGATGAATTAGAACTTTTAATTGTAGAAAATACTCCATTCGCATTTTCTTCAACTAACGACATAAACCAACAAAATAGAAATAATGCAATTATTATATATAATTTGAACAAAGATAAATTAGTGAATAAAAAAGATACATTAGGTACGTCTTATCTTAAATTTTTAAAATCTATCTCTTATAAATGTAATGATCTTGAAGAAAAAGTTCCTTTCAAACGTCAAATGATTACAATATTAAAAAATAAAAAATTATCAATGTCTGATGATATAAATGAAGATTATGAAAACCTTAGTTACGAACAAAAATGTTATATTGCAAATGTGAAAATTTTAAAAATGGCTGAAAGTATCTTTAATGATATTATTGACTGTTACAGTTAATACTTATAAAAATTTTTTATAATAAAAACTTACTTTAGAAGTAAGTTTTTATTTTTTATATGTAACTATTGAAGTAAAGAATAATTTCTCTAAAATATTGAGCATAAAAATAATTTTATTCAGTTTTAGTAATAGGTGACATAGCAACATCAGTCGCAACATGCGCTCCAGCAGCATTTTTTTTCTTATTTATTTGTGTTAAAAAAATTGAAGATTTTATCGTTTTTTTATGCGTATTCGGATGTAAACTATTAAAAATTTTTGTAATAGGTGCGTAAGCTTTATTTTTAGTTTTTTCTTGTCTAAAATTCTTATTATTTAAAATTTTTTCGTGATGTAATATGAACGTATTACTTTTCTTCAAAGATAAGTGAAATTTTTTTCTCTCTCTAATTATATTTGGATTTTTAAAACTTTTTCTAATTTTATAAGAACGATTTTGTTTGTTTTCTTTTAAATCATTATTTTCTTGCAATGATATACTTTTTTTAGTCATTTCATCATTTAAATACATAGACGAAATATTTATTTTTTTTTTAGCATTAAAAACACAATTGTTATTTATTGTATTTTCTTTTATTAGTGAATTTTTAAACCACACTCTCCCTAATGCCAATTCTAATGAAACAACAATTCCAGTCACTTTTTTTGTGGAATTAGGAGAACATACATTAATAAATTTATTTTTTAAAAGATTAACATTTGTAGAATTAAGCTTTCGTTTAGGTGGTAAAATAAAAAAATTTTCATTTTTCACAATATTAATGCATTGGCGTCGATTATCGAAAATATTATCTTCTGAATTATATGCATTTAATTTAAAGAAATTAAATTGTTCTATATAATTTATAAAATGATTTTTTTTAAAATACTTATTTTTCAAAGATAAATTATATTTTTTACTTAATAAATTAAATTTATTTTCAAAAATTCTTTTATTGTTTATATTGTTTTCAATTTGATTTTTTTTAGATTTAATTGTGATATTGCTGTTCGCATCGTTTATGCAAATATTCTTTTCTTTTTTGAAAAAAATATTATTTTTGCAATTAAAAATATTTTTTTTTAATATTTCGCTTTTAATAAAAATATGTCTTATTAAAACAGATTCTTTTATCCAAGACATAAAATTAATAAAAAAGTTATTTTTGATATTTTTTTTAAAAAATCTTTTTTGAGTGATATTTTTTGAATTAATAGAACAATAAAATAATTTATTATTTTTTAAAAATGGTCTAGATTTAATTTTTTTCTCTATCATTTCCTTTTTTTTATTTTTTAAACTTTTGCTATTTTTAATACTCGAAAGATAATAACTCATTGATGGTATTCGTTCTCCTTTTCTAATTCTAGAAACAAGATAATGAGGAGTTTTCATATTTTTATTAGGAACAATAATTGTTTTTCCACCTGCTTGTCGTTTTTCAATTGCATGCACTGCATTTCTTTTTTCATTTAATAAATAACAAGCAATTTCTATAGGCACAATCGCATGTACTTCGTATGTATTTTCTTTTAATGCTTCCTCTTCAATTAAACGTAAAATTGATAAAGACAAAGATTCGTTATCTCTGATAGTACCTGTGCCTGTGCATCTAGGACAGATATGATGACTAGATTCGCCTAAAGATGAGCTTATCCTTTGCCTTGACATTTCTAAAAGACCAAATCTAGAAATATTACCAATTTGCACACGTGCTCGATCTTCACGTACAATTTCTCGAAGTTTGTTTTCGATAGCTTTTTGATTACTCACAGGAGTCATATCTATGAAATCAATTACTATTAAACCACCTAAATCTCGTAATCTTAATTGTCTTGAAATTTCTTCAACTGCTTCTAAATTTGTATTAAAAGCGGTTGATTCAATATCTAAACCCCGTGTAGAACGAGCAGAATTAATATCAATAGCTGTTAACGCTTCTGTACTATCTAACATGATAGAACCACCAGAAGGTAACCGTACTTTTCTTTGAAAAGCAGAATTTATTTGAGATTCAATTTGATAATAACTAAATAACGGAATATCACCAGTATAAAGCTTAATTTTATTAATAAAATCCGGACGACCTAAAGCAGAAATATGTTCTCTAGCTATATGTAATATTTCCGGGTTATCAATTAATATTTCACCAATATCTTGACGTAAATAATCTCTAAAAGCACGAAAAATTACATTACTTTCTTGATGAATCAAGAATGGAGCAACTTTATTTTCTGCAGCTTTTTGAATTGCATCCCAGTGTTTTAATCGAAGCGATAAATCCCATTGCAATGATTTTATCGGTTTTCCCACTCCCGCTGTGCGAATGATTAAACCCATATTTTTAGGCACTTTTAAAGACAGAAGAGACTCTTTTAATTCAATACGATCATTGCCTTCAATTCTTCTAGATATACCAGCAATATTAGGACTATTTGGCATCAAAACTAAATAACTTCCTGCCAAAGTAATAAAAGTTGTTAAAGCTGCACCTTTAGTACCTCTTTCCTCTTTATTTATTTGAACTATAAGTTCTTGTCCTTCTTGTAAAATATTTTTAATATTTAAACGAATATTATTATTATAATTTTTTGGAAAATATTTTTTAGAAATTTCTTTTAAAGGTAAAAAACCATGCTTTTCCATTCCATAATCTACAAAAGCAGCTTCTAAGCTAGGTTCTATTCGAGTAATTTTTCCTTTATATATATTTGACTTTTTTTGTTCTGATCCAGAGTTTTCTATATCAAGATCATATAAACGTTGACCATCAACAAGAGCTACACGTAACTCTTCCTGCTGAGTTGCGTTAATTAACATTCTTTTCATTATAACATTTTCTCTCTTATTTTTATAAATAAGTAAATGAATCAACAGGAAATATATACTTTTAAAAAAATTAATATTTTATTATCTAACTATGATTTTTATTTAAAATATATATAAAAATAAGTTGTTTTAAAATAATATAAAAATAACTTAAAAATTAACAAATAAAATTTTTTATAATGTAAAATTATAAATAATTTAATTATTGATACTAATATATTTATACATTTAATTATATTATAATTAATAAAAATTAAAAAAATTACATAATTATAGAGATTTTTTTAATGACATATAAAATATTATCTACATCTATTATATATATTAATGAAGATATGATAAATCAACGAATTGACAATTTTTTGAAAAAAAAATTTAAAAATATACCAAAAAGTATGATTTATCGTATTATCAGAACAGGAAAGATTCGAATTAATAAAAAAAGAATTAAACCAAATTATAAATTAAAAATTGGAGATCAAATCAAAGTTCCTCCAATAAAAATTTTCGCAGAGAAAAAAAAATATTGCCATATTAATTATGATCAAATAAATCTATCAAATAATATACTTTATGAAGATAACTATTTATTAATAATAAATAAACCTTCTGGTATCGCAGTACATGGTGGAAGCGGTATTAATTTTGGAGTCATAGAATATTTTCGTAAAGTTCGTCCGTTAGAAAAATTTCTAGAACTTGTGCATCGTATTGATCGAGATACATCAGGAATATTAATTTTAGCTAAAAAAAGAACATCTCTTATATCTATGCATCAACAAATCAGAGAAAAAAAAATACAAAAAGAATATGTTGCATTAGTGCATGGTTTATGGCCTTGTAATTTAAAAAAAATATCCAAACCTTTATTAAAAATTTATTTTAAAAATAAACAAAAAAAAATGTTTATTAATAATAATGGAAAAGTTTCTGAAACTTATTTTAAAATAAAAAAACAATATTCTTCTACAACATTCATGTCGATTTTCCCAAGAACAGGAAGAACACATCAAATTAGAGCACATACATCATATGTAGGACATCCAATATTATTTGATAAAAATTATGGAAATTTAGATTTAGACCGATTAATAAAAAATAAAATTAATTGTAACAGACTTTTATTACATGCTATTTCGATTCATTTTATACATCCAAATGATGGTAAAATATTACATATAGAAGCACCATTAGATATGAATATTAGAAATTTTTTACAAAATCTTGTATAATATATTAAATAACAAATGTATTTTAGTTTAAAAATTTACAGAGAAAATTATATGGCTGTTCAAAAAAACAAACCTACTCGCTCCAAAAGAGGAATGCGTCGATCACATGATAGTCTAACAAATATGAAATTATCTATAGATAAATCATCTGGAGAGACGCATATTCGACACCATATTACCCAAAAAGGATTTTATAAAGGTAAAAAAGTTATTTAAAAAAATATAATAACGGTATTTAAAAAATACCGTTTGATAAAGGAATAAATTATTAAATTTTATTTGTAAAACATTTAATTATTTATTGATATCAATCTTTTATTTAAATAAAAAGGTCATTTTAATGCGTTTATTTGCTATGTTATTTCCAGGACAGGGTGTCCAGTATATCAATATGTTATCTAGCTTTTTAAAGAAAGAAAAAATTTTTCGAAACGTCTTTGAAGAAGCATCAGAACATATAAGTTGCAACTTACTAAAATTGATCAAAGAAGGTCCGTTAGAAAAAATAAATCATAGCAAATATACACAACCAATGATATTAGCTTCATCAATTGCAATTTATAAATTTTGGAGAAAATGCAATGGAAAAAATCCATCATTTATGTCCGGTCATAGTTTAGGTGAATATTCTGCATTAGTTTGTGCTAAAGCTTTAAAATTTACAGACGCATTAAAAATTGTTTCGTTGCGCGGCAAATATATGCAAAAAACAATTTTCAATAAATCATACCTAGTCAAAGCTATAATTGGTTTAAACGAAAACATCATTAAAAAAATTTGTCATAAATATACATCTAATACTGTTTCTATTGCAAGCATTAACTCAGATAATCAAATAATTATTTCAGGAAGTAAATTAGATGTATACAAAGCAAGTTTAGATTGCAAAAAATATGGAGCTAAATTTATTTTTGATGTTAACCTGAACATACCAGTACACAGCTGTGTAATGAAACCAGTGGCTAAAAAAATTGAAAATATATTAAAAGATATTAAAATTAAACAACCTAGAATACCAGTGATTAATAATGTAGATGTAAAATGCGAAAATAATAGTAAAAGTATTAAAAAAGCATTAGTCAAGCAAATATATAAAACTGTAAGATGGAAAGAAATAATAGATTTTATACAATCAAAAAATATTTTTACTATGCTAGAAGTTGGACCAAATAATATTTTAACTAATTTAAATAAAAATAACGTTAATTTAATTTCTCTTAATACAAGCAATAAAAAATGTTTTTTTTATGCTTTCAAGAAAATTAACTAAAATCATGAAAAATATTAAAAAAACAGCTTTAGTCACAGGTGCAAATAAAGGTATCGGAAAAGCAATAGCTATAAAATTATCAAAACAGGGAATTAGAGTTATTGGCACGTCTACTAGTCAATATGGAGTACAAGCAATTAATGCATATTTAAAAAAAAACGGTTTTGGTTTAATTTTAGATCTAAAAGATACTAATTCTATTTCAGAAAAAATTGAAGAAATTTATAAAAAAAAATATTCTATTGATATATTAATTAATAATGCTGGAGCAAAATTAGACAAACTGCTGATTCAGATGAAAAATAAAGAGTGGGAGGATATAATAAAAATTAATTTAACATCTATATTTTATATTTCTAAAGCAGTCATTCGTTCAATGATCAAAAAAAAATCAGGGCGAATAATAACAATTAGTTCTATAATTGGTTATACAGGGAATAAAGGTCAAATTAATTATAGCGCTGCAAAATCCGGTCTGATTGGATTTCATAAAACATTAGCATTAGAAGTAGCCTCAAAAGGGATCACTGTAAATATTATTGCTCCAGGACTGATTAAAACAGAATTTATTAAAGATTTAAATGCATCTCAATATAAAAATTATTTATCTAAAATTCCAATGAAAAGATTAGGTACAGTAGAAGAAATAGCAGATGCTGTTATATTCTTATCTTCTCACAAAGCATCCTATATTACTGGTCAAACATTACATATTAACGGTGGTATGTATATGTAAATGATATATTACATACATAAAACATTTAAAAGTGAATAACATGAACAATATTGAAAAAAAAATAAAAAATATTATTACTAAAAAATTAGATATAAAAATAGATGATATTACTAAAAATTCTTCATTTTTAGAAGATCTTGGAGCAGATTCATTAGATATTGTAGAATTAATTATGACTTTGGAAGAAGATTTTAATATAGAAATATCTGATAATGAAGCAGAAAAAATTAAAACAGTACAAAACGCTGTAGATTTTATTAAAAGTAAAATTAAAAATTAAAATTATCAAATACTACTTAAAATGAATTTATATTACATATCTAAAAAAATAATGATAAAAAATAAATTTATTGTGATTGAAGGCTTAGAAGGTGCAGGAAAAACACATGCGTGTTTTTATGTAAAAAAGACTTTAAAAAAAAACAACATTAAAAATGTTGTATTAGTACGCCAACCAGGTAGTACACCTATTGCAGAAAAAATAAGAAATTTAATTAAAGCATATCACACGGAAAAAATTACCAGAGAAACAGAATTACTATTAGTATATGCAGCGAGAATTCAATTAGTTGAAACAATTATAAAACCTGCATTACAACGGGGAGATTGGGTTATTTCAGACCGCCACGACTTATCTTCTTTAGCTTATCAAGGAGGAGGTTTAGGTATTAGTGAGAATATGATCAATCAGTTAAAAAATTTATTATTAAAAGATTTTACTCCTGATTTAACTCTATATTTAGATGTTATACCCGAAACTGGTTTAAAAAGAATATTAAAAAGAAGTCCATTAGATAGAATAGAAAATCGGTCTTTAACATTTTTTAAAAAAACAAGAAAAAGTTATTTAAATAATGTAAAATACGACAACAAAATTATTACAATTGATGCTAATTTAGACATTAAAAATGTTACTAAAAATATTAAAAAACAACTATTAAAATGGCTTCAAAAACAATTCATATGAAACGCTATCCTTGGCTAATAAATCCATATAAAATAATTATCAAACAACATCAAATTAAAAAAACGCATCATGCATTTTTAATAAAAACTATTAAAGGACTAGGAGTATGTAAATTAATTTTAGAAATTAGCAAATGGTTATTATGCAACCACAGAAATGGAATTAAATGTTGTAAAAAATGTCATAGTTGTCAATTAATGTTATCTGGAAACCACCCAGACTGGCATCAATATATTAGCAAAAAAGATGAAATCATTACTGTTAACCATATCCGAGAAATAAATGAAAAAATATTTAAATATCCAAAACAAGGAAAAAATAAAATAATATTTTTATCCAATATTCAAAAAATGACAGAATCTGCAAAAAATGCATTATTGAAAACGCTAGAAGAACCACCAAAAAACACTTGGTTTTTCCTAATTGATTATAATAATTTAAGAGTGAATTCTACACTACATAGTCGTTGTTTAATATATATATTATCTCCTCCACTAGAAAAAAACAGTTTAAGTTGGTTAAAAAATCAAAATTTATTAAATAAAAAATTAAATTTAATTGCATTACGTATTTATCAAGGATCACCAATATCGGCTAAAAAATTTATCAATGATGGTCTTTGGGAAGAAAGAAATAATTTATTTTTATATTTTTTAAAATCTATTAAAAATCAAAATTTACTAAAAATATTACCAATTTTATCTATAAAAAATACTATATTAAAAATAGATTGGATCTGTTTATTATTATTTGATTCTATACAACTATATTTTAATCAAAAAAAAAAATTAACTAATTTTGATCAACTAGAATTAATTCAATTTTTTTCTAGTAACTATAATTATTTTACTTTGCATCAAAGTATTTATACATGGACTAAATGTAGATATAGATTATTAAATATACCTAGCATTAATAGCGAATTATTATTATTAGAACAATTACTTAAATGGGAAAAAATTTTAAGCTTTGTTATTTAATTTTAATCGATGAATAATTTTAAACGAAAGAGATAAAATTATGTTTTTAGTTGATTCTCATTGTCATCTTGACCAATTAAATTATCATTCATTACATAAAAACATAGAAGATATGTTAAAAAAATCAAATCAAAGCCATGTAAAAAAATTTTTAACAGTATCTACTTCTATTAATAATTTTTATAAAATAAAAAAATTATTTGATAAATACAATTCTATTTTTTATTCCTGTGGTGTGCATCCCATATATTGTCAAAAAGAAATACAAAATTTTAACAAATTAGAATCACTATCAAAAGAAAAACGTGTAATTGCCTTAGGCGAAACAGGTTTAGATTATTATTACTCATATGAAACAAAAAAAATACAACAATATTTGTTTCGAAAACATATACAAATTGCAATCAAATTAAATAAACCTATCATAGTTCATACACGCAACGCCATAAACGATACAATAAAAATATTAAAAGAAGAACATGCAGAAAAATGTGGAGGTATTTTACATTCATTTACTGAAAATGATACAGCGGCATTCAAATTATTAGACTTAGGATTTTATATTTCTTTCTCTGGAATCATTACTTTTAAAAATTCAATTGCATTACGAAACACATTAAAAAAAATACCATTAACAAATTTGCTAATTGAAACAGATTCCCCATACTTATCGCCTATACCATATAGAGGAAAAGAAAATCAACCAGCTTATTTAATTAATATAGCAAAAGATATTTGTTTGATAAAAGAAATACATTTAAAAAAATTTGCTGAAATTATAAAAAATAATTTTTATACATTATTTAGATTTTAAAATAAAACATATTATTTAATTAATTTTATATTTTATATATACTTAGGAGTTTTCAATATGTTTAAAAATGTATTTTCAAGTCTTCAAAAAATTGGAAAATCACTTATGTTACCTGTTTCAGTGTTACCAATAGCAGGGATATTACTTGGTATAGGATCAGCTCATTTTAGCTTATTACCAGATACTATTTCTACAATTATGGCTCAAACAGGGGGATCTGTTTTTTCAAATATGCCATTAATTTTTGCTATTGGGGTAGCGTTAGGTTTTAGTAACAACGATGGTGTAGCAGCATTAGCAGCAGTAGTAGCATATAGTATATTAATTCAGACATTATCTGTAATTGAACCTAATACTATGTTATATGCAAATATTGATATAACAAAAAGTAAACATTTTTCTGATATAGGAATATTAGGTGGTATTATAGCAGGAGGAATTGCTGCTTATATGTTTAATAAGTTCTATAAAATTCAATTACCTGAATATTTAGGATTTTTTGCTGGAAAAAGATTTGTTCCTATTATCTCGGGACTATGTGCAATATTTATAGGATTATTATTATCTTTAATTTGGCCATCAATTGCTATAAAAATTCAAATATTTTCTCAATGGGCTGCTTATCAAAATCCAATTTTCGCTTTTTCTTTATATGGATTAGTAGAAAGAGCATTAGTTCCATTTGGCTTGCATCATATATGGAACGTTCCATTTCAAATGCAAATTGGAGAGTATACTAACTCTATTGGACAAGTGTTTCATGGTGACATCGCAAGATATATAGCCGGAGATAGAACTGCAGGAAACTTATCAGGCGGATTTATTTTCAAGATGTATGGTCTTCCAGGAGCAGCTTTAGCAATTTGGCATGCAGCAAAAAAAGAAAATAAAAAAAAAATAGGAAGTATTATGATTTCTGCTGCATTAACAGCTTTTTTAACTGGAATTACCGAGCCGATTGAATTTTCATTTATATTAGTTGCTCCAATATTATATGTTATTCATGCTTTTTTAGCAGGATTATCTTTTCCATTGTGTATTTTTTTAAATATGCGGGCAGGAACAAGTTTTTCACACGGATTGATAGATTTTATAGTGCTAAGTGGGCATAGTAGTAAGTTGTTTCTTTTCCCAATCGTTGGTATTTTATATGGTTCTTTATATTATATAATATTTTATTTTGTAATAATGACATTTAATTTGAAAACTCCAGGAAGAGAGAATAAACGAAATAATATTGTAATAAAAAATAATAATGAGATAGCACCTGAGATTGTTCATGCATTAGGCGGAAAAGAAAATATCAAAAATTTAGATGCTTGTATTACTAGATTGCGTATTACAGTATTAGACATGTCAAAAGTTAATAAAGTTGCTTTAAAAGATTTAGGAGCAGCAGGAGTAGTAATATCAGGGTTAGGAGTTCAAGCTGTTTTTGGGACTAAATCTGAAAATATTAAGACAGCAATAGATGAATATATAAAAAATAAATAAACAATAGGGTGAGTAAACTATAACTCGCCCAATAATAGGCATATTTTGTCAAACCAACATTGGAATAAAAATATTTTATTATGAATAATGATTTAATTTTTCAAAAAATTATCAAAAAAGAAATTTCATCAAATATCTTATATCAAGACAACATAGTTACAGCTTTTGATGATATAAATCCAAAAGCTCCTATACATATATTAATTGTACCAAACTGTATAATAAAAACAGCAAATGACATAAATAAAAAAAATAAAAATATTTTTGCACATATGTTTTATATTGCAGTTCAGATAGCTAAAAAGAAAAATATCAGTGAAGATGGGTATAAGATTATTATTAATTGCAATAAAAATGGAGGACAAGAAATTAATTATTTACATATGCATTTATTAGGTGGAACTAAACTAAAAGCATTATATTAAAATATAGCTTTTTAAAAAAGTAAATCATTTAAAAAATAAATTAATATTTATATTAATTATTTTTTTAAAAACAAGTGTTCATTTTTTAAAAAAATAAATTTAAAAATACAAGTTTTATTTTATTAAAATTGAAAATACTATTAACTATATTGTTGTAGAAAACATTTTTTGATAAAAGTATTTTTTTTAAAAATACACTTATATATATGAACACCTTAAAAAATGAAGAGAAATATTTTTTAGATCACAAAAAATCAATAAACATATGAAAAAAATTGTTAAAAAATAAAAATATTTAACATTATTAATGATAATCAAATCAGTGCAAGCACAAAAAATTCGGACTACCTGAGAAAAAATAAATTTTTAAATATCAATAACCTCAATATTCTTAGCTAAAAATCAAAATGAAATATATTATCTTAATCCTAGGAATTATTATTGTTGATAAATAATTTGTAAAAATTAAGTTAATTTTTTTAAAATAAGAGAAATTGTACTTTAAAAAATAAAAAATTTATTTTCTTAAAAAATATATTAATTGTAAATAATTATGAAACCATTTAATACAGTAAAACTTTCTACTCAAATGTATAACATAAAATATATATTGTATATTTAAAAAAATACATTTTACTTGTTATCAATGAGTAGAAAGTTTTAACCTTAATTTTTTATATAAAAACTTTTTTAAAAATTTAATTGAAAAAGTTATTTAGTATGCAATTAAAATTGGTAAACCAATCCAGCACCAATAATATTATCCGTAGAAATTTTATTTGTTTTAATAAAATCATTTTCTTTCAACAAATTAATCTTATAATTCATATAAGTTGAAATATTTTTATTAAACTCGTAACGAGTAGAAATATTAATTTGTTTTGCTAAACCTAATTCACTTTTTTTAGAACCATGCATATTATAACCTTTAGAATCTAGATAACTTAAAGAAGGACGAAATCCAGATTTAAAAGTATATTCCGCAATAGCCTCAATATTTTGCGTTTCGTTTATATAACTGCTAGTATGAATGTTATGAGGTGTTAAATTTCTCGCTGCACCATAAAAAGCAGCAAAATATATATTATTAGCATCATATTTAAAACCTAACCCATATGAATTCACAGATTCATTTGTTAAAATTTTACCTGTTGCAGAATGAGTTCTTTTCGATGTAAAACAAGATCCGATAGCAGTTAATCCAGAATCACTTTCATATTTTAAAGATGCGCCCCAACCTGAATGATTTTTTTGGCTTGGATGTCGATTTTTAGTTTCATCTTGATATTGTAATGCAAAACTCATACCATCAATTAAACCAAAAACATTATCATTTCTATAAGTTAACAAACTGCTATTTCTACCTACCATATAATTATCATTATATGCAAAAACACTGTCATTTTTGATATATGGCGCACGATTAATCAAAGACTCCACATCATGAATAACACCATAATTTCTACCATAATCTATAGATCCTAAATTACCATACTTCAAACCAGCATATCCTAAACGTATAGTATTATTTTGTTGTTGATTCATTAATTCTTCAGGCATAAAAAAATCAGTTTTATATTCAATTTTTGCATAACTAGATAGTTTATTAGTGATATTAATTTTTCCAGATAATCCTAAAATAGCATTAGTATTATCTTCTTTTGGAGTAATCTTGGTAGATAAAAAACTATTAGAAAATTCATGATTAGGGTTTATAATTCCATATAATTCTAACTTGTTTCCATTTTTGTTAAAAATTTCAGCAGCTTGAACTGCACTACTAGTTGCAAATAACATAGGTATCAAAATTGATAAAGATTTTTTTTTGTTCATATTTTTAAATTACCTTATTAGTAATGTCATATAAATTAAACAATTATAAAAATAATTTGATATAAAAATTTATTTAAAAACGAGAGTTTTTAGCAGTACGAGGAAATGGTGTTATATCTCTTATATTCGATACACCAGTAATATAAGCAATAAATCGCTCAAAACCCATACCAAAACCTGAGTGTTGAACAGTCCCGTAACGTCTAAGGTCTCGATACCACCAATAATCTTCTTTTTTAAGACCTAATTCTAATAAACGTAAATCTAGTATTTCAATACGTTCTTCACGTTGAGATCCACCTATTAATTCGCCAATACCTGGTACTAAAAGATCCATAGCAGAAACAGTTTTTTTATCATCGTTCAGTCTCATATAAAATGCTTTTAATTCTTTTGGATAATCCGTTATTATTACAGGTCTTTTAAAGTGTTTCTCAACAAGAAAACGTTCATGTTCAGCATTTAAGTCAATTCCTGAATAAATAATTTTATCAAATTTATTTTGAGAACTTATTAAAATATTTATAGCTTCAGTATACTTTATTCGTATAAAATCTAATGATACAAACTTTTCAAGACGGTTAATTATATCACTATCGATGTAATTTTTAAGGAATTTAATATCTGTCGTACAGTTTTTTAGAACACGTTTACAAATATACTTCAACATTTCTTCTGAAAATTTAGATATTTCATGTAAATTTAAAAAAGATGATTCAATTTCTAACATCCAAAATTCCGCTAAATGACGAACAGTGTTTGAATTTTCAGCTCTAAAAGTTGGTCCAAAAGTGTATACTTTAGACAAAGAGCAAGCATATGATTCTAAGTTTAGTTGTCCCGAAACAGTTAAAAAAGACTCTTTTCCAAAAAAATCTTTTTTAAAATCAACGGAACCATTATCGTTTTTAGGAATATTTTTCATATTTAATGTTGAAACATTAAACATTTCTCCAGCACCTTCAGTATTTAAACTAGTAATAATAGGTGTCGGAATCCAATAATATCCTTTTTTATTTAAAAATTTATGTAATAGTTGAAATACATAGTTTCGTATTCTTACTATAACTCCAATTAAATTTGTTCTACCACGTAAATGCGCTACTTCTCGCAAATATTCTAAGCTATGTTTTTTAGCAGAAATTGGATAAGTATCTGGATTGTCTACCCATCCTAATACTTGAATTTCTGTCGCTTTAATTTCATATTCTTGCTTCCTGCCGATAGATAAAATAAGATCTCCTTTAATCAATACGGAACATCCAACAGTTAAACGCAATATTTCTTTATAATAGTTATATAAAGTATTATTAGCAATAACTTGTATAGCATGAAAACACGATCCGTCGTATACTGTAATAAAAGAAAATCCAGATTTTGAACTTCTTCGACTCTTGACCCATCCAGATATAGTAATTGAATCATTTAACATAGTATCATTTTGATATATTTTTGATATTGATACTGTATTCATTATATTTTCCCTTATACTCTATTTTTTAAATAATATTGATAAAAATAAGTATAATCAAAAAAATTATTAATATTATTTTATATTTTTTAAAGGTAAATCAAATGCTTTAAATAACGATTTCATAAATTCTTTGTCTAAACAAAACATTTTCCCAGGACTATCAGATATTTTTGCCACAGGTTTTCCATTGCATTTAACTAACTTAATTACAATATTTAACGGTTTTACATTTGGAATATCACAAGTTAATTTTGTTCCAATACCAAATACAATATTAATTTTTTGATTAAATTTGCTATATAAAGTTATAATTGTGTTAAAATTTAAGTTATCTGAAAACAATAAAGTTTTACTAGAAGGATCAATTCCTAAACGATTATAATGCTTTAAAGCTTTTTTAGCCCATTGTATTGGATCACCTGAATCATGCCTCATCCCTTGGTATGATTTAGATAAAAATAAATTAAAATCACGTAAAAAAGAATCCATTGTAATACAATCTGTCAAAGCAATTCCTAAATGTTTTTTATATTGACACAACCATATTTTTAAAGCTAAAGATTGACTGTATTTTAAATTAGAACTAATTTGCTGGTGCGCTTGAAACCATTCATGCGCTTGAGTTCCCACTGGGGATAATTTTAAAATACGAGAGATATGATAGTTGCTTGATCCAACTAAAAAAGGAAATTGTTTTTTCAATCTTTTTACAATAGAATATTGTACATCATATGAAAATCTGCGTCTTGTCCCAAAATCAATAATTTTTAAGCGAGAGAGATCTAAATTTTTAGTGTAGTTAAAAAATTTTTTTAATTTTAAGTTCAAATAATCTACTGCAATTTCCGGAGTCACTTCAGGATAATGGTTTTTATGAAAAATTTCACTAATTAAAGATAAAATAGGAACTTCCCATAAAATTACTTCTTTCCATAATCCGGAAATTCGAATACGCAATTGACCATGATGATTATTGACTTTGACTTGTTTTATATTATATCGAAAATTTTTTAACCAATGTAAATATTCTTTTTTAAAGAATGGAAATGAATTCATATATAAATATTCTTCATGACTCAAAGATAAAGATTCCATCATATTAATTTGATCTAACAAAACATGCGAATACGATCCTAAAATATTAGGTCCTCTACAAATAAAATCTGAAACAACATTAACATTCTTGTAGAAAAAAAACACAGCTTGCTGCATATGAAGCTTATATGCATCAGTATCAAGTAATGTTTTTACTATTGGATAATTGTATTTTTTCATAGTATATCTATTTTATAATATTTTTTGTATTATGATAATTACGATATAATTCTTAGTATTGAGCTAATTGTACAATTTATATAAAAATATAGCATAAATAAGAAAGTTATCAATTTTTCAATATTTATTATAAACTAATAATAAATTGAAACTTTTAATGTTTATTGGAATTATAATAAAATAATTACGCTTTTTAAAATGAAAAAATAGTTAAAAACGCACATCTTACGTGGTCAGTAAAAAGGAATTATAATGTTTTACTATTTAATACGTAAACTTTTATTTTTAATAGATCCTGAAAAATCACATACATTGACGTTGAAATATATTAGTTTTAAATACATACAAAAATTAATAAATTTTTTTTTAAAACCTATTCCATCTAAACCAATTAAATGTATGGGATTAAAATTTCCTAACAAGGTTGGTTTAGCTGCTGGAATGGATAAAAATGGTGAATATATAGATTTTTTTTCTAAACTAGGTTTTGGTTTTATTGAATTAGGCACGGTTACTCCATTACCTCAAACAGGAAACCCAAAACCAAGAATGTTTCGAATAATTCAATCAGAAGCAATTATTAATAACATGGGATTTAATAACCTTGGTATAGAAAATCTTATTTATAATATCAAAAAATCAAAATTTAAAGGAATAATCGGGGTTAATATAGGAAAAAATAAAAATACTTCTATTAAAAATGCAATAAATGATTATTTAATATGTATCGAGAAAATATATTGTTATACTCATTATATAACTATCAATATTTCTTCTCCTAATACAAAATATTTAAGAGATTTACAATATGGAGTATTATTTGAAAATTTACTAAAAAATATTAAAATAAAACAAAAGGAAATGCATAAAAAATATTTTAAATATGTACCAATAGCTATCAAAATTTCACCAGACTTATTAAAACATGAAATAATCCATATTGCTAAAAAATTAATTCAATTTAATATAGATGCAGTTGTCGCAACTAACACCACTACAAATCATTTCTCTATCCACAAAAAAATAACAAGTAAACACATGCAAGGAGGTCTCAGCGGTTTACCTTTACAAAACAAGAGTAATTATGTAGTGTCAATATTACATCAAGAGCTTAAAAAAAAATTCCTATAATTGGAGTAGGAGGAATTAATTCTTTAAATTCAGCAAAAGAAAAAATAAAGTTAGGAGCTGATTTAATACAAATATATTCTGGACTTATATATCATGGTCCAATATTTATTAGAAATATAATTAAAAAATTATGAACTATTTATATGCAATTACAAATTCAGGATGTGAAAATTGTTAGAAAAGGAACTTATTTCTTTAAGAACAAAAAATTTAAATATTATTGACGGAGGTATTTATTATGAAGCGAAGGATTTGCTATTATACGAAAGTGTAATATGAAATCGAATTGCTTCTAATATTTATATATGTATTAAAAATTTTACCATTAACAGTATCCATAATTTATATACTAACACTTATCAAATTAATTGGAACAAAATTTTTTATTTAAAAAATACATTTTTAATAAAATTTAAAGGATACAGTAATATTGTTAAAATAGTTCGTTTGCTGTATTAACTATAAATAATGCAATTATAGATCAATTTTATAAAAAATATTCTATGTATCCTAATATTAATCTTATTAATCCTGATATCAATATTCAAGTATTATTAATTAATAACAGAATAAATATTATGTTATATCTATCTGGATATTCTTTGCATCAAAGATGGTATCGAAAATGTTTTAATATTACTTCGCTACAAGAAAAATTAAGTGCGGCAATTATATTAAGCTCTACATGGAAAAAAATTTTCTTTTAATCGATCCTATTCGTGGTTCTGAGACTATGTGAATTAAAGCAGCTATGATTTATTCTGATAGAGCACCAGAATTAAAAAGAAATAAATTAGGTTTTAAATATCGTAAAGGATATAATAGTTTTTTATGGAATACAGTTTGTAATGAAGCAAATAAAAGATTTGAAACTAAAATAAGTAAATGTCATAAAAATTTATTTATAGGATATGATTATAATAAAAAAATTATAAAACAAGAAAAAGAAAATGCGTTTAATGCAAACATATTAAAAATTATTCAATTTTCAACATGTAATTTAAATAATATTATTAACCTGTATAAAAATAAAAAAATTAGAATATTATTAAGCAACCCATCGCATACAGACAAAGAAAATGCTGAAAGCACACTAGTAGTATTATATGTTCAAATCGGTTTTGTATTGAAGAAGTACTTTAAAAATTAAACACTATAAATATTTACTAGATCAGAATTTTTATTGCATTTCGTACAAATAGAATATTATGAAACATTTTTTTAAGAATGCTCTATCCGACTGTTTTTTAAGAAATTATAAAATGTCTTCAAACATACTAAATTATGAAAATAAAGAATACGAAAACAGACTAAAAAAGAATATCAAAAAATTAAAAACATGGAATGACTGAAAAAAAATAGACTGTTTTCGTATATATGATAGAGATATACCTAATTATAATATTGTTGTACATGTTTGTAAAAACTGGTTAGTTATTCAAGAATATCAAGTTCCAAAAGAAATAAATATACATAATTCTTATAAAAGATTATGCGATGCAATGTATTACACTAAAGAAGTATTATCTATTTCAATTAATAAGATAGTGCTTAAGATAAAAAAACAAAAAAATTACAATATCAAAAACTTTTTAATAGTAAAAAATTTTTTATAATTCAAGAATATAAGACTAAATTATTAATAAATTTATTTGATTATTTAGATTGTGGATTATTTTTGTAACATCGATACGTAAGAAAGATTATAAGTACGATATCACATGGTAAAGATTTTTTAAATTTATTTGCATATACTGATAGTGTGACTGTTTTTACTAAATTAAGAGGAACTAAAAGTACAACGACTATAGATATATCCAAAAAATATATACAGTATTCTATAAAAAATATGTCAATTAATAATATAATTGGAATACAACATTCTTTTATCCAAACAAACTGTTTAGAGTAGATCGAATCAACTTATCAAAAATTTGATTTAATATTTTTTAATCTACCAACTTTTTCAAATTCGAAAAAATGAAAAAGTTTTTTGAATTAAAAAAGATTATCTTAACTTATTAAAAATTTTAAAAAAACTTTGCGAAAAATGGTTGTATTATTTTTTCAAGCTCTAAAAATAATTTTAAATTAGATTTTGATAAAACTAAAAAAATGAAAATATATGTTAAAAATATTACTCATTTAATGCAATCAAAAGATTTTTTAAATGAAAAATATTACTCCTGGATAATAAAACATACATAATGAATTTTAAATGAGAACAATATGAATGTTATTAGTATACAAGATGCTTCTTTGTCATTTAGCGATTTAGAAATACTAAAAAATACTTCTTTTTATTTAAATAAAAATGAACGTGTTTGTTTGACTGGAAAAAATGGAGTAGGAAAATCAACTCTATTAAAAGTGATCAATAAAAAACAAGATTTAGATTCAGGTGTAGTTATCTATAGAAAAAACATTAAAATATCATATTTATCTCAAAAAAATTTAGATCATTTAAATATTTCAATTTTCGAATTTATTAAAAAAAAATTTAAAAAAATTAATCTTCACGAAATCCTAAAAATAGAAAAAATCATTGAAATATTAAATCTTAAAAAAGATACTTTACTTTCAGAAGCATCTGGTGGATTTTTAAGAAAAATTGCATTAGGCGCTGCATTAGTAAATGAACCTGATATATTATTACTAGATGAACCCACTAATCATCTAGATGTCAATACAGTAAAATGGTTAGAAAATTTTTTAAAAAATTTTTCTGGGAGTGTTGTATTCATATCACATGATAGATTTTTTATTAATAATATATGCACAAGAATTATTGATCTTGATCGAGGAAAACTTAGATCATTCCCAGGAGATTATAAAAAGTTTATTATATTAAAAAATAAGAATCATGAAATTGAAAAAATTCAAAAAAAATTGTTTGATCAAAAATTAAACAAAGAAGAAATTTGGATTAAAAAGGGAATTAAAGCACGAAGCACAAGAAATGAAGGTAGAGTAAAAAATTTAGAAAAGCTAAGAAAAGAAAATGAAAATTATAAAAAAATAGAAAAATTTGAAAATATTTTAATTAATGAAACTAAAGATTATTCTGGAAAAATTATGTTTCATTTAAAAAATATAAATTTTTGTATTTCAAATAAAAAGATTATTCACAATTTTTCTTCAATAATACAATATGGTGATAAAATAGGATTTATAGGTAATAGTGGTTCTGGTAAAAGTACTATGATAAAAATACTCATAGGAGAAAATAAAATCAAAACAGGATGTTTCTACTCAAGTAAGAAGGTGAAAATAGCATATTTTGATCAAAATCGAACAATATTAAATCCTAAAAAATCTATTTTAGATAATATTAATGAAGGGAAAAATGAAATAATAATTAACGGAAAAAAACATTATTTAATAGGATACTTAAAAAAATTTTTATTTCAACCATACGAATTAAAACGATTAGTAAAAACTTTATCTGGTGGAGAGTGCAATAGATTACTTTTAGCTAAATTATTTTTACAAAAAAACAATACATTAATTCTTGATGAACCTACGAATGATTTAGATCTAGATACATTAAAATTGTTAGAAAACATTATTATTCGGTATTCTGGAACTGTTATAATAGTCAGTCATGATAGAAGTTTTATTCAAAATACGGTTAATCAATATTGGATGTTTAAGGGTAACGGATTAATCACTAAACACTTAAATAGCTACAACGAAATAATAGATAAAAAAATAAAAAAAGATAAAAATAAAAAAAATATATATGTTTTAAATAAAAAATTAAATTTACCAAACAAAAACAAGCTCAAAAAAGAAACAGAAAAAATATTAAATCAAATTGAACAAATAGAAAAAAATATTACAATTTTACAAAATAAAATAAATCAACCTGAATTTTTTAGAAAAAATTTTATTAATCAATTGCCTATGTTGAAAGAATTAGATTTAGAAGAAAAAAAATTAGAAAAAAAAATAACATATTGGGAAAATTTAGAAAAAAATATAAATAACTCCAATAATTAGTTTCAAATTAAACATTATTTTTTTTTAATAAAACGTTAGCCTGTTTCATACAATCAAAAGAGCAACAATTTTTAAAATTGATTGCACAGCTATGACATTGAATAAACAATAGATGACATAAATTAAACATACAATTTACATAGTTATTTGAAGGCTGATTGCATTGTGTACAAAGAGATAAAACATCTTCTGATATTTTTTCGCTCATTCGATTATCAAATACAAAATTACTTCCTTTAAATAAAATAGGTAATCTATTTCTTTTTGCTTGATTTACATACCCAATAATTCCACCTTCTATGTGATAAACATTCGTAAAGCCATTAAAAATCATCCAAGATGTTGCTTTTTCACAGCGAATACCACCGGTACAATACATTACTATTTTTTCATTTTTAGCATAACTCATAGTTTTAATTATATTTTTTAACTGTTCTCGAAACGTATTGCTTTTAATTTCGATAGCATTAGGAAATCGACCTATTTTATATTCATAAGAATTTCTCATGTCAATAAATATTATTTTTTTATTCTGAATCATTAAATTAACTTTTTCTGCATTAACATATGTTCCAACATGTTCAAATTTAAATAAAGGATTTTCAATACCATCATTTACAATGTTTTTTTTAACCTTGACAGAAAACATCCAAAATGCATATACATTATTAAAACTAAATGTTTTATTAATACGTACGTTATTTAATTCCGAGTCAAATTGATATAAAAATTTTTTAAAACTCGAATAGATATGAACAGGGATACTAATTTGAGCATTTATTCCTTCATTAGCAATATATACTCTACCTAATATTTGATATTGTAGAAAATTTTTATAAATTTGATCTCTATAACTTTGAGGATCTTTAATATAAAAATACTTATAAAATGAAAGAATTAAACGAGGTGTTTTTTTTAAAAACATATTATTTTTTAATGCTTTTTTAGAACTACGATTATGTAAAATTGACATAATAAACCTATAATATAATAAAAATAAATGTTACATTTTATCACGAGATAAATTATTTTCATTTTCATTTAAAAGATTATTAAAAATTTTTATTTGACGCGATAATTTAGAATATATTTCATTTAAATTTTTTAATTTTTCTTTTTCTTTTTGTATAATATTTTGAGGAGCATAACGTAAAAAATCTTGATTTAATATTTTTTCTTTTATAGATATAATTTTTAATGTAATATTTTTTATTTCTTTATTTAATCGTTTCAATTCAATTTTTTTATCTATTATATCAAATATAGGAATTAAAATTTCTACGCCATCAATAATTTTTTTAATAGATAATAAAGGTTCTTTATATTTTTTAGAAACAATTTCAATTTTATCTAAATGAACTATATTTTTTAACAATAAAAAATTTTCTTGAATAATTTTTTCTCGATCATAAGAGACATTTTTTAAAAATAATGATAATAATGTTTTTGAACCAATTTTCATTTCAGATCTAATATTTCTTAAAGCAATTATTATTTTTTTGATCCAATGCATATCTAATAAAATCTTTTCATTAAAAAACAAATTATTATATTTCGGAAAAGGTTGAAGCATAATCGTTTTTTCTTTAATATTTTTAATTTTTTTAACACGTTGCCAAATGGTTTCAGTAATAAAAGGTATAATTGGATGTAATAATTTTAAAAGTTTCTCCAAAATATCCACTAAAATATTTTTAGTATAATATACATCTTGAGATGAACCAGATTTTATAATTAATTTAACAAACTCTAAATACCAATCACAAAAAGTATTCCAAGTAAAATCATATAAAATATTCGCCGAAACATCAAATCTATAGTTATCTAATGAATTTCTATATAGTTTTACTACCTTGTTAAACTCCGTTAAAATCCATTTATTTATAAACATCATATTATCATTTATTTCAAAATGAAAGAAACGATGATTATTGGTATTCATCAAAACAAATCGACTAGCATTCCACAGTTTATTACAAAAGTTTCGATAACCTCTCAATCTACTCATATCCCATTTTATATCGCGTGTATTAGAAGCTAAAGCGCAAAAAGTAAAACGTAATGCATCTGTACCTGTTGGACTAATTCCATTTGGAAATTGCTTTATAGTACGTTTTTTAATTTTATAAGATAGTTGTGGTTTTAATAAATTATGTGTTCTTTTCTTAATTAAATCATTTAACGTAATACCGTCTATCATATCCAATGGATCAATAACATTACCTTTCGATTTTGACATTTTTTGACCTTCCTCATCACGTATTAAACCTGTAATATACACGTTTTCAAAAGGTACTTGAGATATACCAAAATTATCTTTAACAAGATACATAGTTAACATAATCATTCTAGCAATCCAAAAAAAAATAATATCAAAACCGCTCACTAATACATTAGTGGAATGAAAAACTTTTAAAAATTTTGTTTTTTTAGGCCATCCTAGTGTGGAAAAAGTCCATAACCCAGAAGAAAACCAAGTATCTAAAACATCTTCGTCTTGAATTAATTTTATATCATTTGATATTTTATAATTTTTCCGTATTTCATTCTCATCACGTCCAACATATATATTTTTTTTACAATCATACCAAACTGGAATACGATGCCCCCACCATAATTGACGTGAAATACACCAGTCTTCAATATTGTTCATCCAAGATAAGTACATAGCTTCATATTTTGATGGAATAAAATTAATTTTTTTTTCTTTAACTGCAGAAATCGCTAAATTAGCTAATTTTGATGTTTTCAAGTACCATTGATTAGTCAACATAGGCTGGATAATGACACCACTTCTGTCGCTATGAGGTGTAAGAATTTCACATTCTTCAACTTTTTCCAGTAATCCTATTTTTTTTATTTCCTCAATGACTTTGATTCTTGCAGAAATAATATCTAAATTTTGAAACTTATTCGGTACTAATGAACTATATATATTAGATATTTCGCCTTTATAATTATAAACATCAAAATTATTTTTAATTTTACCATCAAACGTGAAAATATTAATCATTGGTAATTTATGCCGTAATCCTACTTGGTAATCATTGAAATCATGTGCAGGTGTAATTTTTACACAACCCGTTCCTTTTTTTAGATCTGCATATTGATCTGAAATAACAGGTATGATTCTATTCACTAACGGACATATAACAAATTGACCAATAAACTGTTGATAATTTTTATCTTGCGGATTAATAACTAAAGCTGTATCTCCTAGTAATGTTTCAGGTCGAGTTGTGGTAACTGTTAAATATTGAATCTGCTGATTATTTTTTTTTTGATTAAAAAAAACAGGATATCGAATAAACCATTTTTTGCTTTTTACTAAACGATGCTCTACTTCTAGATCGGAAATAACTGTTTCTAATTTTGAATCCCAATGTACTAATCTTTTTTTTTGGTATATTAAATTATCTTTATAAAAAATAACAAAAGCTTCTTTAACAGCATTGCAAATATCAGGATCTAAAGTAAATTTTTCACGATCCCAATCAACAGAATTTCCTAAACGTCGCATTTGTTTTGTAACGATAAGATTATATTTATTTTTCCATGACCATATTTTTTTAATAAAATCATCTCTATGATAATCTTTTTTAGTTTTATTTTCTGTAAGATATATATCACGTTCAACTAATACTTGTGTTGCTATTCCAGCATGATCTGTTCCAACTTGCCATAACGTATTTTTTCCTTGCATTCTGTGATAACGAATTAATATATCCATAATAGTTTGTTGAAATGCATGCCCCATGTGTAAATTCCCAGTAATATTAGGAGGTGGCATCATAATACAAAACGATGGTTGAGTTGCATCGTTACTAGGTTTAAAATATCCGTTTTTTTCCCAAAAATTATATAAAGATTCTTCAATATGCTGAGGATTGTAAGTTTTTTCCATTGTATTTAATTATTTTCTGTTAACAAGTAATGTTTTTAATTGAATATAAAACGTTTTAAAATTATTTAGCATTCATTTAATTTTGATATATTTAATAAAAACTGAGACAAAAGTTCGACAGGACGTCCTGTTGATCCTTTATTTATACCAGATTCCCAAGCAGTTCCAGCAATATCTAGATGTGCCCAATGGTATTTTTTTGTAAATTGCGATAAAAAACACGCCGCTGTTATTGCTCCAGCCCCGCGATTTCCAACATTAGAAAAATCAGCTATATTAGATTTTATATCTTTTTCATATTCTTCAAATAAAGGTAATTGCCAAACTTTATCATCTGTTTGTTGAGCAGCTTCTTTTAAATTATTTACTAAAGTTTGGTGATTAGAAAATAAACCAGTAACATCATGTCCTAATGCAGTAACACATGCACCAGTTAAAGTGGCAACGTCAATTACTATATTCGGTGAAAAACGTTCTATATATTTGAAAACATCACATAAAACTAAACGTCCTTCAGCATCTGTATTTAATACTTCCACTGTTTTTCCAGACATAGTATTTAAAACATCACCGGGCCTGAAAGAACTTCCTCCTGGCATATTTTCACAACTCGCTAAAACTCCAATAATATTTAAAGGTAAATTTAATTCAGCAGCCATAATTAACGTTCCGTAAACCGCAGCTGCACCACACATATCATATTTCATTTCATGCATGTTCTGAGAAGGTTTGATAGAAATACCTCCAGAATCAAATGTTAATCCTTTTCCTACTAATATAATAATTTTTTTGTTAAGAGTATTTTTTGTAGAATATTGAATAACAGACATATATGGCTTGTTTTTTGAACTACTCCCCACTGCTAAATAGGCATGCATACCTAAACTTTTCATTTTTTTTGAATCAATAGTTTTTACTTCAATATTATCTTTATATATTTGAGATAATTTTTCCGCTTGTAGAGATACATATAATGGGTTACAAATATTAGGAGGTAAATTACTTAATTTTTTTGCGGCTATTAATCCAGCACTAATAGCTTTAGCATGTTGTATAGCAGTTTTAGCTAATAAGAGTAAATTTTTATCTTCTATATCAAATGTAATAGATTTTAAGTAGATTTCTTTTCTTAAAAATGTACTTATGTCAAAAATTTCTTTTTGAACATCACTAATTATTTTCCGAATAAACCAGTATATTTGATTCTTATTGCAATGCAATTCAGTTAAAGAAAAAAATATATTTTGAATAGATTTTTTATTTAACATCGGAATAATTTTTTTAATAACTTTTGTTAAACAAAACAAGTTAAAGTTATTTTTTGCTCCGCATCCTACCAGCAATATTCTTTTCGAGATAATATTTGGAACATTATATAACAATAAATGTGTTCCTATTTCTCCGTTAATATCTCCCTGATTAATTAATTGACTAATATAACCATCACTATATTTATTTAAAATGTCAGCGGACATTGTTAATTCACCAAATTTAAAAACACCAACAACTATACAATCTGTTTTCACTATATTTAAATTTAAGTGATCTAAAAAAAATTTCATAATATATCTCTATAATTTTATTTTTTACAGTTTATAATGTACAAAGCAGCCATAAATAATTTAATTAAAAATAATAAAATATTATATACTATAATAGTATGAAAATATTCAATCATTTAAGATTTTTTATTAGTTTCATTTTTATATATATTTAAAACCCATTGAAATCTAATTTTAAGAGAATTGAAATTATGAATTATCTTTATCAACGTGATTTTTTAAGATTATTAGACTTTTCTAATATAGAATTAGAAAGTATTATTATATTATCTAAAAAACTAAAAAAAATAAAAAAAAATAATCAAGAAACTCAACTATTGAAAAAAAAAAATATTGCCTTAATCTTTGAAAAAGAATCTACTCGTACAAGATGCTCATTTGAAATTGCCGCATTTGACCAAGGTGCACATGTAACTTATCTTGGGCCAGGAAGCACTCATTTTGGTACAAAAGAATCTATTGAAGATACAGCGCAAGTTCTTAGTCGTTTATATGATGGAATTGAATATCGCGGTCATAGTCATAAAGTAATAGAAACATTATCAAAATACTCTGCTGTTCCTGTATGGAACGGATTAACTGAAAAATTTCATCCTACACAAATCATAGCAGATTTATTAACAATGAAAGAAATTTTTCCAAAAAAACAATTTTTTGAAATAAAATGTGCATATGTTGGTGATTCACATAACAATATAGCAAATAGTTTGCTAGAAGCTTCAGCTATTTTAGGGATAGATCTACGTTTAGTTTCTCCAAAGCAATATTGGCCAGAAAAAAATATTTTAAATATATGCAAAGAAAAAGCTAAAAAAAATAGCAGTAAAATAACATGCACTGACAATATAAAAGAAGGTGTAAAAAATGTAGATTTCATTTATACAGACGTTTGGGTATCTATGGGGGAACCAGAAAAGCAATGGAAAGAAAAAATAGCATTATTAAAAAATTACCAAGTTAGTCAAAGTATGTTAGATATGACTGATAATAATTCAGTCAAAGTATTACATTGCCTCCCTGCACTGCATAGCCAAAAAAACATTATAGTTAAATCAATTTTAAAAGAATATAATTTTCAAGACGGAGTAGAAATTACAGATAGTGTTTTTCAAAAAAATAAAAATATTATCTTCGAACAAGCAGAAAATAGATTACACACTATAAAAGCTATTCTCATATCTAGTCTTGTTAAAAACATTAATTTTTAGCGAAATATATAATTTATAAAATAATTATTTGTTACTGTTTCTCATCTTTTTCAAAAATAACAATAACTACTTTTTCTTTCTCTACAATTAAGGAATTTAGAAGTTGAGAAACTCTCTATATAAAAAAAGCATAATTTCAATAAATGATCTTAGACGCGATGAACTAGAATTAGTTTTAAAAAAATCTGCCATTTTAAAAAAAGAACCTGCACCTAATTTATTAAAAAATAAAATTATTGCTAGCTGCTTTTTTGAAGCCTCTACTCGTACACGATTATCTTTTGAAACAGCAATTTGCCGATTAGGCGCTTCAACAATAGGTTTTTCTGATGGGAATAATATATCTTTAGGGAAAAAAGGAGAATCATTAGCAGATACTATTTCAGTAATTAGTTCGTATGTAGATGCTATTATTATTCGACACCCTCAGGAAGGATCGGCTCGTTTAGCCGCAGAATTTTCGAATAATATACCAATATTTAATGCTGGAGACGGATCGAATCAACATCCTACGCAAACACTTTTAGATTTATTCACTATTAAAGAAACTCAATATCGACTTGATGATTTAAACATTGCAATGGTAGGAGATTTAAAATATGGACGAACTGTACATTCTTTAACACAAGCATTAGCTAAGTATAATAAAAATAAATTTTTTTTTATTTCTCCTGATGCATTAACAATGCCAAATTATATTAACGATATGCTTTTAGAAAAAGAAATTGCTTGGACGAGATGTCAAAACATAGAAGAAGTTATTTCTGAAATTGATATTCTTTATATGACTCGCGTTCAAAAAGAAAGGCTGGAATCTACAGAATATGCAAATGCTAAATCAAAATTTATACTAAATACTAAGATTTTACAAAATGCACGCAGTAATTTAAAAATATTGCATCCTCTACCGCGTGTAGATGAAATTAATTATGATGTTGATTATACACCGTACGCTTGGTATTTTAAACAAGCAGCAAATGGTGTTTATGCACGTCAAGCCATATTATCATTAGTGTTAATAGAAAATCATTTTTAATAAGAAAATATGCAAATAAATAAACTACAAGTAGAAGCTATAAAATGTGGTAGCGTAATTGATCACATTCCATCTCAAATAGGTTTTAAACTATTATCTTTATTTAGATTTACAGAAACAGAAAAACGCATTACTATTGGTTTAAACTTGCCCTCTCAAAAATTAGGAAAAAAAGATATTATTAAAATTGAAAATACTTTTTTAAGTGAAGATCAAATAAATCAATTAGCTATTTATTCACCATGTGCCACGGTTAATTATATTGATCAATACAACTTAGTAGGAAAAATATTTCCAAAATTACCTAAAACAATAGATCGTATTTTAATTTGCCCAAATAGTAATTGTATTACTCATGATAATTTTATTAATTCTAGTTTTATTTTTGTCAAAAAATTAGATAAAAATATGAATTTAAAGTGTCAATATTGCGAAAAGGAATTCTCTAAAAATATAGTTCTATTATAGATAAATTTGATTAAACAATGGTGTAATATGAATATTATTAATACAAAAAATGCTCCTCAACCAATTGGACCATATTCGCAGGCTATACAATTCGAAAATTTTTTAATTATATCTGGCCAAATACCAATTGATGTAAAATCTGGATTTATACCAGAAAGCATTGATGAGCAAACATATATAGTATTAAAAAACATAAAATATATTCTTAAAAAATCTAAATATCAAGTAAAAAATATTGTCAAAATAACAATTTTTACTATTGATTTAAATAAAATTCAGATAATTAATGAGATATATGAAAATTTTTTTTTAAAAAATAAATCCTCTTTTCCTGCAAGATCTTGTGTAGAAGTGAAAGCATTACCAAAAAATGTTAAAATTGAAATAGAAGCTATGGCATATAGATAAAAAATAACGATGAATGTACTTAATTATTTATCAAGTTTCAATATGCCGCAAAGCGGCATAAAAAATTAAATATTTTTACGACGGAATGAAGACGATTTTATTTCATTTTTAGCAGAATGAGATTGCATTACACGATTTTTATCAAACCTGCGATTAGAATTTGAATCTTTGCTCAAAATAGATCGATTATATGATTTATTTTGATAATATTTGAAATTTCGAAGTAATTTGATATTTATTGGCTTATTTAAAATTCTTGTTTTCATTAATTTCTGTAATAATTCTTTAGATAAACCTAAAGGTAATTCAACAATCGAATATGAAGAAAATAATTTGATATTACCAATGTTACGACTATTTATATTTCCTTCATTAGCAATAGCTCCAACTATATGACGTACTTCAATTCCATCATTACGACCAACTTCAATGCGATATAAATCGATATTCTTTATTTCGTTTCGATCACGACGATGCCGAGTATTTCTATTTTCTTCTTGTTTATAATGATTTTTATAAAAGCCTTCTTTATTAGGACGTTTTAATAGATCTTTTTTAATAATTAAAGGACGACCTCCTTGAGCCATTTTCAATAAAGCTGCTGCAAGAGTTTTAATATCTAGATCGTCAGGAAAATATAATTTATCTAATAAAGACACATATTCATTTAAGTCTTTACTTTCAAGTTGTTGTTGTACTTTTTTCGCAAATTGTTGAAGACGTTTTTCGCACAACAATTCAATTCTTGGTAATTGTACTTCTGGAATTGATTGATTAATCGTTCGCTCAATATTGCGAAGCAATCTACGCTCACGGTTTTCTACAAATAATAGTGCTCGACCTGCTCGACCTGCTCGACCTGTACGTCCAATACGATGCACATAAGATTCAGAATCCATAGGAATATCATAATTAATGACAAAACTAATTCGATCAACATCTAAACCACGAGCTGCAACATCTGTTGCAATTAAAATATCTAATCTACCATTTTTTAAGCGTTCTAAAGTTTGTTCTCTTAAAGCTTGGTTCATATCTCCATTTAACGCCGCACTGTTATATCCATGTTTCTCTAAAGCTTCGGAAACTTCTAAAGTAGCATTTTTCGTTTTGACAAAAATAATTGTAGCTGAAAATTCTTCTACTTCTAAAAAACGAATTAAAGCATCTGTTTTTTTTCCATATACCATCCAATAACTTTGTTTGATATCAGGACGTGTTGTTATATTAGATTTAATTCTTATTTCCTGAGGATCTTTCATAAATCTTTTAGAAATACGTCGTATAACTTCTGGCATTGTTGCTGAAAATAAAGCAGTTTGATGTTCTTTTGGTATTTTTGACATAATTGTTTCTACATCTTCTATAAAACCCATTCTCAACATTTCATCTGCTTCATCTAAAACTAAACCATGTAAATTAGAAAGATTCAGAGTTCCTCTTTTCAAATGATCTAATAATCGACCTGGAGTTCCTACAACAATTTGTGGGCCTTGCTTTAATGCTCGTAATTGCAATTCATATCGTTGACCTCCGTATAAAGGTAATACATTTACTCCGACCATATGTTTAGAAAACATAGAAAAAGCTTCGGCAACTTGAACAGCTAATTCTCTTGTAGGAGCCAAAACTAAAATTTGCGGTGCTTTTAAATTAATTTTTAAATTATTCAATAATGGCAATGAAAAAGCAGCTGTTTTTCCGCTACCAGTTTGTGCCATTCCTAATACATCTTTTCCTTTTAAAAGTAACGGAATACAAGCTGCTTGAATAGGAGATGGTTTAACATATCCCATTTCATTTAAAGATTGAATAATTAAAGGATTTAAACCAAGAAAAGAAAAATTTTTTTCAGTATGAGTCATGCAATAGATATGCCTTTTAAGTTACATTGGCCAGTCTACATAGCTCATGATGAAAATATATATATTATTTATTTTCATTGAAAAGTGTCAACCGGCTACAATTAAATAATCTAATAAATACAATACGAAATAAATAATATTTATTGCTAATGATTAATGAAGATATAACATTAGCAACTAATTGACAATTTTAAAAACAAAGTATCTATTTATTAGGAAAGAAAATCAACTACAAAAAATAAAAAAATTATTAATTATATATTATATTTCAAATATATTTTTTTAAAAATATAAATTTATACTTTATAAAAAAACAAAATTTTTTCTTTTAAAAATCTAAAAATAATGTATTTTAAGTAATTATATCAGATAAAAATATTATTTATAGATTTATTAGATATAATAGAATCTTTTACTTCTTTAATACTTAACCTTAAACGTCCTTGTCTATCAATTTCCAATACCTTTACAGGTATAATTTGATCTAATTTCAAATGATCCGACACTTTTTCTACTCTTTTATCAGAAATTTGAGAAATATGCACCAACCCTTCCTTTCCAAAACCTATTGCAATGAAAGCACCAAAATCAACAATACGAGTGACTTTTCCTGAATAAATACGACCAACTTCAATTTCAGCGGTAATTTCTTCAATTCTACGAATTGCATTTTTTGCTTTCTCTCCGATTGCGGCGGATATTTTTACTGTTCCATCATCTTCAATTTCAATTATAGTTCCTGTTTCTTCTGTTAACATTCTAATGACAGAACCCCCTTTTCCTATTACATCTTTAATTTTTTCAGGATTAATTTTAATTGTATGAATTCTTGGTGCAAATTCAGAAATTTCTTTTCTAGGCTGACCTAATGCTTGTTTCATAACATTTAAAATATGTAATCTAGCAGATTTAGCTTTACTTAAAGCAATATGCATAATCTCATTAGTTATACCTTCTATTTTTATATCCATTTGTAAAGCTGTAATACCTTCTTTAGTACCAGAAACTTTGAAATCCATATCTCCTAAATGATCTTCATCACCTAAAATATCTGAAAGTAATACATAATTGTCACCTTCTTTTACTAAGCCCATAGATATTCCAGCTACAGCAGATTTTATTGGAACTCCAGCATCCATTAAAGCTAATGACGCTCCACAAACAGAAGCCATAGAAGACGAACCATTTGATTCAGTTATTTCAGATACAACTCTAATCGTATATGGAAATGCATCAATTTTCGGCATTACCGCTAATAAACTTCTTTTAGCTAATCGACCATGTCCAATTTCTCTTCTTTTAGGCGATCCTACTATACCTATCTCTCCTACAGAATAAGGTGGAAAATTATAATGAAATAAAAAATTATCTGTTTTATCACCTAATAATTCATCTAAATTTTGCGCATCCCGAGATGTTCCTAAAGTAACAGAAACTAAGGATTGTGTTTCACCGCGAGTAAATAAAGCAGAACCATGTGTACGAGGTAAAACACCTGTCCTCACATCTAATGCTCGAATCATATCCTTTTCTCTTCCATCAATACGATATTCATTATTTAATATACGTTTTCTTACAATATTTTTTTCAATCTTTTGAAAAATTTCATCAATTTCACTTACATCTACATTTAAGTTTTCATTAAAAAGTGATTTTACTATATTATCTTTAAGAAAATTTAATTTTTCATGTCTTTCTTGTTTATTGAATATTAAATAAGCATTACTTATATCTTTTTCAACCAATGTTATAAGTTTAGACTCTAATGTAGTATTAATTTCAGGATAAGATATAATCCAAGGTAATTTTCTAGCTTCGTTCGATAAAGATCGAATATTATTAATAACAACTTGTTGTTGTTGATGACCAAAAATAATTGCTCCAAGTACTTTTTCTTCACTCAATATTTTTGATTCCGCTTCTACCATTAAAACAGCATTTTGAGTTCCTGATACAACTAGATCTAAAGAACTAGATTTCATGTCGTCAGTTGTAGGATTTAATATATACTGATTATCAATTAAACCTACTCTGGCGGCTCCAACTGGACCATAAAATGGAATCCCAGATAAACTGAGTGCTGCTGAAGCGCCAATAATAGAAATGATATCAGGATTGATTTGTGGGTTAACTGATACTACTGTGGCAATAATTTGGATTTCATTAAAAAATCCTTTTGGAAATAAAGGTCGAATTGGCCTATCAATTAACCGAGCAGTTAGTATTTCATTTTCACTAGGACGACCTTCTCTTCTAAAAAAACCTCCAGGTATCCTACCAACAGCATATGTTCTTTCTTGATAATTAACTGTAAGAGGGAAAAATTTTTGACCAGGATGCACTGTTTTATCTCCAACGACAGTAACAAAAACAGCAGTATCATCCATACTTGCCATAATAGCAGATGTTGCTTGTCGGGCCATTATCCCGGTTTCTAATGTAATTATATGTTGACCATATTGGAATTTTCGTACAATTGGACTCAGCAAAATAATATCCTTAATATAAAATTAATTTTTTTATTAATTATAAATTAATTTACTTGAAAAAAAGCATTAATATATTTTATAAAAATTATCTATAAATTATAAATTAAATATTTATTTTTAATAATAAATTTATTTTATTATATAGTTAATAAAATATTTTAATGAGATTGTAAAAAAAAGGGCCAATCCAAGCCCTTTATAAAAATTTTAAGTCTAATAAATTAATTAACAAAATTAAAATGTTTTCATAATATGATAATATAAGAAAATTTCTTACCGTCTTAAATTCAAATTTTCAATTAATACACTGTAATTAGACATATTTTTTTTCTTTAAATAATTTAATAATTTACGACGTTTAGAAACCATATTTAATAAGCCTCTTCGACTGGAATGATCTTTTTTGTGCTGAGAAAAATGTAATTGTAGATGATTAATTTGGTGTGTTAATAATGCAATTTGAACTTCTGTTTTCCCGCTATCTTTGTTATTTTTTCCGTATTTTAAAATATTTTCTTTTACGCTTACTGTATCAATAGACATGTTATACCTCATTTATTTTAAATTATGTTAAACTAATATTTTAGTAAAATTATTTCAAAATAATATCATGCTACTCTTCAGTTGAATAGAAAATAACTTAATTAGTAAATATCGAAATCAATCGATAAGGAATTAATTTCGCTTCAATATAAATTTGTCCTAATCCAATAAAAACTTTTTTTTCTTTTTCTAACACACGTACTAAACTATTTTTTATATTAGATGTAAAACTAATTTTTTGTCCTAATTTAAAATTATAAGATTCTTTTTTAGATAGATATACTTTTGGCAAAAAATTAACAGGAGTATCAATAGGCATTAATAAATTATCTAATTTTTTTATATTTTCTTGATGTAATAATTCTTTTAAATAGGGTATTGTAACTAATTGAGCACAGGAAAATGACCCGACTTCTGTTCGACGCAAAGAAATAACATGCGCTCCACAACCTAATTTTTCACCGAGATCATCAATAAGTGTCCTGATATATGTTCCTTTTGAACAATGTACGTTTAATTTAATTAAATTATTTTTTTTTTCAACAAGAATTAATTTGTATATTTTAACGTACCTTATATTACGTGCAATATTAAATCCTTTTCTTGCATATTTATATAATGGAACACCATTATACTTAATTGCTGAGTACATGGGAGGAATTTGATTAACTACACCAGTTAATTCTTTTAAAGCATTATATAATTCAAAATATGTAAATGAAATTATTCTTTTTTTCACAATGATTCCGTTAGAATCAAATGTAGATGTTTTTTCACCTAATTTAGCGACAACATTATATTTTTTATCAGAATCATTTAAATAACAAGCAAACTTTGTACTCTCTCCGAAGCAAACTGGTAATATTCCTGAAGCTAATGGATCTAAAGTACCGATATAACCTGCTTTTCTAGCATTAAAAATATTTTTTACTTGTTGCAAAGCATGATTAGATGATATTCCTATAGGTTTATCTATTAATAAAAAACCATTAATATTACGTTGTTTATCAAAAAACATTGAACTATTCCTTGTCAGATAAGATTTTTTTTTGTGTCAATTGATTTAATAATAAAGAAATTCTATTACCTTTTATAAAAGAATCATCATGATAAAAAACAATCTTTGGTATAATTCTTAATGTTAATTTTTTACATAATAATTTACGAATATAACCAGATGCTTTGTTTAATGAAGTTAATAATTTCTTTATACTTAATTTATTATCTATTTCTAAGCAACTAAAAAATACTTGAGCATATGACAAATCTGTAGATACAACAACTTCAGATATCGTGATAATAGTTTTAAAACGCGGGTCTCTAAGAAAATACTGTATAATAATCGAAATTGTTTTTTGTAATTCTTGAGATATTTTAGAAGATCGACTAAATGATTTTTCCATGTTTTTATTACCAATATTTATATATATATAAAAATATAAATTTATTTTTAAATATTAATTTACAAAGTTCTTTTCACCTCTTTCAATTCAAATACTTCTATATGATCCATAATTTTTATATCATTAAAATTTTTTACTCCAATTCCACATTCCATACCATTTCGAACTTCATTAACATCTTCTTTAAAACGACGCAAAGACTCTAAATCGCCTTCATAAATCACTATGTTATTTCTAAGTATACGAATTGGATTATTTTTTTTAATAATACCATCAATTACCATACATCCTGCAATCAATCCAAATTTAGGTGATTTAAATATGTTTCGTACTTCTGCTAAACCAATTATATTTTGTTTATATTCAGGGGATAGTAATCCTGTCATAGCAGATTGCACTTCATTGATCAAATCATAAATAACAGAATAATAACGTAGATCTAAATGTTCCATTTCAATGATTTTTTTTGCAGAAACATCCGCTCTAACATTAAATCCTAAAATAATAGCGTTTGATGCTAATGCTAGTGCAGCATCTGTTTCTGTAATGCCTCCGATACCTGATCCTATGATATTAATTTTTACTTCATTAGTAGATAACTTTAATAAAGCTCCAGAAATAGCTTCTAAAGAACCTTGAATATCAGATTTAATAATAACTTTTAATTCTGAGAAACAAGATTTTTTAATATTATCAAACATATTATCAAGGCTTAATCTATTCTGCTTTGCTAATTTTAATTCACGAGATTTATTTTGACGATAATATGCGACTTCTTTAGCTTTTTTTTCATCACGAACTACAGTTACTTGATCACCAGCAAAAGGGACTTTGGACAAGCCTAAAACTTCTACAGGAATAGAAGGTCCTGCGTTTTTTAATATTGTTCCATTTTCATTACGCAATGATTTAATACGACCGTATTCTAAACCACATAATATTACATCTCCTTTTTTTAAATTTCCTTTTTGAACTAATACAGTTGCTATTGGTCCTCGTCCTTTATCAAGAAAAGATTCTATTACAATACCTTCTGCCATACCAGTGGATATTGCTTTTAATTCTAACATTTCTGATTGTAATAAAATTGTATTCAATAACATATCTATACCTTGTCCAGTTTTTGCAGATATAGAAACAAATATATTTTCACCGCCCCATTCTTCTGAAACAATATTGTATTTCGTTAAATCATTTTTAATTTGATTAATATCAGAATCTATTTTGTCTATTTTATTCACTGCAACAATAATTGGTACATTAGCTTCTTTTGCATGCTGAATAGCTTCAATAGTTTGTGGTTTTACTCCATCATCAGCAGCAACTACTAATATAACAATATCGGTTAATTTGACTCCACGAGCACGCATTCCAGTAAAAGCTGAATGACCTGGTGTATCTAAAAAAGTAATTGATCCTAATTTTGTTTTAACATGATAAGCACCAATATTTTGCGTGATACCACCTGCTTCATTAAATGCTATTTTAGTAGATCGAATACAATCTAACAACGATGTTTTACCATGATCTACATGACCCATTATAGTAACTACTGGCGATCTTATAATAGATTTAGAATTTCCTAAATCACGATCTTGCATAATCAATTCTTCTAATTTATTTTCTTTATGTAAAATAACTTTGTGACCCATTTCTTCTGCAATTAACTGTGCGGTGTCTTGATCAAGTGTTTGATTGATCGTTCCTATAATACCCATATTCATCATATTTTTAATTACTTCAGAGCTTTTTACTGCCATTTTATTAGCTAACTCAAAAACTGTAATAGTGCTATTAATGATCACATCTCTATTAATAAAAGATTTAGGCTTTTTAAACACTTGTTGTAATAAAATAGACTTATTTTTTTGTTTAAAATTTTTTTTATTTTTATGAATTCGATGATCTTCTTTTTTACTGTTTATATTAGTATTTTGTTTGTTATTTTTCTTTGGACGATAATTTTTTAAATTTCGATTATAATTTTTTTTATTTTTCTCAACTTCATTATTATTTTCATCATTTTCTATATTACGAGAATTAAAGAATGTAGTTAAATGGTAATCTTTTTTTTCGTCATAAAATTTTTTATGTATTACATTTTCTCTTATTATTTTTTTTGAACTTGATGAATTTTTATTCAAATCGAAGTTTTTTTTTGAAACTTTATTTTTTTCATTTTTTTGAAGATGATGAGCATGATTTAATAGGTTTACTTTATTTGAAACATTTTTATCAGATTTATTTTTTAATGCAAGATTGATATTTTTTTTAAAATTATATTCTTTTGCATTTTTTTTTGAAAAATTTTTCTCTTTATTTTGAAATAATTGTTTATCTTTTAACAAATTTTGCACATCTGATGCCATATTTGTTGTATATGTTCTTTGTTTTCTAACTTCTACTTGAACAGATTTATTTTTCCCTCCTGCTAAAGGCACATTTAAAGTACTACGAGTTTTTCTTTGTAAAATAAAAGTATTGTTAGAAATGTTTTCTTTTCTTTTTAAATATTTTAACAAAAAATTTTTCTCTGAAATATTAATAAAATCATTTTCGTTTTTAACAATTCCAATTTCAGAAAAATTTTTTATTAACTCTTTTATTGATATTCCAATTTCATTAGATAATACTTTTAAACTCATATCAATCATACTATTTTCCTATTATTAGACTTTATTATCAAACCAACAAATATTACGAGCAGTCATAATTAACATACCAGCTTTTTCAGCATTCAAATTTTCAATATCAATTAAATCATCTACTCCTTGATCAGCTAGTTGTTCTAAAGTAAATATATTCTTTTCAGCTAATTTTAAAGCTAAGATTTCATTCATACCCTCTATATTCAAAAGTTGTTTTTCTGTTTGTTTTTTATGAATCATGGTTTTTTGATCTAATTTAATTAGATTTAATCCATTTTGTGCGCATTCTCGAACTAACTTTACTTCTTCTTCAGTCAAGTCATTAATTAATGATAGTTCATCGATTGGTACATAAGCTAATTCTTCAAGAGAAGAAAAACCTTCTTTAACTAAAATTTTAATAATTCTTTCAGAAACATTTAAATATTTTTTAAAAATATTAAATGCAGCAGATGCCTCTTCTTTATGCTTAATGCGCAAATCTTCTGTCGTCATTACATTAAGTTCCCACCCACTAATTTGAGAAGCTAAACGAACATTTTGACCATTTCTACCAATAGCTTGAGCTAAATTACTAGAATCTACAGCAATATCCATTGTGTGACGATCTTCATCCACTATAATAGATGTCACATCTGCAGGAGCCATTGCGTTAATAACAAATTGAGCTGGATTATCATTCCATAGAATAATATCAATACGTTCTCCGCACAATTCACTAGATACTGCTTGCACTCGAGCACCTCTCATACCTACACATGCACCTACTGGGTCAATGCGTTTATCATTAGTTTTTACTGCAATTTTAGCACGAGACCCAGGATCACGTGCAGCTGCTTTAATTTCAATAATTTCTTCACCAATTTCAGGTACTTCTATGCGAAACAATTCTATAAGCATTTCAGTTTTTGAACGACTCACGAATAACTGAGTACCACGAGCTTCAGGATATACCCCATACAAAATACCACGAATACGATCTCCAGGGCGAAAATTTTCTCTAGGTAACATACCTTCTTTTAAAATAATAGCTTCAGCATTATTGCCTAAATCTAATATAAGATTATCTCTATTAATTTTTTTCACCACACCAATAACAATCTGTCCAATATATTGTCGAAATTGGTCAACTAACATAGCACGTTCTGCTTCACGTACTTTTTGAACGATCACTTGTTTAGCAGTTTGTGTTGTAATACGATCAAAATTAACCGAATCAATTTTATCTTCTATATAATCATTAAGCTTGACTTTATCGCCTTCAAAACAAGCTGCTGCTAAAGTAATTTCTTTTGTTGGGTGATTTACAATATCTACTACCATCCATCGTCTAAAAGTACTAAAATTTCCAGTTTTACGATTAATACTAACTCGTACATCAATTTCTTGTTCATGTTTTTTCTTTGTAGCTGTTGCTAATGCTACTTCTAAAGCTTCAAAAATTTTTTCACGTGGTAGTGATTTTTCATTAGATACAGCTTCTACAACAGCTAATATTTCTTTATTCATTTTAATAAGCCTCTGAATAAATATTTTTAAACACTCTAATAAAAAACCCCGAAAATTCGGGGTTTTAAGTAATACCACCCTATTTTAATATAAAATTTTATTAATATTTTATACGAAATATTTTGATATTTTTCAAATAAATACCGAGGACGGGACTTGAACCCATACGCCGTAAAGCACTATCTCCTCAAGATAGCGTGTCTACCAATTTCACCACCTCGGTTCATATATAATATTTATTATTATAGTTTAAAACATTTTAATACTTATAATTTAAAATCAATTAGGTATTTCAGTGTTTAATATGTTATCTTTTTTTAAAGTTAATCTTTCTTCATTTAAGGTTGTATCGTAATTTTCAAATAAATTGAAATTTATTTTTTTATCATTAATATTACACAAAATAAGACTGATGATTAAAAATAAACAGGCACATAATCCAATGATATTTGTTGTAAAACTATTACCTCGAAAACTATTGAATAGTTTGTTATTAGTAGATATATTTGAATGCGCAATATTACTTACATTTTTCCCCGGTTGTAACAAAATAAAAAAATTTAAACAAATAGAAATAAAGATCAAAAAAACTAAAAAAAATAAATACATAAAAAAATAGTTTTCCTTTGTATATAATTAAAATAATAGATAACTGCTATTTTATCAAAAAAAAATTTAATTAAAATTTATACATACTTGATAATGTTTTATAAAAAAACAATATTTTACATGGTAGTTAAATTAATTTGATTACATTTGTAATATTATGCGCGATTTTTTTTATCTTACTATAATCTTCATCTTCTAACATAATTCGAAGACAAGACTCAGTTCCAGATTTTCGCATAAAAATACGACCAGTATTTCTCAAAATATTTTTTGATTGCTCAAGAATAGATTGAAATTTTGTATTTTTTTGAAAATTTTTCTCTTTTTTCAAAGACAAATTCAACAATATTTGAGGAAATAATTTTACTTGATTAGATAAACAGTATAAAGATGTGTTATTTTCAATCATACTTGATAATACTTGTAGACTAGCGATAATTCCATCACCAGTAGAATGTTTATCTAATAAAATAACATGTCCTGATTGTTCAGCTCCAAGCATCCAATTTTTTTCTTTAATTTTTTTATATATATAACGATCTCCTATGTTTGTAGCGTAAAACGGTATTCCAATTTTTTTTAAACCTAAAATAATACCCATATTAGTCATTAAAGTACCTACCACGCCACCAATTAACTGATTATTTTTTGAATATTGTTTTGCAATAATATAAATAATTTGATCTCCATTTATTGTATTTCCTAAATGATCTACCATAATAACACGATCTCCATCACCATCAAATGCTAATCCAACATCAGCTTGATGCAAAACAACTAATTTTTTTAGCTGATTAATGTTAGTAGATCCTGATTTTTTATTTATATTGATGCCGTTTGGACAAACAGAAGAAGTTATAATATTTGCACCTAAATCTTTAAAAATTTGAGGCGCTATATTATAAGTCGACCCATTAGCACAATCCAATACAATAGTAAATTTAGATAAATTCATATATTTAGGAAAAGTATTTTTACAAAAATTAATATATTTTTTTGAAGCATTATAAATTTTTTTAGGCAATCCAAAATTTTTTACATAAGACTGATCATAAGCAAGATCATTTATTTTTTTTTCAATTAAAACTTCAATATTTCTAGTAATTTTAATTCCGTTTTTAAAAAATATTTTTATTCCATTATCATCAAAAGAATTATGAGAAGCTGAAACGATAATACCTGCTGAAACATTTAAAGATCTTGTTAAATATGCAATTGCAGAAGTAGGTATACAACCAGCTGATAAAGTAGAAATGCCTTTTGACAAAACACCAAATTCTAAAGAATACTGTAACATACATCCCGAAATACGTGTATCCCGTCCAATAAGAATTTTTTTTTATTTTTTCCTAAAATAGTTCCAATAATTTGCCCTAATTTTAACATAAAATTCGGGGTAATTGGGATTTCACCTACTTTTCCACGTATTCCATCTGTTTTAAAATATTTAAAATTTTTCATGTTTATTTATCTCTTTTAAAATATTTGTCAAATAAAAAATGATATTTTTTTAAAAACAAGATGAAGTTATAATAATGCATATTACTTCATCTTATTTCAATATTTATTAAAATATAAGATTAACTAATTAAATTATTACATATTAGATAATTTTTTATATGTTAAATATTTCATATAATAACATTATTTGAATTTAACTATCACGCTAATAATATATTTCAAATTTTTATTTATTTTCAGACCATTCTTTTGGTTTTCTAACCTCTCTTCTTGCCATTAAATCATCAATTTGAAAGGAGTCAATAGTTTCGTATTTTATTAAAGCATCTTTCATGGAATGTAAAATATCAATATTTTCATTTAAAATATTTTTAGCTCGATTGTAATTTACTTCTATTAATGATTTCACTTCTTCATCAATAATTCTAGCAGTTTCATCAGACATATGTTTTGCTTTTGCTACTGTACGACCCAAAAAAACTTCCCCTTCTTCTTCTGCATATAAAAGCGGACCTAATTTATCTGAAAAACCCCATTGTGTTACCATATTTCTTGCTAAATTTGTAGCTACTTTAATATCATTAAAAGCACCAGTAGACACTTTTTTAGAACCATAAATGATTTCTTCTGCTAAACGACCGCCATATAAAGTTGATATTTGACTTTCTAGTTTTTGTCTACTAACACTAAATGTATCTGATTCTGGTAAAAAAAAAGTTACACCTAGTGCTTGACCTCTAGGAATAATTGTAACTTTATGAGCCGGATCATGATCTGGAACTAATTTTCCAACGATCACATGACCAGCTTCATGATATGCAGTAGATTCTTTTTGAAAATCACTCATTATCATTGATTTACGTTCAGATCCCATCATAATTTTATCTTTTGCTTTTTCAAATTCAGCCATAGAAACAACGCGATTATTTAAACGTGCTGCAAATAATGCTGCTTCATTCACTAAATTAGCTAAATCCGCCCCTGAAAAACCTGGTGTTCCACGAGCAATAATTATTGGATCAACATCTTTAGATAAAGGCACTTTACGCATATGAATTTTTAAAATTTGCTCCCTTCCACGTATGTCTGGAAGCGCAACAATGACTTGACGATCAAATCGACCTGGACGTAATAAAGCCGGATCTAAAACATCAGGTCTATTAGTAGCAGCTATTAAAATTACACCTTCATTCCCATCAAAACCATCCATTTCTACTAACATTTGATTAAGAGTTTGCTCTCTCTCATCATGTCCTCCGCCTAAACCAGCTCCTCTTTGCCGACCTACCGCATCAATTTCATCAATAAATATGATACATGGAGCATTTTTTCTGGAATGTTCAAACATATCCCTAACTCTAGATGCTCCGACTCCAACAAACATTTCAACAAAATCTGAACCAGATATAGTAAAAAAAGGAACTTTTGCTTCTCCTGCAACTGCTTTTGCAAGCAATGTTTTTCCAGTTCCAGGTGGTCCGACCATAAGAATACCTTTAGGTATTTTTCCTCCTAATTTTTGAAATCGATTAGGTTCCTTTAAATATTCAACTAATTCACTTACTTCTTCTTTAGCTTCATCGCATCCTGCAACGTCATCAAAAGTAGTTTTAATTTCATCTTCTGATAGCATTCTAGCTTTACTTTTACCAAAAGACATCGCTCCTTTTCCACCTCCCATTTGCATTTGGCGCATAAAAAAAATCCACACACCAATAAGCAATAACATGGGAAACCAGGAAATAAATATGGAAAATAAAATACTTGGTTCTTCCGGAGCTTCTCCGATAACTTTAACATTTTTAGTTATCAGATGATCTAATAACTTAGGATCATTCATTGGAATATAAGTAGTGTATTTATTACTATCTTTCTTAGTAACACTAATTATACGTCCATTAATATACACTTCACGAATCTGATCTTGGTTAACTTCTGATAAAAAAGTAGAATAATCAATCCTGTGATTATTAGAATCGCTAGCATTAAAGTTTTGAAAAACAGACATTAAAATTACTGTAATTACTAACCAAAATATCAGGTTTTTAACCATGTCACTCAAAGGAAAGACCTCTCATTACATCTATTTAAAAACATCATAGATTTAAAATTTTATTAATAAAATAATATTTTTATTTAGCAGCTAGAATAAATATTTCTCGTGATCTTGGTCGAGAACTTTTTGGTTTACAAATTTTAATTCTTGAAAATAATATTTTAATTTCTTCACAAAATTCATTTAAACCTTCTCCTTGAAAAGATTTTACTAGAAAAACACCATGTTTTGATAATAAAAGTTTAGATATTTTAAGTGCTATTTTACATATTTCTATAATACGTGGCATATCAATAGACCAACAACCTGTAATATTAGGAGCCATATCAGACATAACTATATTAAAAGTATGGTTAGATATATTTTTTAACATAGAATTTAACGTATGTGGATTACGAAAATCTCCTTGAAAAAATTTTACTCCTTCTATTTTTTTCATAGGCAACATATCACATGCAATAACAGATCCTTTTGAACCAACTTTATTGGCTGCATATTGCGACCATCCTCCTGGAGCGGAACCTAAATCAATAATATGCATTCCAAGTTGAAATAATTTATTATCTTTATCTATTTCTTTTAATTTAAACCAAGATCTAGATCGAATTTTATTTTCCTTTGCTTTTTTAACATATAAATCTTGACAATGTTCTGATAGCCAACGCTTAGAACTATTTGATTTAGTATTAGTAATCATATTACTTAATTCTTTTATAACATTGATAATAAATTAAATTATTTTAGTTGAAAAAATAATGTTTCAAATATAATCTATTTTTAAAATTTTATATTGAACACTACCAGCGGGTGTTAATATAGTAGCAATCGTATTAACATGTTTGCCAATTAAACCTCTTGACATTGGAGAATTAATTGAAATTAAATTTTTTTTGAAATCCGATTCATCATCGCCAACAATTTGATATGTAAAAATTGCATTATTCTTTATATTTAAAATAGTTACTGTAGAGCCAAATACAACTCTTCCATCATTAGGTATTTTTGTAATATCTATAATTTGACAATTAGATAATTTTAATTCTATTTCTTTAATTCGTCCTTCACAAAAACTCTGCTCTTCACGGGCTGAATGATATTCAGCGTTCTCTTTTAAATCACCATGTTCTCTAGCTTTTGCTATTTCGATAATAATACGAGGGCGTTTTTTATTTTTTAATTGTTCAAGTTCTTGACGAAGTTTTTTAGCACCCCTAATAGTCATTGGAATTAAATTCACCATCTAACATACCTCATTTTTTTTCTTCAAGAATATAAAATATTCATTTCAATACAGTAAAAATTTTTATTTTATTTTCAAAATAAAACATATTTTGAAAAAGATTTAATTTTAATTAAATATTTTGAAAAAATTAAATTATTCATATATTTTAATAAAGAAAATTAGTAATATTAGTTTATCATTGATAAAATCTAATAAAGCAAAAAAAATTAAAGATTTTAATATTACTTATTAAATAGAAAATAATATTTAAATTATTTCCTATGAAATTATTATAGAGGCAAAATTCATAATTTTTTAAAAAATACATCTTTTCGATACAAATATTAACCGTCAAATAAATGTATCTATCTTAATGTAAAAAATACAATTTATCAAAAATTTCAATTATGTGAAGAAAAACTATTTATTAATTTATTATAAAGACGCTCATAATAAAATTTAAAATATATTTATACATGTATAATTTGAAAATTTTTATATCTCAAAAAAACTAAATTAAAGTATATTTAAAATGAACAATCAAAAAATAATATCTATATTAAATAATAAATTAAATTTAGAAAAAATATATGCTACCGGAGATAATAATCACATGGAGATCATCGCAATAGGAGAGATATTTAAAGGTATTAGCCAAGTGAAAAGACAACAAATGATTTACGCACCTTTAATTAATATGATCACAGAAAAAAAAATTCATGCATTATCTATCAGAACATATACAACAGAAGAATGGAAAAAAAATGAAAAAAGCTCTTAGTTAAATATTTTAAAAATTAATAGAGATTTGATAATGAATGAATAAATTATATATAGAAGGTAATAAAAAATTAAATGGTCATGTTGTAATTTCGGGTTCTAAAAATGCCGCTTTACCTATTTTATTTATGACAATATTAGCAACAGAGGAAATTGAAATACATAATATTCCACAAGTTACAGATATTAAAATAGCAATAAAACTACTAAAATATTTAGGAGCAAAAATAAAAAATAAAAACAAAATTTTATATATTGATACAAGTAGCATGAATATTTATAACCCACCATATCACCTAACAAAAAAAATCAGAGCGTCTATTTGGATGCTAAGCCCACTTGTAACACGTTTCGGAAAAGCTAAGATATTTTTTCCAGGAGGATGCGATATAGGTTGCAGACCCATTGACCTTCATTTAAAAGGATTGGTGTCGCTAGGAGTTAAAATTATAAAAAAAGATAATTATATCATTGCATTAGCTGACAGACCTCTTCAAGGAAAACATATTTATATAGAAAAAATTAGTGTTGGAGCAACTGTGACTATTATGAGCGCTGCAACATTAGCAAAAGGCTTGACAATCATAGAAAATGCTGCTCAAGAACCTGAAATTGTTGATGTTGCAAAATTTCTAAATACTTTAGGTGCTAATATTACTGGGGCAGGAAGCAATAAAATATATATCACAGGTGTTTCTAAGTTATATGGGGGATATCATAAAATTATACCAGATAGAATTGAAACAGGAACTTTTTTAATAGCTGCTGCGATTTCTAAAGGATTTATCATATGTAATAAAACTGAGCCAAAATATCTAACAAATGTATTAAAAAAACTATCTGAAAGTGGTGCAAATATAAAAGTTGGAAAAAATTGGATTAAATTAGATATGCAAAAAAAGATGCCGAAAGCAGTAAATATTTCAACATCTCCATATCCTGGTTTTCCAACTGATATGCAACCACAATTTACTTTATTAAATAGTATTGCTCAAGGAAAAAGTATTATTGTTGAAAATATATTTGAAAATCGTTTCGTTTATACCAATGAATTAATTCGCATGGGGGCTAAAATAAAGATTAAAAAAAATTATATTGTTTGTACAGGCACTTCAAAACTATCTTCTAACAATCTTTTTTGTCATGATTTAAGAGGTTCAGCTACATTAATTTTAGCAGGATGTATTGCAAATGGAATTACAGTAGTAAATAATATTCATCATTTTAAAAGAGGATATGAATCATTTATGAAAAAACTAAATAAATTAGGAGCAAATATTAAATATATATAATAATATTTTAATTACCTATTATATAAAAGAAATTATTAGTATTTCATTAATCAAAAACAAATAGAGAAATCATTGGAGTATTACATGTATGCAGTTTTTTTAAGTGGTGGAAAACAATATCGAGTTAAAAAAAATCAAGTAATTCATATAGAAAAATTAAATTGTTCAACTGGATCAATAGTTGAATTCGAAAAAATTTTAATGATTTCAAATAAAAATAAAACAGAAATAGGATATCCTTTTTTAAATGGAATCAAAGTGAAAGCGTTTGTCGAGCATCATGGAAGATCCAAAAAAATCAAAGTAATTAAGTTTAACCGTCGCAAACATTATAAAAAACAGCAAGGACATCGTCAACATTTTACTAGTGTAAAAATCATAGATATTAACCATGTAGAGAAATAAAATGGCACATAAAAAAGCTGGTGGTTCCACAAGGAACGGAAGAGATTCTCATGCTCAACGATTAGGTGTAAAACATTTTGGTGGTGAACTAGTGTCAGCAGGAAGCATTATCGTAAGACAAAGAGGAACTAAATTTCATCCTGGGAAAAATACAGGTTGTGGAAAAGATCATACTATTTTTGCAATTGTTGAAGGAAGAATAGAATTTAAAAAAAAAGGAGCAAAAAAAAGAACATATATTAACATTATTAACTAATAAAAATAAAAATTTCTGTTTTTAAAACACCCCTTTTCTGAGGGGTTATTATTTTTTATAAAAAATATTTATCAAAATTATAATTTTCAAAAACAAGGAATTTATATGAAATTTGTCGACCAAACTATTATAGAAGTAATTGCAGGAAATGGCGGGCATGGATGTGTTCATTTTAGACGGGAAAAATACATACCTAAAGGAGGTCCAGATGGTGGAGATGGAGGAGATGGTGGAAATGTTTGGATTCAATCAAATAATAACTTAAATACTCTTGTAGATTTTAGATTTAAAAAAAAATTTCAAGCCGAGCATGGAACCAATGGATTAAAAAGAAACTGCTCTGGGAAAAAAGGAAACGATATTACTATATATGTACCCGTTGGCACTAAAATTATTAACTATCAAACACGCGAAATAATATATGATTTAACAAAAGATCAACAAAAAATACTCATTGCAAAAGGTGGATGGCATGGGTTAGGTAATTTTAGATTTAAATCTTCAATTAATAGAACACCAAAGCAAAGGACATTAGGAGTAATAGGAGAAAAAAGACATATACAATTAGAACTATTATTAATAGCAGATGTAGGAACATTAGGGATGCCAAACGCTGGAAAGTCAACTTTAGTAAAAAATATCTCTGGTGCTAAAACAAAAATTTCAGATTATCCATTTACTACACTCAATCCGATTTTAGGTAGTGTTAAAATTAAAAATAAAAAATTCATCATAGCAGATATTCCTGGAATAATTCAAGGTGCATCTAAAGGAAAAGGGTTAGGAATTCACTTCTTAAAACATTTAGAAAGATGTAAAATATTACTACATATTGTTGATTTATTTCCATCGGACTATTCTGATCCAATAGAAAATATTAAATATGTATTATATGAGTTAAAACAGTATAGTATAGAATTATATAATAAACCAAGACTCTTAATTTTTAACAAAATTGATTTGATGACAACCGATCAAGTTCATGTATTTATGAAAAAAATAAAAAACGATTTTACAATAAAAGAACCATATTATTTAATTTCTTCTCTAAAAAAAACAGGAACAAAAAAATTATGTTCCGATATTTTATATTATTTAAAAAAATAAGATTTTTTAATTTTTTTATTTAATTTTTAATTTTTTTAAAATAAAAATATCACATTATGAAAAACCAACAAAAGAACTCGGTTTAATACAAAAACCAAGTTCTTTAAAATAAGTCTTATTATTTTCAATTTAACGTTTAGAAAATTGTATTCGTTTTCTAGCTTTACGAAAACCTACTTTTTTCCGTTCTACTTGTCGTGAATCACGTGTAACAAATCCAGATTTTCTGAGTTCACTACGTAATAATGGATTATAATCTATTAGAGCACGAGTAATACCTTGTCTAATTGCACCAGCTTGACCAGAAATTCCTCCACCTTTTACTGTAATATAAAAATCAAAATTGTTTATCATATCGATTAATTCTAAAGGTTGCCGAACAATCATACAAGAAGTTTCTCGGCCAAAATAGTTATTTAACAAACGTTTATTCACAACTATTTTTCCTGTTCCTGGTCTTAAAAAGACTCTAGCAGAAGAACTTTTACGACGTCCAGTTCCATAATTTTGAATTTTCATAATTTATTTTAATATTATCCTATTAAATATTTAAAAATCGAGGACATTGGGCTATATGATCATGTTTATCATCAGAAAAAATTTTTAATTTTTTTAGCATTAATCGTCCTAATGGCCCTTTTGGTAACATCCCTTTAACTGCTATTTTAATAATTTTTTCAGGATTTTTTGACATAATTTCCTCAAATGTAAATTTTTTTATTCCACCAATATAACCTGTATGATGATAATATATTTTTTTACTTTTCTTTTTTCCTGTAACTAATACTTTAGAAGCGTTTAAAACTATAATATAATCTCCAATATCAAGATGCGGCGTATATTGAGGTTTATGTTTGCCTCTAAGACGTAAAGATACAGCACTTGCGAATCTTCCAAGCACTTTATTGGTAGCATCAACATAAAACCAATCTCTCTTAATATTTTTTTCTTTAATTGAAAAAGTTTTCATTAAATGACTCACTATAAAATAATATATCTAAAAAACGATATTATTAAAACTAACAAAATACAATAAGTATATTATCATCTATTGCACCTAGTGAAATATTTTTAAAAAAAATATTTGATGTACTTTTAAAAAACAACTCATTTTTTTAGATATAAAAATAGTATATTATATGTTGATTATTATTTTTATATCAAAAAATTAATACTGATTAAGTAAAAATATTTGATTTTAATTCTAATATAAAACATATTAAATATTTTAATAGGTAAAACAGGTAAAATACGCTATGTTGTCTCAAAATGATTTATTAAATTTTCGCCATAAAATTAACAATATTGATAAAAAAATAGTCATGTTACTTGCGAAAAGAAAAAAACTAATATTAGATATTGCTCAGTCTAAAATACAAAATAATCAGCCTATACGAGATATAAATCGTGAAAAAAATTTGCTATCTAATCTAACTGATCTAGGAAGAAAAAAAAATTTAAATACTAATTATATACAACGTTTGTTTACACTAATCATTGAAGAGTCTGTATTGACTCAAAAAAAATTATTAGAAAAATTTCGAACTCAAAGAGACACAAATAAAACTATTATTTCTTTTCTTGGTGATGAAGGATCTTATTCATATATCGCTTTATCTAGATATAAAAAACACAATATAAAAAACATTATTCGAAGAAAATGCTCAAATTTTGAAGAAGTTGTTCAATCAGTCGAAAATAATGAATCAAATTATGCTATTTTACCAATAGAAAATACTTGCTCTGGTCCTATCAATGAAATATTTAACATTTTAAAAAATATAAATTTATTTATTGTAGGAGAAATTTATGTCGATATAAATCATTGTTTGTTAGCAATAGAAAAAGTGGAACTTAATACTATTCAAAAAGTATATAGTCATTCTCAACCATTTAAACAATGTAGTAATTTTATTAATCAATTTCCACATTGGAAAATTGAACATACTCATAGTACAACCGATGCGATGAAAAAAATTATTCAAAAAAACGAAAAAACTAATGCTGTTTTAGGAAGTGAAATAAGCAGTAAAATTTATAAATTAAAAATTTTATGCCAAAATATATCCAATATAAAAAATAATATAACTAGATTTGTTTGTTTATCAAAAAAACCTTATAAAATTGATTTAGATAAACAAGTAAAAACTACAATAATATTTTCTTTAAAAAAAGAAAAACAAGAACTTTCTAAAATTCTTTCAACTTTAGAACCAAAAAACATAATGGTGAAAATGTTAAATTTTTATAATGATAATACAAAAGACCAAATGTTTTATCTTGATATTGAAAAAAAAATATCATCTAACACAATGCAAAATATTTTTAAAAAAATTCAAAAAATTAGCAAATTTATCAAAATATTAGGTTGTTATCCTAGTGCCAATAAAAAACTGTTTTAATTATAATATTTTGAAATATTTATTAATTAAAAATATTTTTAAAATTAATTCAAATATTTTTAATGATTACATTTTACATTATTCAATATTAATTTATTAAAGAGCAATGAATATGTTTAGTAGCCTAACTGAACGCCTCTCAAAAAGTTTTCGTAACATTATTCATAAAGGAAGACTGACAGAAAGTAACATTAAGGATACAATAAGAGAAGTAAGAAAAGCACTACTAGAAGCTGATGTTACGTTATCAGTAATAAAGACATTTATAAATAACGTCACAAACAAAGCAATTGGTTGCGAAATTAATAAAAGTCTTACTCCTGGACAAGAATTTATAAAAATTGTACGAAATGAATTAATTTTAGCTATGGGTGAAAAAAATAATAATTTAAATTTATCTATTTGCCCACCAGCAGTGATATTAATAGTAGGTTTACAAGGAGTTGGAAAAACTACAACTACAGCAAAAATAGCGAAATGGATACAAGATAAACATAAAAAAAAAATACTCATCACATCTACCGACATTTATCGTGCCGCGGCGATAAAACAATTAGAAATTCTATCTACTCAGATTAATGTAAACTTTTACACACCAGATGCTCATCAGAAACCAATATATATAACAGAAAAAGCAATTCAACATGCTAAATTAAAATTATATGATATTTTGTTAATAGATACAGCTGGACGCATGCATATTGATGAAATAATGATGAACGAAATAGAAAAAATACAAAATCTTTCTCAACCTATTGAAACATTGTTAGTAGTCGATTCGATGATGGGTCAAGATGCAATTAATATGGCAAAAAATTTCAGTAAATCTTTATCTATATCAGGTATTATATTAACAAAAACTGATAGCGATGCTAGAAGTGGAGTTGCATTATCAATGCGTTATGTTACTAAAAAACCTATTAAATTTATAGGAACAGGAGAAAAACTAGAAAATTTAGAAATATTTTATCCAGCACGTATAGCTGATAAAATTTTAGGCATGAATAAAGTTATATCTGTTATTAAAGATATTGAAGAAAAAATTAACCAATCTCATGTGAAAGATTTAACTAAAAAACTAAAAAAAGGTCATGATTTTAATTTAAACGATTTTTTAACTCAAATAAAAGAAATGAGAAAAATAGGAGGATTAAACTATTTTATAGATAAATTTTCAAACAATAAAACAATGCATAATAGTTCATTATTAAATGATGAAAAAAATAATTTGAATAAAATAGAAGCAATAATCTATTCAATGACGCCTAAAGAACGAAACAATCCAGATATTATAAAAGGCTCTCGTAAACGTAGAATTTCTTTAGGATCTGGAACTAAAATTCAAGATGTTAATAAATTATTAAAAAATTTTGGCGATATAAAAAAAGTTATGAAGAAAATCAAAAGTAACGGAATCAGTAAAATTATACGAAACATTAAAAATATATTACCTAAAAACTTTTAAAATATATTAAAATAATTACATTAATGAATTCAATAAAAAATATTTTCATTATGAAAAAATTAAGGGAAAAACATGGTAAAAATTCGATTAGCTCGATATGGAAATAAAAAACGTCCTTTTTATAAAATAGTAGCAGCAGATAGTCGATTTTCTAGAGATGGTCGTTTTATTGAACAACTAGGTTACTTCAATCCATTATCAAAAGATATAACTACTTCTTTACAAATCAATATTAATCGTATTATATATTGGAAGCAAAATGGAGCGCAGATTTCAGACCGATCAAACAAACTCATTAAATTATTTAAAAAAAATAAGGCAACATTATAAATATTAAATCATATACAATCATAAACCCTATTTTAGTTGGAAAAATTGGAAGAGTTTACGGAATATTAGGTTGGATAAACTTGTTTTCTTTGACAGAAAATAAAGAAAAAATATTTAGTTATCTCCCATGGTTTACTTTAAAAAATAAAAAATGGAAAACTATTCAACTAAAAAATTGGAAAAAACATAATAATCGTTTTATTATTCAAATTAACAATGTCATAGATAGATCAATAGCAAGCACGTGGACTAATGCTGATATTTTTATTGATCAAAGTCAATTACCAAAACTTAAAAAAAACGAATATTATTGGAACGATATTATAAAATGTGAAGTGTTTAATGTAAAACATCAATATTTAGGTACAGTAATTAATTTAACAAGCAACAAATACAATGATACTATTCTTATAAAGAATAAGATAAAAAAAAATAAAACAATTATGATTCCATTTATCATTGAAAAAATAGTAAAAAATATAGATATTAAAAATAAAACCATAATAGTCCAATGGAATTAAAATATGATATATCAATCAAAAAAAAAAATAATCAAGCATTGATATCATTTTATATAATTACTATATTTCCAGAAATGTTCACTTCGATTTCACATTATGGAGTAACTGGAAAAGCCATTCAAAAAAAAATTATTGAACTTAGTTTTATAAATCCAAGAGATTTTACTGAACATAAACATAAATCTGTAGACGATCGTCCTTATGGAGGAGGACCAGGCATGTTAATGACTGTTCAACCATTATATTTATCAATTAAACATGCGCAATCTTTACTGAAAGATGCAACAGTTGTGTATTTATCTCCACAAGGAATAAAATTAAATCAAAATAATATTTTTAATCTGATTCAAAAGAAAAAAATTATTTTTGTATGTGGAAGGTATGAAGGAATAGATCAGCGAATTATCGATTCTTTAATAGATGAAGAATGGTCAATAGGTGATTATATCTTGACTGGTGGAGAACTTGCAGCAATGGTAATAATAGATTCTGTTTCCAGATTTATTCCTGGTGTAATTAACAAAAAAAAATCATTAGAAAATGAATCTTTTTGCAATAATTTACTTGATTACCCAAATTACACTAGACCAAAAGAAATTTATAATATGAAAGTTCCAGATATCTTACTTTCTGGTGATCACAATAAAATTCGTTTATGGCGATTAAAAAAATCTTTAGAAAAAACTTTAGAAAAACGACCAGATTTATTGGAAAAAAAAATTTTAAAAAAGAAGAAAAAAATATTTTAAATGCATTTAGAAAAATAAAAAATAAAAATATTATTAATTCATAATGATTGTATTTAGAGGTAAAAATGACCAATATAATCAATAAAATAGAAGAAGAACAACTGAAGAAAAATATACCTAATTTCCGTCCTGGTGATACAGTAGAAGTAAAAGTATGGGTTATTGAAGGGACTAAAAAACGTTTGCAATCTTTCGAAGGGATAATAATTTCAATAAAAAATCGATCTTTAAATTCATCTTTCACTATACGTAAATTTTCAAATGGAGAGGCGGTCGAACGAGTGTTTCAAACTCATTCTTATAACATTGACAATATTATTGTTAAAAGAAAGGGGTTAGTTAGAAAAGCGAAATTGTATTATCTTAGAACACGTACTGGAAAATCCGCTCGAATTAAAGAGAAAATTAAGTAAATTTTTTAATATAATTAACATGCAGTCACGACGTTATTCTTGACTGCACTAGTAATGCTTATATATTATACTAAATAGTTCCACCTATAGTCAATTGATCTACTTTAATAGAAGGTTGCCCTATTCCTACTGGGATATTTTGACCTTCTTTTCCACATATACCCGTACCTTGATCCATTTTTAAGTCATTACCTACCATAGATATTTTTTTCATAACTTCCACACCAGATCCTATTAGTGTAGTATTTTTAATAGGATTTAAAATTTTTCCTTGTTTTACTAAAAATGCTTCTGAAGTTGAAAAAACAAATTGTCCAGAAGTTATATCTACTTGACCACCTGAAAAATTTACAGCATATATTCCATAATCAATACTTTTAATAATATCTTCTATTTTCGATGTTCCGGATAACATATATGTATTTGTCATTCTTGGAATTGGTAAGTGAGAGTAAGATTGCCTACGACCATTACCTGTAGATTCCGTTTCCATTAAACGAGCATTAAGTTTATCTTGCATATATTTTTTTAAAATTCCATTTTCAATCAATATATTATATTGCCCAACTACTCCTTCATCATCAATATTTAATGATCCGCGTTGATTTTTTATTGTACCATCATCAATGATAGTGCATAATTCTGAAGCAACTTTTTTCCCGATCATATTGGTAAAAACAGATGTTCCTTTTCTATTAAAATCACCTTCTAAACCATGTCCTACAGCTTCATGTAGCAAAACACCAGGCCATCCAGCTCCTAAAACAACTGGAAAAGTTCCAGATGGAGCTTCTTTTGAAGATAAATTTAATAAAGCTATACGAACCGCTTCTTTAGTCCAATGATCAATTCTAATTTCTTCAAAAAAATCATCTTTTCTTAAGAAAAAATTATAATTAGTACGACTACCTCCGCCACTTTTTCCTCGCTCTATTTTCCCACGTTCTTCAACTAATACACTAACTGTAAACTCAACTAATGGTCGTATATCTGTAGATAAATTTCCATCAGTAGAAACAACTAAAATTTTTTCATAAGATCCACTTAAAGCGGCATTTACTTGTATTACACGACTATCAGAATGACGAGCAACATGATCTACTCTGTGCAGTAGATTAATTTTTTCATTAGAAGTAAATTTTTTTAACGGATTAAAAATATCATAAAAAGAATTTTTCTTTTGATCTCTAAAAGTTTTTATTTGTGTTGTTTTTACTTGTTTATTAATGATTTTTTTTGCTATTTGAGCGCTTTTTCTAACAGCTTCTACAGAGATTTCATCTGTATATGAAAAGCCTGTTTTTTCTCCAGAAATAGCTCTTACACCAACGCCTTGATCAAAATGACAAAATCCTTCTTTAATAATGCGATTTTCTAAAATCCAAGATTCACACACGCGTGATTGAAAATATAGATCTCCATAATCTAAACCATGAGTAGATATATCTTCTAAGATCTCAAAAAGATCCTGACGATTTAATTTATTTGAAGTTAACAATGATTCACTAACTAGTTCCAATGTCATTTGAACTCACTTATATTTAAAATATTTTTATATTTTTATTATAAAATATAAAACAAAAAATAAAAAATATTTTTATAAAAATATTATATATAATCTTAAAAATTTGTTATAAAATATAATATTAAAATGTTAAATTAGTCTGATAATTTTATCGAGTTAAAAATGAAAAAAAAAATAAATGTTTTACTAATAAATGGTCCTAACTTAAATCTTTTAGGAACGAGAGAACCGGACATATATGGACATGAAACTTTAACAGATTTAATAAAAAAGTTAATAAAAAAATCAGAAAAATTAAATATATCATTAAGTCATACACAATCTAATGCAGAACACAAATTAATTGAGACAATACACTCTGCTAAAAAAAATAACATTAGTTATATTATAATTAACCCAGCCGCGTTTACACACACTAGTATAGCCATAAGAGATGCATTAATTGCGGTTTCTATACCATTTATTGAGATTCATATTTCTAATATTTATAACAGAGAAAATTTTCGTTCTCATTCATGGTTTTCTGATATTTCACAAGGCGTGATTACAGGGTTGGGATTAGAAGGTTACTATTGGGCATTAAAAACAATATCTAAAAGATGCTCAATAAAAAAATAAAATGTTATTCTTATTTTTGCACCTTCTTTATTTGAAATTTATAGAAAGTGCAATTAAATATAAAATTTATAAAAAAATTAATTCATACCATACTTTTTTAATTTTTTTCGTAAAGTACTACGATTGATACCCATCATTAAAGCAGCTTTTGTTTGGTTTCCACGTGTATACTGCATCATGACATCTAACAATGGTTGTTCTAGTTCAGATAATATTAATGAATATAAATTATTGATATATTTAGTATCATCTAAATGTAATAAATAATTTTCTAAAGATTTTTTAATTAATAAACGCAAAGGTTTTTTTATATTTTGATTATCTTTAGTATAATTTACTAAAAATTTTGTACCTATTAAATTTTCTGACATAAAATTATCAACTCTTTAATCTTGTGTGGATTTTAAATGAAGTTAAGATTATTAAAAAATTGAAATATATTCTACAAAAAAATAATATATTTTATTATATAAAAAACTTTATACTTCTTTTTTTAAATCTAAAATAAGATTTTTCATATCTTTAGGTAAATCAACTTTAAAACTCATCAAATTTTTGGTAGAAGGATTTAAAAATTCAATATAATGCGCATGTAATGCTTGACGAGGAAAAATTTTATTTATATAAAAATACTTTTTTTTTGAACAATTATTAGAATAGTTGATCCCATTATATAAGGGGTCACCTAATAAGGGGTAATTAATATGTAACATGTGTACTCGAATTTGGTGCGTTCGACCTGTTTCTAATCGTAATAAGAGATGTGTATAAAATTTAAAACGCTGAATTATTTTATAATGCGTGATAGCAGGTTTTCCTGATGAATGTACTATCATAGATGTTCGTTTTTTAGGATTACGCATTATAGGACTGTTAATAATACCTCCAGAAATCACATTTCCTTTCACAATAGCCTGATATTCTCGAATTATTTTTTTATCTTTTAACAATTTTATTAAATAATAATATGCACAAATTGTTTTTGCTATAATCATTAAACCACTTGTATTTTTATCTAATCTGTGAATAATTCCACAACGAGGTAAATATCTACTATTTTTATAATAATACAGTAATCCATTTAAAACTGTACCAGTATCATTTCCGGCACCGGGATGTACAACTAAACCAGGAGGTTTATTTATAACTAATAAATTATTATCTTCATATATAATATTTAAAGTAATATTCTCTGGTAAATTAGATTGAATTTTTTTAATAATTGGATAAATAGTAATTATTTCACCTCCTAATATTTTTTTATCAGGATTTTTTTCTATTTTACCATTAACACAAACAAGACTCATAAGAATCCAATTTTTAAGGCAAGAACGAGAATACTGTGGAAGTAATTTAGAAATAATGTGATCTAATCTCTTTCCTACAATTGAAGAATAGGGAGCTAGTATATTTATTTCTTTTTTTTTCAATATAAAATCCTTATTTAAAATATATTTAATCTAAATCTTTAATCTTTATAGAATATGATATTCTAATATATATTAACATAATAAATATTATTAATAATTTCATTAAATTATAGAAAACATATTATGATACTTAAAAAAAATATTTTAATTATTTTTGTACTACTGTTTACATATTCTTTAGCGCATTCACACAATATACAACAAAAAAAATTTATTCAAGAAAAAAAATTTTATGAATACTGTAAACAAGAGCTTAAAGAAAATAAATTTGATAACGCAATATCACATTTAGAAAATATGAAAAAAAAAAATATTTCTAATTTTTACTCAGATAAAATTCAAATTAATTTAATCTATGCTTATTATAAAATTGAAAATTTTAATATGGCACAAAAAAATATAAATGAATTTATAAAACTATATCCGAAAAATATAAATATTGATTATGTTTTTTATATAAAAAGTTTAATAAATATATCGCTTGACAAAAATATTTTTTTAAAATTTTTAAATATAAAAAATTATAAAAGCGATCCTATTTATGCAAAAAAAGCTTTTTTTGAGTTAAAAAATTTTTTATATAATTATCCTAACAGTATTTATATTATCAATGTAAAACAAGATTTATTTGACTTAAAAGAACGTTTATCAAATTATGAGTTTGAAATATTAAAATACTATTTTAATCGAAAAGAATATATCGCAGTCATCAATCGAGGTGAGGAAATACTCAAAAAATATCCCGAAACTTTATCTGCAAGAGAAGTTTTAAATTATATGAGACAATCTTTTATTGAATTAAAAATGTTTAACACTGCTAAAAAAATATCTAAAGTTATTTTATTAAATAAAGCTGAAAAATTTTTTTATTAAATATAACATAAAATTTTTTTATATTTGAATTATTAATAAAATAATTCTAATTAATAATAAATTATTCAACACTTTAATAGTATAAATATTATTTTTAAAAAATTAAAAAATATGAAAAATACAATAAATGAAATACGACAAAAATTTTTACAATTTTTTCAGAAAAAAGGACATACTATTCTACCAAGTAGTTCTTTAATTCCAAAAAACGATTCTACATTACTATTTACTAACGCAGGAATGAACCAATTTAAAGATTTTTTTTTAGATCCTAAAAAAAAAAAATATTCTCGTGTCGTTACTTCACAGCGTTGTTTAAGAACAGGTGGAAAACATAATGATTTAGAAAATGTAGGATATACTGAACGACATCATACATTTTTTGAAATGCTTGGTAATTTTAGTTTTAATGATTATTTTAAAAAAGAAGCAATTATATATGCATGGGAATTATTAACATCTAAAAAATGGTTTAATATTAACAAAAATAAACTATGGATCTCAGTATATAAAGATGACGAAGAAACATATAAAATATGGCTTAATATTATTAAATTATCTCCTGATCATATCATTAAAATAGGGGATAAAAATAATTGTAAATATAATTCTGAAAATTTTTGGCAAATGGGCGAAACTGGCCCATGTGGTCCATGTACTGAAATATTTTATAATTATGACATAAAAAAAAATAATAATTTCTCTCAGTTCCTAGAAAACAAAAACGAAAACTTTATTGAAATCTGGAATATTGTTTTTATAGAATATAACCGTATCTCTTCAACAAAAATAATTCCTTTAAAATATAAATCTATAGATACAGGGATGGGTTTAGAAAGAATTGCTTCTGTTTTACAGAATGTCAACTCAAATTATAAAATTGATATCTTTAAAAAATTAATTAAACAAATTTCTTGTTTTAGCAAAATAACTAATTTAAATAATATATCTTTAAAAATTATTTCAGATCATATCAGATCTTGTATATTTCTGATTTATGAAAATATATCTCCATCAAATGAACATCGAGGATATATTTTAAGAAGAATCATTAGAAGAATGTTAATACATGCGTATAAAATTGGAATAAAAAAAAATTTCTTTTATAAAATTGTTCCGAACTTGATCGAACATATCACTGAAGATTTTAATTTTTTAAAAGGAACAGAACAAACAATTAAAGAAATACTACAAATAGAAGAAACACAGTTTTCTGAAACTCTCGAAAAAGGATTAAGAATACTAAACATAGAAATACAAAAAGCACCTAATCAAGAAATTTCTGGAAAAACTATTTTCTATCTTTATGACACATTTGGATTTCCTTCAGATTTAGCATTAGATATTTGTCGTGAAAAAAAAATAAAAGTCGATCTTAATAGTTATTATTTAGAAAAAGAAAAACAAAAAAAACAATCAAAAATAGGAAATAAATTTTATAACAATGGTAATAACATAATTAATATTAATGATACTTGTAACTTTGAGGGTTATAAAAAAAATACAATTAAATCATTAATCAAGTATATTTATATTGAAACAAAATTAGTTTCATTAATTTCCGAAGGTGAAAAAGGAATTATTTTTCTTGATAAAACATGTTTTTATCCAGAATCTGGAGGGCAAATAGGTGATATTGGTGAATTATATTTCAAAAAATCACGTTTTATAGTTGAAAATACAAAAAAATATGGAAATACAATTGGACATATCGGAAAAGTGATTACAGGTGCATTTGAAGTAAATAATTTTTTATACGCTAAAATTGATAAACTTTATAGAAATCAAATTCAAATAAACCATTCCGCTACCCACTTACTGCATTCTGCATTACGAAAAGTTTTAGGTGATATAGTCACACAAAAAGGTTCTTCAATTACCAATACACGTTTAAGATTTGATTTTTCTTATCCTAATATTATTAACCTATCTAAGTTGCAAAAAGTTGAAAATATTATCAATGCAGAAATATATAAAAATCATTTAATCAAAATCCAATATTGCAGTTTAGAAGAAGCTAAAAAGCAAAAAGCTATGGCATTATTTGAAAATAAATATGATTCTATTGTTCGAGTTGTATCTATAAAAAATTTTTCTATAGAACTTTGTGGAGGAACGCATACTAATAGAACAGGAAATATTGGATTGTTTAAAATAATAGCGCAATCAAGTGTATCATCTGGGATTAAAAGAATAGAAGCTCTTACACAATCTAAAGCATTGCAATTTTTGCATAATCAAGAAAATGAAATAGAAAATATATCAAAAATTTTAAAAACTAAAAGTATTAGCTTTAAAGACAAAATAAATAAATTAATACTACAAATTAAATATCTAGAAGACCAAATACATATTTTTCAAACAAAAGAAAACCAATATCAAATTAAAAAAATTATTAGCAATATTGAAAATATAAAGGGAGTGAAATTATTAATTAATGTATTTAATAACTATAATTATAATTCATTAAAATTAATAATTGATCAATTAAAAAAAGATTTTCAAAACATCATAATAATTTTTATCAATAAAAATAATAATTATTTTAATATCATTACCGGGATAACTAAAAATTTAACTAATTATTTAACTGCATTGGAAATTATTAAAATTTTTATTAAACACACTAATGGAAAGGGGGGTGGAAAAAACGAAATTGCTGAAAGCATAAGTTCTAATGTAATAAATTTATCTAAAATTTTAAAAATCATTAAATCATGGATCCATTTAAAGTTAAACAATATAAAAGATAAGATTCATGAATAATTATATTAAAAAATAAACAGGATGCATCCAAAACTACATGAATATTTAATGATGTAATATATTTTAATGCAATAAAATACTATATTATTTTAATATTTCACAGTTTAAATTTAATTCTATATTATTTAACTAAAGGAATCAAATAGGATGAACTCTTTTACTTCAAGGAAAAAAGAATGCTTATTCTAACTCGTCGAGTTGGCGAAACATTGATAATTGGCGATGAAATTACTGTAACAGTACTAGGAGTAAAAGGCAATCAAGTTCGTATAGGTGTAAATGCTCCTAAAGAAATTTCGGTACATCGTGAAGAGATATATCAACGTATTCAAGCGGAAAAAAAACAACAAAAAAATTCATAGTAAATATTGCATCTTACTATCATCAAGTAAGATGCATTTTATGCTTTAAAATTTTTTTTTAGTTTTTATTTGTTTTAAAAAAAAAATTGACTTATAATTAAAAAAAAGTAAAATTAAAGTAATAAAAATAGGTGAAATGGCCGAGTGGTTTAAGGCGCTCCCCTGCTAAGGGAGTATGCAGAAAAACTCTGCATCGAGGGTTCAAATCCCTCTTTCACCGATATAAAATTGCATCCGTAGCTCAGTTGGATAGAGTACTCGGCTACGAACCGAGCGGTCGGAGGTTCGAATCCTTCCGGATGCAAAAATCTAACCAAGAATTTATTATCCTTGATAAAAATTTTTTTAAAAACAATTAAAAATTTAAACTTAGGAGAAAAAGTTGATAGAGGATATCTCAAAAGAAATTACTTGGCTAGAAAAACACTCATCAATACTAAAAAACATTTATCGAGGTATTGAAAGAGAAACTCTAAGAATCAAAGAAAATGGAGATTTTTCAAATACTCCACATCCATATCAAATTGGTTCTCCATTAACACATCAATGGATCACAACTGATTTTTCTGAAAACTTATTAGAATTTATTACACCAAAAACTAATAATATAAATTACTTATTAAATTTTTTAAAAAATCTTCATTCTTTTGTAGCGCGTAAAAACCCAACAGAGTTAATGTGGCCATTTAGCATTCCATACAACTATAGAAAATCAACAAATATTCAAATAGCGCAATATGGAACATCTAATTATGGCGCATTTAAGAGCCTATATAGAAAAGGTTTAAAAATAAGATATGGTGATTTAAAAAATACTATCACAGGAATACATTATAATTTTTCACTTCCAAAAACGTTTTGGAAAAAAACAAAAAAAAATGAAATAGATAATATTTCATCAGGTTATTTAAATTTAATCCGTAACTACTATAGATTTGGGTGGATTATTCCATACTTATTCGGATCATCACCTGCAATATCGAAGTATTTCTCAAAAAATGAAAATTATGAATTCCAGAGAAATAAAGAAGGTATATTATACTTACCTTGGTCTACTTCATTGCGAATAAGTGATATAGGGTATACAAGTACTTCTATTGAGAATTTAAATATCACATTTAATGATTTAGAATCATATATTAAATGTTTAAAAAAAGCTATGTATACCCCATCTAAAAAATTTTCTAATTTAGGCTTAACAGATAAATTTGGACAATTACAACAATTAAATACTAATATATTGCAATTAGAAAACGAACTATATACACAAATTAGACCAAAAATAAAAACTAATTATGGAGAATCACTGTTAGATGCTCTAAAAAATAGAGGAATTGAATATGTAGAAATACGTTCTTTAGATATAAATCCATTTTCATCTATTGGAATTAATAAAAACCAAATACTTTTGTTAGATTTATTTTTAATTTGGTGTTCTTTAGTAAACGCTCCTAAAATAAAAAAAACAGATTTTTATTTTATTATAGAAAACTGGAAAAAAACTGTTTTTGAAGGAAGAAAACCAAACCAAAAAATTTATATTAATGAAAATAAACAGTATAAATTAATGCAAATTGGAAAAAGAATATTTCAAGATTTAAAAAAAATTGCTATTATCCTCGATAATCAATTAAACGATTCAGAATATCAAAAAGTATGTGATAAAAAAATACTTTTCTTTGAATACCCAGAATTAACTTATTCAGCAAAATTTTTAAAATTATTCATTCAAAATAAAAAAATCAAACAAATAGGATTAAATTTAGCTCATAAATATCACCATAAATTTATACATCAATATTTTTATAATTCATATAATAAAATTTTAGAAAATGAAACTATTAAATCACATAAAAAACAAACACAAATAGAAAAAAACGAAACTTTATCTCTACAAGATTACTTACACAGATGAGTTTCTCCCATGCTAAAGCAACATGGGAAATTATTAACAATTTAATTATCCATGTCAGCAATAAGATATTTAAAGAAAGTGTTTTTCTAAAAATAACATATTAAATATTATAAAATTTTTATTGAGATAATTCATCTACTTTGTCTAATCTTTCCCATGGAAACTCCTCTCTTCCAAAATGCCCATACACAGATGTGTTAAGGTAAATAGGTTGAAGCAAACCAAGCATTTCAATTAACCCATATGGACGTAAATCAAAAATATCTCGAACTAAATTAATTAATGCTGTATTACTAATTTTACCAGTTCTAAATGTTTCAATCATAATAGAAGTAGGTTCTGCTATTCCAATAGCATATGACAATTGAATTTCGCAACGATCAGCTAAACCTGCTGCAACAATATTTTTAGCTACATATCTAGCAGCATATGCCGCAGATCGATCTACTTTAGATGGATCTTTTCCAGAAAAAGCTCCGCCTCCGTGTCTAGACATTCCGCCATAAGTATCTACAATAATTTTACGACCTGTTAAACCACAATCACCCATTGGACCTCCAATCACAAATCTTCCAGTGGGATTAATAAAAAATTTAGTATCTTTTGTTAACCATTTTTTTGGCAAAACTGGTTTAATAATTTCTTCCATAACAGCTTCTCTTAAAACATTTTGATCAATACTTTCTTTATGCTGAGTAGAAAAAACAACTGTATCAATTCCAATTACATTTCCATTCTTGTATTTAAATGTTACTTGGCTTTTAGCATCAGGTCTTAACCAAGATAAAATATTTTTTTTTCTTAATTCAGATTGTTTTTTAACTAATAAATGCGCGTAAGTAATTGGAGCTGGCATTAAAACTTCAGTTTCATTAGTAGCATATCCGAAAATAATACCTTGGTCTCCAGCTCCCTGTTTTAAAGGATCAGATCGATCAACTCCTTGATTAATATCAGGTGATTGTTTGCCTATAGCACTCAATATAGCGCAAGAATTAGCATCAAAACCTGTTTCTGAATTTATATATCCAATGTTGTGAATGGTATTTCGAGTAATTTCCTCAACGTCTACCCAAGCAGTAGTAGTAATTTCACCTCCAATTAAAACCATTCCTGTTTTAACATAAGTTTCACAAGCAACTCTTGCTTTTATATCTTGTTTAATAATTTCATCTAATAAAGCATCAGAAATTTGATCTGCAATTTTATCTGGATGACCTTCTGAAACTGATTCCGATGTAAAAAGATATTCATTCATTATATTTTATATTCCTTTTAATTAAATAATTTATTAAAATTAGAAAAATATCTAATTTATTATTTTTAAAGAAAAACACTTTTTTTTAAAACATATGATAATATATATTTTAAATGTTTTTATCAGAAACAACACTCAAATAAAATATTCTTAAAATTAAAAATAAACAATAACAATTCAATATGATTTTTAATATAAAATGATTAAAAAAATATTTCTTACTTTACTTAGTTGCTGCTTGTTTTTTATTTTTGTTAAAAAAAGCGAAATAAAAAGAAGTAATATAAAAAATTTTCAGCAAGCTAAAATTTTAGCAATTAAAGTACATAAAAATGCTCCTGGAACATTTTATTGTGGATGTAAAATTATTTGGAGCAAAAAAAAAGGGACTCCTAATTTGTCATCATGCGGATATAAAATTCGTAAAAATGTAAATCGAGCAACAAGAATCGAATGGGAACATGTTGTTCCAGCATGGCAATTCGGACATCAACAAAAATGTTGGAAAAAAGGAGGCAGGAAAAAATGCATCAAAAGTCAAAATTATCGAAATATTGAATTTGATTTACATAATTTACAGCCTTCTATTGGAGAAATTAATGCAGATCGTTCTAATTTTATGTATAGTGAATTAAATAGTCAAATAAAGCAATATGGAAAATGCAGTATGAAAATAGATTTCAAAAAAAAATTAGTAGAACCACCTAAAATAGCTCGAGGAGCAATAGCTAGAACTTATTTTTATATGAGTGAAATATATAACATTAAATTATCTATCAAAGAAAAAAAATTGTTTAAAAAATGGAATCATAATTTTCCGGTTACTAAATGGGAATGTATTAGAGAAAATTTAATATTTCATATACAAGGTAATCACAATAATTATGTTTATAAACAGTGTCATAAATGAAAAGTGAATATTTTACAAGATGAAAAATCGAATCCCACGTATTTATATTGATAAAAATGTAAAAACTCATGAAAAAATAATTTTAAACTTAGCTAATACACATTATATAACAAACGTTTTACGAATGAATATTGAAGAAAAATTAGAAGTATTTAATAATACAAATTATGTTTTTTTATCAAAAATTATTGAAATTAAAAAAAAAATAGCAACTATTATAGTTCTAAATAAAGAAAAAAAAAATATCGAATCTCCCTTATCAATTCATCTTGGATTAGCTGTTTCAAAAAATGAAAAAATGAATTTTGCTATTCAAAAATGCATTGAATTAGGTGTGAATACAATTACTCCAATATTTTCAAAACATTGCAACATTCATAGAAACAAAAAAAACATTTTAAAAAAAATGCTTTATTGGAAAAATATCATCGTATCTGCATGTCAACAATGTAAACGAAATATTATCCCGAAAATTAATAATGTAGAAGATATTAATTTTTGGATGATACAATCAAATAAAAATGAAACAAAAATTGTTTTAAACCCAAAATCTTCAATTACTCTTAATCAATTACCTAAACAAAATAGTTGTATTCGATTATTAGTGGGTTGTGAAGGTGGACTTTCATCTTTAGAAATGCAAACAGTAATTAAACACGAGTTTATTCCAATTAAATTAGGACCAAGAATTTTAAGAACAGAAACAGCTGCAATTGCAGCAGTTACTGCTTTACAAATGAAATTTGGTGATTTATTAATTTAATCACATAAAAATAAATTCTAATAAAAATACTGATTGAATAGTAAAACATTTGTATTTAAAAAATCTATTTTTCTATAATTTTTACACTATTTTTAGTTCCCATTAATATTGTATCAGCTCCTCTTAGAGCAAATAAACCAACAGTTACTACTCCTGGTAATATACTAATTTTCTGTTCTATAGCAATAGGATCAGAAATACTTAAATTATGTATATCCAAAATTATATTACCATGTTCCGTAACGACATTTTTTCTAATTTTAGGTTTTCCGCCTAATTTAGTTATTTCGTTTTCAATAAATGACGAAGCCACAGGAATAATTTCAATAGGTAATGGAAAAGACCCTAATATATTTACTTTTTTTGTTTCATCTATAATGCAGACAAACTTTTTAGCAATAGCAGCAATAATTTTTTCTTTAGTTAGCGCTGCCCCTCCACCTTTGATCATTTGCATATTATTGTTTATTTCATCAGCACTATCAATATAGATATCTAATGAATGAAAGTTATTTAAACGTAAAATATTATTGATTCCTCTATTTTTTAATAAGATTGTTGAAGCATTTGAGCTAGATACAACTCCTGATATTAAATGTTTCATTGTGCTTAAAGCTTCAATAAAATAAAATACAGTACTTCCTGTGCCTATTCCAACGACAGCACCAGGAGAAATATAATCTAATGCAGCCCATGCTGCTTTTTTTTTAGATTCATTTAAATTCATAATATAAAACCTATTTTATTTTATATAAATATTCTACAATAGAAATATAAAATTTTAATATAAAAAATATAATAGTACTATATAAAACAAAAAAGTTTATATGTTATTTTTTAAAATTATTTTTTTGGAATATTCAAAAAAAACAGATCAGATGGCTGGGGTACCTGGATTCGAACCAGGGATGCCGGTATCAAAAACCGGTGCCTTAACCACTTGGCTATACCCCAAAATCAAATAAGGAGAATATAAAATATACGGGAGGCGAGATTTGAACTCGCAAACCTTTCGGCGCCAGAACCTAAATCTGGTGCGTCTACCTATTTCGCCACTCCCGCATAAAATTGTAATTATTTATACTGGCTACGACGGGATTTGAACCCATGACCCCAGCGTTATGAGTGCTGTGCTCTAACCAACTGAGCTACGTAGCCGAATTAAATAAAAATAATTGATTTTAACATTTTGAAATAATTATTTTTTTTATTTTATAATAAATCAAGTAGATTATCAATATAATTAATTAATTTATTAATATGTTAAGTTAAATGATATTAATGAAAAATTTATAAATATATTTTAAACCAATTAAATTGCAGGAAAAAATGAAAGATAAAACTAGTGAATATAGTAATAACTTTATTTATAACATCATTAAAGAAGATTTAAAAAAAAATAAATTTTTGTCATTACGTACTCGTTTTCCTCCAGAACCGAATGGCTATCTTCATATTGGACATGCTAAATCAATATGTTTGAACTTTGAACTTGCAAATTTATATAATGGATACTGCAATCTTCGTTTTGATGATACTAACCCTAGAAAAGAAAACATTAAATATATTAATTCTATTAAGAATGATATTAAATGGTTAGGCTATAAATGGAACAAAAAAATTTTTTATTCTTCTGAATACTTCTCGAAATTATATCACTATGCACAAGAGCTTATTAAAAAAAAATTAGCTTATGTAGATCAGTTAACAAAAGATCAAATTCGTGAATACAGAGGAACATTAATTAATTCTGGAAAAAATAGTCCCTATAGAAATCGAGATATTGAAGAAAATTTAGAATTATTTAAAAAAATGAAACAAGGATACTTTAATGAAGGTGAAATGTGTTTACGTGCTAAAATTGATATGAGTTCTCCATATATTATTATGCGCGATCCTGTTCTGTATCGAATTATGTACATAAAACATCATCAAACAAAAAATCAATGGTGTATTTATCCCATGTACGATTTCGCGCATTGTATTTCAGATTCAATAGAAGGTATCACACACTCTTTTTGTACATTGGAATTTCAAGATAATAAATGCTTGTATAATTGGATCTTAAAAAATACTAGTGTTTCTCACTATCCGAAGCAATATGAGTTTTCTCGGTTAAATTTAAAACATTCAATTTTATCGAAAAGAAAAATTAAAATACTTATTGAAAAAAACATAATTGATAGCTGGGATGACCCCAGAATACAAACTATTTCTGGGTTGAGAAGAAAAGGATATACACCGTCTTCTATTCGAAATTTTTGTAAAAAAATTGGCGTCACTAAACAAAATAATTTAATAGAATTTTCTATGTTAGAATATTGTATTAGAAGTGAGTTAGATACTAAATCTATACGCACAATGGCTGTTTTAGATCCAATAAAATTATATTTGTATAATATTGATGATAATTATAAAGAAATTTTTACCGTTCCAAATCATCCAAAAAAACCAGAGCTAGGTACTCATAAAGTTATTTTTACTAATACAATATATATTGAAAGAGAAGATTTTAAAGAAAAATATGAAAAAAATTATAAAAGATTAAAAATTGGCGCAGAAATACGTTTAAGATACGCATATATAATCAAAGCAGAAAAAATAGAAAAAGATATATATGGAAATATTACACAAATAATATGCTCTTGTGATCTTACAACGTTAGGAAAAAAACCAACTAATCGAAAAAACCCAGCAGTAATTCACTGGATTTCAATACAAAATTCATATGCATCTGAATTTAGATTGTATGAGAAATTATTTAATATAGATAACCCAGAACAAGAAAAAAATTTTTTGTCTTTTGTCAATCCTAAATCAATAATTGTCAAACACGGTTTTATTGAAAAACAGATGAATGAAAAAATACAAAAAGAAATACACGATATTAAATCACAAAACAAAAATTTATTTTTCCAATTCGAAAGAGTTGGATATTTTTGTATAGATTTAGTTGATTCAAAAAAAAATAAATTAATTTTTAATAGAACTGTGAGCTTACGAGATACATGGAATAAAAAAAATAAAAACAATTAACATAATTTTTGAAAATTATATATGATTAATTAATAAAATAATTTTATTTTTCATAACAATTCAATTAAAGATTTTAATCTTTAAATTACTTTCTATTTTAACTAATATTTTTATATTTAGCATGACTAAAAACTATATTTTCATTACCGGTGGAGTTGTTTCATCTTTAGGAAAGGGTATTGCAGCAGCTTCTTTAGGAGCTATACTAGAAGCAAGAGATCTGAAAATAACGATTATGAAATTAGATCCGTATATTAATGTTGACCCAGGAACCATGAGTCCTATTCAACATGGGGAGGTATTTGTTACTGAAGATGGAGCCGAAACCGATTTAGATTTAGGACATTATGAGAGATTTATTCGAACAAAGATGACGTATTTAAATAGCTTTACTACAGGTAGTATTTATTCTGAAGTATTAAAAAAAGAAAGACGAGGAGATTATTTAGGAGCAACTATTCAAGTGATACCTCATATTACTAATGCTATCAAAGAAAGAATTGTTTTATGCGCCAAGAACAGCGATGTTATACTTGTAGAAATAGGAGGCACAGTAGGAGATATTGAATCTTTACCATTTTTGGAAGCAATTCGTCAAATCGCAGTAGATATTGGTAGAAAAAATGTAATTTATATACACTTAACGCTAGTGCCTTATATTAAAACAGCTGGGGAAATTAAAACTAAACCTACACAACATTCCGTGAAAGAATTGCTATCTATCGGAATACAACCTGACATTTTAATTTGTAGATCTCAAAAAGACATACCAATAAATGAGAGAAAAAAAATAGCTCTTTTTTGCAACGTACCGGTTGATGCAGTAATATCATTAAAAGATGTGCATTCAATATATACCATACCAACATTATTAAAAGACCAAAAATTAGATAACTATATATGTAAATATTTTAAATTAAACGTACCTGAAGCTAATTTAAAAGAATGGGAAAAAGTGATCTATGAAGAAAAAAACTCTAACAACACAATTATTATTGGTATAATTGGGAAATATGTTAAATTACCTGATGCATATAAATCTGTGATAGAAGCACTAAAGCATGCTGGTTTAAAAAATAAAATTAAAGTGAATATAAAATTAATTAACTCTCAAGAAATAGAAGAGAAAAACTTTCAATATTTAAAAAATCTTAATGGTATCTTAATACCTGGTGGTTTTGGAGACCGAGGCGTAATAGGTAAATTATTATCAGTACAGTATGCTCGAGAAAATAATATTCCATATTTTGGGATATGTTTAGGGATGCAAATAGCAATTATAGAATTTGCACAAAATGTAATAGGAATTAAAGGCGCAAATTCTACAGAATTTGATCCTAAATGTAAATTCCCTGTAATTGATTTAATTAAAGAAAAAAACAATAATATAAAATACATTATTAACCATAGAAAAAGACATAATTCTAATTTAGGCGGAACCATGAGACTAGGAAGTCAGCCTTGTAAATTAACTTTTAATAGTTTATCTCGAAAATTATACAAAAAAGATATCATTATAGAACGACATCGTCACCGTTATGAGGTAAATAATATTTTATTAAAAAAAATCGAAAAATTTGGGCTAAAAATTACAGGTAGATCAGAAAATAATAACGTTGTTGAAATCATAGAAATATCTAATCACCCATGGTTCCTTGGTTGTCAATTTCACCCTGAATTCACTTCTACACCACGTGATGGACACCCATTGTTTATAGGATTTATAAAATCAGCAGAAAAATATAAAAATCAAAATAAAAAATACATGAAGGTAAAAAATGTCTAAAATAAAAAATATAATAGGTCGCGAAATTTTAGATTCTCGAGGTCATCCTACAGTAGAGGCTGAAGTGTATCTTGAAAAAGGTTCAGTAGGATTAGCATCTGTACCTTCTGGTGCTTCTACTGGATCTTTAGAAGCTTTGGAATTACGTGATCAAGATAAAAATCGTTTTATGGGAAAAGGCGTACTGAAAGCAGTTGAATTTATTAATAATGATATTAGAAATGCTTTGATCAATAAAAATGCTTATGATCAAGATAATATTGATCAAATTATGATTGATCTTGATGGTACTAAAAACAAGTCTAAACTAGGTTCTAATTCCATTTTATCCGTATCCTTAGCTGTAGCAAAAGCAGCTGCGTCTTCTAAAAAAATACCTTTATATCAGCATATAGCAGAATTAAATAATTCGACCGGTATATACTCAATGCCACTGCCAATGATTAATATTATTAATGGTGGAAAGCACGCAAATAATAATATTGATCTTCAAGAATTTATGATACAACCTATTAGTGCAAAATCCATAAAAGAAGCAATACGTATCGGAGCAGAAATATTTCATGCATTAGGTAATTTACTTAGAGATAAAAATATTAGTACTACAGTAGGTGATGAAGGTGGATATGCTCCTAATTTAAAATCTAATGAAGCAGCTTTAAATATAATCCAAGAAGCAATACATAGAACCAAATATAAATTAGGAAAGGATATTACATTAGCAATAGATTGCGCCGCTTCTGAATTATATAATATAAATGATAAAAAATATCAATTTAAAGGAGAGCAATTAAAATTTAATTCCATTGAATTAACTCATTATTTAGAAAAATTATGCAAAAAATATCCTATTGTTTCGATCGAAGATGGTCAAAATGAATCTGATTGGGAAGGATTTTTGTATCAAACTAAAATATTAGGAAATACTATACAATTAGTAGGAGATGATTTATTTGCTACAAACGTAAAACTTTTAAAAAAAGGGATTAAAAAAGGCATCGGAAATGCTATTTTAATAAAATTAAATCAAATTGGTACATTAACTGAAACAATTCAAACTATAAAAATAGCAAAAAAATTTCACTATAGTACTATTATTTCTCATCGTTCTGGTGAAACTGAAGATGCTACAATAGCAGATTTAGCAGTAGGAACAGCATCTGGACAAATTAAAACAGGATCTATGTGCCGTTCTGATAGAACATCAAAATATAATCAACTAATAAGAATTGAAGAAAATTTAGGTGTAGAAAAAGCTCCTTTTTATGGCTTAAAAGAAGTTAAATCATCTTTTACAAAATTATAATTTTAACAGAGAATCAGGTATGTATAAATATGCGTATACCTGCTTCTCGTTTACCAGTTACAATTTAATCATTAATTTACGAGTATAAATACTATGTATTATCCAATTAACGAAATTTTTCAAACTATACAAGGGGAAGGACAATATACTGGTATACCATCCATTTTTATTAGATTACAAGGTTGTCCAGTACATTGTTCTTGGTGCGATACCAAATATACCTGGATTTGTAATCAAAAAGACAACGTGTCTATAAATGAGATAATAAATAAAAACCAATCTAATAAAAAATGGAGTTTTATACATGTCAAGGATATTTTAAAAATTTTAAAAAAATGGACTGCTAAACATGTTGTAATTAGCGGAGGTGAGCCATGCTTATATGATCTCTTAAAAATAACAAAAAAATTAGAAAAAAAAGATTATCAATGTCAAATAGAAACTAGTGGGATAAAAAATATTATATGCTCTTTAGATACTTGGATTACTCTTTCTCCTAAAAAAAATATCAATCCATTATATGCGTCTATAATACGCTCGAATGAAATAAAATTTCCTATTTGTAAAAAAAAAGATTTATTATATGTATATAATATTTTATCAACAATAAAAGATAAAAAAAAACGCATTATTTGTTTGCAACCTGTCAGTCAAAACAAACAAGCGTTAAAAATATGTATAGAAGCATGCATAAAAAACAATTGGAAACTATCAGTACAATTACACAAATATATTGAAATTCAATAAATTTGCATAATTTTAAAATCCTTTATAAATACAACCAGATGTACATGTTTCTTTAATTATAACAGCGCTTAAAATAAATAAATTTGGTTTCAATCGATCCCAAATCCATTTTGCTAAAATTTCACTTGTAGGATTTTCTAATCCTTTGATGTCATTAAGTAAATAATGATCTAACTTATCATAAATAGGTTGAAATAATATCGTAATATCACGATAATCAATTATCCAACCTTTATCTTTATCAATTGTACCTTGCAATTTTAATCTGACGAAAAAAGAATGACCATGCAATCTTCTACATTTATGTTCTTTAGGAAGATTTGGCAAATAATGCGCAGCTTCAAATTGAAAATCTTTAAATATAGTCGTATTTATCATATTGTATATATCTTATAAAAAATTAATTAAATTTCCGATGTTTTTTAAATTTTATATTAGGAAATAAATTGAATAACTTAATTGGATTACCTTGAAATCTAACTTCAAAATACAATTTCGGTGTATTTTTATCTGATCGCCCTATAGTAGATATTTTTTGATTTGCATACACTTGATCGTTTAATTTAATAAAAATATTTTTATTAAATCCATATATGCTTAAATAAGCATTATCATGTCTAATAATAATTAATTTTCCATAATTTTTAAAAATATTGCTAATATAAACTACTTTTCCTTTATCAACAGCAAAAACTGGTTGTTCTTGTGTACCTTCTATTTCAATACCTTCATTGTTAATAGAATAATTATAAAAAAATTGCATATTAGAATTTTTTAAAGGCCAATACCAGCGTTTAAAAAACATTGTCTCTTCTTTATCACGATATTTATTATAAACAAAGCATATTTCATTTAATGAATTATTTTTATTTAAAATGTTAATAATATCAAATTTCTTATTAAAAAAACTTGTATATAAAATATTTTTTTTATTTTTATCACTATAAATTATATAATTTATATTTTGATGATTTACCATTGAAATATTATTTACTAATATTTTTTGACCAACCAATATTTTGTAAGGTTTATATAAATTATTATATTTTAATAATTGATTAACATTAGACTGAAAACGTTTTGCAATAGAATATAGAGTATCATTTTTTTTAACAATATAAAATATATCAAAATTATTGTTTTTTAAAAATCCAATACAATTTTCATTTTTAATAGCAACTGAATATTTGTTATTTGTTTTAAGAAACAAAAAACATTCCTTTTTATATTGTTTTTGCAAATGATTATTAATATATGAAAATTTTTTAGAATCCAAGTAAACATTTACTTTTTTTGCCAATGCAATATTCGACAACGTATATTTATTATAAAAAAATAATATAACAATAGATAAAAATAATTTGTTTTTTAAAATATTCAGTTTCATTAAATTGCACTATTTTGTTATAAAAAATAATATATTTTAATAAAAAATATTATTCATAAAAAAAATAAAAATGTTTAATCAGTAATTCTAATAAAATTATTTAAAAAAAACATTTTTTTTATCCTTTAAAATCATGACAACCGACTGACATGCGATTCCTTCTTTTCTTCCAATAGATCCTATTTGTTTAGAAGTAGTAGATTTAATACTAATATTATTTATATCAGTGTTTAAATCAATTGATAAATTGGATCTCATCAGAAAAATATGAGGTAAAATCTTAGGAGTTTCAGCAACGATAGTACTATCTATATTAGATATAAAATAGTTTTTCAAATAAATTTTTTTCCAAATTTTTTTTAACAAAATTCTACTATTAATATTTTTATATTTTTTTGTAGTACTTGGAAAGAAAGTGCCAATGTCTCCCATAGCAGCAGCACCTAATAATGCATCTATTAAAGAGTGTATTAATACATCACCATTAGAATGAGCTATTAAACCTTGGTGATCAGGAATTTTTACACCTCCAATAATCAATGGTTTTAAGCTTCCAAATGCATGTAAATCAAAACCATATCCAATTCTCATATATCAAATATCCTTCTACATGTTATATATTTCTTTAAGGTAAATTTCAGCAAAAACAAGATCTTCAGGAAAAGTAATTTTAATATTTTTATAACTACCTAGAACTATTAAAGGATGATACCCACAGTACTCTAATGCTGAAGACTCGTCTGTTATATTAACATTATCTCGAATACTTTTTTCTAAACAAAATCGCAATAAATTAACTGGAAATAATTGAGGCGTTAAAGCGTGCCATAATTTTTTTCGAGCAATAGTATATGATATTTTTTTATTTTCGTGAACATATTTTATGCTATCAAATGCTGGTCTAGCTAAAATTCCACCTATTTTATTTATTTTAATAATAGAAATTAATTTCTCTAAATCTTGATGACTTAAACAAGGTCGAACAGCATCATGAACTATTACCCACCGTGCATTTGTCGGATTAAGTAATCCTGATAAAACTGAATCGATTCTTTTTTTTCCACCTATTACAGGTGTGATGCGCGTATTAGATGAAATAGACAATTTATGAAAATAGTTATCTTTTTTGTGCAAACTTACAACAATATGAGATATACTAGGGTGTGATAACAATGTTGTTAAAGTATATTCAAGAATAGTACGATTTTTGATTTTTATGTATTGTTTTGGAATATCTAATAACATTCTTTTACCAATACCAGCAGCTGGAACAACTGCTAAAATTTCAGGTTTAAAAGTGTTTTTTACTATCATTTTATACCTAATTCTTGATATTGAAGTTTAATACTATAAAATAAAAAAATTACTCTTTAATTTTATTGTTTAAATCTTCAATTTCTAACAATAATTTATTATTTTCTATTTCAAGATTTGCATTTATTTTTTTTTGAACTATAATTTTTTTATAAACTTTAATATAATCTAAAATACCATTTTTCCCTGCCCAAAGAGAATATTGTAACCAAATAAATAATAATAATAAAAATACTTTCAATATTCTCATATAACGACTCTAAATAACTGTGTTTTAATATTCAAATAATTTATGAGTATACGGAAAAAATATAATATTATTTTCATATAAATTTTCAATTAATTGTTTAATATTTTCTTTTATTGAAATTGTTCCATCTAAATAAATATCAGGTTTTTCTGGAACTTCATATACAGAATTTATACCAGTAAAATTTAATATTTCATTACAACGAGATTTTTTATATAATCCTTTAGAATCACGTTTTTCACATATACTAAGAGGAGTGTCAATAAAAACCTCTACAAAATTATCTTTACCTAAAATATTAGAAGCCATTAATCTTTGCTTTTTATACGGAGAAATAACAGATACCAAAACCATGATGTTAGCATCTAACATTAATTTAGCTACTTCTGAAATACGTCGAATATTTTCATTTCTATGAATAAAACTAAAATTTAAATCTGAACATAATCCAGATCTAATGTTATCTCCATCTAATACATAAGTATTAATATTTTTTTCAAACAATATTTTTTCTAATATATTCGCAATAGTAGACTTTCCTGATCCTGATAATCCTGTAAACCATATCACTTGAGATTTATAGCCGTTTTTATTTTCTCGTTTTATACGAGTTATTTCATATTTTTGAAAAATAATATTTTTTTTAAAATTATCATTCATATTCATAAAAACCTATTATTTATTTTTTATATCCCAATGTGGAAAATGTTTTGAGATTAAATTATATAAATCTAATTCAAAATCTTTCATGTTATTTTTCAAAATAACATTGTTGTTATTTGCAGATTTTTTAATCATACCTGCTCCTACTGTAGTATTTTTCAAAATATCAATAAAAATTATATTACCTGTAAATTTATTTTTTTCATAATCGTCAAACAACATAGCTTCACTAAAATTCACTTTAATCCTACCGATACTATTTAATTTTAATAAATTACATTTACTTCGAACTAAATTGTTAACATTAATTTGGAATAAAACTTCTTTGATGTAAGCACGAGTTTTTTTTCCTGATGATTTTACATTATATACTTCACCTGCTTTTAAAGGATCATCAGACATCCAAACAATATCCACAATGGCTTCTTGAGAAGATTCTAAATTAGAATCAACATTTACAAAAAAATCACCACGACTAATATCTATTTCATCTTTTAAAATTAATGTAATTGATTGCCCAACATGTGCTATTTTTAAATCTTGATCAAACATTAAGATACGCGACACAGATGAAATAATATTAATAGGTAAGATTTTTATTAATTGACCTACTTGAATTTCTCCAGAAAACAAAGTACCCGAATAACCTCGAAAATCTGCGTGTGGACGATGTACATATTGAACTGGAAATCGCATTTCTTTTGAGCATATATCATCTTGAATTGCTATTGTTTCTAAAAAATTTAACAATGTTTTATTTTTATACCAAGGCATTAAGTTACTTGAAAAAACAATATTTTCACCTGTTAAAGCAGAGATAGGAGTAAAAAAAATTTTTAAATTTTTAGGAAGTTTTTCAGAGAATATAAGAAAATTTTTTTTTATATTTAAAAATATTTTTTCATCATAATTAACTAAATCCATTTTATTTACTGCAACTACTAAATATTTTATTCCAAGTAAAGAAGATATAAAACTATGTCGATAAGTTTGTTCTGATAAACCCTTTTTTGCATCAATTAAAATAATAGCCAAATCACAAGTAGACGCACCTGTAACCATATTTCTCGTGTATTGTTCGTGACCTGGGGTATCTGCTATAATAAACTTACGTTGATCAGTTGAAAAATAACGATATGCTACATCAATTGTAATACCTTGTTCACGCTCTGACTGTAATCCATCAACTATAAGAGCGAGGTCAATATCACCTCCTTGTGTTCCATGGCGTTTACTGTCTTGTTTTAAAGAAGATAATTGATCATCATAAATATGCTGAGTGTCATGTAATAAGCGACCAATTAATGTGCTTTTTCCATCATCTACACTGCCGCATGTTAAAAATTTTAATAAAGTTTTTTTCTCATTTAAATATATCCATCTTTTAAAACTATCAAAAAATTTAATATTTTTTGTGTGAACACTAGTATTCATTTTTAAATTCAACCTATATTAAATATATTTTCAAAAATAACCTTGTCTTTTTTTAAATTCCATTGAGTTCTTTTGATCATAATCAATAGAACGACCTGTTCTTTCGCTAGTTTTCGTTGTTATTGTTTCTTTAATAATATCTTGAAGAGTTTCAGCAGTTGATTCAATTGCACTAGTTAAAGGCCAACAACCTAATGTTCTAAATCGAACCATTTTATGAATAATTTTTTCATTTTTATTAATTTTAATACGTTCGTCATTAACTACCAAAAGAAAACCATTTCTTTCTATCACTGGTCGAATAGCTGCAAAATATAAAGGAACAATTTCAATTTTTTCTAAAAAAATATATTGCCAAATATCTAATTCAGTCCAATTTGATAATGGAAAGACACGGATATTTTCTCCTTTATTTATTTGACTATTATAATTCCACCACAATTCAGGGCGTTGTTTTTTTGGGTCCCATTGATGAAAAGAATCACGAAAGGAATAAATTCTTTCTTTAGAACGAGATTTTTCTTCATCTCTTCTGGCGCCTCCAAAAGCAGCGTCAAAACTATATTTATTTATTGCCTCTTTTAACCCCTCTGTCTTCATTATATCGGTATATTTTGAATTATTGTCTTGAAATGGATTTAAACCTAACAATTTTCCGCGCATATTGTAATATATAATTAACTCCAAGTTGTTATTTTTAGCAATGTTATCTCTAAATGTATACATTTCTTTAAATTTCCATCCAGTATCTACATGTAATAATGGAAACGGTAAACGTCCAGGATAGAAAGCTTTTTTTGCAAGATGTAACATTACAGAAGAATCTTTTCCAATTGAATAAAGCATAACAGGATTTTCGAATTCAGCTATTACTTCTCTTATTATATAAATACTTTCTGATTCTAGTTGACTTAGATGAGTAGTATTTTTTTTAAACATTTTATTTCCTTACGTTTTTATTATTTAAGAAGTAGTTTCAATATTACTTAAATTAGTAAGTTTCTTAAACCATGCTAGTTTTTTATGCAATACAACTACTTGTCCAATAATTAGTAAAGATGGACTTGAACTAAATTTGAATATTTTCTCAATTTCGTCTAAACGACCTATAATCACCTCTTGATTTATAGTAGTACCATTACTAATAATTGCTATTGGAGTAGATTTAGAGCGACCATGTAAAATAAGTTTTTCAGAAATTTCTAAAGCATTTAAACTTCCCATATAAACTACTAATGTATAAGAAGGATCGGATAATATAGACCAATTATTTGGGGTATTACCCATACATTTATAACCTGTAATAAATATTACTCCTTGTGCGTAATCACGATGTGTTAATGGTATACCAGAATAAGCAGATAAACCAATTCCAGCGGTGATTCCAGGAACTACTTGAAAATCAATATTTGCATTCTGCGCAGCTTCTAGTTCTTCACCTCCACGACCAAATATAAAAGAATCTCCTCCTTTTAAACGAACTACTTTTTTACCCTGCTTAGCAAAAAAAATTAATAATTTTATAATTTTTTCTTGAGTGATACTTTTCAATCTGGCACGTTTTCCAACATAAATGCATTTCGCATCTCTTCGAACAAGATTTAATATATCTTGGGAAACTAAACTATCATATAAAACTACATCCGCTTCCTGCATTACCTGGAAAGCTCTTAAAGTTAACAAGTCACTATTTCCAGGTCCAGCACCAACTAAAATAATTTCGCCTATTAATCTACTTGGTTTTTTAATCATTTTTTGTAAAATAGAAATTGCTTTTTTTTCTTTACCATTAATAATATGTTGAACAAAAATACTATTAAATAGTTTTTCCCAAAAATGTTTTCTTTCTAAGAAATTAGAAAAATGTTTTTTAACTGTCAATCTCCATCTTCCAGCGATTTTAGCAACATTACCCAATCTCATTGGAAATATTGATTCAATTTTTTTTCGTAATAAACGAAGTAACACTGGTGCTTGTCCACTTGAAGACATAGCTACTATTAAAGGAGAACGATCAATAATAGAAGGGAAAATAAAAGAACATTTTGACTGATCATCTACCACATTAACTAATATTTTTAATTTATTACATTTGTTAAAAATCTTTAAATTTAACTCAGTATTCGAAGTGGCTGCTATCACTAAAAAAATATTTTTTAAATAAGATATTTGAAATTCTTGAGCAATCCAAGAGACTTTTTTCTCAACTAACAAACGTCTAATTTCTGAACATAAATTTCTTGAGACAATATTAACTAAAGCATTTGCACGTAATAATAATTTAATTTTATTAAAAGCAACTTCACCAGCTCCAATAACTAATACATATTTATTTTTTAAATCTAAAAAAACAGGTAGATAGTCCACATTGAACCTATAAATATAACAAAAGTTTTATATTAATTTTAACAAAAACATCATCAATTAACTCTAAAAAAATTCAAACATTAATATTTCATTCATACTCGAAAAGTACTTGAAATATTAATGTATAAATTTAAATATTGTTTCAATTTTATTCTTTATCGTAATGTAATCCACATTCACGCTTTAAACCAAAAAATCGCGTTTCTTCTTCACGCATACCAGGTGTATATTTTTTAGTAGTATGTACATCTCCTACAGATATATAACCTTCTTTTAGTAAAGGATGGTTATCTAAATTATTATTCTTTATATATTCATAGATTTTTTGATTAGACCAATCTAAAATCGGAAGAATTTTAAATACTCCTTTTTGAATCGAAACATATGGAAGATTACTTCTACTACTAGATTGTTCTTGACGTAATCCTGCAAACCATGTTTGGACTGATAATTTTTTTAAAGCTATATTCATTGGTTCTATTTTATTGATTTTATTATATAAATCAATGCCTTCTAGTCCTTTTTCCCACAATTTCCCATATCTTGCTTCTTGCCATGCTGGTGAAATATTTGATCGAAAAATTTTTAAATTTAGGTTTAATTTTTTTTTGATTAAATCAATAAAATGATATGTTTGAGGAAATAAATATCCTGTATCAATTAATACGATGGGAATATTTGGTTTCTGCGTAACAACAAGATGTAATAAGACAACTGATTGAATGCCAAAACTAGATGACATTATATGTATACCAGGTAATTTTTTAAATGCCCAAGATATACGTTCTTCTGCTGAATATTTTGATATTAACATATTACATTTTGACAAAAATTTTTTTTTTTCAAAATTTAGCAAATTTATATTTTTTTGATCAAGATAAGACATTTTTTCTCACTATTAATTCCAAAAATCATGAATAGGATTTATAATTTCTTTTACAATTTTTTTTCTAATAACAAAATCACCGAAACCTTCATGTGCCTGGCGATATATAGACCAATTTTTTATTAAAAGATCTAAATGAACTAAAATTTTTTCCTCTGTTATATTTTCTTGATATATCTTAGGAATTCTACTACCTATTTTATTACCACCTATATATAAATTATATCTGCCTATAGATTTTCCAATTAAGCCAATTTCGGCTAACAAAGATCTTCCACAACCGTTAGGACATCCTGAAACACGTAAAATAATCATTTCATTATCTACACCATATTTTAACATGATGTTTTCCACTTTAGTAATAAAATCAGGCAACATCCGCTCCGCTTCTGACATTGCCAAAGGACAAGTAGGAAAAGATACACATGACATAGAATTTTCACGTAATTTACTAATCTTTGTAATTAACCCATGGGATATTGCAATTTCTTCGATTTTATTTTTGTTTTCATTTAATATTTCTGAAATAATTATATTCTGATTAGATGTTAATCTAAAATTTCCTTTATGAATACCTGCGATCTTTAACAATCCTGACTTTAATAATCGATTATCATTATCACATATACGCCCATTTTGAATAAATACCGTCAAACTCCAATTACCATTAACGTCTTTTTTCCATCCTATTTGGTCTCCTCTAGTATTAAAAGAATAAGAACGAATCGGTTCAAAAGTAAGATTGGCTCTTTTTTCAACTTCTTTCTTAAACAAATTTAACCCAAAATTTTCTATAGTATATCTAGTTTTTGCGTTTTTACGGTTACTACGGTTGCCCCAATCTCTTTGCGTTGTAACTATTGACTTAGCAACGGATAGAGTATTATTAACACTAATATAACCTAATTCTAAAGCAAGAAAAGGCCAAGTTTCTTTATTTCCATGAGTAATTGAAAGCCCTCCACCAATTAATACGTTAAAACCTACAATTTTTTTATTTTCTACAATAGCTATAAAATTCATATCATTTGCATATAAATCTACATCATTATGAGGAGGTATGACTACTGTTGTTTTAAATTTTCTTGGTAAGTAAGTTTTTCCAAGAATAGGCTCATGATCAGTACTTAGAATTTTTTTTTGATTTAACCAAATTTCTGCATAAGCTTTTGTATGAGGCAATAAAAAATTAGAAATTTTTCGAGCCCATTGATAACATTCTTGATGAACTTCAGATTGCATAGGGTCGGATGTACAAAGCACGTTTCTATTGACATCATTAGCTGTACCTAAAGAATCTAAACCTATTTGGTGCAATATTTGATGAATATTTTTTAAATCTTTTTTCAAAATTCCATGTAATTGAAAAGTTTGGCGATTAGTTAATCTAATAGTTTTGTATAAAGTATGTTTACTAGCAAACGAATCAATTTTTATCCATTGTTCAGATGATATGACTCCACCAGGTAGTCTACAGCGTAGCATCATAGCATAACGAGGTTCTAATTTCTGTTGGTTACGTTCTACTCGAAGATCTCGATCATCCTGTTGATACATACCATGAAAACGAATTAGTGAAAAATTATCTCCACTAAAACCGTTAGTAATATGATTTTTTAAGTCATCTGAAATCGTTCCACGAAGATAATTACTATTTTCTTTAATATACTCTTCTTTAGTCAGATTTAAAGACGGCTTTTTAAAATTTTTTATCATTAATATACATCTCTTTGATAGCGTTTTTTTAAACGCAAATTATTTAAAAATTCATTTGATTCTTCTATGTTCATATTTCCATGTTGACTAATAATATTTAACAATGTTTTTTCTACATCTTTTGCCATTTTAGCAGCGTTTCCACATATATATATGTGTGCTTTATCTTTTATCCAATTCCATATTTCTTTTCCATGTTCTTTTATTTTATTTTGTATATATATTTTTTTTTCTTGATCTCTTGACCATGCTAAAGTTATTCTAGTAAGAAGACCTTTTTTTAAGTATTTCTGCCATTCTATTTGATATAAAAAATCTTCAGTGAAATGAGGATTGCCAAAAAAAATCCAATTTTTTCCAGTTGCACTATCATTATCTCGTTGTTGCATAAATGAACGATACGGAGCTATTCCAGTTCCTGATCCAATCATAATAATTGGTGCTTCTGCATTTTTAGGTAATCGAAAATTATTATTACTTTCAATAAAAATTTTTACTGGATCATCAATATTTAATAGTTTTGATAAATAACCTGATGCACCACCTAAATGTACGCAACCAGATATATTTTTTTTTACAACACTAACTGTAATATGAATTTCGTTATCAACTTCAGCCTGTGAAGAAGAAATAGAATATAATCTAGGAGTCAAAGGTCGAAGGATATTAACAAATTGTTGGGAGGAAATTTTTTTAGGATAGTCACTAATCATATTAATTAAAGGAGTATTTTTTACATAATTGTCTAATTCTTTTTCATGAAACGTCAATTCTTTTAAAAATTTATTTTGTGTAATATCAGCATATTTTTTTACAATATTTTTCGTATTATTAGTTAATTCAAAACTATTTTTTAGAGCATTAACAATATTTACGTTTTTATTTTTAATATTAATTATATCAGATGCATCTATAGATAACAATTTTAATAATTTTTTTATCAAATTATTATTATTTTCATACCATACCCCTAACGCATCTCCAGGCATATATTTAATATTGGAATTACTAATATCTAATTCAATATGACGAATATCTTTGGTTGAATTGCGACCAGTAATTTTTTGATTAGTTATAATTTTTGCTACAGCAGGATTATGTTTTGTACATATATTAACTTTATCTATAAAAATATTTTCTTTTAAAAAATTAGAAGGGGAATAAGATACGTTTACTTTTTCAAGGCTAGTTAATAATTCTTTAGACCATTGCACATAATCATCTTCATATTCGATATCCACATCTAACCTATCAAGTAAATTTTTACCTCCTAATTCATTTATTCTTTTATCGAAATCTTTTCCAGCTTGACAAAAAAGATCATAAGAACTATCTCCTAATGCCAATATACTATACTTCAGGTGATTTAATTTTGGCGCTCTTTTAGACATAATAAATTTATATAAAGATAAAGCTTCTTCAGGAGGTTCTCCTTCACCTTGAGTGGAAATTATTAATATTAAATACTTTTCATCTTTAATTTTTTTAAAATTATAATCAGCAGCGCTAACTAAATGAGTTTTTTTATTATTGTCGTTTAAATATTTATTTAGACGTTCTGAAAGTGTTCTGGCATTACCAGTTTGAGAGGCTGATATGATTGTAATGACATGATTATCTATTTTTTTTTTCTCTAAAGAGAATATATTGTGATTTTTTTTAAGATTAGAATCATCTTGGTGAGCTAAATTCCAAAAATAGCCTGAAAGCCAAGCAAATTGAAGATTAGAACAATTTTTTTCAATTTTTTTTAAAATCTCTATTTTTTCTAAACTTAATGGAAATATAAAATCGAAAGGATTTTCGTTCTTCATTATACTAAATACCTAAATTTCATGAAATTAAAATTAGAATAACTAATTTAATATAATTTACAGAAATTATTAATCTTTAGCTACTAATAAAAAACTAAAACTTTACATAAAAAAATAAAAATTACATTGTTTTCTAGATATTTTTAAGAATTAAAAAATATTAATATAAAGATTTATTTTTTTTTATTTTAGCAAATCAATTCGAATGGTGCATTGATATATTATAAGATATGAATAGTTAATAAATTGATATATAAAAAACAATTTTTTTAATATCTAATTTTAAAATATAATAAAAATTTATATTTTTTTTATAAATTTTAGTAAAAAAACCTTTTGAAAAATTTTTAATATCAGTTTAATTTTATTAAAATAATACATAGACTAAAAATTAAATTACATAATTATTTTTAAAAAATGATATAATTAAAAAAATAAAAAAAAATAATAAAAATTTATTTTATTTATAATCAAATATTCAATACATATTTTACAAGTTATATACCATGTGAACATTATAAAGAATATTCAAAAATATTAGAATTATTTAGTTTATTCAGTGTATAAAAATTTATATGTATTTTAAACTTTTTTTTAATTCACTTTTTATTATAATACGTAAATTACAAAATATTTCTAATTTTCAATCAAAAGTCTAAATTGTTAAAACAAATTAATACAATCAAATAATATTATTAACATTTTTCATAAGTAATAATTAAATGAATCTAAAAAATTTGTATTGTTCGATTATTTTATATACATACAATTTCTGTTGACTTAATTTATAAAATTAAGTTTCATAATTCTTGTAAATATTTTATCAATTTTAATATTTTTACATATATTCAAATTTATAAAAATGTTATTTTCTATTAAATTTTTTTTGATATTAAAAAAATTATATAAATTAACTTATTAAGTTATAATAAATATAAAATAATTAAGTACAGTAAAAAATTTAATAATAAATTCACATCTAAAGTGAAAATGTTAATTATAAATCTCATAATTAACATATATAAATTAAAAATAATGCAATAAAATACATAAAAATGTTCAAAAAATTAATACTATATTTTTAAAATGATTCAAATATGACAATATTCTAAAATCATTATAATAAACTTGTTTTTTCAAGTCTTAAGAAAATATTATACTGCAATATGATCTTACATTATAAAAATTAGTTTTTTGATAAATCAATTACTAATTGTATAAATTTATCTCAATTTTAATAAATTGAATTAATTTCATATATTGAGATAAAAAAATATTTTAATATGATAAAAACTGTAATTTTTCGCATAATATTTTATTTTAATATTTTTATTTAATCAAAGAGAACATATAAAATTTTTAATATACACATGACTTATATAAAAATATCGATTATATTTTAAAAATAAACTTATTTTTTATTATTTTCACATTTTATTTAAATTACTTTAAATTTATCTTGATTAAAAGATACGTAGAGTATTTCTAAAATCAATTGTGTAAAATGATATTTATTTTTTTAGTATTAAAAAATCAAGCTGGATAAAAAATGAAAAAAAAATTATTTTTTTTATACATCATATTTTTTTCTTATGCTACCTGTGCTTTAGAATTTAATCCTATACAAGCATATAAAATAAAAAAAAAAAATATTTCTAATGTACCTGAAATAATGCAATTTTTTTCTTTTTTATGCCCATATTGTTATAACCTTGAAAAAACATATAATATTAGACAGTTAATACGAAAAAAAATACATCAAAATATTAGGATAAAAACATATCATGTTAATTTTTTAGGAGGAGAACTTGGAAAAATTTTGACAAAAGTATGGATAATAGCTGAACAAATGGGAGTTGAAGAAAAAATAATTACACCTATCTTTCAAGGCATACAAGAAAGTCATACATTAAACAATATTAACGATATTAAAGCTATATTTTTAAAAAAAACAGGAGTAAATATTAATAAATATAATCAATTTTGGAACAGCTTTTTTATCAAAGTATTAATTCAACAAAATAATAATGAAATAAAAAAAACAAACTTAAATTATGTTCCAGCTATGTTAATCAATGGAAAATATACTATTCAATATTCTAAACTAGAAATGTTATTTAAAAATCATTTTTCAAACAACTATATAAAATTAATTAAATTTTTATTATTAAAAAAGAATCAAAAATAATTCTTTTTAAATAAATGCAAAAAAATTTTATTTTTATTAATAAATTTTATAAAATATAATTTAATTATAGTAATTTTATTTATTTAAATTAGTTTACAATTAAAAAATTTTTTTAATAAAATTGTTAACTACAAAATAATATGCCTAACTTGATATAAAATAAAAATGTACTACATAAAAAACAAACCGGTAATTATAATAGATGGAACCTTATACTTATATCGATCATATTTTACGTTCCAGTTTTTTAAAAACAATCAAGAAAATCCATATGGAGCAATATATGGTATATTAAAAACAATAAGAAGCATTTTGTTAAAATGCTATAATTCAAAAAAAATTATTATTATATTTGATTCATCTAAAAAGACTTTTAGAAATGAAATATTTAATGAATATAAAAGCAATAGACCTAAAATGCCTAATTCACTTTATATTCAAATACAACCTCTTTTTCATATATTAAAAAATATTGGAATTAAAACTCTAAGAATTCCTGGGATAGAAGCCGATGATATTATTGGTAGTTTTTCACGTAAACTTGAGAAATGTGGAGAACAAGTATTAATCGCAAGTCACGATAAAGACATGATACAACTTTTAACAAATAATATTAATATATTAAATACAAGTAATAATGAAATTATTACACCAAAAACAATAAAGAAAAAATATGGTATTAATCCTCAAGAATTTATTGATCTTTTAGCATTAATGGGAGATAAATCCGATAATATTCCAGGGATCCCTAAAATAGGTATAAAAACTGCACTGTTTTTACTTCAAAAATTTTCAAATATTCAAAAAATTTATAAAAATATAGAAAAAATAAAACTTTTGTCTTTAAGAAATGCTAAAAATATATCAAATCAATTAACAATTTACAAAGATTCTGCTTTTCTTTCATATAAGTTAGCTAAAATAAAATTAGATATTCCTATTTGTATTAATGCTAATGATATTATTTTAGATAAAACATGTTTTAAAAAATTATCTAATGCAATTGAAACATACAATGTTAAACAAAAAAATGCTGATAATAATTGATTTTAAAACTATTTATACTGTTTATACCAAACATTTAATTGAGATTGTAATTGTGTAATACCTATTTTTTTAAATGATGAAAATAATTCTATATGAACTTCTTGTAAAAAAACTTTTAACTTTGTATAAACGATTTCAAATTGTTTTTTCTGCTGTCTTAATGTAAGCTTATCACATTTAGTTAATAATATGAAAATAGGTATATTTTGATCTATAGCTATATTAATAATACATTGATCATAAACTTTTAAAGGATGTCTAATATCCATTAACATAACCAAACCTTTTAAAGGTTTTCTTTTTTTTAAATAATTATATATTAATTTTTCTAATTTTAATTGAATCAATGTCGGGCATTTAGCATAACCATAACCAGGAAGATCAACTATTCTAAAATTTGAAATAACTTGAAAGAAATTAATTAATTGGGTTCGACCTGGGTTTTTACTAAATCTAGCTAATTTTTTTTGATTTGTTAAAGAGTTAATGGCGCTAGATTTTCCTGAATTAGAATATCCAATAAAGGCAATTTCAACTCCATATTCAATATTAATATCAGAAATGTTAGAAGCACTTTTTAAAAAAAAAGTTTTATTATATACAATACTCACAATTTAACCTTAACCTTTAAACACAATACCTATTAAAATGTTTTATGTTATATGCTAAAAATATAATTTATTTATTAATTATTAAAAAAAATCCTCAAAATTTAATCTTTTCTAGCACTTTATCACAAAAAATATAAAGCATATGTATATTTTTAAAAAGTAAAATTTTAAAGGAGAAAATATGCACCAAAAAATAAGAAATATTGCTATTATAGCACATGTTGATCACGGAAAAACTACATTAGTCGATCAATTATTACAACAATCAGGAACCTTCAAAAAACATGAAGAAAAAACCGAACGAATCATGGATTCCAATGATTTAGAAAAGGAAAGAGGTATTACAATCATATCTAAGAATACTTCGATAAAATGGAAAGAATACAAAATAAATATTGTAGACACACCTGGTCATGCTGATTTTGGTGGTGAAGTAGAACGAGTCATGTCCATGGTAGACTCGGTTTTACTAGTAGTAGACGCATTAGATGGACCAATGCCTCAAACAAGATTTGTCACTAAAAAAGCCTTTAAATACGGTCTCAATCCAATTGTAATAATTAACAAAGTTGATCGAAAAAACTCTCGTCCTAATTGGGTGGTAAATCAGATTTTTGATTTGTTTGTCAGTCTTGATGCTAATGATCAACAACTTGACTTTCCAATTATATATACTTCTGCAATTCTTGGTACTTCTGGATGGAATCATCTCAAATTAGAAAACAATATGACACCGCTGTATGAAGCAATCGTTAAATATGTACCCGCTCCCAATGTAGATCCTAATGAAAAGTTTCAAATGCAAATTTCACAACTTGATTATGACAATTATTTGGGATTAATAGGTGTAGGAAAAATTAAGCAAGGTGAAATAAAAAAAAACGCACTAGTCACTGTTATTGATTATTTAGGTAATCATAAAAATGGAAAAATTGTCAAAGTGCTAAATTATTTTGGAATGCAACGCATAGAGGTAGAAAAAGGAAAAGCTGGAGATATAATTGCTGTTACAGGAATTGATAAACTGAATATTTCTGATACAATTTGCCATCCAGACAATTTAAAACCTCTTCCCGTATTAAATATCGATCAACCTACCGTTAACATGTTTTTTTCAGTTAATACATCACCTTTATCTGGAAAAGAAGGCAAATACATTACATCTCGTCAAATACTAAAAAGATTAAAAAAAGAAACTATGCATAATGTTGCTTTGAAAATAAAGGAAACAAAAGATGCTAATATTTTTTCTGTATCCGGAAGAGGCGAACTACATTTATCTATATTAATTGAAAATATGCGACGTGAAGGATTTGAACTAGAAGTTTCTCGTCCAAAAATTATTTTGCGTGAAATAGATAGTATTATACAGGAACCTTTCGAATTTCTCACTTTAGATATTGAAGAAAGACATCAAGGAAACATCATGAAATTTATAGGAGAAAGAAAAGGTGAATTAAAAAATATGGCAATAGATCAAACTCAAAGAGTACGCCTTGAATATATTATATCAAGTAGAGCACTAATAGGTTTTCGATCCGAATTTATGACTATCACTTCTGGCACTGGAGTATGCTATACATCTTTTAGCCATTATTCAAAAAAACAAAACAATGAAGTTGGACAAAGAAAAAATGGTGTCTTAATTTCCAACGGAAAAGGAATGGCTGTAGGATTTGCTTTGTTTAATTTACAAGAAAGAGGTAAATTATTTTTAGGCCATGGAACTGAAGTATATGAAGGTCAAATAATAGGATTGCATAACCGCTCTAACGATTTAACTGTAAACTGTTTAACAGGAAAAAAACTCACTAATATGAGAGCTTCCGGAACTGATGAAGCCATAGTTTTAACAACTTATAAAAAGTTTACTTTGGAAGAGGCATTATCATTTATCAATGACGATGAATTAGTAGAAATTACACCTAGTTCAATACGTTTACGAAAACGATATTTAAAAGAGAGCGAACGAAAAAAATCCAACCGAAGCAAAAATAATTTAATTAATTAAAAATATTAAATATTAAAAATTTTTATTAATTATATAATTCTATTTTTTCAATAGAATTATATAAATAATTGAGAATTAAAAAATATATCTATATTAAATAATTTGACAATTACTTTTGAATAATTTCCTCTTTATAAAATTAGGTACTTAATAATTGAGAAATTAATATATTATGCTTCTTTTTTTGATGAAACAAGCATAAATGTTCAGCAATAATAATAGTTCTCAAATCATTTATAGCGGTTTCAAAATTATCATTAATAATCAAATAATCATACTCTGAATAATGATTCATTTCATCTACAGCTTTTTCCATTCTCTTTGAAATAACTGTATCACTATCTTGACCTCTTGAACGTAATCTTTTATATAATACATCTTTAGAGGGAGGAAGCAAAAAAATACTTTTTGCATTTGGTATTTTATATCTAATCTGGTTTGCTCCTTGCCAATCAATATCAAGAAAAACATCAATTCCAGAAATTAACATTTTTTCAATAAATTTACGTGAAGTCCCATAATAATTATTGAATACTTTTGCATATTCTAAAAAAGATTGTTGTTTAATCATAAATTTAAATTCTTTTTTAGATATAAAATAATAATGTTTGCCATGACATTCACCAGGTCTCATGATCCTAGTAGTATGAGATATAGAGACTTGAATATCATATAAACATTTTTTTTTCAACAATCCTTTAATTAAACTTGATTTTCCTGTTCCACTAGGAGCTGAAATAATAAAAAGAATACCTTGTGACATAATTTTTTGAAAAGTATCTTCTAAAGTTTAAATAAATTTTTTAATGAATATTAAATATTATATAATAAAATTAAAACGTTTGAAAAATATTAATTTTTAATTAAAAAAATTTTTTTAAATCCATAAATTCTAAACATATTTTGAATATTGATGGATTTTTTTAATACTGCTTGTATCCAAATTTCGTCAGAATATATATTAACTACTGATAATACAAAACCGATTCTTAACCAATTGTTTAATACTTTTGTTTCAACAATCGAGCCAACATTAGGATTCATTGATCCTTTACTTGACAGTAAATACAATCTATGCTTATTTAAATTTTTATAAAAAATTCGAGATATTATTTCTTGTCCATAATAACACCCTTTATTAAAACTAATTGCTTGAAGCTTATCTAAATTAAGAGATTGTGGTAAAAATTTTTGAGACATGGTTTTGCCAATAATGGGATATCCTGCTTCCATATCTAATGCAATCCATTGTTTGCTATCATTAAATAATATTTTTCTTTTAATTTTTTTCTTAAATAATAAAAAATCTTTTAAAGATAAAACTAATAAAAATCGTTCACATGGATTTGAAAACCAAAGCATAGTGATTTCTTTGTCAGAAACAACAGTTTTACTATCATCTGGTATTTCTATAAATTGTTCAGATAAGAATAGCTTAGCATTCTTCCCAGATAATCCTAATAGAGATATATCATTTAATTTATGTATTTGAACTTTTAAAAAAATAGTATATTTTTTAAATTCTTGCATTTGCAAATCAAATAAACTTTTTTTTATAATACAAGCATATCCTTTTCTATAATGAAATATCAACATAGTACTATAAACTCTACCTTTTAAATTACAATAAGCACATATTTTATGATGTTCTTTTTGCAAAAAATTAAGATCAATTGTTAATTGATTTTGAAGAAATTTTTTACTATCAGCACCATCTATATAGATAATAGACCATTGTTCGAGAGAAATTAATGTTAAAGGTAATTGAATTGAAGAATAAATAATATTTTTTGAAACGTTAAATAACGACATTATTCCCCCTAAGTATTGGTAAAATATGTTAATTAAAAATAAATAAATTTATAAAATTAAATATATAATAGACATAAAATTCATTTTTACATTCAAAATATTTTATAAATTATTATTTATAAATTTTTAGAAGAATAATAAAATTATGATAGATATTAATACAATAAATAATCAAATTAAAATATTAAATCATCGGAAAAATGATTTGAAGAGGTATCTTTGACTATAATTCAAAAAAATTAAGAATTTTAGAAATCAATTTAGAATTATTAAAACCTGAAACATGGAAAATAAAACAATCTATATATAAATTAAATAAAGAAAAAAATTTATTGAACATAATTGTTGATAACATAAATAAAATCGAAACAAAATTGAAAGAAACAAATATTTTTATAGAGTTAGCTAAGGAAACACAAGATAATATAGTCATAAAAGATATTTTTATAGAAATAAAAAAAATAGAAGAAAAAATTAAAAAACTTGAATTTTATCGTATGTTTTCAAAACAATATGATAATTGTAATTGTTATATTGATATACAATCTGGATCTGGAGGAACAGAAGCACAAGATTGGTCAAAAATGTTATTGAAAATGTATTTAAGATGGTGTGACAAAAAAAAATTTAAAACTGAAATTATTGAAGAATCTATTGGCGAAATAGTTGGAATTAAATATGCTACAGTTCAAGTACTTGGAGAATATGCTTTTGGATGGTTGAGAACTGAAACTGGAATTCATCGTCTTATTAGAAAAAGTCCATTTGACTCAGGAAAAAGAAGACACACATCATTTAGTTCAGTTTTTATATATCCAGACATTGAAGAAAAAATTAATATTGAAATTAATTTATCTGATTTAAGAATCGATTTATATAGAGCTTCCGGAGCAGGTGGACAACATGTAAATCGAACAGAATCTGCAGTCCGCATTACTCATATCCCTACTAATCTTGTTACTCAATGTCAAAGTAATAGATCGCAACATAAAAATAAAGAGCAAGCAATGAAACAAATGAAATCAAAATTATATGAACTACAACATCAAAAAAAAGCAAAAGAACAAAAAAAAATAGAAAATAATAAATCAGATATTAGTTGGGGAAATCAAATACGTTCTTATATATTAGATCATTCAAAAATTAAGGATATTAGAACAGGAATAGAAAAGCATGACGTACAATCTGTATTAAATGGTGATTTAGATGATTTTATTGAGCACAGCTTAATATTAGGATTATAGAGGCTAAAATGTTTAAAGAAAAAACAATAAGAAAAGAAAAATTAATTCAAATGCAAAAAAACGGATTTTCTTACCCAAACAATTTTAACAAAAACATCAATTCTATTAAAATTCATAAACTATATGGAAAAAAAACAAGTTATGAACTTAAAAAAATGAATATTCAAGTTTCTATTGCTGGACGTATGATGCAAAGAAGGATCATGGGAAAAGCTACTTTTTTTATGTTACAAGATATAGAAGGACAGATACAAGTATATATAAAAGAAAAATCAATTACATCTGAATTGTATCATGAGCATTTTAAAAAATGGGATATTGGAGATATTTTAGGGGTAAACGGTTACTTGTTTAAAACACAAACGCAAGAGTTATCTATTTATACTACAAATATTACAATACTTACAAAATCATTAAAATCTTTTCCTGATAAATTTCACGGACTATTAAATCAAGAAAAACGTTATAGAAAAAGATATTTAGATTTAATTAGTAATAATCAAATATACAATATTTTTAAAAATCGATCAAACATTATTCAATTAATTCGATCATTTATGTTAGAAGAAAAATTTTTAGAAGTAGAAACTCCCATGCTACATAATATTCCTGGTGGCGCTTCTGCTCGTCCTTTTAAAACTCATCATAACGAAATCAACAAAACAATGTACTTAAGAATAGCACCGGAACTATATTTAAAAAAATTAATTATTGGCGGATTTGAACGTATTTTTGAATTAAATCGAAACTTTAGAAACGAAGGAGTATCTACTAGACATAATCCTGAATTTACTATGATGGAAGCATATATCGCTTATTCTGATTATCGATATATGATGAATTTTACAGAGAAATTGTTAAATAACATAGTACGTGATTTATTTAATACTAATATAATCAAATATAAAGAACATTATATAAACTTCAATACACCTTTTTCTAAATTAACTATGAAGGAAGCTATCTTAAAATTTAATCCAAATATTTCTCTTTCTGATTTAACAAACTTAAAAAAAATTAAAAAAATTTTAAATACAATTAACATAGAAATAAAAGACACATGGAGTATAGGTCAAATAGAAAATGAAATTTTTGAAAAAACAGTAGAAAAACATTTAATTCAACCAACTTTTATTACTGAATATCCCATAGAAGTATCTCCATTAGCTAGACGTAATAATATTAATCCACAAATTGCTGATAGATTTGAATTATTTATTGCTGGATATGAAATAGGTAATGGATTTTCAGAATTAAATGATCCAGATGATCAAAAAAATCGGTTTTTAAACCAAATACGAATAAAAGAAAAAGAAGAGAATAAAAATATTTTTTATGATTCAGATTATATAGAAGCATTACAATATGGCTTACCTCCTACTTCAGGATTAGGAGTGGGTATAGATCGTTTAATCATGATATTAACTAATCAAAAAAGCATTCGAGAAGTCATTTTATTCCCTGCTTTACGTTCATCTTTAAAATAAAACAATTATATTTCTATAATTAATATATAGTTAAAATTTAAACGGAGTAAAAATGCCTCAAATCATCCATCAAACTGAAAGCAACCTTAATGTTAAAAACATAAAATATCTCATAAAACAATATCAATCTCCATTTTGGGTATATGATGCAAATATCATTAGTAATAAAATTCAATTATTAAAGAAATTTGATATCATTAGATTTGCTCAAAAAGCTTGCTCTAATATTCATATTCTCAAGTTAATGAGAAAAAATAACTTAAAAGTAGATGCTGTATCTTTAGGAGAAATTAAACGAGCTTTAATAGCTGGATTTAAAAAAAATAGCGATGAAATTGTGTTTACTGCTGATTTATTTGATGAAGAAACATTATCTAAAATTATTAAATATAACATTCCAGTAAATGCAGGTTCACTAGATATGTTGAAACAATTAGGAAGCATTTCCCCAGGTCATCGTATTTGGTTACGAATTAATCCTAAATTTGGTTATGGTCACAGTAAAAAAACTAACACTGGAGGAGAAAATAGTAAACATGGGATTTGGGATCCTCATTTAGCTATACCTATTATAAAAAAATATAATTTAAAACTTATTGGTTTACACATGCATATTGGATCTGGTGTAAACTATGAACATTTAAAAAAAGTTTGTTATGCAATGACGAAAAGTGTAATGCAAATAAATGAAAAAATAACATACATTTCTGCAGGAGGTGGTTTACCTATACCTTATCAATTAAATGAAGAACCTATTAACATAAAGAAATATTTTTCTCTGTGGAATAAAGCAAGAGAAAAAATTTCTCAATTTTTAAACAAACCTATTCAATTAGAAGTCGAGCCAGGCAGATTTTTAGTTGGAGAATCAGGAATATTAGTATCTCAAGTGAGAGCAATTAAAAACATGGGTAATAAAAATTTTGTTTTAATTGATGCAGGATTCAATGATTTAATGCGACCGACTATGTATGGAAGTTATCATCATATATCTGTAATATCGTCAAAAAATCGAGAAATTAACGAAAATAAGACAATTGAAACAGTCATAGGAGGTCCACTATGTGAATCAGGAGATATTTTTACACAAAAAGAAGGTGGCCGTATAGAATCTAGAAAATTACCATTAATGGAAGTAGGAGATTATATAATTTTTCATGATACCGGTGCATATGGAGCATCTATGTCATCTAATTATAACACTAGACCATTGATTCAAGAAATATTAATAGAAAATAATACTTTTAAAACCATCAGAAGAAGACAGACTTTTGAAGAACTATTAAGTTTAGAACAATAGTACATTTTCAAAAATGTATTTGTAAAAAGAGAGTAAAATATGTATATTGTTTTCCCAAAAATTAATCCTATTATTTTTTCTATTGGACCTTTTACTGCACGTTGGTATGGTCTGATGTATGTTATTAGCTTTATTTTCGCTCTTTTTTATGGAAAAAAATTGTTAAAAAAAAACAAAAAACAATCAAAATAGAATCTTTTCTATATACTATTTTTTTAGGTTCTTGCATTGGAGGTAGAATAGGATATATAATTTTTTATAATTTTTCATATTTTTCTCAACATATATTATGTGTATTTCATGTTTGGGAGGGTGGTATGTCTTTTCATGGTGGGTTAATAGGAGCAATTGTTAGTATGTATTATATTTCTATCAAACACCAAATTAAAATTTTTACTCTTTCAGATTTAATAACTCCTCTGATACCTTTTGGTTTAGGGGCTGGAAGATTAGGAAATTTAATTAATGAAGAGTTATATGGACGTATTGCAATTAATTTTCCATATGCGGTACTTTTTCATAGCACATACAATCAAGACGCAAAATTAGCATTACAATATCCCCAATTACAATCAATAATAAAAGAATATGGAACATTACCTCGTCATCCTTCTCAAATCTATGAATTTATTTTAGAAGGCGTTGTTCTATTTTTAATAATATACTTATATAATCAAAAAACAAGACCCACAGGAAGTACTAGTGGTTTATTTTTGGTAAGCTATGGAATATTCAGAATTATTTCTGAAGTGTTTCGTGAGCCTGATCCGCAAATTGGTTTAATTGAACATTATATTACAATGGGTCAAATTTTATCAATTCCAATGATTATATTCGGATTGGTTATGATATTTGTATCTTTTTATAAAAAATCAAATTTTGAGATATCATGAAAAAATATTTGCAATTAATACACAAAATAATTAAATATGGAAACTTAAAAAATGATCGAACTGGTACAGGAGCACTATCTATTTTCGGACATAATATAAGATTTAATTTACAAAAAGGATTTCCTCTTATTACAACAAAAAAATGTTATATACCTGCTATTATCCACGAACTTTTATGGTTTCTAAAAGGAGAAACTAATATTAGATATTTAAACAAAAATAAAATATTTATTTGGGATAACTGGGCTGATCAATTCGGAGAACTTGGTCCTATTTATGGAAAACAATGGCGAAGCTGGAATGCATCAGATGGAAAAAAAATCGATCAAATAAAAAATATAATAAAAACATTAAAAAAAGATCCTAATTCTCGTAGAATATTAGTATGCAGTTGGAACGTTGGAGAACTAGATAAAATGTCTTTACCTCCTTGTCATGTATTATTTCAATTTTATGTATTTCAAAACAAATTAAGCTGTCAATTATATCAACGTTCTTGTGATGTTTTTCTAGGATTACCATTTAATATAGCAAGTTACGCGATGCTTACACATATGATAGCACAACAGTGTAATTTTGAAGTGGATGAATTTATCTGGACAGGCGGTGATATTCACTTATATAACAATCATATTGCATTGGCTAAAAAGCAACTTCTTCGAAATCCTCGAAAATTACCACAATTAATAATATTAAATAAACCTAATTCATTATTCGATTATGTTTTTGAAGATTTTAAAATTATTAATTATAACCCTCATTCTGCTATCCGTGGAAAAATATCTGTATAAAACTCTTAATCATTCATTTCTTTATTAGAATAAAGTATTTTAAAAATGGGATTAATATAATTAAAAAAATGAAAAATATATATATTAAGACTTGGGGTTGTCAAATGAATGAATATGATTCATCTATGATAGCAAAAAATTTAGAAAGCACAGGTCAATATTTAATCACTGAAAAATATGAACAAGCAGATGTATTAATTTTGAATACTTGTTCGATAAGAGAAAAAGCTCAAGAAAAACTTTTCCATCAATTAGGAAGATGGAAAAAATTAAAAGATAAAAATCCTAATATTATAATTGCCGTTGGAGGTTGCGTAGCAACGCAAGAAGGAAAAGAAATTTTTAAAAGATCTAGATATGTAGATATTATATTTGGTACTCAAAGTTTGCATAAATTACCTAAAATGATTAACGAAGTAGAAAAAAACAAAAAATTTGTTATTGATATTAGTTTTCCAAAATTAGATAAATTTAATTCATTTTTGCCAATTAAAAATACAGGATATACCGCATCTATTTCAATCATGGAAGGTTGTAATAAATATTGTTCATTTTGTGTAGTTCCATATACAAGAGGTAAAGAAATTAGTCGACCATCTGACGATGTTTTATTTGAAATTGCAACTTTAGCTGAAAACGGTATAAAAGAAATTAATTTATTAGGGCAAAATGTAAATGCATATGAAGGCCCAACTTTTGATGGAAAAATTTGTTTTTTTTCTGAATTGTTACGATTAATTGCAGAAATAGATGGGATTGAAAGGATTCGTTTTACTACAAGTAATCCAATTGAATTTAGTGATGATATTATCGAAGTATATAAAGACACTCCGAAATTAGTTAGTTTTTTACATTTACCTGTACAAAGTGGTTCTAATAAAGTATTAGAACTGATGAAAAGATCATATACTACTGAAGAATATGAAAAAATTATTGAAAAACTAATCAAAGCACGTTCAAATATTCAAATTAGTTCTGATTTTATTGTCGGTTTTCCAGGGGAATCTAAAAAAGATTTTCAACAAACAATAAATTTTATAAAAAAAATTAACTTTGATATGAGTTATAGCTTCATATATTCCAGTCGACCAGGTACACCTGCGTCAGAAATGAAAGATGAAATTGATCTTCAAGAAAAAAAAGAACGTTTATATGTATTACAAGACTGTATTAGTAAACAAACTATGTCTTGGAGCAGAAAAATGTTGGGCAGTCAGCAATATATTTTGGTAGAAGGTAAAGCAAAAAAAAATCCTACGCAATTATATGGAAAAACAGAAAACAACAGAATTGTTAACTTTTATGGACCACAAAAAACAATTGGTCAATTTGTTCAAGTTAAAATCAATGAAGTACATACTCATATTTTGAATGGCACTTTATTATAAAAAATATATGAAAAAAAAAGATTGTTTTATTTTAAACATACAAATAAATTGTAAAAACAAAAAAAAAATACCAAAGAAAAAAATGTTTGAAAGATGGATAAGAAAAGTTTTATATAAAAAAAATATTATAATTATTACAATTAGAATCGTAGATGAAAAAGAAATAAAAAATTTAAATTTCAAATACAGAGGAAAGAACTGCTCCACAAATATTTTATCTTTTCAATTGAACTTTTTTATACAGAAAAATATAAAATTATTAGGAGATTTAGTTTTATGTAAAAAAATTATAGAAAAAGAATCTATACAATACAAAACAACGTTAGAATCTCGTTGGGCGCATATGATTATACATGGTGTGCTTCATTTACTAGGATATGATCACAAAAGTTATAAAGAACAAAAAGTTATGGAAAACATAGAAAATAAAATTATGTTATCTTTAAGTTACGATAAACCATATTATTAAAAAATTAATAATTATTAATGAAAATTATTTTAACCTAAGATTTTCTAACATAGAATAGTAAAATATATTTTCAAATAGCTAACTAAATATTATGAGCGAAAAAGATGCAAAAAGCTTAGAAAAAATTAATAAAAAAGGTTTTTTTTCTATTTTACTAAATCATATATTTCATGATGAACCTAAGAATAGAGAGGAATTGCTCGCTCTAATTAGAGATTCCGAGCAAAATTCACTCATTGATCAAGATACATGTGATATGTTAGAAGGTGTAATACATATTGCAAAGAAAAAAATTAAAGAAATAATGATACCTAGAACACAAATGATAATATTAAAATTAAATTATAATTTAAATAAATGTCTTGATATCATCTTAGCGTCTGCACATTCACGTTTTCCAGTAATGAACAGTGATAAAAACTATGTAGAAGGATTTTTAATAGCAAAAGATTTATTATCATTTATGAAAAATTCGAATAAAGATTTTCATATTAAAAATATATTGAGACCAGCAGTTGTTGTTCCTGAAAGCAAATACGTTGATCAAATGCTAAAAGAGTTTCGTCTAAAAAGAACACATATGGCAATAGTAATCAATGAATTTGGAGCAGTTTCTGGATTAGTAACGATAGAAGATATTTTAGAATTAATAGTTGGAGAAATTGAAGATGAGTACGATGAAGAAGAAAAAATAAATATTCGTAAATTGCAAGAACATATATTTTCTATCAAAGCGCTTACAGAAATAAAAGAATTTAATGATTTTTTTAACACTCATTTTAGCAACGCAGAAGTAGATACTATCGGTGGGTTAGTAATGAAAGCATTTGGACATTTGCCTAGTTATGGAGAAAATATTAATATTAATGGATATAATTTTAAGATATCTGCAGCAGATAGTAGAAAAATCATACAAATACATGTAACTATTCCAGAAAATAAGATTTTAAAATAAAACATGAAAAATATCTTAATTATTCTATATTTATTTAAGATATTATATTTATCAAAATCAATTTAATATACATTGATTTAAAAATTTTTATTACTTATTTAAAATTGATCGAAAAAATGTTTTATCTTTTGTATAAATCAAAAAATTTTATCTATTTTAAAAATATAAAAATTATTCTAGAGAAAAATTATGGAACAAGAATATTGCCCAAAAAATATTGAAAAATATGTACAAAGATATTGGAAAAATAATAAAACTTTTCATGTTAACGAAGATAATACAAAAGAAAAATATTATTGCCTTCCTATGCTACCATATCCATCTGGAAAGTTACATATGGGGCATGTTAGAAATTACACTATTAGTGATGTAATTGCAAGATATCAGAGAATGCTAGGAAAGAACGTTTTACAACCTATTGGTTGGGATGCTTTTGGGTTGCCCGCAGAAGAAGCAGCTGTGAAAAATAACACAGAACCATCATCTTGGACATATAAAAATATTGCATATATGAAAAATCAACTGGAGTTACTAGGTTTTAGTTATGATTGGGATCGAGAAATAACTACATGTAAACCAGATTATTATAAATGGGAACAATGGTTTTTTATTCAATTATATAAAAAAAAATTAGTTTACAAAAAAAATAGTTTTATAAATTGGTGTCCTCAAGACAAAACTGTATTAGCAAATGAACAAGTAATTAATGGTTGCTGTTGGAGATGTCAAAGTACTATAGAAACCAAAAAAATACCGCAATGGTTTATAAAAATTAGACATTATGCAGAATCTTTATATCAAGATTTAGAACAATTAAAAAACTGGCCTGAAAAAGTAAAAAATATGCAAAAAAATTGGATTGGAAGATCAAAAGGATATGAAATTTGTTTTAATGTTCAAAATAGCAATAAAAAAATTAAAATATTTACTACCAGAATAGATACTATAATGGGAGTTACATATATTGCTATATCTCCTTTTCATAAGTTTTCTATATATCTTTCCAAAAAAAATAAAACGTTAAAAAATTTTATTGAAAAACAAAACAATATAAACTTTTCTAAAGAGGAAATAGAAAAGACAAAATTTCAAGGAATGAATACTAATATGTTTGTTATTCATCCTATCACACACAAACACATACCTATTTGGATAGCAAATTTTATCGCGCATGATTATGGTTCCGGCGCGGTGATGTCAGTTCCTGGTCATAATGAAAATGATTGGAACTTTGCTATAAAAAATAATCTAAAAATTAAATATGTCATTCAGAAATCTACTAAAAAATGCGCACAATTAGTTAAAAAAAAATTTTTTCTTGAAAAAGGAACATTAATTAACTCAAGAGAGTTTAATCAACTTAGTTATCATGATGCAACTAAACAAATACAAAAAAAATTATCAGAAGAAAATAAGATAACAACAAAAATTGTTTATAAATTAAAAGATTGGTGTATATCTAGACAACGTTACTGGGGCGCACCTATTCCTATGGCAACACTAAATAATGGAAAGATTGTTCCAATACCAGAACAAGATTTACCTGTGCTATTACCAGAAAATAAAAACAATTTTGATTCATTACAACACACTTTGAATAACCAATCAAACTACTACACTACCTATATTAATAATCAAACTGCAACCCGAGAAAAAGATACTTTTGATACATTTATGGAATCTTCTTGGTATTATGCGAGATACACTTGCCCTCATTTTAAAAAAGGAATGATCGATCCTATAAAATCAAAATATTGGTTGCCTGTAGATCAATACATTGGAGGAATAGAGCATGCTATTATGCATCTAATGTATTTTAGATTTTATCATAAGTTATTACGTGATTTTAAATTTGTTTCATTCGATGAACCAGTAAAAAATTTAATATGTCAAGGAATGGTATTATCAGAAGCATTTTATCGAATTGGTAAAAATAATGAGCGCCATTGGATTCATAAATCTAATGTAAATATTGAAAAAAACAAAAAAGGAGAAATTATTACAGCACAAGATAAAATAGGAAGAAAAATTATATATGCTGGAATGATTAAAATGTCTAAATCTAAAAACAACGGAATTGAACCAGAATCAATTGTTAAAAATTATGGAGCGGATACAATTCGATTATTTATTATGTTTGCTGCTCCTGTAGAATCATCATTAGAATGGAATGAATCTGGGCTCAAAGGCGTTTACCGATTTTTAAAAAAATTATGGAAATTATCTTTCGATTATGTTCAAGTAAAACACAAATATCAAAATATAAATTTTAATTCCTTAAATCAAAAACAAAAAAAAATATATCATATATTACATAACACAATCTATAAAGTTTCTGATGATATTAGTCGTAGAAAATCTTTTAATACTGCTATCGCTAAAATAATGGAGTTAGTAAATACATTAAGAAAATTTAAATTAGAAAGTGAAGAAGATAAATGTATTATGAAAGATGCATTAGTTTCGATTATAAAAATGCTTTATCCATTTACACCACATTTATGTTTTATAATATGGAAACATTTAAATAAAAATCTTTTAATAGATCATGAAAAATGGCCTATTTGTAAAAAACATTTCTTATTGAAAACAAATGATATATTAGTTGTTCAAATCAATGGAAAAAAAAAGTTAACTATAAAAATACCAGATAACCTTGTAAAAAAAGAAATTATTTCTTATATTAAAAATCATCCGTTATTACAGAAAAAATTAGAAAATACAAATATAAAAAAAATAGTTTATATCCCTAAGAAAATAATTAACTTTGTAATATAAAAAATTTTTAACATGGTATGTAATTATGAAATTTATACACATAGAAGAATTAAAAAAAAAATAATTAAAAAACTAAATTTTTTTTATATTCTTTTAGGAGAAGATTTAATTTTACTAAATAATAATGAAAAAATAATATTTCATTTTGCTAAAAAAGAACACTTTAAAGAAAATTATATTATCAATGTCAAAGAAAATACAGATTGGAATCAAGTGATAAATTTTTATAATTCAAATGACTTATTTATTAAAAAAAAAATATTAGTTATAAATTTAACCACAAAAAATTTTAATTCTGTGTTAATACAAAATATAAAAAAATTATTTTTTATCAAAAATATAGATATACTAACAATAATAAAATTTAATCAGTTATCTAAAAATTTTACAAAATATTTATCAACACGAAACAAAGTATTTAACACTCATGTTATATGGTGCTTTACACCATATGGCACAAATTTTATTAATTGGTTAAAATATGAAATACAAGAAAAAAAAATAGAAATGACTAAAAATGCTTTTTTATTACTCTGTAAAAATTATGAAGGTAATACTTTATCTATATATCATGTATTAAACATGATAACACTTACATGGAAAAATCAAAATATTACTTCACAAAAAATTCAGTATATTATTAATGAATTTTCCGTTTTTACTCCGTCAGATTGGATAAATGCAATTTTTTACAATCAAATAGACAAAGCTTTTTATATACTAGATATTTTTCGAAAACAAAAATATAATCCTCTTATTTTAATAAGATCTTTACAACAAGATTTATTACAATTAATTTATATAAAACGTGAGAAAATAACAAATATAGATTCAATTTTGAAGCAAAATAAAATTTTTTTTAATAGATTAAAATTTTTCAAATTTGCAATTAAATCAATAAATTTTTCTAATTTCCTTAAAGTAATTAGAATTTTATTGCAAATAGAGATAAAAATCAAAGAAGAATATAATTTTGATATATGGGTAGAATTAAAAACATTAATACTATTACTATCTTTGAACATACAAAAAAATTAAAAATATAATAAAAAATGAAAAAAATACATGCAATATTTGGGGGTAATTTTGATCCTATTCATTATGGTCATATTCTTTCCGCAGAAAAATTAGCACAAGAAATTTCAATACAAAAAATTATATTATTACCTAATGGAAATCCTCCTCATCGATCTAAAACTAAAACACCTATAATGCATAAATTAAAAATGATCGAGTATGCCATTCAAGATAAAAATTTATTTGAAATTAGTTTGTTAGAAACAAAAAAAAAAATTCTATACTATAGAAACACTGAAAAAAATCAGACTAAAAATTGGATTTTTACAACCATTATGTTTTATAATAGGAGAAGATCATATAAATAATTTAAATATCTGGAAAAATTGGAAAGAAATATTATCATATGTTCATTTATTAATTCTTCCACGAAAAAGTATAAAAAAATATAATCATGAACTAGAACAGTGGGTTGCATTACATACGATTAAAAATAAAAGTTACCTATATCAGAAATCATGTGGATTTATCTTTTTTTCATCTATACCGAATATAGAAATTTCTTCCACTCAAATCAGAAAAAATTTTGCTAATGGTCACAGTTTACATGGATTATTACCTAAAAAAGTAGAAAAATATATTTCTTTAAAAAATTTATATTAAAATTTATTTTATTATAAAAACATTAAATAGTTAAATTAGTATACGATGAAAAAAATAAAAATTGTATTAAATTTAATTGGACTTAAATGTCCAGAGCCAATTATGGTAATTCGAAAAACAATCAGAAACGCAAAAAAACATGAAACTATATTAGTTATATCAGATGATCCATCTACTAAAAGAGATATTCCATATTTTTGCAAATTTATGAAACATCAACTTATCGAACATTGTACTCATATAAAACCATATCGTTATCTATTAAAAAAAGGAACTTGTTAAAATATACTTACAAAGTTTATATCAAATTGTTAACAATGATATTTTAAAACAATTTAATATACACACTATGTGTGTATATTAATTAAATTTTTACAATGCTTTAAAAAAATTAAATATTAGTTAATAAATTTAACATTCTTCTCAAAGGTTCCGCAGCACCCCATAATAACTGGTCGCCTACAGTAAAGGCTGAAAAATATTTTTCTCCTATACTTGATTTTTTCAATCGTCCTATCGGTATATTTAATGTGCCAGTCACGAAGGAAGGAGTTAATTTAGATATTGTTTCTTGGATATTATTTGGAATTAAATTAACCCATGTATTATGATTAACAATTATGTCTTCTATATTTTTTAATGAAATATTTTTACTTAATTTCATTAAAATCGATTGACTGTGGCATCTTATTGAACTTATACGAACGCATATTCCATCTATTTTTACTATATTCTTAGAATTTAATATTTTATTCGTTTCACATTGCCCTTTCCACTCTTCTCGACTTTGACCTGTCCCCATATCACTATCTATCCATGGTATTAAACTTCCAGCTAAAGGAACAGAGAAATGTTTTAATGGGAAATTATTATCCTGAATTATTTTTGTAACTTTTTTTGTAATGTCTAAAATTGAACAAAAATCATTCGATAAATCTTTAGAAACAACATTATATAACGAACCCATTTGTTTTAATAACTCAATTACATGTTTAGCACCTGCTCCTGATGCTGCTTGATAAGTGGAGACGTAAATCTGTTCTATTAGTTTTTCTTTAAATAATCCACCGAGAGCTATCAACATTAAGCTTACAGTACAATTGCTACCTACGAAGGTTTTAATCCCACGATCCATTGCTTTCTTAATAGATTTTAAATTAATAGGATCTAATACAATAATAGAATCATCTTTCATCCTTAACGTAGAAGCAGCATCTATCCAATAACCATTCCAATTATTTTTTCGTAATTGATAATAAACAGCATCAGTATATGATCCTCCTTGGCATGTTACAATGATATCCATTTCTTCTAATAAATTAAGATTATAAGCATTTTTAAGATTTTTAAATGTTATATTATTTATAGTAGGTCCATCTTGACCTGATTGAGAGGTTGAAAAAAAATGAGGAATAATTTTTAAAAAATCATTTTCTTCTATCATTCGATTTAATAAAACTGAACCTACCATACCGCGCCAACCAACAAATCCAACAGATTTTATCATTAATAAACGCACGGAGTTTTTAAAAAATAAAGTTTTTATTGGATTATAATAAAAAAATTTTTAGTAAAAACTGTCCGACCTCCGAAAATAAATATAATTATTGTATTATTTTATAAGAATAACTATTTATGAAAAAATTCAATCTTATTTAAATTTTAATATACTATAACATTATATATTTATTACAAATAATATTGATATATATTAAAATATTTATATATGTAAAAAAAAATTATATTATTTTCATATAAACTATATAGTTAAAAAATTCATATCTGAATAAGGATATAATAAATTAAAATGACTGAAATAATCTCTACAACTATATTATTAATTCTAATAATGGATCCTTTAGGTAATCTACCTGTCTTCATGACAATATTAAAAAATTTAAATGCGAAAAGAAGAAGAATAGTAGTTATACGAGAAATGATTATAGCTTTGATTTTTATGCTATTATTTTTATTTGTTGGGGAAAAAATACTTAGCATTCTGAATTTAAAAACTGAGACAGTATCAATATCTGGTGGAATTATTTTATTTTTAATTGCTATTAAAATGATTTTTCCCTCTGAAGAACATAGCGGAATATCTTCTAATGAAGAACCGTTTTTAGTTCCGTTAGCAATCCCATTAGTTGCAGGACCATCGTTATTAGCTACATTAATGTTGTTATCTCATCAATATTTACATCATATGTCATATTTAGTAGGATCTTTACTGATAGCATGGGTTTTTACTATCATTATACTATTATTATCAGGCTTTTTTCTAAAATTATTTGGTTCTAAAGGTGTAAATGCTTTAGAACGGTTAATGGGTTTAATACTAATTATGCTTGCAACTCAAATGTTTCTTGACGGAATCAGAACATGGTTTCAAAATTAAATAAATTTTTTTAAAAATCAATTTTTTTATTTTAAAGTTAAATATTATCTATTTTATGCTATTTATTATTCGAATCAAGCGATAACAAGTGTAAGTATATCGTGAAAATTTTAACAAAAATTATATGCAAAAGAGTTTTTTATGAAAATACAAAATATAAATAAAATAAATATAGCAGAAAAAAAAGTTTTAATAAGATGCGATCTAAACGTTCCGATAAAAGATGGAGTTATTCAATCTGACGCAAGGATATTAGCTTCGCTTCCTACAATTGAATCAGCTTTGAAAAAAAAAGCAAAAGTAATTGTTATGTCACATTTAGGACGACCAAAAAATGAATCTTATGAAAAAAAATATTCATTATTTCCTATATTTGAATATATAAAAAAAAAAATAGATTATACTAAAGTATATTTTACAGATAATTATTCAAAAGTTGACTCAATTAATTCTGGGGAATATTTTATCTAAACGATACTCTAAATTATGCGATATTTTTGTTATGGACGCTTTTGGTACTGCACATAGAAAACAAGCCTCAACATATGGAATTGGAAAATTTGTAAAAATTGCATGTGCCGGTCCTCTTTTGATATCCGAAATAAACATGCTTCAAAAAGCATTAAAAAATCCAAAACGCCCTATGGTGTCTATAGTAGGAGGATCTAAAGTTTCAAGTAAATTCAATGTATTAAATAATTTGTGTAATATTTCAGATACCGTCATAGTAGGAGGTGGAATAGCAAATACTTTTTTAGCAATTGATTATAATGTAGGTAAATCATTACATGAACCAGCATTTATATTAAAAGCAAAAAAATTGCGCGATGACTATCATAATATTATTGTACCAATTGATTCTCGTATAGGAAAAAATTTTTCTGAATTGGAAGAATCTATAATTAAATCACCGTCAAATATCAAAAACAATGAAGAAATTATGGATTTTGGTGATAAAACTATAGAAAAAGTTGTTCAAATAATTAAAAAAGCAAAAACAATTATTTGGAATGGACCTGTAGGAGTTTTTGAATTTCCGAATTTTCGTATAGGAACAGAAAAAATCGCTCAATCAATTGCAAATAATCCTAATTTTTCAATAGCTGGAGGTGGTGATACACTCTCTGTTATTGATATGTTTGGTATTAAAAATAAAATTTCTTATATTTCAACCGGAGGTGGTGCATTTTTAGAATTTATTGAGGGAGAAAAATTAGCTGCAATAGATATGTTAGAAAAAAATTTTTCCCAACAACAACTAAACAATATTTTTTAATTTAACATTTAAATAATAGGAGATAATTTGAATAATTTACACTCTATTCAACCTGGTGTTGTAACAGGCGAAGAATGTCAAATGATATTTAAATTAGCTAAAAAAAAACAATTTGCAATACCAGCAGTAAATTGTATAGGTACTGATTCAATTAACGCTGTATTAGAAACAGCTGCTAGAATAAAATCTCCGGTTATTATACAATTTTCTTATGGAGGAGCTGCTTTTATTGCGGGTTCTGAAAAAATATTTAAAAACAATCAAGAACGGGCTATAAAAGGAGCTATATCAGGAGCAAGACATGTACATTTAATGGCACAAAACTATAATATCCCGATTATACTACATACTGATCATTGCCATAAAGAAATATTACCATGGATTGATGGTTTAATTGAAGAAGGAGAAAAACATTATAAGATTTATAAAAGACCTCTTTTTACATCACATATGATTGATTTATCAAAAGAAACACTAGAATATAACATTTCAATTTGTACTGCATATTTAAAAAAAATAAAAAAAATTAATATGCTGTTAGAAGTGGAATTAGGATGCACAGGTGGAGAAGAAGATGGAATAAACAATAGTAAAATTAATAAAGAATTACTTTATACTCAACCTAAAGATGTTAATTATGCATATGAAAAATTAATTAAAATTAGTCAAAATTTTACTATAGCTGCTGCGTTTGGAAATGTACATGGAGTGTATCAAATTGGCAATGTTCATCTAAAACCTAGTATTCTCAAAGAATCACAAAAATATATTAGCTGTAAACATAACTTAGAAAAACTACCATTAAATTTAGTATTTCATGGCGGATCAGGATCAAATCTAGAAGAAATTAAAGAATCTATCAAATATGGTGTAGTAAAAATGAATATTGATACTGATATACAATGGGCAGCTTGGAAAGGTGTATTAAATTTTTATAAAAAAAACAAAGATTTTTTACAGAATCAAATAGGAAACATTCAAGATAATAACCAACCAAATAAAAAATATTATGATCCAAGATCTTGGATAAATCAAGCAAAAAAATCCATGTCTATAAGGCTAGAAAAAACATTCAAAGAACTAAATGCTTTGAATATTTTATAAATATAATAAATAATTTATATTTAAATCCGGGGAATAAATAAAATATTCTCCGAAAAATTATCACTAGGAATGAATATAGTGAAATATCAAGCGATACATTATATATAATCAAAATATTTTAAATTATATATTTATTTGTTATTACACATAAAAGAGGTAAAAATGGATGAACTTAATGTAGTAAATGATATTAATCACGCAGGAAATTGGTTAATACGAAATCAAGAACTATTATTTGGGTATATAATTAATTTAGCATCATCTATTGTTATTTTAATTTCTGGCATGTTTATAGCAAAAATAATATCAAATGGAGTAAACAAAATCTTAATTACCCGACGTATTGATGCTACTATTGCAGGTTTCCTTTCTGCATTAATGAGATATATTATAATTACGTTTACATTGATTGCTTCATTAGGAAGAATAGGCGTTCAAACAACTTCTGTTATTGCTATATTAGGCGCTGCTGGAATGGCTATTGGACTCGCTTTACAAGGTTCGCTTTCGAATTTTGCAGCAGGAGTTTTATTAGTTACACTAAGACCTTTAAAAACAGGAGAATATGTGAATTTAGGAAATGTATCTGGGACGGTTTTGAATATCCATATTTTTTACACAACATTACGTACTTTAGATGGAAAAATTGTAGTGGTTCCAAATAATAAAATTATTTCTGGAAATATTATCAATTATTCAAGAGAACCTGCGCGAAGAAATGAATTTTCTATTAGTGTTGCATATAATACAGATATTGATTTAGTTATCAAAGTATTAAGAAAAGTTATAGACAATGAAGATAGAGTGATAAAAGATAGAGATATTATAATTGGTTTAAGTGAGTTAGCACCATCTTCTTTGAATTTTGTTATAAGATGTTGGAGCAATACAGATGAATTAAATGCTGTATATTGGGATTTAATGGCTGCATTTAAAAAAGAATTAGATAAAAACAAAATTAATATTCCTTATCCACAAATAGATGTCCATCTTTATAAAAAAAAATAAAAATTTAGTTTTTCAATATTTTATTTTTTACAATGTTATTTAAGAATAAAAGGTTTTTTATGTTTTTTTTATATAAATTTAACCAGTTAAATACGTTATTTTTAAAAATATGTAAAATTATTCAAAAAAATCCAACACCATGTATTTTTGAAAAAGAAATTATTATTCATGATAATGAAGTGTTGTTTGAATACCTTAATATATTCACAGCTAATTATACAGGTATCTCATCAGATTTTAAACTAATTCATCCAAGAGTTTTTATTTGGAAGATATTTAAAAAAATTATACCTGAAAATGAGACAAAAAATATTTTAAAAAAAACAACTAATATTTGGAAAATAATGAAAATTATTGAACAAAATAATTTTTTTGAATACATTAAAAAAAATGATAATGCAATAAAAAAATTTCAATTTTCATCTTTTATACAAGATTTATTCCAAAAATATATTTTATACAGACCACAATGGATTCAAGAATGGGAAAAACAAGAACAAAGAACATTAAGAATTAACAAAAAAAAATCATGGCAAGAAAAATTATGGAATGAAATTAGACATGACAACAAAAATCTTAATCAATCTATTGATAACTTTGCAAATCTATTTGATAAATTTAAAAATTTGATTCAAAAAAAAAAAATAATACTTCCAAAACGCATTTTTATTATTTGGTCGTTTCCTATAAATCCATCATATATAGAAATGTTCCATAAAATAAGTATATATACTGATGTATATTTTTTATATTTAACCGCTTATAAAAATATTTTAATCAATTGTACAGTTGATTTGTGTAAAAAATCATTTCATATAAAAACAAAAAATTATTTTAATGATACATTAGAAGTATTATGGGGTAAATATGAAAATATTTATTTGGTTTTCATGAAACATTTACAAAACATTAAAATTAATAATTACTTCGAAAAATATTGTCTAAATAATTTATTAAATAATATTAAAAATAATATTTTAAATTGCAAACAAAACAAAAAAACGTTAAGAAAAACTGTAGACCCTACAGACAATTCGATTTCTATAAATATTTGCTATAATAAACAACATGAAATTGAAGTTTTATATGAAATATTAATAAAAATACTAAATAGAAATCCAAACATAAAACCTTGTGATATTGTTGTTACTTCATTTTCTCTAGAAAACTATAAAAATCATATTAATTCTGTATTTAACTCAAAATATCAAAAAGATAAAATATCCTTTTATATTCATGAAAAAAATTGTAAAAACAAACAAAAAATATTTTATTTATTCAATAAAATTTTAAATTTATCTCATATTAGATTTAATAACAAAGAAATATTAGAATTATTAGATACTCCGATTATGTCAAAAAATTTTAATATTTCAGAAGAAGAGATAAAAATTTTGCATAGTTGGGTTGAATCTACAAATATCAGATGGGGAATAAATAAAAAACATAAAAATGATTTATCTTTTTTAGAAATTAATCAAAATACTTGGTTTTATGGTATTGAAAAATTATTGCTGAGCTATGCTATAAATGAAAAAAACGAAATCTGGAACAATGTTCATTCAATTTTTTCTATTGATTTTACTAAATCAGAACTGATAGGAAAATTATCACACTTAATTAATACATTAAATAAATGGCGTATAAAAGTATCTAAATCAAAAGAAGTTAAACATTGGCGTACGTTGTTTAAATCTTTCATAAATGATTTTTTTTATAAGAATATAAATTTAGATCAAACACTTACAGAAATCAATAAAACATGGGAAAATATGATTGATGAAATTGTATTGTCTGGTTATAAACAAAAAATATCTATTAATATCTTAGAAAAAAATTTTTTTTATATTATAAAATCTACAAACAAGAAAAAATTTAAGTTAGGATCTATAAATTTTTGTCACCCTTCTGTAATATGTTATATACCATTCAAAGTAATATATATGATAGGGCTAAATTCTGAAGAATTATCAAAAAAACAAAATCTAGATCAGATCAATCTTTTAAAAAAATATCCATTAGTTACTGATATTGATCATAAAAATACATTATATCATTTATTTTTAAACAATTTTGCAGCTGCTGAAAACTATTTTTATATGAGTTATATTGGCTATTCATTAAAAAATGAAAATAAAATATATCCATCAATGTTAATTGAACAAATTATACATTATATAACATTAAATTTTTTTTTTAAAGGAGACGAAAAATTAACAATAGAGGAGAACAAAAAAAAAATATCAGATTTTCTCTATAAGAAACACAAAAAAACAAATATTTACAATATAATAAATATAAAAAATACAAACAATATAAAACAAAACAAAATCAAAAATATTTATCAAATGTTTTTTAAAGATACAATTAAATTAGAAAATGTTAAAAAAAATAATAATTTAGTTGATTTAAAAGATCTAATATCTTTTTGGAGACATCCGATACGATATTTTTTTAATTTCACATTAAGAACAAAATTTTATAAAAAAAATACATTGTCAATCACTGAACCTTTTATAATAAATCAATTAGAAAATTTCAAAATAAACAATGTTTTATTAAAAAAGATGGTACATAAAAAAAATATCATTAATACATTAAAAAAAATAGAATTATCTGGAGTACTTCCATATAACAATTTTGGAAAAATAATTTTAGAAAAAAAACTGCAAGAACTCAAAGAAATAGTAAAAATAATTAATCAATATAGAATTGTTCCTCAAGAAAAAAATTTTTTTCTTCAAATAGAAAAATATTATATTAAAGGAACATTAAAAGAAATACAAGATACAGGTTTGCTTCGATGGAAAGGAGGTGCAATTAATTATTCTGATCGAATAGCATTATGGTTAGAACATTTAGTTTACTGTATTTTAGGAGGTATTGGAGAAAGTAAAATTATAGGATTAGATAAAAAGATATTTTCTTTTCGATCTCTCTCATACAAAAAAGCACATCATTATCTTTTAATGTATATTACAGGATATATGCAAGGTATTAATAATCCGTTGTTATTAACAAAATCAGGCGCAGCTTGGCTAGATAAAGTATATAACGAAAAAAATAATTATATTTTTAAAAATTACAATATTAAAAAAGAAGCATATAAAAAATTATATAAAACATGGGTAGGAAACTCTTATATCAAAGGAGAAAAAGAAGACATATACATAGAAAAAATAATTTCAACATTAGATATAAAAAAAATTTGTCATATCTCTAAAAAATGGTTAACTCCCTTATTAAAACACAAAAAAAACAATGAAAAAAAAATTAGATGCATTTAATATACCCTTTGATGGTATTAATTTAATTGAAGCTTCTGCCGGAACTGGTAAAACCACTGCAATAATTATTATGTATTTACGATTGTTACTTGGAATAGAAGAAAAAAAAAACCATTATTAATAGAAGAAATATTAATAGTGACGTTTACTAATTCTGCAAAAAACGAAATATATAAAAGAATTAAAAAAAATATCGAAACATTATATTTATGTTGTATCAATAAAAATACCAGTAATTTAATTTTAAAACCATTTTTAAAAAAAATAAAAAATCTAAAAAAAGCTATATATATTTTAAATCGAGCTAAACGTGATATAAATAAAGTTGCTATTTATACAATACACGGATTTTGTAGAGATATTTTGCAATTAAACTTTTTGAATATAAATGAAAAAATAATTGAAGATGAAACATCATTATATTTACAAGCCATAGAAGATTTTTGGAGAACTCATTTTTATGAGTTACCAAAAGATATAATTAAAATTATTTTACAAGACTACAAGAATCCAGAATCTCTTTTATCTGAAATAAAATCAATATTTAATTTTAATAAAGTGCATTTCAAAAAAAAAATTAATAAAAATCAAGATTTTATTACGTGTCATAAAAAAAACATTAAAATTATAAATACTTTTAAAAAAAAATGGTTGGATTATAATCTAAGTATTATAAATATTATTAAAGAATTAAAAATTAATAAAAAAATATACAATACATCTAACATAACTAGGTGGAAAGAAAATATTACAATATGGGCAAAATCAAAAACTGAAAATTATCAAAGACCAGTTCAACTAAAATATTTTTCACAAGAAATAATAAAAAAAAATATAAAAAATGATCAAATTCCATACCATACATTTTTCAAAGATATTGAAGAGATAATACAAAAAAAAATCTCTTTAAAAGATGTTATTTTGTTTAAAGCTATAAAAACAATAACTAAACTCGTACAAAAAGAAAAAAAGAAAAAATGTTTGTTAGGATTTAACGATTTATTAGATAATTTTTTAAAATATATTCAAAAAGATAAAAATTTAAAAAAATCTATCATTCAAAAATATCCTGTAGCGTTTATTGATGAATTCCAAGATACTAATATTCAACAGTATAAAATTTTTAATATTTTATATAATAATATAAAAAACAAAAAAACAGCATTATTTCTTATAGGAGATCCAAAACAATCAATATATAGTTTTAGAGGAGCAGATATTTTTTCTTATTTAGATGCAAAATCTAAAATTACAGAATATTATTATCTTGATACTAATTGGAGATCTTCAATAAATATCTGTCAAGGTATCAATGATTTATTTTCACGAAATAATAATCCATTTTTTTATGAAGATATTGTATACGAAAAAATTTTTTCATCATCACATAATAAAAAAATACAATTTAAAATACGAGGAAAAATTCAAAAATCTATTAGTTTTTTCTTTAAAACGAAAGAAAAAATATATATTGAAGATTATCAAGAATGGATCGCGCAACAATGTGCAAATGAAATTTGTTATTGGTTAGTTTGTGCCCGTCAAAGCGAAGCAATATTAATCAATAAAAATCGAGAAAAAGTTTTAAAAGAAAGTGATATTGTTATCTTGGTAAGAAATAAAAACGAAGCAGATATCATTAAAAATGCATTAGAAAAAGTTAATATTCAATCTATTTATTCTTCTTCTGCTCAAAGTATATTTCATACTAGCGATGCTTATGAATTACTTTTAATACTTCAAACTATTTTACACCCAACTCAGATAGAACTATTAAAAAAATCTATTTTTACACATATTTTTTATGAAATTTTATTAGAAGGAAATAAACAAAAAAATACAGAAACATTATATTTCATAATGAACAAATTAAATAAATATCGTATAATGTGGAAAAATATAGGGATTGTTTATACTATCAAAACCATAATATTAGATTATCAAAAACATTCTAATAATTTAGACAAATATCAATATTATCAAAAAAACATAAATTTTTTACATATAGCAGAATTATTAGAAGAAAAATCAGAATATCTTGATAAAGAGTCGTCTTTACTAAGATGGTTTGAAACAAAAATATCAGACAAAAAAAATATATTAGAAAACGAGTTTATTCGATATTTTAATCAATCTAAATCAATAAAAATTATTACAATACACAAATCTAAAGGATTGGAATACCCTATAGTTTGGATTCCTTTTGCTATAACTTATAAAAAATCAAAATTATATTTATATCATAATAAAAAAAATTTAAAAATTTTTTTTGATTTAGACCAGAACAAAGAAACTGAAAAAATAATAGAAGAAGAACGGTTATCAGAAGATTTACGTTTATTATACGTTGCTATGACGAGAACTATTTATCATTGTAGTTTAGGAATAGGAGATATTATTAACAAAAAAAATCAAAAAAAAAATAATAATCATAAAAGTGCTTTAGGATATATTATACAACGTGGGCACTACATGGATTATAATAATTTAATCAAAGAAATTTATTCGTTAAGTATGAAGTCATATGTATCAATTAGATTTGATACAATGAACATTAAACTTCCTGATGAAAAAAAAGATGTTTATTTATTATCTCCACCAAAATATTTAACAAAAAAAACAGAAAATTACTTTAAAATTACTAGTTTTACGCAGTTAAAAAAAGAAAATATTTTTATTAAAAAAAATCAATTTAACCATAATATAAACTATATTTTACATCAAAAAAAAAATAATCAAGAAAAGATAATTTTTGAAAATTTTCCAAGAGGCAAGACAACAGGAACTCTTATACACTATATATTAAATAAAATTAATTTTTCAGAAAAATTAAATATTGATTTTTTTTACAAATCTTTAAACAAATATAAATTGTCTGAAAAATGGGCTCCAATATTAATTTCTTGGGTAAATAATATTATTCACACAGAATTAAAAAATATAAAATTTAATTTATCTATGTTAGAAAAACACCAACATATAAAAGAGATGAAATTTTTTTTACCGATACAAAAAATATTATATAGCAATAGTTTTAATAGAATCATTCAATCTTATGATTCAATTTCTTCTTTTGCTCCAAAAATTTCTTTTGATCCAGTTACTGGGATTTTGAAAGGTTCTATTGATTTAGTATTCTTATGGAAAAAACGATACTACATAATAGACTATAAATCTAATTATTTAGGTGATAATACAAATTCATATTCTTTAGACAACATAAAAAAAGAAATAATTAAGAATCGATACGATTTACAATATCAAATATATACAGTTGCATTACATCAATATTTAAATAAAAAAGTAAAAAAATATAAATATGAAAAGAATTTTGGTGGAATATTTTATATGTTTTTAAGAGGCATAGAATCAACAAGAAATAATAATAGTATTTTTTACATCATACCAGATTATTTGTTAATTAAAAAATTAATTAATTTATTTTTTATAAAAAATTAAACAATATTATTGAAATGAAAAAATTATTAAAAAACTTAGTGAAACAACAAATTATACGCACAATTGATTTTATTTTTTCTCAATTTATATCTAAAAAAAACAATATTATTATGCTTATAGCAGCATGTATTAGTTTTGAAAGTAATAATGGTTATCTTTTTTTACCAATTAAATATTTTAAAAAAAACAATTTTTTTTCTATTCGAAATAAAAAAATTATTGACAAAATATTATGTATTTTAAACATAAAAGAAGTAAACTGGTTATTAGAATTATCACAACATCACGCTTTTAGTAACGGGAAAACTATAACTCCTTTAGTATTCATTGAAAACAAAATTTATCTTTATAAAATATGGAAATCTAAAAAAAATATTTTAAAATTTTTATATCGAAAAAATATATATAATCAATTTGATTTGAACAATTTTAAATTTTTGAACGAATTGTTTCCTAAAAAAGAATATAACGCTCAAAAAGTAGCTGTAGTATTAAGTTTAATACATCCAATCACTTTTATCTTAGGAGGTCCTGGAACTGGAAAAACTACTACAATAATAAAAATCATCATTGCATTGATAAAATATGCAAAAAAAAACATTATCATACAATTATCAGCTCCAACAGGAAAAGCTACATCGCGATTAATTGAGGTATTAAATTCTAGCAAAATATTGAATGTATATTTATCTACAGAAGAAAAAAAACAGTTTTTATTAAAACCTGTTACCATTCATAAATTATTAGGAATATCGAAAACATCTGATAAAGCTTCTGTCAACGAAAAAAATCTTTTAAATATAGATGTTTTAATTATTGATGAAACTTCTATGATAGATGTGTTAATGATGAATAGAATTTTATCTTCTATCAAAAACAATACCAAAATTATTTTTATTGGAGACCCACATCAATTATCACCAATAGGGATAGGTTCTATCTTGAAAAAAATTTATAGTTATGCCAATAATGGTTACAGTTTAAAAATGATATCGATTTTAAAAAAAATTAAACAATATACAAATTTATATCATAAAAAAAACACAAATAATACTTGTTTGATAAGTGATAAAATATGTATTTTAAAAAAAAATTATAGATTTAAAAACAATCCAGAAATTCATGTATTAGCTAACGGAATTAATGAAAACAAAAAAGAAATTTTTACCAAATTATTTAATAATTTAATAAAAAATATTTTTTTTTATGAAACTAATTGTGTAGATAAATATAAAACAATGATAAAAAAAATTATTTTTTATTATGCAGAATATTGGAATAAAATCAATCAAAAAAGACAAATAAAAGATGTTATAAAAACATTTCAAAAATATCAGATATTATGTGTTGTTAAGCAGGGTATATACGGAACAAATAGTATAAATACAATTTTAGAAAAAACAATGTATAACAATAATATTATTAAAAAATACTTTCATATTAACAATCAAATATGGTATGTAGGAAAACCTATTATTATAAAAAAAAATAATAAATATCTAAATTTATCTAATGGCGAAATAGGAATTACTAATTTAGATGATTACAACAAGTTACAAGTATGCTTTTTAAAAAATAATAATATTATCCAATACGTTCCAGCTGATTTATTAGAAGATTACGAAACCGCTTGGTGTATCACTGTTCATAAATCTCAAGGTTCTGAATTTGATCATATAACACTAATACTTCCAGATAAACAATTAGAAATATTAAATAAAGAGATTTTATACACAGCAATTACACGATCTCGAAAAACATTAAGTATTTTTTCGAATAAAAAAATATTTACTACCACTATAGAAAAACAACGATTTTCAATATATTAAAATAAATCTATCATTAAAATTTTAGAACAACGTTGATAATTATATATTTTTTTCTTACTCTCAGGAAGCATGTCAATATTCACAATAATAAAACCTCTTTCTTGAAACCAATGAATACTGTGTGTAGTTAATACAAATATTTTTTTTAGATTGATTTTTTTAGCGTGTAATTTAATGGCTTGCAGCAACCAATCACCTCTAGAAGAATTTCGATAATCAGGATGAACTGCTACACAGGCCATTTCTCCTAAACTTTCTTTAAAAAAGGGATATAATGCAGCACATGCAATAGTGAGGTTATCACGTTCAATTATTGTAAATTTATCTATTTCTATCTCTAATTGTTCTCTTGATCTACGAACTAAAACCCCCTGTTTCTCTAAAGGCCGAATTAACTCTAAAATCCCTCTAATATCATGGATATTAGCTTGTCTAATTTTTTCGGCAGATTCCATAACCATCTGCGTTCCAATTCCATCACGAGAAAATAACTCCTGTAATAAAGCTCCATCTTTATGGTAACTAATTAAATGAATTCTATTAACACCATTACTACAAGCTTTTATAGATCCTTTTAAGAAACGCACTGTTGAAGAAATGTAATCTTTATCTTTTTCTAACTCTTTAATTTTAATATTTATATCATTAGGTAATAATTCTGAAATAGTTTCACCTTGTTCATTAAGAACACCTTGATTACTACAAAATCCTATCATTTTTTTCGCATTTAATTGAATACTGACTTGTGTAGCAATATCTTCAGAATTTAAATTAAAACTTTCTCCTGTAACAGAAACGGCAACAGGTCCAATTAAGACTATAGCTCCATTTTTTAATTGACAATCAATAGCTTTTTTATCGATTCTTCTAATTCGACCAGTGTGAATATAATCTATACCTTCATCAACACCTAAGGGTTGTGCAATAATAAAATTTCCACTTACAACGTTAATATTTGCACCTTGTAATGGAGTATTGCTTAAACCCATTGAAAGACGAGCGGTGATATCGAGTTGTAATTTTCCTGCTATTTGTTTGACTTGTTCTAAGCATAACAAATTAGTAACACGTATATATTTGTGATATTTTATTTTTATCTTTTTTTCGTTCAAACTTAAGTTAATTTGAGGACATGCTCCATATACTACTATTAATTTTATACCTAGGCTATGTAACAAACCAATATCATTAATAATACCAGAAAAATTCCCATATTTAATTGCTTCACCACTTAACATAATTACAAATGTTTTGCCGCGATGAGCATTAATATAAGGAACGCTATGGCGAAAACCCTGAACTAATTTAGTAGTACGCTCTTTCATGATAATTTTCTTACTTTTTCATTTGAATATATATATTATTTTTAAGTATACTAAGGTTTATTTTGTTTTAAACAAAGCAAACTAAAAATTATAGGGGAAATGAATTCAACATACTCATAAATAAAATTTTTTAATTTTTAAAAATACACATTGTATCATCTAAAATGATATAAAGTATGATAAATTTGGAAGATTTTTTAAAGATAGGTTTTATTTTGGTTGCGGGGGATGGATTTGAACCAACGACCTTCGGGTTATGAGCCCGACGAGCTACCAGACTGCTCCACCCCGCTTTATTAAATAAATTATACATCTTTAATAAAAAAACACAACCTTTTTTTAAAACATTTTTATTTTTTTAAATGTATGATTTTATTATCATGATCAAAGTAAAAATCTTGATATAATCAATTTCAGATACATTTAAAACTAAAAATATAAAAAAACAGTTTTATATGATACTTACATTTTTTATTTAATGTAATAATTGTAGTCTAAGTTAAAATTAATTTGATTAGAAAATTAAAAATTTCACTCAAATAAAAAAATAAATGTTAAAATAAACTATTTCATTATTAAGATTTTATCATATAATTATAAAATATAAAAAATTTTGTTTTAAAAAAATAATGAAAATAATATATTTAACATTAAAATATTGATTATAAAAAATCGTATAAATTTTGTAATATTATATATTGGAAAAAACGAATACAACCGAAAAGTAATTGCATTTAATATATTAAAAAATCTCTATTTTAAAAGAATTATGTTTAATGAGAAACCATAAATACACAATATTTAAAAAAATATATTCTAATTAATAGCAAAATTTTTACTAAATAATCTTATCATGAAACTTCAAAAATATAATTATAGATTTAAAAAAATTCAATAAATTTTTATCTCATAAGAAAATAATCTTTATATAAAGGTATAAATTTTGAAAGGAAATCAAGTGAAAAACGAATAAAAAATTTTTTTATAACATATATTAAAACTAATTCAAAAAAAAATAAAAATTTAGTAATTAAAAAATTATTTAAATTTAGTTTTATAACCATTAATTAAAAATGATTAATAACTAAAAAAATCTATAATTCAAATCAATACATCTTTTTACTTAATAAAAATATTTTTTTATTAAATAAATATAATTATTATTTGAATTAGATATACAAATAACAATTAAATAAATATCTTGTTACCTAAAAAAATCTATAAACAATTAGATATGTCAAGAACATTTTTATTGCTACTATAAAATCGATTACATACTAATAAAAACCTTAAAAATAACTGAATATTAAAAAAAATGAAAATTATTCAATCAGGAATTACAAATCAAACAGCATCAATTGCAGTAATTATTTCCAGATTCAATCAATTTGTCAATAATAATTTATTGTTTGGAGCGCTAGACACTTTAACGAGAATAGGTCAAATAAAAGAAGATAAAATTTTTAAAATATATGTCCCTGGAGCTTATGAAATACCGCTAATAGCAAAATATATCGCAAAAAATAAAAAATATGATGCTATTATTACAATAGGAACTATTATAAAAGGTAGTACAGATCATTTTAAATATATTTCAAGTAACGTGTACAATAATCTTTCAAAAATTAGTATTAAATACCTTATTCCCATCACATTAGGGATATTAACTGCAAATAATTTAGAACAATCTATTGAAAGATCAGGTTTAAAAATGGGTAATAAGGGATCTGAAGCTGCATTAGCAGCATTAGAAATGATTAATATAATAAGCAAATTAAAAGAAAAAATGATTAAATCATGAAATATAACGAGTTTGAAATTATTTCTAATTTTTTCAATAAGTTTCAAAAAAAAGAAAAAAATCTTATTAAAGGAATCGGAGATGATTGTGCATTAGTTAAAATGCCAAAAAATAGCATTTTAGCAATTAGCACTGATACATTAGTAGAAGGAACGCATTTTTTTAAAAATATAGATCCGAAACATTTAGCATATAAAACAATTGCTGTAAATCTGAGTGATCTAGCAGCTATGGGTGCACTGCCTAAATGGGTAATATTATCCATTACTATGCCTAAATTAAATTTTCAATGGTTAAAACGTTTTAGTGATAATTTTTTTAAAGTTTTAAATCAGTATCAAGTCACACTTATAGGTGGAGATACTAATCGCGGGTCTTTAAGTATTACATTAAGTACCTATGGGTTAATAAAAGGAAAAAAGACGTTATTAAGAGAGCATGCTAAAGAAGGGGATTTAATATACATTACAGGATCGCTTGGCGAGAGTGCAGCTGGTTTTTTTTTACTTCAAAAAAAAAATTATATTATAAATATAAAAACACGCAATTTTTTAATTCATAAACATCTTCATCCTACTCCAAGAGTTGCTGAAGGTATAACAATCAAAAATTTTGCTAATTCGGCTATAGATATATCAGATGGATTAATTTCTGATTTAGGACATATACTAGAAAGCAGTCAATGCGGAGCTAACATTGAACTAAATCAATTACCTATTTCAAAAAAATTAATAAACAATTTTACACAAAACAATTGTTTTAATTGGGCATTACACTTTGGGGAAGACTATGAATTATGTTTTACAGTAGCTAAAAAAAATATTAAACAATTAAAATTAGCTATTAAAAAAAGTTTAATTAAATGTAAACATATTGGATATATTACTACAAAACAAAAAGGTTTTAATTTAACAAAAAATAATAAAAAAATTGATTTTAAAAAAATAGGTTTTAATCACTTTAATTGAAAACAATATTTAAAAAAAAATTAAAAAATATGAAAAATATCTTTTATATGAACAGAGCAATACAACTTAGTAAATTAGGAGTATTTACAACTCATCCAAATCCAAATGTTGGCTGTGTGATTGTGAATCACAATTGTATTGTAGGAGAAGGATGGCATAAAAAATATGGAGATCATCACGCTGAAGTAAATGCATTGAATATGGCAGGGAACAAAGCAAAGGGAGGAACTGCATATATTACATTAGAACCATGCAACCATTTTGGAAAAACTCCTCCATGCTGCAATGCAATAATTAATGCGGGAATAACACACGTAATAATTTCTAATTTAGATCCTAATCCACAAGTATCTGGAAAAGGTGTTATATATCTTAGAAAAAATAATGTTTCTGTAGAAATAGGATTACTTTCTAAAGAATCTAAAAAATATAATCAAGGTTTTTTTAAACGTATGAAAACTGGTTTTCCATGAATTCAAGTTAAATTAGCAATGTCATTAGATGGAAGAATTGCAATGAAAAATGGTGAAAGCAAATGGATTACTTCTAAAGAATCACGTCAAGATGTACAAATGTTTCGTGCAAAAAGCTCAGCAATTTTAAGTAGTAGCAAAACGATTTTACGTGATAACGCTCAATTAACAGTACGAAAAGAAGAATTGAATCAAAAAACACTATTTAAATTTCCTGAACAAGATTTTACTCATCCAATAAGAGTAATTATAGATAGTAAAAACAGGATGAAAAAAACTCATCCGATAATGAATACAAAAGAAAAGATTTTATTAATAAGATTAAAACCAGATAATGAAATTTGGCCAAAAAATATAAAACAGATCATAATAAAACCATATCAAAAAAAAATCAATATTATATCTGCATTGAAATTTCTAGGAAATTTAGAAATTAATAATTTATGGATAGAAGCTGGTGGAAATTTGTCTGGTTCTTTATTAAAGATGAAATTAATAGACGAAATTATTGTGTATATTGCACCTAAAATATTAGGACATGAAGCAAAACCATTATTTTTTTTAAAAAATCATTTAAAATTATTTGAATGCATTAAATTGAATTTTTCAGATTTCAAAAAAATAGGTCAAGATATAAGATTAATATTAAAACCTCAAAAATAAAAAAATCAGGTAAACTTTATGATAAATCGATATTTTAGGAGAAAAGCTCGTGCCTGTGCTTTACAAGTTCTGTATTCCTGGGAAATTTCTAAAAACAATGTTAAAGACAATATAATAGAATTTTTAAAAGAAAAAAACAAAAGAAATATTGATTTAAAATATTTTTATGACTTAATTTTTGGAATAACTAACAATTGCGTCAAAATAGATAGTTTAATGGCACCATATCTATCTCGTTCACTAAAAAAATTAGGACAAATAGAAAAAGCAATTCTTAGAATTTCGTTCTATGAACTATACAAGAGACATGATATACCTTATAAAGTCTCTATCAATGAAGGTATTGAGTTAGCTAAATTATTTGGATCAGAAGATAGTCATAAATTTATTAACGGAGTATTAGATAAAGCAGCATTAAAAATTGTAAAAAAAAATAATACTTTTAATTTTTAAAATCTTTAGTAAAGAATGTATATTAAAAATATATTTACATGTTAATATGATGAAATCCAAGAAAAGATTTTTTTTTCAATCCCTTCAGAATCTAGCTCATAATTATGTCTAATTTCTTTTAGATTACCTTGAGATATAAATGTATCTGGTAAACCAATGTTTAATACTGGAACTAAAATTTTTTTTAACATGATAAATTCATTAACTGAACTGCCTGCTCCGCCAGAAATAATTCCTTCTTCAATAGTAACTAAAAATTGATGTTGAGAAGATAATTTGATAATCATTTTTTTATCTAATGGCTTAACAAATCGCATGTCAACCAAAGTTGCATTTAAATTGTTCGCTACTGATATCGCAGATCTTAACAAAGTGCCAAAATTTAAAATAGCTATTTTATAACCTACTCTTTTTAAAACAGATTTACCTAGTGATATCATATGCATCGGCATTAACGGCTCGCCAATTCCTTTACCTTTGGGATATCTTACAACAGTAGGGCCTTTTTTATACATATATGCAGTATATAACATTTGTTTACATTCGTTTTCATTGCTCGGAGTCATAATGATAATACCAGGAATACATCTTAAATAAGCTAAATCAAATGCACCTTGATGCGTTGGTCCATCGTTTTCTACTATCCCCCCTCTATCAATTGCAAATAAAACGGATAATTTTTGTAATGCAACATCGTGTATAATTTGATCATAAGAACGTTGTAAAAAAGTAGAATATATTGATACGACTGGATGATATCCTGCAGCAGCTAAACCAGCTGCAAAAGTAACCGCATGCTGTTCAGCAATAGCAACATCAAAATATTGATTAGGAAATAAACGAGAAAAATTAGACATACCTGAACCTTCACACATAGCTGGCGTAATAGCTATTAATTTCTTATCAATATTTGCTATTTCACATAACCAAGATCCAAATACTTCTGAATAAGTTGGAATTTTGTTAGTAAAAGAAGTACTTTTAGAAAATGTATGCCATTTAATAGGATTTAATTCTGCTGGAAAATAACCTTTTCCCTTTTTTGTAATTGTATGCAATAAATAAGTACCTTTTTGATTTTTTATATCTTTTAAACAATGGACTAAGTTAAAGATGTCATGTCCGTCACAAGGTCCTAAATACTTAAAAGACAAGTTTTCAAAAAACGAGTTTTTTAATATGTTCTTACATTTAACATTTTTTAAAATTTTTAAATGTTTTTTTAATGCACCTGTGTTTTTAGAAATAGACATATTATTATCATTTAATATAACTAGTAAATCAGATTGTATTTCACCTGCATGGTTCATGGCTTCAAACGACATACCAGCAGTTATTGCTCCGTCCCCAATAACGCAAATAGTTTTTCTATTTCTTCCTTCTTTTTGAGCTGCAACAGACAAACCTAGCCCTGCGCTAATTGAAGTAGAAGAATGACCTGTTCCAAAAGTATCATATTGACTTTCTTTACGAAAAGGAAATGGGTGTAATCCATTTTTTTTTCGAATAGTCATTATATTTTTTGCTCTTCCGGTTAAAATTTTATGAGGATAAGATTGATGACCTATATCCCATAGTAAATTATCAAACGGTGTGTTGTACACATAATGCAAAGCAACTGTAATTTCAACTACACCTAATCCAGATGCACAATGACCTTCAGTGAAAAAAATTACATCTAATAAATATTTTCGTAACTCAAAACACAATTGAGGCAGTTTTTTAATCGATAAACATCTTAAATTTTTAACTGAATTAGCTAGAGATAAAGTTGGATATTGTTTAATATCAAAATTCATTATGAACTCATTATTAAATTTATTTTGAACGTTGCATTATAAAATCTATTAATAATTCTAATTTATTGATAATAAAAGATTTTTTTTTTAAAATTTTTAAAATAGATAATGCTTCTTGATATAACGTTTTTATTTTTTTTTTAGATTGTTGTATTCCAATCACATTTGGATATGTATTATATATATTTTTATTTTTTTTACATTTTTCAGTATCTTGTTTAAAATCAAAAATATCGTCTTGAATTTGAAAAGCTAAACCGATACAAATCGCGAAACGATCTAATAATGATAGAATTTTTTTAGAAAAAAAATTTGAAGATAAATATGGCAATCGCATAGACGATCTAATTAAAAATGCAGTTTTATATAAATTAATTTTATCTAATTCACACATATTTAATTGTTTTATGTCTTTTTCTAGATCTAATGCTTGTCCAATACACATACCAGTAGATCCGATAGAATAAGATAATTCAGAAATAATATTTATTCGCTTTTTATCAGAAACACCAGGCATAACGTATGTAGATAAAATATGAAATGCTAAACTTTGTAACGCATCTCCGGAAAGTATAGCAAAACTTTCACCATATTTAACATGACAAGAAATATTACCCCTTCGGAAAGCATCATTATCAATAGAAGGTAAATCGTCATGAATTAAAGAATACGAATGAATTAATTCAATAGCTATAGATATTGCATCTAATGTAATGATATGTACTTTAAACATCTCGCCACAAATATAAACTAGACATGCACGAAATCGCTTTCCACCTATCAATGCTCCATATTTCATAGATTTTATAAGAATTGAATTTTGAAAAGGTAAAGTATTAAACATATTAAGCAATTGTTTATTTATTCGGTTTTGATAAAAATCATAAAAATTAGAAGGATTCATATACAAATACCTGTTAAATGAAAAATAAAATAAAAATTTTATTAATTATACTATATAAATATTATTTTCTACAAAAACAATTCAAAATAAACCACAAAAACACTAACAAAACTTCACACAAAAAAATTTGTGAAATATTTAAAAAAATATATAACCATCCACTTAAAATACCACCTAACGATATCCCTAAATATTGACTAGTAGAATAAATACTCATAATTCTTCCTTTATAAGCATTTGCTTGATTATTACTGACAGATATTTTTTTACTTAACAACGAAGGTAGAAATACTTCTAATACATTAAAGGCAATAAAAAATATTTGTAACGACAATATTAAATATATTAAATGATTATATAAAAACAAAAAAAATAACGATGATAAAAAAATCAAAAAAACACATATTTCAACAATATTTTTTAAATAAGCATAACACTTACTATAAAAAATTAAAAAATATAAAATAAAGAAAGAAATAACTATTGTAGTTAAGTAAACAATCCAATGGTAATTTAATAGAAGACCAGACATCTCTAATTGATGAGGTATAGTCAAAAAATGCATTGTTAATAAAAAATGCAAAAAAAATATACTCAAATAAAACCTGAAAAAACTTTTATTAAATAAATATTTAATATCCTTAAAATAAAACAATTGTATTTTTTTCCTCGATTTATATTCTTGAGAATTTTTATTTTTATTAGAAGGTATTATAAAGAGCACAATTAAAATACAAATAATTGAAAATATAGAAGAAAACCAAAAAATAAAAGAAAAATTAAACTTTTTAATAATCAATGAACCAAAAAGAATTGAAATTAAAAAAGAAACAGCAAAACTTGCACCGATAGCAGAAATAGATTTAATACGATTTTCTTCTCTTATTAAATCAGATAAAAATGCCATAGAAACACCAGAAATAGCTCCAGAACCTTGTATTGCTCTTCCAACTATCAACCCCCAAATAGAATTTGTATTTGCAGCTATGATACTACCGACAAAAAAAACAGAAAGACCAAATATAATTATTTTTTTTCTGTTAAATTTATCAGATAAAAAACCAAACGGAATTTGAAATATCATTTGAGTAAAAGCATAAATACTAACAGATAATCCAATTAAAAATTTATTTGAACCATTTAAATATAATCCATACTTACTTAATATTGGAAGAATAGAAAATACACCTAACATACGCAATAAAAAAATCACACAAAAACTTAACGTGACTTGTAATTCAAAAAAATTCATTTTATAATTTTTCATCTTAAACTCAATATTTTTAAAAAATTTTATACTATAAAAATTATGTTATTAATAAGAAATACTAAAAATTATCTAAATTATGAAATAGTAGAAAAAGATTCAGAAGGATATTTAAAAAATAATCAAGATTGGAATATTTACTTAGCAGAAGAAATTGCAAAAAAAGAAAACATTACACTTACAGATAATCATTGGGAAATAATATATTTTATAAGAAAATTTTATTTTGCATACAATATTGCACCATCAATGCGAATGCTAATAAATGGAATTCAAAAAGAACTAGGAAAAAAAATTTATAGCATTTATTTATTTAAATTATTTCCTAAAGGCCCAGCAAAACAGGCTAGTAAAATAGCCGGAATACCGAAACCTTCAAAATGCTTATAAAAACATTAAAATTTAGAATCGACCGCAATCAAAAAATTAAAAACAACAACTACTATAATAGATAGAAAAAATATTTTCCTAGATAATTTTAAATTATTTTTTTCTTTTATATTCATATAAGATATATACAACCAATACAAATTTATAATAGAAACTAAACAAAGAAAAATATAACTTAAATAACCTAAAAAAGTTAATATAAAACTAGATATAGTAAAACATATTATATAATAAAAAATATGTTTTTTTGTTTTTAAAATACCTCGTTCTATAGAAAAAAAACGTAAATTTGCATTTTTGTAATCTTCTATATAAACAATAGAAATAGCATAAAAATGAGGCATTTGCCAAAATATAAACACAAAAAATAAAAATAAAGAAAATAAATCAAGAGTATTATTAACAGCAGCATAGCCGATTAAAGATGGAATTGATCCAGAAAAACTTCCAACAAAAGTAGAATATATCGATGTTCTTTTTAAGAATGTATAAATAAAAACGTAAATAATAAATCCTATTATCGATAAGAACATGGATAAAAAGTTTACTAAAGCACCTAATATAAAAATACCGAGTAAACCTATGCAAACTCCAAAAATACCAGCTGATATCGGTCGAATTAATTTCTTTACTAAAGCTCTATTTTTTGTCCTACACATTTTGGAATCTATTTTTATATCAATCAAGTTATTGAAAACACAACTAGATGCAATAATTAAAGATGCCCCTGAAATAGTAGATATAAATAAAACAAAATTAAAAGATAAATGTGAAGTAAATAAAAAACTACCCATAATTAAAATTATATTACCTAAAACAATACGAGGTTTTATAATTTCTAAATAATATTTAAGCATATGAAAAAATAAGTATATTATAAAATTATTTTTACACCATAGCATGATGCTGTAAATTAAACATAATCCAAACAGATCCAGAAATAACAATAAACACAATAATAAAAACAAATAATAAAGACATTAAATACCAATTATTTTTCGAAATATTATTTAAATGTAAAAAATATATAAAATGTATGATAATCTGAAAAAAAGCACAAAATAAAATAATGAATCGACTAATTTTGTAAGAAAAAACATGATTTTTTTCAATAAAAAATGGAATTATAGTGAAAAGTACAGAAAGTAAAAAACCAAATATATAAGATTTTACTTTTTCATCAAAACAATGCTTTTTTTGAAAAAATTGACTCATTAAATGACTCCATTTAAATAAATAAAAGTAAAAATACAAACCCATATAATATCTAAAAAATGCCAAAATAAACTAAAACATAATATTCGAACTGTAATAGTATCAGTTAATCCGAGCTTAAAAATCTGATAAATAATAGACAATATTAAAATTAAACCGAAAATAATATGAATACCATGAACACCTAAAATTGTAAAAAAAATAGAAAAAAAAGCATGTTTGTTTGGCGTGCAATTTTCTATAAACAAATTACGAAACTCATTTATTTCCATTACAAGAAAAATTACACCCAAAAAAAAAGTAATCATCAAGTAAAAATAAATTATTTTTATGTTTTTTTTATTTTTTTCTAAAGTTAACATAGCACATGTTAATGAACTTATTAATAAAACACACGTTTCAAAAAAAACAGAAGATAAATTAAAAATTTTATGATTAATAAATTTTTCAGGTAAATTATGAAAAAAAATTGCATATACAGCAAATAAAACAGAAAACATAATGCAATCACTCATTAAATATATCCATAACCCAAGCAATTTATTACTTTTTACAATATATTTTTGTTTATTAAATAAGGAGGATAATGTTTGATTATTTACTTTTTTTATCATTTTAAACCTGCTTAATTTATATTTGAAGGTAATTGATTTTCTATCTTTTTAATTTCTTCTATAGAAACTATATACTCATTATCTTCGTTCATGCTTTTTACAATTAAACTCAAAATTATAATCAAAAAAGACAATAGACATAACCAATAAATATGCCAAACAGCAGAAAAACCAAATATTAAAGATAAAAATCCAATAAAAAATCCTAATTTTGTATTTTTCGGCATATGAATTTCATGATATTCAATATTTTTTATGCTTTTATTTTGTTTTTTTGTTACCCAAAAATCATCTTTATTTTGAACATGAGGAATAATAGCAAAATTATAAAAAGGTGCGGGAGAAGAAGTAGACCATTCTAAAGTTCTACCATCCCATGGATCGCCGCTAACATCTAAATTATCATGACGATTTTTTATCGAAAGAAAAAATTGTATTATTTGACAAATTATACCTATACCAATAAAAACAGCTCCAATAGCAGCAATAGATAATAAAAAATGAAATTCCGAATCAATATTTTGACTTAAACGACGAGTCATGCCCATAAAACCTAAAAAATACAAAGGCATAAAAGCAGTAAAAAAACCTATTATCCAAAACCAAAATGCACGTTTACCCCAAGTTTCATTTAAAACAAAACCAAATAATTTTGGAAACCAATAATTAATTCCAGCAAAACAACCAAAAACAACACCGCCAATGATTACATTGTGAAAATGAGCTACTAAAAATACACTATTATGTAAAATAAAATCAGCTGGTGGTATAGATAATAATACACCAGTCATTCCACCAATCGAAAAAGTTAATAAAAATCCAATCGTCCATAACATTGAAGAATGCATATAAACACGACCTTGATACATAGTAAACAACCAATTAAAAATTTTTACTCCAGTAGGAATTGCTATAATCATAGTAGTGATGCCAAAAAAAGCATTCACATTTGAACCTGCACCCATAGTAAAAAAATGATGTAACCAAACAATAAAGGATAAAATAGTAATAGCTAAAGTAGCCCATACTAATGAAACATATCCAAATAAACACTTTTTCGAAAAAGTAGCTACTACTTCTGAAAATATACCAAATACTGGAAGAACTAGAATATACACCTCTGGATGCCCCCAAATCCATATTAAATTCACATACATCATGGCATTCCCGCCAAGATCATTAGTGAAAAAATGAAAATTAAAATAACGATCTAGTGTTAATAACAAAAGAGTAATAGTTAACACTGGAAAAGATATTGTGATTAATATATTTGTACATAAAGAAGTCCAAGTAAATACAGGCATTTTAAAGAAATTCATTCCAGGTGCTCTCATTTTTAGAATAGTTACTAAAAAATTAATTCCTGTTAAAGTCGTTCCAATGCCAGAAATTTGCAGACTCCAAATCCAATAATCTACTCCAACTCCAGGGCTATACTTAATACCAGATAAGGGTGGATAAGCTAACCATCCAGTTTGTGCAAATTCACCTACGCCTAAAGAAATAGTTAATAAAACAGCACTACTTACGTTTAACCAAAAACTTAAACTATTTAAAAAAGGAAAAGCTACATCACGAGCCCCAATTTGTAATGGTACTACTAAATTCATTAACCCGATAACAAGAGGCATTGCTACAAAAAAAATCATTATAACACCGTGTGCTGTAAATATTTGATCATAATGATGAGCAGGTAAAAAACTATGGTTTCCCGAAGATGCAATGACTTGTTGAGCACGCATTAATATTGCATCTATAAAACCCCTGAACAACATAATAAAAGCTAATATTCCATACATAATCGCTATTTTTTTATGATCAACAGTGGTAAACCATTCACACCACAAATATTTCCATTTTTTATAATAAGTAATACCTGCAATTAAAAATAATCCAATTAATATAATAAAAGTATAAGTCACCATTATAATAGGTTCATTGTATGGAATTGCGTTTAATGTGAGTTTTCCAAACATATTTAACTTCCTCTGAAAACATAAAATAATTATTTTTATATTTACATTTTTATTAAAGATACATTTTAATGATTAATAAAATATTCTCTTAAATAACATTTGATCAACGTTAGAAAAATATTCTACATAATGATTTTCATTAGGAAAAGACACTTTTTGAAACATTTTTATAGTATTTAATTGTTTTGGTGATTTTTGTATTTTATTAATCCAACTTAAAAAAACTTTTTTATTTGGTAATGATATTGCAGTAAATTTCATATTAGAAAAACCTTTACCGCTATAATTTGAAGATATACCTTTATATTTTCCTGAATCGTTAGAAATTAAATTTAATTTTGTTATCATTCCAGGCATAGCATATATTTGACTGCCAAGAGATGGAATAAAAAAGGAATTCATAACAGAATTAGAGGTTATATTAAAAATAACTGGGGTATTTACAGGAAATGCTATTTCATTAATACTTGCTATATTATAATCCGGGTAAATAAAAAGCCATCGCCAATCTAATGCAATAACATTAATCTTGATAGGTTTATATTTAGATACTATAGATTTTTGAGGGTCTAATACGTGACAATAATTCCATGTTAAATATGCTAAAAAAGAAATGATTAAAACAGGTATGAACCAGACTATTGTTTCTATTATTTTAGATTCAGAACAATCTGGTTTATATATTTGATTGATATTAGAAGCTCGATATTTCACTGAAAAGTATATTGTCATAAAAAATACAGGAACAATGACAAACAACATCATTATAAATGATATTAAAATTAATGAATGTTCTTGTTTAGCAATTGTTCCATGGGAAGTTAATAGCATATTATTACAACCATTTAGTATAAAGACATTTGAAATCAACAATAATATTTTAAATTTATTCAAATTTTTATATATCATTTTGGAAAACCTTAAATTTAATATTTATTAATTAAAATTATGATAATTATTTTTAATTAATTACAAATTTTATATTTCAAAAGAACTATTAATTTTTGAAATAATTGAATTATTTATCAAAAATTGATAAAATTTAAAATAAAAATATGTTTTTATGAAGTATTTTATTATTTAAACAGAATTACTGATTTAAAAAGTATCTTAAAATAATTTTATAAAATCTTATATAAAAAATTGTTTTAAACTATTTTTTATTAATCAATCAGGATATAAAATTAATATTATGTGCTTAGAAAAAATAAAAAATTATTTAATATTAAAAATGAATATCAGAAAAATTAAAATCTATAATGATAGTAGTCTTCATAAAAAAAATGAAAATGTTCTTACACATCTAAAAATAATTATTGTTAGCGATGATTTTAATAACAAAAAAAAAGTTAATAGACATCGTTTGATATTTGAAAAATTATACGAAATATATAAAAAAAATATATACTCAATTACATTGTATACTTATACTGCACATGAATGGAAGTCTAAAAAACATAAAGAAAACAGCCCATTACTATGCTATCAAAAAACATAATAAAAATTATAATAAATATAAGAAATAATTCTATTTTTGGATGAATTCTAAAAAATAATTTTAATTTTTATAAAATGTGTAAATAAAAAACTAAAAAATTTATCATATAAAAGATACTGAAAAAATTTTATTCAATTTAAAAACTATTAAAAAATTTATAAAATATCTAAAATTAACTAATAAATAATAGTTTAAATGTAAGGTAATAAGATGAAATTTCTTTTGGAAAAAACGCAAGATGCAGGTCATCGTGTTACAATCAATATCCCCAAAATAATAATAGAAAATGCTGTTTTTCAAGAGTTTTATAAAATAAATCAAAATACTAAACTCAATGGTTTTAGAAAAGGGAAAGTTCCTATTAAAATAATAGAACAAAAATATGGAAATAGTGTTTATTATGATGTATTTAACAAATTAATGCAAAAATTTTTTTTTGAATTTTTAAACAAAGAAAAAATTAATATTATTGGTTATCCTAAATACTATATAGGCCAGAAAAAAGATAAAGATACAAATTTTAATTATTCTGTGACTTATGAAGTCTATCCTGCTGTAGAAATAACAAAAATAAACTCAATCAAAGTAGAAAAAATTATTGTTAATCTCACTGATGAAGATATAAAAAACACGATAGAAAAAAAAACAATTATTTGGGGTGAAGTCAATAGAGCTATTAAAATTAATGATCGAGTCACAATTAATTATTCAATTTATAAAAACAACAGAAAAATAAATCAATTTAATAATCAAAACATTCAATTTATTGTTTTTAGAAACGATTTGTTAAATCAATTAAATAACATAATAATGCACCGTTATATTAACGATATTGTTTTTTTTAAAATATTTTTTTCTTCATCACACCCAGAAAATGTACTTAAAAACAATAATATAACATTTAAAATTAAAATAACAAAAATTGAAGAAGAATTAAAAGTAGATAAAAATATTCACAATGATAAACTTTTTAAATTAAATTTTCAATCTATAAAAAATACGATCATTCAAAATATAAACCAATTCAAAAAAGATCATTTAAAAAATCAAATTATATATAAAATATTAAAAAATAATCCAATTAAAATACCTCCTATTCTATTACAGGAAGAGAAAAACGCTTTACATAGAAAACTTCTTGAAGAATATAAAACTAAAAAAGGAAATATTTTAGACAAAAGATATCATATTAATCTTAAATTACAAGCTCAAAAAAGATTATCTACTAAGTTAATTCTAGAAAAAATTATTAATGATAATAAAATTTTAATTGATGAAAAAAAAATCGATTCAAAAATCAAAGAAATATCTTTAAAATATAAAAAACCATTAGAAATTATTAACCTGTATAACAAAAACAAAATACTAAAACAAGCTATACAAAATTTAGAATTAGAAAACGAAGCTATAAATTTTTTAAAAAACAAAGTTAAAATTATCGAAAAATACTATACTTTTAATGAATTTATAAGTTATAAATTAAATTATTCCGAAGAATTATATTTTTAAAAATATTTCAATTATGAAACAATTAATATTTTAATTGTTAATATAAATTTTTATCAAGAGAACACTAAATAATGTCTAATTCAATATTGATTCCAATGGTAGTTGAACAACATTCAAGAGGAGAACGTTCATATGATATATATTCAAGATTATTAAAAGAACGTATAATTTTTATGAGTGGCAATATAGAAGATAACATGGCAAGCGCTATTATAGCTCAAATGCTTTTTTTAGAAGCTGAAAATCCAGAAAAAGATATATTCTTGTATATTAACTCACCAGGTGGCATTATTACTTCAGGCATGTCTATTTATGATACTATGCAATTTATTAATCCAGATGTGAGAACTATTTGCATTGGTCAAGCATCTTCTATGGCTGCTTTTTTGCTAGCATCTGGAACTAAGGGAAAAAGATCTTCTTTACCTAACTCTAGAATTATGATTCATCAACCGTTAGGTGGATTTCAAGGGCAAGCATCAGATATTGCTATTCATGCAAAAGAAATAGTAAGAATGAAAAAACAATTAAATCAATTGTTTTCTTTTCATACTGGTCAACCTGTTAAGAAAATAAATAAAGATACAGAAAGAGATTGCTTTTTATCAGCTCATGAATGTATTCAATATGGATTAATTGACTTGATCTTAAATACACGAAAATAAAAAATTTTTACAAAATGTATTTTTATTAAAAAAATAAAATAGAATCTATTTACTCAAAAATCAACAAATACCAAAAAAGAGGTTTAAAATATGACAGATAAGAGTAAAGATGATTCTAACAAATTACTTTGTTGCTCTTTTTGCGGAAAAAATCAAAAAGAAGTCGAAAAACTTATTGCTGGGCCATCAGTATGTATATGCAATGAATGTATCAAATTATGCAGTAATATTATTGAAGAAACAAAAATTTTAAAAGATATTCAAAATAACGATTTAAAAAATTTACCCACACCACATGAAATCAAAAAACATCTTGATGATTATGTAATAGGACAAGATCATACAAAAAAAGTTTTATCTGTTGCGGTTTATAATCATTACCAACGTATTAGAAATATAAATCAAACTAAAGAAAAAACTGAACTTGGTAAAAGTAATATTTTATTAATTGGACCTACTGGAAGCGGAAAAACACTATTAGCTGAAACATTAGCAAAACTATTAAATGTACCTTTTAGTATCGCTGATGCTACAACTTTAACGGAAGCAGGATATGTAGGAGAAGATGTTGAAAATGTTATACAAAAACTATTACAAAAATGCAAATATAATGTAAAACAAGCAGAATTAGGTATTATATATATAGATGAAATCGATAAAATTTCAAGAAAATCTGACAATCCTTCAATAACAAGAGATGTTTCAGGAGAAGGGGTTCAACAAGCTTTACTAAAAATCATAGAAGGAACTTTAGCATCTATTCCGCCTCAAGGTGGTCGTAAACACCCACAACAAGAATTTTTACAAGTCAATACTTCAAATATTTTATTTATATGTGCAGGAGCATTTTCAGGATTATCTAATATCATTGAGAAAAGAATTGATATAAGCAGTGAAATTGGATTTAATGCAAAAATTAATAATCAAAATAAAAAACAATCAGAAAAAGACTTATTAAATCAAGTCGAACCAAAAGACTTGATAAAATTTGGATTAATCCCTGAATTTATTGGACGTTTACCTATTATTACAATAGTCAATGAATTAACAGAAAATGCACTTATTGAAATATTATGCAAACCTAAAAATGCTTTAATCAAACAATATCAAACATTGTTTAATTTAGAAAAAGTAAAATTAGAATTCGATCAAAAATCAATTCACGCTATTGCAAAAAAAGCAATGTTAAAAAAAACAGGTGCAAGAGGATTGAGATCTATTATTGAAAAAGTTCTATTAAATATCATGTATGAATTACCATCAATGAAAAATGTAAAAAAAGTACTCATAACCGAATCAGTAATACACTCAAAATCATCACCTAAAATAATATATGAAAAAAATAAATCAAAAAAAGCATCTGGTGAATAAATAATAAAAATCTTAATAAAGTTTAATTCTAGCTTTATTTACTTTTAAAAATCTATATATTAAATATAAAACGATTATTAAATCGATTATAAATATAACTGTATATTTTTATATCTTGCAGTTTTCAAATTTAAAAACATCAGCGGAAATTCAACTAAGAGAGAGCTCTATGAATTCTGAGCGTTCTGAACGCATTAAAATTCCCGTTTTACCATTAAGAGATGTAATTGTATATCCTCATATGGTTATTCCATTATTTGTAGGTCGAAAAAAATCAATTAAATGCATCGAAACATCTATGAATAATGATAAAAAAATTATGTTAATTGCACAAAAAGAAGCATCAAAAGATGACCCAAAAATAAATGATTTGTTTCATGTAGGAACCATTAGTTCAATTTTGCAAATGTTAAAACTTCCAGATGGTACAGTAAAAGTATTAGTTGAAGGATTACAACGTGCATATATCAAAAATTTAATTGACGCAGGAGAACATTATATCGCTGAAGTAGAATTAATTAATATTTCTAATACGTTAAATAAAGAGCAAAAAGTATTAATTAAAACAACAATTAATCAATTTGAATCTTATATTAAACTGAATAAAAAAATTCCATCGGAAATATTAAATACTCTTAATAATATAACAAACTCGGAAAAATTAGCAGATACAATTGCAGCACATATGCCGTTAAAATTAAGCGATAAACAATCAGTATTAGAAATAAAAAATATAAACAAAAGATTAGAATTTTTAATGACTATAATGGAATCAGAAATTGATTTACTACAAGTAGAAAAAAGAATTAGAAATCGCGTTAAAAAACAAATGGAAAAAAGCCAAAGAGAATACTATTTAAATGAGCAAATAAAAGCTATTCAAAAAGAACTAGGTGATATGGACGAAGTTCCAGATGAAAATAAAATTTTAAAACAAAAAATTAAATCTTTAAAAATGCCTAAAGAAGCTAAAGATAAAACAGAATCAGAATTGCAAAAGCTAAAAATGATGTCACCAATGTCTGCAGAAGCAACTGTAGTAAGAAGTTATATTGATTGGATGATACAAATCCCATGGAATAAAAAAACGAAAATAAAAAAAGATATTAAGGAAGCTAAAAAAATTCTTGATATTGATCATTTTGGACTTGAAAAAGTAAAAGAAAGAATATTAGAATATTTAGCAGTACAAAGTAGAACAAATAAAGTTAAAGGACCTATTTTATGCTTAATTGGTCCTCCAGGTGTAGGAAAAACATCATTAGGTCAGTCTATTGCACGGTCAACAGGTAGAAAATATGTCAGGATGGCGTTAGGTGGAATAAGAGATGAAGCAGAAATAAGAGGTCACCGTCGTACATATATAGGATCTATGCCTGGAAAATTAATTCAAAAAATGATTAAAGCAAAAGTAAAAAACCCATTATTTTTACTCGACGAAATTGATAAAATGTCTTGTGATGTTAGAGTGGATCCAGCTTCCGCATTATTAGAAGTACTTGATCCGGAACAAAATGTGAATTTTAATGATCACTATTTAGAAGTAGATTATGATCTTTCTGATGTAATGTTTGTAGCAACTTCAAATTCGATGAATATACCTACTCCACTACTGGATAGAATGGAAATTATTCGACTATCTGGTTATACAGAAAATGAAAAATTAAATATAGCAAAATCTTATTTATATCCTAAACAAATTGAAAGAAATGCTTTAAAAAAAGATGAACTCACTATTACTGATTGCGCAATAATGTGTATTATTCAATACTATACAAGAGAAGCTGGAGTTCGTAGTTTAGAGCGTGAAATATCTAAAATATGTAGAAAAGTAGTTAAACAATTAATTTTAGATAAATCTATAAAACATATTGAAATAAATAAAAAAAATATAAATAAATTTTTAGGAATAAAACGATTTGACTATGGTAAAACACATCGTATCAATCAAATCGGACAAGTAGTCGGATTAGCATGGACAGAAGTTGGTGGAGAATTGTTAACAATTGAAACAGCATGTGTTTCAGGAAAAGGAAAACTTACCTATACTGGCTCTTTAGGTGAAGTGATGCAAGAATCAATTCAAGCTGCACTAACAGTAGTTCGATCACAAGCGGACAAACTAGGAATCAAAAAAGATTTTTATGAAAAACATGATATTCATGTACATGTCCCAGAGGGTGCAACTCCTAAAGATGGGCCAAGTGCTGGAATTGCAATGTGCACTGCTATAGTTTCTTCTCTAACAAACAATCCTGTTAAATCTAATATTGCAATGACCGGAGAAATCACTTTACAAGGAAAGGTACTAACTATTGGAGGATTAAAAGAAAAGCTATTAGCAGCACATCGCGGAGGCATAAAAACTGTTTTAATACCATATGAAAATCAGCGTCATTTAGAAGAAATACCAAAAAATATTATTTATGGATTAAAAATACATCCAGTAAAAAATATTAAAGAAGTTTTAATATTAGCTTTAGAAAAAAAACCTTATATATAATTATAAAATATGCTTATATTATATAAAACATAAATTTGGCTGGCAAAATTGTCAGCCTTTATAATAAATTAAAATATTAAAAAAATTTTAATAGAATATTTAGGACCGTTTTATAATGATGCAATTTTTTAAAACAAGATCAAAACGTATTGTGATTCAATGTATTTTAGGAATAATTATTTTATCAATAATATTTGGTACGTTAAATAATTATATTCATAAAGATACCAAAAAATATGTTGCGGAAGTTAATCAAGAAAAAATTAGTTTCGAAACAATTCAAAATATGTTTAATATCGAACTAAACAAAAACAAAAAGATACTGAAAAAAAATCTTAATCTAGTTGATAAAAAAACACTGAAACAGAAAATATATAATTATGTATTATCTCAGTTAATCAATAATATTTTGTTGGAACAATATGCAAAAAATATTGAATTTCACTTAAGTAACAATGCAGTTAAAAAAGTAATATTCAACTCTGATATATTTCAAGAAAATAATAAATTTAATAATAAAAAATATTTAAACTATTTACAATCACTTAACTTAACAAATAACGAATACATAGAACTAATTAAAAAAAAGTTAAACACAATAAATTTAATTAATACTATTGCGGAGACAGATTTTATATTAGATAGTGAAAAAAAAAATACACTAAACTTATTAACTCAAAAAAGAACAATTAAAAAAGCTATTTTTAAAATTCATTCTATACAAAATCAAAACGTAAATAATATAGAAATTTTGAACTATTTTAAAAAAAATAAAAATAAATTTTATGATCCAGAAAAATTTAAAATTAGTTATATTCACATAGAACCAAAGCAATTCAATATTAAGTGTAATAATGAAGAAATTAAAAACTGGTATCAAAAAAATCTCAAAAAATATACAACACAAGAAAAAAGAAATTATAGTATCATTCAGATAAAAACTAAAAAAGAAGCTTTATTGATATTATCACGATTAAAAAAAGGAGAAAATTTTGAAAAAATAGCTAAAGAAAATTCAATAGACCCAATCTCTTCTAAAAAAGGAGGAAACATCGGATGGATAACAATTAATTCCATGCCTGAAGAAATAAAAAAATCGAATTTAAACACAATAAATCAAATTTCTAATATTATTAAATTTAATCATGAATTTTTAATTATTAAATTAAATAACATTCTAGTTAAACAAACAAAAAAAATCTCTGAAGTATTCAATATAATTACATCTGAAATAAAACAAAAAAAAGCTTTATCTATTTATTATAATCTAAAAAATAAAATCTTATTGTTATCTAAAACACATAAAGATAGATTTGATTTAATCGAAAAAAAGATTAATATAAAATCAATAGAAACACCTTGGTTTGATAAATATTCTATCCCAAAAATATTGACAAATACTACATTAAAAAAAATAATTTTCACACAAGGATTGCTAGATAGAGAAAAAAAAATGAGGTCACATTCAGGGTTAATTGAATTAAAAAATAATCAATTATTTTTATTAACCATAAATAATTTTAAAGAAAAAAAATTAAAAAATTTTCAAGCAGTGAAAAAAAATATTATAAAAATTTTAAAATATTCTAAAGCAGTTAAAGAAACCAAAAAAGCAATAAAACAAGTATTATTTAATTTGAACCATGGAAACCAAGATATTTTAAGAAAAAAAAATATAGTTTTTAACCACTCAGAAATCTTTTCTAGGTATGATGATAATCCGATCGTAGATAAAATTTTTTCAATACCATATAAAAATAACGAAAAAAAAATTTATATTATGTACCAAGATAAAAACAAAAATTTTATAATTGCATTTATATCAAAAGTATATAATGAAAAATTTTCAAATAATGAAGAAGAAATGATTATAAAATATTTAGAAAAAAATAACATAGAAAAAATATTTAATTGTATTATTAAAAATCTTCATAAAAAATCTAAAATTATATATAACCAAATAAAAAACATATAAATATATACGAAAAAACAAAATATTTTTAAATTCAACGTGATAAATACGTTTACAAATATAATTAATCATAAAAATTAAATTTTTTTTTCAATTTTTTCATGTAATATGCAGGATTAGATTTCCATTTATCAAATCCGTCACGACGAATACAACAGGCTTTACATTGACCACATCCATTACCCACTAAACCTTTATAACAAGTTACTGTATGATTAAAAATAAATTCACTTAAATTCCAATAATGCGATAAAGACCATATTTCTGCTTTACTTAAATTCATCAAAGGAACTTTAAAATTGATTTGATAATCCATTCCGATTTGAATAACACGATTCATAGTTTCAATAAATTCATTTCTACAATCCGGATAACCAGAAAAATCAACAGTATTAACACCTAAAACAACAGAATCAATTTGATTATTAAAAGCGTATATAGAAGATAAAGTTAAAAATAAAATATTTCGACCCGGAACAAAAGTACTAGGTAATAAAGGATTTAATTGATGACTACTAAAAATAGAAATATTTTTATCAGTTAAGCTACTTTTAGCAAGATTTTTTAAAAATTTAATATCTATGAATATATGTTTTTTCACTTTAAAGTATTTTGATATAAAACGAGAAGAATCAATTTCGGATTTATGTATTTGATCATAATCAAAAGTAATACAATAAATTTCTTTATATAAATGAGAATAATGTATTAAACAGGTTGTTGAATCTTGCCCACCACTAAAAACTATTAGTATTTTTTTCTTATTTTTATTCATATTTTATTTTTATATGTTATTTAGAGATATTATAATTAATATTATATATTAAGAACAGAGAAAAATGTTTTTAATTTATTAGTTTTAAAAATACAGTCAATTAACGATATATAACGTTAAAATATATATTTTTAATATTTACATGCTAGGATTATATTGTGAGATTGTTTAAACAATTAAAATGGTATTTTATACAAGAATGGAAACGCTATCTAGGATCTATTGTGTTATTAATAATAATAGCATTATTGCAATTAATACCGCCTAAAATAATTGGAGTTTTAACAGATTTAATTGTCAAAGAAAAGATAAGTGGCATAAAAACAGCACCTTGGATTTTGATAATTTTTTTAATTGCTATTACTATATATATATTAAGATATTTATGGAGAATTCTATTATTCGGAGCCTCTTATAATCTCGCAACAGAATTAAGAGTAAAATTTTATTCACATCTAAGCAATCAAAGTCAAATATTTTTTTTGAAAAATAGAACTGGAGATTTAATTGCTAGAGCTACAAATGATGTAGATCGTGTTGTATTTGCAGCAGGAGAGGGTGTTTTAACTCTCATAGATTCATCTATCATGGGTTTATCTGTATTAATTATTATGATTACGCAAATTAGCTGGTTGTTAACAACGATTGCTCTTATACCCATGCCTATTATGGCAATTTTAATTAAACAATATGGAAGAGAATTACATGATAAATTTAGAAAATCACAAGATTTATTTTCTTTATTAAATAACCACACACAAGAAATATTAACCAGTATTCGAATGATTCGATCATTTGGATTAGAAAAAAATCAATTAAAAAAATTTAATAAAATTGTCAATGAAGCTGGAAAAAAAAATATGCAAGTAGCAGAAATAGATGCACGTTTTGATCCGGTTATTTACTTATCAGTAGCATTTTCTAATGTTCTAGCTATTACCGTAGGTGGGTATTTAGTATGGAATCAAACGATCACAATAGGCCAATTAACAAGTTTTGTCATGTACTTAGGTTTAATGATTTGGCCAATGTTAGCACTAGCATGGATGTTTAATATTGTTGAAAGAGGTAGTGCAGCATGGGAAAGAATTTATTTAATTATTAATAAAAAACTATACATTGAAGATGGCAAGAAAACTATATCTAACATTGCAAAAATAATACATGTTCATATTGATTCTTTTTTTTATCCGAAAAGTAATATTGCATCTTTAAAAAAAATTCATTTTACTCTTTTACCAGGAAAAACTTTAGGTATTTGCGGGCCAACTGGTTCTGGAAAAAGCACTTTGTTGAAATTAATCCAAAGACAATTTAAAATTACTAAAGGAGAAATAACTTATGATTCAATTCCATTGTTACAATTCAAAGTCGATCATTGGCGAAGTAAAATTTCTGTTGTGAATCAAACTGCATTTTTATTTTCAGATAATATATATAATAATATTGCTTTAGGAAAACCAAACGCTTCTAAAAACGAAGTCGAGACAGCAGCAAAATTAGCAGACATACATAAAGATATCATATGCTTACCTAAGGGATACCAAACAGAAGTTGGAGAGCGTGGAGTAATGTTATCTGGTGGTCAAAAACAGCGCATTTCTATAGCTCGAGCGCTATTATTAAATACAGAAATATTAATTTTAGATGATGCTTTATCTGCAGTAGATGGAAACACTGAAAATAATATTTTAAATAACTTACAAAAATGGAAACAAACTAGATGTTCGATAATAATCGTAGCGCACCGTTTATCTGGATTAATTAAATCAGATGAAATCATTGTTATTAAAAAAGGTACAATTATTCAAAAAGGAACTCATAAAAAATTAATAAAAGAACAAAATTGGTATCAATCTGTATATAACCAACAAAACAAAAAAATTGAGGATAATTAAGAATAGATGAGAAATTTATAACATGAATCATTTCATAGAATTTTGGCCAATTTTAAAGCGTTTAATAGAATATACAATACCTTGGAAAAAAAAAATTATATTAGCGTTTTTTTTGCTTTTAAGTGGCTCAACTGCAGAAGTATTAGGGCCAATTTTAATTAGTTACTTTATTAATAATATTTTATATAAACATCAATTTCATTTCCAATTAACACTTGTAATTTTAATTTCATTTATCATACTACAGGTAGTAGCAGTTTTTTTAAATTATTTTCAAAGCATTTATTTTAATAAAATCGCTGTAAGAGTAATTAATAAATTACGAAATGATGTTATGAATGCAGCTATAAAACAACCTATTTTTGAATTTGACTTACAACCTGTTGGTCAAATAATTTCTAAAGTCACGAACGATACCGAAGTGATTAAAGAATTATATGACACTGTGATACCTAATTTATCTCGAAGCATAACATTAATTGTAATTATATTATTTGCAATGTTTACCTTGGAATGGCGTATGGCAATAATTGCAACTTTTATTATACCATTAGTAATAATTGTTATGTCCATTTATCAATACTATAGCACTCCGTTACTTAGAAACGTTAGATATTATTTAGCCAACATTAACAATAAATTTAATGAAATAATTAATGGAATGAATGTTATTCAGCAATTTAGACAAGAACATAGATTTAAAAAAAATATTCAAAACAGTAGTCAATTGCATTATTCCGCACGTATGAAAATATTAAAATTAGATGGTTTTCTACTTCGACCATTACTAAGTTTAATATCATCTTTAGTATTATGTAGTTTTATTTTTTCATTTAGTTGCTTAACCCATAAAATACCTGAAATAGGTATATTATATGCTTTTATTACATATTTAGGGCGTCTTAATGAACCCTTAATTTCAATAACGATTCAACAATCTATATTACAACAAGCAATTGTAGCTGGAGAAAGAATATTTTCTCTTATAGATTCAAAAAAACAAGAATATGGAAAAAATAAAAAAAAAATAAAAATTGGAAAAATTAATATTAAAAATCTTACATTTAGCTATATAAAAAACCAAAACCATATACTTAATAATATTAATATAAATATTCCATCTAAAAGTTTTGTTGCATTTGTAGGTCAAACAGGTAGTGGAAAAAGTACTTTAGCTAATTTACTAATGGGACATTATCCAATTCAACATGGTCAAATATACCTTGATGAAAAACCTATTAGTTCTATCAGTCATGATATTTTAAGAGAAACTATATTAATAGTGCAACAAGATCCAATAATTTTCGCAGATACTTTTTTTGCAAATATTACATTAGGAAGAAAAATATCAGAAGATAAAATATGGAAAATATTGAAAATTGTTAATCTTTTTTCTTTAGTCAAATCTATGCCAAAAGGTTTGTATTCTATGTTAGGAGAGGAAGGTAATACTTTATCTTCAGGACAAAAACAGTTACTATCTATTGCTAGAATACTTACAAAACATCCTAAGATACTTATATTAGACGAAGCAACTGCTAATATTGATTCTGAAACAGAAAAATTAATTCAAAAAACTTTAACTGCTATCAAAAAAAACACAACATTAATTGTTATAGCGCATAGACTATCTACAATAGTTGATGCAGATTTCATTGTAGTATTAGATAAAGGAAAAGTTGTAGAGTTGGGAACTCATAAAGAATTGCTCAAAATAAAAGGTTATTATTCAAACATGTATAATTTTCAATTATCTAAATATTAAAATATTTTATTTTAGAAGATCCTGTTAGTTATAACTAAACACCTGCATGCATTGATTTAGCTGCTTCTTTCCAGATCTGACTCATTGTTCAACTTAACAGTGTTTAGGTCTAACAGAATCTTCTGTAATTATAGTATTAATATAAAAAAATTGAATTTCACATTTTACACACTAAAAATATAATTTACAACTAATATTTAAAAAATTTTAACTTCAAAAATAAACTGATATTACTAATGATCTTTAAAAAATATGAACTATCAAATAATAGCAAGAAAATATCGCCCTCAATCCTTTAAAGAAATTATTGGTCAAAAACATATTGTTACTGCAATATGCAATGCTATTTGCATGAAAAAAATACATCATGCATGGTTGCTGTCCGGAACTAGGGGTGTAGGAAAAACTACTATTGGTCGGTTATTGGCTAAAAGTTTAAATTGTCAAAAAAATATCAGCTCTACTTCTTGCAGAAAATGTAATAATTGTAAAGAAATAGAAACAGGAACTTCAATAGATTTTATTGAAATCGATGCAGCTTCAAGAACAAAAATAGAAGAAATGAGAGAAATATTAGATAATATTTATTATTCTCCAAGCAAAAGTAGATTTAAAATATATTTAATTGATGAAGTACATATGCTTTCTCGACATAGTTTTAATGCACTTTTAAAAACGTTAGAAGAACCACCTAAACATGTTAAATTTATTTTGGCAACAACAAATATAGAAAAAATACCTAAAACTATTCTCTCTCGTTGCTTATGTTTTAAATTAAATATACTATCTGAACAAGATATTTGCAATTATTTAAAGTTTGTTTTAAAAAATGAAAATATTAATTTTGATCTAGATGCTTTAAAAATAATCTCTGAATATTCTAAAGGTAGTATGCGAGATGGATTAAATTTATTAGAACATGCTATTAGCTTCAGTAAAAATAACGTTAATTTAAAGAAAGTTAATATAATGTTAGGTATTCCAAATAAAAAAAATATTTATTTATTAACTCAATATTTATTAGAAAAAGACCATAAAAAAATGATGTTTTTATTAAATAAAATGGATAAGATAAATATAGAATGGGAAAATATTCTAATAGAAATGTTGCGCATATTATATCATATTGCTATGAAACAAATATATTCATTAAAATGGAACGATAACATTCATAACAACTATCAACACAACGTTCAAGACATAGTATATAACGGAAATAAAAAAGATATTCAAATATGTTATAAAATTTTATTAAATGGAAGAAAAAGACTAATTTTTTCACCTAATCATAAAATAGGTGTAACAATGACTTTACTTCAAGCAATTACGGAAATGAAAAATAAATAATAATTTTTTATTTAAATATTTATAAAAATTTCACAAGTGAGAAAAATATGTTTAGTAAAGGTGGGTTAGGTAATTTAATGAAACAAGCTCAACAAATGCAAGAAAAAATGACAAAAGTACAAGAAGAAATAGCTAAAATAGAAGTTACAGGTGAAGCGGGCGCAGGATTAGTCAAAGTAACTATTAATGGATCACATAACTGTAAACGTGTTGAAATAGATCCAAGCTTATTAAAAGATGATGATAAAGATATGATAGAAGATTTAGCAGCTGCTGCGTTTAATGATGCAACTAGAAGAATCTCTGAAGTACAAAAGAAAAAGATGTCCGCTATATCGACAGGAATGCAACTTCCACCTGGATTTAATATGCCAATATAAACTGCAAATATTTAAAATAAATTTTAAAAAATATTTTATATTTTCAATTAATTAAGGATTAAATTATGAATATAATGAAAAAGGAAACGTATAATTTTCAGTCTGAAGTAAAACAACTATTACATTTAATGGTTCATTCTTTATATTCAAATAAAGAAATTTTTTTAAGAGAATTAATATCTAACGCATCAGATGCAATAGATAAATTACGATTTGAATCCATATCATCACCAGAATTGTTTAATAAAGCGCCAAAAATTCAAATTTCTATTAATAAATCACAAAGAACACTAGTGATTAGTGATAATGGAATTGGAATGACACGTAAAGATATAATTGAAAATTTAGGAACAATTGCAAAATCAGGAACAAAAACATTTTTGCAGTCTTTAGAAGGAAAAAAAAATAATATACAAAATGAATTAATAGGTCAATTTGGAGTTGGTTTTTACTCATCTTTTATAGTTTCAGATAAAGTATTAGTAAGAACAAAATTTGCTGGAAATAAATCTAATGATGGAATATTATGGGAATCTTCAGGAGAAGGGGAATATAATATTGAAAACATTGTAAAAAAAACACAAGGTACAGAAATTACATTGTTCTTAAAGAAAAAAGAAGATGAGTTTTTAGAAACATGGAAAATTAAAAGTATTGTTAATAAGTATTCTGATCATATTACTGTACCAGTAGAAATACAAATATATGATGAAAAAAATAAAACATATTTTTGGGAACAAATCAATAAAGCTCAAGCACTATGGACCAAGAAAAAATCATCTATTAACGAAAAAGAATATCAAGAATTTTATAAATATTTAACTAATGATCAAAATAATCCTATTGCATGGAGTCATAATCACGTAGAAGGTAATCATGAATATATTAGTTTATTATATATTCCAGAAAAAGCAGCGTGGGATATTTGGAATCGAGAAAATAAAAATGGTTTAAAATTATACGTAAAACGTGTTTATATTATGGATAATTCTCAAGAATTCTTACCGAACTATCTTAGATTTATTAGAGGAATAATAGATTCGAATAATTTACCTTTAAACATTTCTAGAGAAATATTACAAAATAATTCTATCACTCACAATCTAAAAAAAGCATTAACAAAAAAATCGTTACAAATGTTAGATAAATTATCTAAAAATGATCATGAAAAATATCAATCTTTTTGGAATCAGTTTGGTTTAGTTTTAAAAGAAGGTCCTGCAGAAGACAGTGAAAACTTGAATTTAATAGCTAATCTTTTACGATTCACATCAACTAAAAATAATAGTTCAGAACAAACAGTATCATTAACACAATATGTATCTAATATGATTGAAAAACAAGAAAAAATATATTATATCACTGCTGATAGTTATATATCTGCTAAAAACAGTCCTCATCTTGAATTATTTAATAAAAAAAATATTGATGTTTTATTGTTATCAGATAGAATTGATGAGTGGATGATGAATTATCTTGTTGAGTTTGAAGGTAAAAAGTTTCAATCTATTAGTAAAGAAGATGCTTCATTAAATAACCTTATAAAAGAAAAAATAATAGAAAAAGAAAAAACATCGCAAGATACAATCAATTTTTTAAACAAAGTTAAGAAAGTACTAGGCGATAAAGTCAAATCTGTTAGATTAACAAACAGATTAACAGATACTCCATGCATTGTATTAAGTGATTCAAATGAAATGAGCACGCAAATGGCTAAACTTTTTACTGCTGCAGGTCAATCTGTTCCCGAATTAAAATATATATTTGAGATTAATCCAAAACATGAGTTAATCAAAAAAATATGCAAAATTAGTGATAATAAAATGTTTGAAGAATGGATCAAACTATTGTTAGATCAATCGTTATTAGCTGAAAAAGGTAATCTAGATAACCCCCATGAATTCATTTCTAGAATGAATAAATTATTTATAGAATTATAAAAATATGATTACTACTTCTATAGTAGTAATCTAAATATTACAACTATTTCAAAAAAAACTATGCATATTATTTTATTAGGCGCTCCAGGTACTGGAAAAGGCACTCAATCTAAAATTATTTCAAAAGAATATAAAATCCAACAAATATCTACAGGAGATATATTACGTAAAAATATTGAATCAAAAAATAAAATTGGAAAAAAAATATATAATATTTTAAAAAATGGAGAATTAGTTTCAGATAATATTGTTTGTGATCTTCTTTATAAAGAAATAAAAAAAGAACAATATATTAAAGGTTTTCTATTAGATGGGTTCCCTAGAACAATCGAACAAGCAAAATATATATCAAGTTTAAATATTAAGATAGACTTTATTTTTGAACTTATTGTTCCCGACGAATTAATATTCAAAAGAATATCAGGAAGAAGAATACATGTACAATCAGGAAGAACTTATCATATTAATTTTAACCCTCCAAAAGAACAAGGGAAAGATGATATTACAAAAGAACCACTTGTTATTAGAGAAGATGATACTATTGAAAGTATTAAAAATAGACTTGAAAATTATAAAGAAAATCATAAAAAATTAAATGAATATTATTTAAAAGAAAAAAAATTAAAAAAATTAAAATTTTTTCAACTCGACGGAACAAAAAAACCTGATATTATTTATAATAAAATAGAAAAAATAATAGCAAGTAAAAACTAATGAATTTTTGCGTTCTACAGGATTCGAACCTGTGACCTACGGCTTAGAAGGCCGTTGCTCTATCCATCTGAGCTAAGAACGCATCAACATACAATATAAAATTTAACATTAAAATGATATATATGCAACTAAATTAACATCATGTTTTAAAAAATATGTTCATTCTAAATAATTTTTTCATTGCATAAATCAATTAATCGAGTCATTAAAAAATGCCAGCAACAATTATAGACGGTAATAAAATAGCAAAAATTTTAGAAATAAACATTTCAAAAAAAATTAGAAAACGACAAAAATATGGGAAAAGAATTCCAGGTTTAGCAATGATTTTAATAGGAAACAATTCTGCTTCTCAAATTTATGTAAATAAAAAAATATTAGCTTGCAAAAATGTAGGATTAATTTCTAAATACTGGAATTTTCCAAATAGTGTTAACGAAGATAAAATATTAAACCTTATTAACCAATTAAATAATGATATAAATATAGATGGTATTTTGATTCAACTACCTATTCCTAAAAAAATAAATCATTTTAAAATTTTTACAAGCATTAGACCAGATAAAGATGTAGATGGATTTCATCCATATAATACAGGATTATTATGCCAAAGAAATCCTACTTTGAGAGCTTGTACACCTAAAGGAATAATTACAATGTTAAATCATATGAATATTAAAACACATGGACTTAACGCAGTTGTAGTCGGGGCATCTAACATAGTAGGTAGACCTATGAGTATGGAGTTATTATTAGCAGGATGCACAACGACTATCACTCATAGATTTACTCAGAATTTAAAAAACCATGTAAGTAAAGCTGATTTATTAGTTGTGGCTGTTGGAAAACCAAAATTTTTACAAGGAAATTGGATAAAAAAAAATTCTATCGTGGTTGACGTAGGAATTAATCGATTACCAAATGGCGTTGTAGTCGGTGACGTTGATTTTAAATCAGCATGTTTAAAGGCATCTTATATAACTCCAGTTCCAGGCGGAGTAGGACCAATGACTGTAGCAACATTACTTCAAAATACATTAGAAGCCTGTGAAAAATATCATGATATTTAAATAAAAATAAACAATAAAACCGGCTATTTCTTATATCTCCAGAATGTTTTATCATGAGTGTCTTCTAAAATTACATTCAATTTTTTTATTTCCTTTCGTAATTGATCAGATTCTTTCCATAATTTTAATTTTCTAAAAATATTTCGTTTCTTAATTAAAATTTCAATTTTTTTTATTTCTTCTTCATCTAAAAAAGATTTCTTTTGTAAAAAATTTACAGGTGTGTCTGATAAAAAATTTAAAGTCATAGCTAATTTTTTTAATCTAAAAGCAAGTAAATTAGATTTATATAAGTTATGATGTTTGAAATAGTTAATTTTTTTAGCTAATTTTGTTAAAATACAAAATGCTTTGGGAGTATTAAAATCATTATTAATTGCATCATAAAATAATAATTCTAAATTTATACTTTCTGTAGAATTAGGAATAGGATTTGTATCATATAACGCATTATATAAATACCGCAATGATAATTCAGCTGTTTTTAAATTTTTTTCAGAGTAATAAATAGGATGACGATAATGTGTAGATAAGAAAAAATAACGTAATACTTCAGGTTGATATTCAAGTAAAATATCTTTTAAGAAATACGCATTACCTAAAGATTTAGACATTTTTTGATTATTTGTTACTACCATACCAGAATGCATCCAAAAATTAATTTTAAATTTATCATTAAAACATTTTGTTTGAGATATTTCATTTTCATGATGGGGAAATAAAAGATCTGAACCACCCCCATGAATATCAATATGATCTTTAAAAATAACGTTCGTTATAGCTGTGCATTCAATATGCCATCCAGGTCTTCCTTTTCCCCAAGGGGATTCCCAAAAAAATTTATCTTTTGCTTTAGACTTTTTCCAAAGTACAAAATCTAGTGGATTTTTTTTAAATTGATTTGAAGTAAAATATTTATTAGAAATTAAATCTTTTAAAGATTGACGAGATAAAGAGCCGTATGACTTGTCATTATCTATTGAGAAAACAACATCACCTTCACTATTTATATATGCATTACCATTATTAATTAATTTTTGAATAATTTTAATTATATCACAAATATGATCTGTCACTCGTGGTTCTTGATCAGGAAAATCAATTCCTAAACGTAAAAAATCTTGTTTCATTGAATGAATCATTTCATTTGAAAAACTTTTAATATCAATATTTTTTTTTAAAGATTTTAAAATAATTTTATCATCAATATCTGTAATGTTTCTAACATATTGTACTTTAAAACCTAAAAATTTAAAATAACGCACGATCATATCAAAAAAAATAAAAGTACGTGCATGACCAATATGACAAAAATCATAAACAGTAATTCCGCATACATATAAACTAATTTTTTTATTTTCAATAGGTATAAATATTTCTTTTTTTCTAGTTAATGTATTAAAAATTTTTAACATAATCTTCCTGTAAAAAATTTAAAAAAAATAATATAAAATATATTATTTTCTATATTGCCAATATGATAAACTAATTACATTGTTTATAATTTTAATTTTTATATATTTTAATCAAATTTTAAAATAATTAAAAGCACTGAAAAATACATTTAATTTTTAAAACAATTATATATTTTTTATAAAATATTTTATGGAATTTATTCTAAAATTAGCAATTTTTTATAAAAAATAAAACCAGGATTAATTAATGAAGACAAAATTACGAGAAATGTTAAAATTCCCTTGTTTTTTTACTTATAAGATCATTGGTTTAGCGCAACCTGAACTTATTGATCAAATAATAAAAGTCATTCAAATTCAGATTCCTGGAGATTATACACCTCAAGTTAAATCAAGTAACAGGGGGAATTATATTTCTATTTCAATTACGATATGTGCTAAAAACTTTAAACAAATTGAAACATTGTATCATGATATTAGTAGGATAAATATGGTTAGAATGGTTTTATAAAAAAGATATAAAAATCACAAAATATATTTCATATAGTACAGCTCGATAAAGAGCCGTACTAAAAAGATATGTAATTGCTATCTATATTTATTTAATATTTGTTTAATATTTATTTAATATTTATTTAATATTAAAAAAATTATAGATACATTATTACAAGCTAATAACATTAGCAGCAGATGGTCCTTTTGCTCCTTCAGTAATTTCAAACTCAACACTTTGACCTTCTGCTAAAGTTTTAAATCCATTACTTTGTATAGCTGAAAAATGCACGAATACATCTTTACTTCCATCTTCTGGAGTGATAAAACCAAAACCTTTAGATTCATTAAACCACTTAACATTACCTTTAATCTTGGACATCTATATTACCTTCACATAAAAATATACTAAATTAAAAAACGAACTAAAATAATTATAAATGATTTTTACCATAACAAGATAAAAAATCAAAAATAATAGAAAATTTTTAATAGATTAACATGTAAATCTATTGTTAGCTAGAAAGTAATGTATTAAAAAAAGAATTTTTATGTTTATTTTAAAAAAATTTATGTTTTATAAAACATTAAATGTTTTATAATTGCTGATTTTAATAAAAAATCTTTTTTTACATATAAAAAAACCCGAAAAAACTTTTTCGGGTTTTTTTATGTCTGGAATTGACCTACTCTCACACGGGGAGTCCCCGTACTACCATCGGCGTAGTAGCGTTTCACTTCTGAGTTCGGAATGGATTCAGGTGGTACCACTATACTATTTTTACCAGACATGTTATTTTTATAATGCTATTATAATATATATATATATTAATACAACAATAAATTCAGTAAAACAAGCTTTGATTAAATTTATTTAATTAAAACACCTCTGGTGTTGTAAGGTTAAGCCTCTCGGGTCATTAGTACTAGTTAGCTCAACATATTACTATGCTTACACATCTAGCCTATCAACGTCGTAGTCTTCAACGTCCCTTCAGTCAACATTTCTGTTTCAGGGAAGATTAATCTTGAGGCAAGTTTCGTGCTTATATGCGTTCAGCACTTATCTTTTCCGCATGTAGCTACCGGGCAATGCCATTGGCATGACAACCCGAACACCAGTGATGCGTCCACTTCGGTCCTCTCGTACTAGAAGCAGCCCCTCTCAATCTTCCAACGCCCACGGCAGATAGGGACCGAACTGTCTCACGACGTTCTAAACCCAGCTCGCGTACCACTTTAAATGGCGAACAGCCATACCCTTGGGACCTGCTTCAGCCCCAGGATGTGATGAGCCGACATCGAGGTGCCAAACACCGCCGTCGATATGAACTCTTGGGCGGTATCAGCCTGTTATCCCCGGAGTACCTTTTATCTGTTGAGCGATGGCCCTTCCATACAGAACCACCGGATCACTAAGACCTGCTTTCGCACCTGCTCGCATTATCATGCTCACAGTCAAACTGGCTTATGCCTTTGCACTAAACTCACGATGTCTGACCGTAATTAGCCAATCTTCGTACTCCTCCGTTACTCTTTGGGAGGAGACCGCCCCAGTCAAACTACCTACCAGACACTGTCTCTGCACCGGATAACGGCGCTAGGTTAGAACACCAAATTGTAAAGGGTGGTATTTCAAGATTGGCTCCATTAAAACTAGCATTTTAACTTCTTAGCCTCCCACCTATCCTACACATTAAAATTCAGAATTCAGTGTCAAGCTATAGTAAAGGTTCACGGGGTCTTTCCGTCTTGCCGCGGGTATACTGCATCTTCACAGCAATTTCAATTTCACTGAGTCCCAGGTGGAGACAGCCTGGCCATCATTACGCCATTCGTGCAGGTCGGAACTTACCCGACAAGGAATTTCGCTACCTTAGGACCGTTATAGTTACGGCCGCCGTTTACCGGGGCTTCAGTTCAGAGCTTTAAGTTTCCTTTAACTCCTTCGATTAACCTTCCGGCACCGGGCAGGCGTCACACCGTATACTTCCACTTTCGTGTTTGCACAGTGCTGTGTTTTTAATAAACAGTTGCAGCCAGCTGGTATCTTCGACTAACTTTAGCTCAAGGAGAAAATCCTTTTACTTAAATTAGCGTGCCTTCTCCCGAAGTTACGGCACTATTTTGCCTAGTTCCTTCACCTGGGTTCTCTCAAGCGCCTTAGTATTCTCTACCTAACCACCTGTGTCGGTTTCGGGTACGATTTAATTTTATCTGAAGCTTAGAGGCTTTTCTTGGAAGCGTGGTGTTAGTTACTTCATCACCTTAATGACTCGTCATCGTGCCTCAGATTAAAGATAACCGGATTTGCCTAATTATCATACCTACACACTTAAACCAGGATAACCGTCACCTGGATAACCTAACCTTCTTCGTCCCCCCTTCGCAATAAAATTAAGCACAGGAATATTAACCTGTTATCCATCGACTACGCTTTACAGCCTCGCCTTAGGGGTCGGCTCACCCTGCCCCGATTAACGTTGGACAGGAAACCTTGGTCTTTCGGCGAGCAGGTTTTTCACCTGCTTTATCGTTACTCATGTCAGCATTCGCACTTCTGATACCTCCAGCATATTTTACAATATACCTTCGATGGCTTACAGAACGCTCCCCTACCCAACAAAAAAATAAATTTTTGCTGCCGCAGCTTCGGTGCATAGTTTGAGCCCCGTTACATCTTCCGCGCAGGCCGACTTGACCAGTGAGCTATTACGCTTTCTTTAAATGATGGCTGCTTCTAAGCCAACATCCTGGCTGTTTATGCCTTCCCACATCGTTTCCCACTTAACTATGACTTTGGGACCTTAGCTGGCGGTCTGGGTTGTTTCCCTTTCCACAACGAACGTTAGCACCCGCTGTGTGTCTCCCGTGATAACATTCTACGGTATTCGGAGTTTGCATCGGATTGGTAGGCCGGGATGGCCCCCTAACCGAAACAGTGCTCTACCCCCGTAGATGAATTCACGAGGCGCTACCTAAATAGCTTTCGGGGAGAACCAGCTATCTCCCGGTTTGATTGGCCTTTCACCCCTAGCCATAGGTCATCCGCTGATTTTTCAACATCAGTCGGTTCGGTCCTCCAGTTGGTTTTACCCAACCTTCAACCTGCCCGTGGCTAGATCACCGGGTTTCGGGTCTGTATCCTGAAACTTAACGCCTATTTAGGACTCGGTTTCCCTACGGCTCCCCTATTCGGTTAACCTTGCTACAGAATACAAGTCGCTGACCCATTATACAAAAGGTACGCAGTCACATTTCATGTTTCCAAATGCTTCCACTGCTTGTACGTGTACGGTTTCAGGTTCTATTTCACTCCCCTAGCCGGGGTTCTTTTCGCCTTTCCCTTACGGTACTAGTTCACTATCGGTCAGTCAGGAGTATTTAGCCTTGGAGGATGGTCCCCCCATATTCAAACAGGATTTCTCGTGTCCCGCTCTACTTTTCGAACTCACAAAACATTTTATTTCGTATACTGGGCTATCACCATGTATCGCTGAATTTTCCAAAATCATTCTACTATAAAATGATTTGATTATAGCTCTGGGCTTTTCCCCTTTCGCTCGCCACTACTAAGGGAATCTCAATTGATTTCTTTTCCTCAAGGTACTTAGATGTTTCAGTTCCCTTGGTTTGCTTTATTAATCTATTTAATTTAATTAATAATGATACAAATAATGTATCGGGTTTCCCCATTCGGATATCGACGGTTATATCGCTTCATATCAGCTTACCGACGCTTTTCGCAGATTAGCACGTCCTTCTTCGCCTCTGACTGCCAAGGCATTCACCATACACGCTTATTTGCTTAACCTTACAACCCACAGGTGTTTTTTTAAATAAAATATATGCTTGTTTTCCGAATTTTTAAAGAGCTTTATTTGCGTATGTTTTAACACTTAAAGAAGAATAACATAATAATTTAAATTAGTATATAATTAATTTGAAAAAATTATTTTTATTTCGTCCCCTAGGGGATTTGAACCCCTGTTGCCGCCGTGAAAGGGCGATGTCCTAACCTCTAGACGAAGGGGACTTTTAAATGAAAATTATCATTTTGATAAGTATTATAATAATACAGATCGAAAAAAAAGAGTCAAGTCTTTTCTTTAATATTAAAATAAATATATAAAATATTATTTAAATAATTTAATTACTTGATATATTAAACGATTTTTTGCTTAAAAAATTGATAATATAATCAATCTCTGGTAGCATACCATGCCATAGTAAAAAAGAATGAGCTGCCTGAAAAACTAACATTCCTATTCCATCCGAAACATGCTTAGCATTAATCTTTTCACACCAATTAAGAAAAGATGTTTTTTCTAATCCGTAATTCATATCATAAAAAAAAGTTTTAGAAGAAAATAAATGTGATGGAATAAAAATATTTTGATATTCAATATTTCTGGATAATCCATTAATAACTAAATCGAAATATTTATTTCTTAAACTATTTGCTTGAAATATTTTAATATTTCCATATTTTTTAAATTGATTCACTAAATTTACAGCATTCAAATCTGTTCTATTTAAAATATCAACTGAACATCCAAATAACAAAATTGACAAAAGAATACCTTGAACTGCTCCACCCGCGCCCAATATTAAAATAGAAAAATTTTTTTTTATAAATTTTAACCTCTTCAAATCTGAAATCAATCCAATACCATCGGTATTATCTCCTAAAAAATATTTATTATTTACTTTTTTTAATGTATTAACAGATTGAGCAATTTGAGCTCTTTCACTTAATTGATTAGAAAAAAAATATGCTTCTTTTTTAAAAGGAGCAGTAATATTTGCACCATTAATATTATTTTCAAAAAAATTAGAAACTACACAAGAAAAGCGATCTAACGGAATGTTAATAGCTTTATATATATGCAAAATACCAGTTTGTTTTGCAAAAAAATTATGAATTTCCGGAGATAGACTATGATTAACAGGGTTTCCAAACAAAGCATAATTAAAATTTTTGTTTTTACATTTACGCATAGCGAACTAATTTTCCATTCATAATATTAATTATTTTAGAAGGATTTTTTTCATTGCCTATATCACCGTTTAACAATGGAAAATTTTTACCAAAATTTTTTAAAACACTTTCTTTAGTACAACATGGAGACATATTTGAAAAATTTGCACTTGTTGATATTAATGGTTTTCCAAAAATAGTGCATAATTTCACTATACTCCGATGCTTACTAATACGAACAGCTACGGTGTTATACTTACCAGTTAACCAATACGGCGCCGAAGAATTCGATGGTAATAAAAGCGTGAAAAAACCTGGCCAATAATTAAACATATTTTTTTTTTGCTTTATTGACAGTTGATTTTCATCAATATATTTTTGTATCTGATTATAATAAGCGGCTACTAATATAAAACCTTTTTCTATATTTCTTTTTTTTAAATTCAATAAGTTTTTAACTGCTTTTTCATTATCAGGATCACACCCTAATCCAAACATAGATTCTGTAGGATATGCAATTATTTTCTTACAATATAATTTTTGTATACAATATATTAATGAATTTAGATGAAAGCTTTTTCTCATTAAACAATTCTCATGTCAAAAAAATCATGTGTTTAAAACTTAATGTATTATTTTTTTAGTAAAATTAAATAATAAATTTTCAAGTTTCCTATACATTATTTCACAACCTGGGGAATTAAATAAAACAATTAAAATAATCCATTTTAAATCCTCTAGATTTAATTCGCGAATTTCTAAATCCATTATTTGTTCAATAACCATTTCGCGCGTATCTAAAGTTAGTATTTCTAATTGCTCTAAAAATAGTATAAAACCACGACAATCAGAATTCAATTTAAACAATTCTTGTTGATTATAAATTCGTGTTGAAATTTGATCAGAGGTTAAACTAATAGATGAAAAATTATTTTTTTTACAAGAAGATAAATTTTTTAACCATCGTAATGCATTATAAATATCTTTTTTATGGAAACCTATATCTGATAAATCTTTTTTTAAACTGTCATAATCAATAGATATTTTTGATTCATTATGTACACAGGTTTCAAATAAATATATTAATATTTCAAACATCATATCCTCAATTAAATATTAAAAAAATTTGAGTCTTTAATAACGCTTTAAATATGAATTTTTTCAATATTGTGAATGTTTAAAACAATTAAACTGTACAATATGTTAAAAATTATTAAATTAATTTAATATAAAAAATTTTATTTAAATCAAACTTGAAAAATTTTTAAAAGTATTAAAAGTTAACTTTTAAATATATTAAAAGAGTTTATACTATAAAATTAAACAATTTTAAAAATAATATAAATAAATATATGTCTGTTTTAAAAATATTACAATATCCTAACTCACAATTAAGATGTATTGCGCAACCAGTAAGTATCATTACAAAAGAAATAAAAACATTCACTTATAATATGTTAGATACCATGTATGAAAACGAAGGAATTGGTTTGGCAGCCACACAAGTCAATGTACAATTGCAAATTGTAGTCATTAGTAAAGAAAATTTTAAGCAAGATCATTTAATACTTATTAATCCTAAGATTATTGAAAAAAAAGGAAATGTTAGTATTCAGGAAGGATGTTTGTCTATTCCAGAATACCGCGATTTTGTACCACGTTCAGATTATATAAAAGTAAAAGCAACAAATTTATTTGGAAAAGAAATAGAAATAGAAGCAAAATCAATATTATCTATTTGTATACAACATGAAATTGATCATTTAAAAGGGATATTATTTATAGATTATTTATCATCATTAAAAAAAGAAAGAATCAAAAAAAAGTTTCAAAAAAAAATAAAATATCTTAAAAGGATATAAATTAACTTGAAAACACTAACAATCGTTTTTGCTGGAACATCAAGCTTTTCTGAAAAATATTTATCTGCTTTAATAAATTTGAAATACAACATTAAAGCTGTAATCACTCAACCAGATCGTCCACATGGAAGAGGGCAAAAAATAATTTTTTCTCCTGTAAAACAAGCAGCAATTAAAAAAAATATTCCTGTTTTTCAACCATTACAACTAAGTGATGAAACTTTTCAAAAAATATTATCAAGTCTTTCTGCAGAAATTATGATCGTAGTTTCATATGGAAAAATAATACCTCAAAAAATATTATCTATGTTTCCTAAAGGATGTATTAATGTGCATGCCTCGCTGTTGCCGAGATGGAGAGGATCATCACCTATTCAATCAGCAATTCTATCGGGAGATAAAAAAACTGGAGTAAGCATTATTAAAATGAATAACAAAATTGATTCTGGAAATATAATAATGTCAAAAGAATGTTCGATATCTTCTACAGAAACATCAGCAACATTATCTTTAAAGTTAATTAAAATTGGGATTAAAATATTAATAAAAACTTTATATAAAATAAATAATAATATTTTTGAAGAAACTCAACAAAACGAAAAATATGCAACTTTTACAAAAAAAATTCTTAAAACAGATGCATTATTAAATTGGAATAAAAGTGCTGATTTTTTAGAGCGATTAATACGCGCTTTCAATCCTTGGCCAATATGTTATTTTTTTATGGATAAAATACCTATTAAAGTTTGGCAAGCAAAAACAATAAACAATACTCTTTATAATTATTCAATAGGAGAAATTATTTCTATTAATGAACATGGAATGCAGGTAAACACAATAAATAAAATATTAAACATTGAAAAAATACAATTACCTGGGAAAAATATTTTAAGCATAAAAAAAACAATAATTTCAAAAAACAATTATTTTAAATGTGGAAAAGTATTATTATAAATATTTGAACTAATGTTTAAAATAAAAACGAGCAAACGGTCGACTTCCGTTTGCTTAAATATATAGCATAATAATATTTATTTAATCTAAAATCAATTTTTAATATTTTTAATACTGCTTTTTTTTATATTTTTTTTAACACGATCTACAAGTTCAATATAAGCCATAGGAGCTTTATCTCCAGATCGAAATCCACATTTTAAAATGCGAGTATATCCACCACATCTACGTAAAAAAATAGGACCCAAAATTTGAAATAATTTAGCAACTACTTCATTATTTCTAATTCTTGAAAAAACTAATCTTCTATGAGCAACATTATCTATTTTTGACAAAGTAATCATAGGTTCAACAATACGACGTAATTCTTTCGCTTTTGCTAAAGTAGTTTTTATAATTTCATTAGTTAATAATGAACATGCCATATTTTTAAATATGGCACTACGATGGCTACTATTACAATTTAACTGACGTCCGATTTTTCGATGTCTCATAATCTTAAACCTTTATAAACAGTATAAATAAAAAATTAATATAAAAGTTAAATAATCAACAATTATTCTTCTAAAATATTCAATGGGGGCCATTTCTCTAATTTCATGCCAAGTGATAAATTACGTGAAGCTAATATATCTTTAATTTCAGTTAACGATTTTTTCCCTAAATTAGGTGTTTTTAAAAGTTCAACTTCGGTTTTTTGAACTAAATCCCCTATATAATGTATAGATTCTGCTTTAAGACAATTAGCTGATCGTACAGTTAATTCTAAGTCATCTACAGGGCGTAATAAAATAGGTTCAAATTCAGGTTTTTCTTCTCGTACTTCCGGTTCTTTCACATCTCTTAAATCAACAAAAGCTTCTAACTGTTCTGATAAAATAGTTGCTGCACGTCTTATGGCTTCTTCAGGATCAATTGTTCCATTTGTTTTCATCTCAATAATTAACTTATCTAAATCTGTTCTTTGTTCAACTCGTGCAGCTTCAACGTTATACACAATCCGATTGATAGGACTATAACATGCATCTACTAATAGACAACCAATTGGTCTTGATTCATCTTCTATATGTACTCGAGATGAAGCTGGTATATAACCTCTGCCACGTTGTACTTTAATTCTCATCTGAATAGAAGCATTATCATCTGTCAAATGACAAATTACATGATTAGGTTTGATGATCTCAACATCATTATCATGTATAATATCGGATGCAGTAACACAGCATACACCTGTTTTTTGAAGGCTAACAAATGTTTCATCTTTTCCATGTAACTTAATAGCTAATCCTTTTAAATTAAGTAAAATTTCTAAAATATCTTCTTGAATTCCTTCTTTTGTACTGTATTCATGTAAAACGCCTTCAATCTCTACCTCTGTTACAGCGCAACCAGGCATAGAAGATAGTAAAATTCTTCGCAATGCATTACCTAGTGTATGACCAAAACCTCGCTCTAACGGTTCTAATGTAACTTTTGTATGAGTGGAGGTAATTTGTTCAATATCAACTAAACGTGGCTTCAAAAATCCCATAATAGAACGCTGCATAATAAACCTCTATATCTAATAATTAGTCTTATTACTTAGAATAAAGTTCAACAATCAAATGTTCATTAATTTCTGCAGACAAATCTGAACGTTCAGGAAAATGTTTGAAAATTCCTTCCATTTTAATAAAATCTACTTCTATCCAAATAGGTTTTTCTCGTTGCTCAGTTAACTCTAAAGCAGCTTTTATCCGAGATTGACTTCTTGATTTATCTCTAATAGATATACGATCATTAGGAGAAACTTGATATGATCCAATATTAACAATACAATTATTCACTTGAACAGATTTATGATTAATTAACTGTCTTGACTCAGCACGTGTACATCCAAATCCCATACGATATACTACGTTGTCAAGTCTTCTTTCTAAAATCCGTAATAAATTTTCTCCAGTATTACCTTTTAAACGTGAAGCTTTTTTATAATATATTTTAAATTGTCGCTCTAAAACACCATAAATACGACGTACTTTCTGTTTTTCACGCAATTGAATTGCATAATCAGATAATCGTGGTTTTCTCAGACCGTGTTGTCCAGGAGGATGTTCTAATTTACATTTTGATTCTATTGAACGAAATCCAGATTTCAAAAATAAATCAGTTCCTTCACGTCGACTTAACTTCAATTTAGGACCTAAATATTTTGCCATTTAATTCTCCAATCATTTCTACAATTTAAACACGACGTTTTTTAGGAGGCCGGCAACCATTATGAGGAATAGGTGTTACATCAGTGATATTTGTAATACGAAATCCAGCTGCATTTAAAGCTCTAATAGTAGATTCTCTACCTGGGCCAGGACCTTTAACCATAATTTCTAAATTTTTTATACCGTAATCTTTTACTATTTCTGCGCAACGCTCAGCTGCAATTTGTGCCGCAAAAGGAGTTGATTTTCTAGAACCTCTAAAACCAGATCCACCAGAAGTTGCCCAGCCTAGAGCATTACCCTGTCGATCAGTAATAGTTACAATAGTGTTATTAAATGAAGCATGAATATGCGCTATACCATCTGTTATTTGTTTTTTTACACGTTTACGTGTTCGAATAACTGAGTTTTTTACCATAATTAAAATTACCTAAATTATTTTTTTATCACTTTTCTAGGGCCTTTACAAGTGCGAGCATTTGTTTTGGTTCTTTGGCCTCGAACTGGAAGATTTTTACGATGTCGTATACCACGATAACAATTAAGATCAACTAAACGTTTAATATTTAAAGTTTTTTCTCGTCTTAAATCGCCTTCAACAACATATTTAGCTACGTTTTCTCTCAATAATTCAATATCTGATTCTTTTAGATCTATGATTTTCATAGTTTCTGAAATATTTGAATTCATGCAAATAATTTTAGATCGTTTTCTTCCTATTCCATATATTTCTGTTAATGCTATAATAGTATGCTTATTCTCAGGAATATTAATACCCGCAATACGAGCCATGTTATACAATCCTCAAAATTTATTAAGATAAACTAACACAAGAAATTTATCAATATGTATAAATATTAATAAATCTTAATATAGTCTTTTATTTTTTCACTTTAACCTTGACGCTGTTTATGTTTTGGATCATTACTACAGATTACTCTTACTACATTATTACGCCGTATAATTTTACAGTTTCGACAAAGGGTTTTAACAGAGGCTTTAACTTTCATTCAAAATCCTTAACTATTAAAAGTTTAATTTAACTTAGCTTTTTTTAATATAGAGTCATATTGACTAGACATTATTAACGTTTGAATTTGAGCAATAAAATCCATTATAACTACAACTACAATTAATAATGACGTACCACCAAAATAAAACGGGACATTCATAGCGCTTCTCATAAATTCCGGAATTAAGCAAATAAAAGTAATATACAAAGAACCAAAAAGTGTTAATCTCAATATAATTTTATTAATATATTTAGCTGTTTTTTCACCTGGTCGGATACCTGAAATAAAAGCACCTGATTTTTTTAAATTATCCGCAGTTTCACGAGGATTAAAAACTAATCCAGTATAAAAAAAACAAAAGAAAATAATAGAAATTACATATAAAAATAGATATAAAAACTGATTTGGTTGAAAATAAAACAAAATAGTTTTAAAAAAACTGTATTTTTTATCTATTCCCAACCAAGATATAATAGTAGCAGGAAATAACACAATACTTGAAGCAAATATTGCAGGGATAACGCCAGACATATTTACTTTTAAAGGTAAATGAGTGCTTTGTGCTGAGTAAATACGGCGACCTTGTTGACGCTGAGCATAATGAACAATAATTTTTCTCTGACTACGCTCAATAAAAACAACTAAAAAAACAACTAAAAAAATTAACACTAAAACAGACAAAAACAATAATAAATGCAAATGTCCTTGTCTAGTTTGCTCAATAGTATGTGCAATAGCAGAAGGAAGTCCTGCGATTATACCTGTGAAAATTATAATAGAAATTCCATTTCCAATACCACATTCCGTAATTAGCTCACCTAACCACATCAAAAACATAGTACCAGTGACCAATATAACAATAGCGGTACAATAAAAATAAAAATTTTCATTAACTATAATAGGACGTATGCTGGATATACTAGATAAACTTGTCACAACTCCAACTGATTGAAAAAAAGCTAATATTAAAGTAGAATATCTTGTATATTCATTAATTTTATGTCGACCTGCTTCTCCTTCTTTCTTTAATTCAGATAAGAAAGGAATTGCTAAGGTTAATAACTGAATAATAATAGAAGCGGATATATAAGGCATAATACCTAATGCAAAAATAGAAGCTCGATTCAAAGCTCCGCCAGAAAACATATTAAACATTTCAAAAATAGTGCCTTTTTGATGATTTAATATGCGAGACAAAATTGTAGTATCAATTCCAGGTATAGGAATAAAAGAACCAATACGAAAAATAATTAAAGAGATTATTACAAAAATAATTCTATTTTTAAGTTCATTAATATTTTTTTTAGAATTTTTAAAATTCATTCCTAATTTATTAATCATTATTCACTAATTATCCTTCAATTTTACCACCATAATTTTCAATTTCTATACGAGCACCTTTGGTAACACGTAAATTGCGTAATGTTACAGGGCCTTTTAATTTTCCTGATAAAATAATTTTTACATGTCTAACATTCTTATTAACAATATTTTCTTTTTTTAAAACTTTTAAATCAATTATGTTATCTGGTAATTTTGATATTTGAGATAATCTTACTTCAGTAGTAACATTTGCTTTTCTAGATTTAAATCCAAATTTAGGAAGTCTTCTATATAAAGGCATTTGACCCCCTTCGAAACCGCGATTTATACTTCCACCAGATCTAGATTTTTGACCTTTATGTCCTCTTCCGGCTGTTTTTCCATATCCAGAGCCAATACCTCGACCTAATCTTTTGCTATTTTTTTTAGATCCACATGATGGAGATAAACTATTTAGATACATAAATTATTTCTCTTGTATTTTCAAAATATACGATACTTTTTTAATCATACCTCGAATTGAAGGTGTATCTTCAAGAGTAACGGTATGCCCAATAAAACGTAATCCTAAACCAAATAGTGTTTTTTTATGTTTAGGAATTCTTCCTATAGAACTTTTTACTTGAGTAATTGTAATAGTTTTCATTGATTAAAATTTACCTTCCTAAAATATCTGCAACAGACTTATTTCTTTTAGCTGCTACCATTTCTGGAGATTTCATGTTAATTAAACCATTCATAGTTGCTCGAACTACATTAATTGGGTTAGTGGATCCATAGGTTTTAGCTAATACATTATGTATACCCGCTACTTCTAAAACTGCGCGCATAGCACCTCCTGCAATAATACCAGTACCATCTGACGCTGGTTTCATGAATATATTAGATCCAGTGTGCGATCCTTTTAGAGGGTGCTGTAAAGTTTTATTTACCAGTGGTATAGTAAACATATTACGTCTTGCTTTTTCCATAGCTTTTTGAATTGCTGCAGGGACTTCACGAGCTTTTCCATATCCAAAACCAACACGTCCGTTTCCATTCCCTACTACTGTTAAAGCTGTAAAAGAAAAAATACGACCACCTTTAACTGTTTTTGAGACACGGTTTACAGTAATTAATTTTTCTTGTAATTCATTATTATTTTTTTTATCAATATTAACCATTTTATATTTTACCTTAAAACTTTAGTCCAAAATTTCGAGCAGAATCTGCTAATATCTTTATACGACCATGATATTTAAACCCAGAACGATCAAATGAAACGTTAGATATTCCTTTGAGTAAAGCTCGTTTAGCAATATTTTTTCCAATAATTTCCGCTGCCTTTTTGTTTCCAGTATATTTTAAATCACATTTAATTTGTTTTTCTACAGTCGAAGCACAAACTAAAACTTTTGCTTCAGAGGAAACTATTTGAGCATAGATATGACGAGAAGTACGATGAACAACTAAACGAGTAGCTCCTAATTTTTTCATTTGGCAACGTGACTTTTTTAATCGACGTATACGAGAGTTGATCTTGGAATTTCTAGAAATAATCATTTTACTTTTTTTTAGCCTCTTTTACCCGCACAATTTCATCCGAATATCGAATACCTTTTCCTTTATAAGGTTCTGGTTTACGATAAGATCTTAAGTTGGCTGCAACTTGCCCGACTAATTGTTTATCTACTCCCTTGATAATAATTTCTGTAGAAGATACATATTCAACTTCAATAGAGGAGGGCAAAGAGTATAAAATAGAATGCGAATACCCTAAAGACATATTGATAATATTGTTTTTTGTTATTGAAACACGATAACCTACGCCAGAAAATTGTAATTTTTTACTAAATTTTTTCGAAACCCCTGTGATCATGGAATAAACGAGAGCTCTTGACGTACCAGCTTGTGCCCAGCCATCAGAAAACCCTAAACGTGCTGAAAAAGTAATCATATTATTTACATATTTCACTTCAACTGCACGATGAATGATACGTGAAAGATTACCATATTTTCCTTGAATAGATATTAATTGTGAATTTAATTCAATTTTAACATCTTTTGGAATAGGAATTGGACGTTTAGCAATACGAGACATTTTATCTCCTTTAAGCTACGTAACATATAACTTCACCACCAAGACCGAGTTTACGTGCGGTGTGATCCGTCATAATACCACGAGAAGTTGAAATTATAGCAATACCTAACCCAGACATAACTTTGGGTAGATCATGCTTTTTTTTATATATTCGTAGACTCGATCGACTTACTCTTTGAATTTTTTCTATTACAGATTTTCCTTTAAAATATTTTAAAACAACTTCTAATTCTAATTTATTTTTACCATTTATATTATAATCATTAATATAACCTTCTTGTTTTAATAATTCTATTATAGAATTTTTTAATTTAGAGGCAGGCATCTTAACAGAATATTTGTTAGCTGATTGACCATTTCTAATACGTGTCAACATATCAGCCACTGGATCTTGAACACTCATTTTAGCTCCTTAAAATTACCAACTTGCTTTTTTTAAACCAGGAATTTCACCTTTCATAGCTGCTTCTCTGACTTTAATACGACTCAGACCGAATTTTCTTAAAAAAGCATGTGGACGACCTGTTTGTCGACATCTATTTCTTTGTCGCGATGGACTAGAATCACGCGGAAAAACTTGAAGCTTAAGCACAGCGTCCCAACGCTCTTCTTTTGAAAGTTTCATGTTTTTAATAATAGTTTTAAGCGCAATACGTTGAGCATAAAATTTATTAGCTAATTTGATACGTTTAATTTCGCGCGCTTGCATCGATTGTTTAGCCATTAGATAACCTTAAATATATTAAACTATATTACTTACGGAAAGGAAAATTGAAAGCAGATAACAATAAATGACCTTCATTATTTGATTTTGCAGTGGTAGTAATAGTTATATCTAATCCACGAACACGATCAATTTTGTCATAATCAATTTCAGGAAAAATAATTTGTTCTCGTATTCCTAAACTATAATTTCCTCGACCATCAAAAGAGTTAATTGAGAAACCTCTAAAATCTCTAATACGAGGAATGGCAATACTAATTAGACGTGTTAAAAAATCCCATTTTCTTTTTCCACGCAATGTTACCTTGCAACCAATAGGATAACCTTTTCGAATTTTAAAACCAGCTACAGATTTTCTTGCTTTCGTGATTACTGGTTTTTGTCCAGATATTGCAGTTAAATCTAGCACAGCATTATCTAAATTTTTTTTATCAGAAGCTGCAGACCCAACACCCATATTTAAAACAATTTTATCAATTTTAGGTACTTGCATTATAGAGCTATAATTTAATGTTATCATAAGATTTTTAACTATTTTTGTTTTATAATAACTATGTAATTCGATCATACATCACCCCAAAATGTCATAACTATTTTTTAATTATATTACCATTTGATTTGAAAAAACGTACTTTTTTACCCTCTTCGAATCTAAAACCAACGCGATCTGATTTTTTAGATTCTGGATTAAAAATAGCGATATTTGAAATGTGTATAGGAGCTTCTCTTTCAATAATACCCCCGTTTTTATTTTGAGCAGGAACAGGTTTTTGATGTTTTTTAACTAAATTTAAACCCTGCACAATTACTTTATTAGGTGGAAAAATATTTTTAATAAAACTTTTTTTTCCTTTATCCTTTCCTGTTAAAATTATTACTTGATCATTTTTACGAAACTTTAATGCCATTTGATATTCCTTAAATGTTTATTATAAAACTTCAGGAGCTAACGAAATAATTTTCATAAATTTTTCATTCCTTAATTCTCGAGTAACAGGTCCAAAAATACGAGTACCTATAGGTTGTTCGTTATTATTTAATATCACACAAGAATTTCTATCAAAACGTACAGTCGAGCCATCAGATCTCCTTATACCTTTCTTTGTTCTGACAACTACCGCTTTTAAAACTTCCCCTTTTTTTACTTTACCTCTTGGTATAGCTTCTTTCACCGTAATTTTAATTATATCACCAATTCTAGCATAACGACGACGAGAACCACCTAACACTTTAATACACATGGCTGAACGCGCACCAGAGTTGTCAGCTACATTCAAAATAGTTTGTTCTTGAATCATATTATATCATTCCAATTCAAATGAAATTGTTACTAAGTACAATATTAGTAATATTTTATTGATAGAAAACATGAACAGACCTAAGTTTGATCATGTTTTAAAATATTTTTTAAAAAATAGTTTTTTCAACAATTCGAACTAATACCCAAGATTTAGTTTTGGAAATTGGTCTAGATTCTCTAATTTCTATTAAATCACCTATTGAACATTCGTTTTTTTCATCGTGAATATGTAGTTTTGTAGTTTTTTTTATAAACTTTTTATAAATCTTATGCTTCACAAAACGTTCAATTGATACAACAGCTGACTTATTCATTTTATTACTTGTAACGCGACCTTGTAAGGTACGAATTTTTTCCATTATTTAAAACGCTCCTTTTCAGTTAATATTGTTTTGACTTGTGCAATATTTCTTCTTACTTTTCGTAATAAATGTGGTTGTTTTAATTTCCCTGATGCAGACTGCATGCGAAGATTAAACTGTTCTCTTAATAATTGCAAAAGTTCTATATTAAGATTCTGACAATCTTTTTGACGAAATTTTAATAATGCCTTCATTACATCACCATTTTAGTTACAAAAGTCGTTTTAATCGGCAATTTTGATGCAGCTAGCTTAAATGCTATACGCGATTCTTCTTCCGAAACACCATCTAATTCGTAAAGTATTTTGCCGGGTTGTACTAAAGCGACCCAATATTCAACATTACCTTTTCCTTTTCCCATTCTAACTTCTAATGGTTTTTGCGTAATTGGTTTATCAGGGAAAATACGTATCCAAACTTTACCTTGTCTTTTAATAAATCGTGTTATAGCTCTTCGTGCAGATTCAATTTGCCGAGCAGTTAAACGTCCTCGATCCACTGCTTTTAATCCAAAAATACCAAAGTTAATATCAGTACCAATTGCAAGTCCACGATTTCGTCCTTTATGCATTTTACGAAACTTCGTACGTTTTGGTTGCAACATTAGACAATTCTCCTACTTGCGATTTTTACGATGTTGCTTTTTTGATAGAACAGATGGTTTTTTTTCTAATTTCTCGATAGCTGACATACCACCTAGTATCTCCCCTTTAAAGATCCATACTTTTACACCTATTACACCATATGTAGTGTGAGCTTCAGAGACACTGTAATCAATGTTAGCACGTAGAGTATGCAGCGGAACTCTGCCCTCTCTATACCATTCTCTTCGAGCTATTTCAGCGCCACCCAATCTACCACTTACTTCTACTTTAATACCTTTTGCCCCTTGTCTCATTGCGTTCTGAACTGATCTTTTCATGGCCCTACGAAACATCACTCTTCTTTCTAATTGAGAAGTAATACTATCTGAAACGAGCTTTGCATCTAATTCAGGTTTTCTAACTTCAGAAATATTGATTTGAGCTGGAACACCAGTAATTTTTGCAATAAACATTCTTAATTTTTCAACATCTTCACCTTTTTTTCCTATCACAATACCTGGCCTAGCTGTATAAATAGTTACGCGAATACTTTTGGCAGGTCTCTCAATAATAATTCGGGATACTGATGCTTTTATGAGTTCTTTCATTAAAAATTGACGTACTTTATAATCGCTATCTATATGATCTGCAAAATCTTTAGTATTTGCAAACCATACAGAGTTCCATTTTTTAATGATACCCAACCGCATGCCATTAGGGTGCACTTTTTGACCCATTCTTTCTCCTCCAAAAAAAACATTAACAATCAGAAACAATTACAGTTATATGACTCGTACGTTTTAAAATACGATCTGCACGCCCTTTAGCACGAGGCATCATTCGCTTCATTGTAGAACCTTCATCTACAAATATATTTTTTACTTTTAATTGATCTATATCAACACCATCATTATGCTCTGCATTTGCTATAGCTGATTCTAATACTTTTTTAACTAAAACTGCGGCTTTTTTATTGTTAAAATTTAATATATTTAATGCTATTGGTACTTTTTTACCTCGAATTAAATCTGCTACTAAACGAATTTTTTGAGCAGAAGATCGAACTTTTCGACATTGAGCTAAAGTTTCCATTTGTTCCTCTTTGTTCTAACGTTTTTTTACTTTTTTATCTGCAGTATGTCCTCTATAGGTACGAGTTAAAGAAAATTCACCTAATTTATGCCCAACCATTTCTTCAGTAATAAAAACTGGAACATGATTTCGACCATTATGAATAGATATTGTTAAACCGACCATATTTGGAAATACTGTTGAGCGTCTAGACCATGTTTTTAAAGGTTTTTTATCATTTAACTTGACTGCTTGCTCTACTTTTTTTAATAAACTAACATCAATAAAAGGACCTTTTTTCACAGAACGTGGCATAAGATAATTCTCTAAAGTTATTTGTGACGATGACGTAAAATAAATTTTTCAGTACGTTTATTTCTTCTAGTTTTTTTACCCTTTGTTTGAATACCCCAGGGAGTCACTGGATGTTTCCCAAAATTTCTTCCTTCACCACCTCCATGAGGATGGTCAACTGGATTCATAGCAGTACCACGGACAGTCGGTCGGATTCCAATCCAACGTGAAGCACCAGCTTTTCCTAATACTTGCAACATATGTTCCGCATTTCCTACTTGACCAATTGTAGCTCTACAATTACATTCAGTTTTTCTCATTTCACCAGATCTTAATCGCAAAGTAGCATAATCTTGATCGCGTGCTACTAATTGTACATAGCTGCCTGCAGATCGAGCAATTTGACCTCCTTTTCCCGGTTTCATTTCTACATTATGAATAAAAGAACCAACAGGAATATTTTTAATTGGTAAGGTGTTTCCTACTTTAATAGGAACATTTGAACCTGAAGTAATAGTATCACCTATCTTTAAATCTTTAGGCGCTAAAATATAACTTCGTTTCCCATCTTTGTATAATATTAAAGCAATATTAGAAGAACGATTAGGATCATACTCAAACCTTTCTATTACAGCATCGATGTTATCTCTGTTCCTTTTAAAATCTATAATACGATATGAACGTTTATGACCCCCACCAATATGTCGGGTTGTAATTCTACCATTATTATTCCGTCCTCCAGTTTTACCTTTTTTTGTAATAAGTGAAGAATATGGCTTCCCTTTATACAATTCCTTATTGACAACTTTAATAACATGACGTCGACCTGGGGATGTCGGCTTACATTTAACAATTGCCATTTTTATTTCCTCTACCTATTCTATATTACTTATAAAATCTAAATTTTGACCTTTTTTCACTTTAATATATGCTTTTTTCCAGTCTTTTCGAAAAACAATACGATTAGATTGACGCTTTTTTTTTCCTTGAATACGTAATGTTTTTACACTATCTACTTGTATATTAAATAACTTTTGTACTGCAGATTTAATTTCATATTTAGTTGAACTTTTTAAAACTTTTAAAACAACAGTATTACACTTTTCAATTAATATAGATGATTTTTCAGAAATATGCGGAGAGAGTAATATTTTTAATAAACGTTCTTCAGGAATCATGAAAGTATTTCCTCTACTTTTTTCAACGCATCAACAGTGATTAAGATATGATCAAAAGCAATTAAGCTTACTGGATCAATCGAATATACATCTTTTACATCAACTGCATATAAATTTCTAGAAGCAAGGAAGAGATTATTATCCAATTTACTTGTAATAATCAAAACATTTTTTAAATTTATTTTTTTTAATTTTTCAACTAACAGTTTTGTTTTAGGCAAAGTTAACGAAAAATCTTGAAAAACAATTAACCGTTTTTGACGGATTAATTCAGAAAAAATACTTTTTAATGCACCACGATACATTTTTTTGTTAATTTTTTGAGAATGTTCTTGAGGTTTTGCGGCAAATGTTACCCCTCCTGACCGCCAAATAGGACTTCTAAAAGAACCTGCACGAGCACGCCCAGTTCCTTTTTGGCGCCATGGTTTTCTACCTGAACCAGAAACATCAGCACGACTTTTTTGTGCTCTCGTACCCTGACGAGTAGACGCTGAATAAGCAACAACCACTTGATGAATTAGAGCTTCATTAAAATCTCGAGAAAAAATGATGTCAGAAACACTAAGAAGGTTTTGCACGTCTTGAACTACTAATTCCATGCTTAATTCCTTATTTCTCAAATCTTAATAGCTGGTTTAACAATAAGATCACTACCTATAGACCCTGGTACAGCGCCTTTTAATAAAAGTAAATTACGAATTAAATCAATACGTATTATATTCAAATTTTGCACTGTAACACGTTTATTTCCTAATTGTCCTGCCATTTTTTTTCCTTTAAATACTCTCCCAGGAGTTTGATTTTGACCAATAGAACCTGGAACTCTATGAGATAATGAATTTCCATGTGAAGCATCTTGAGTACGAAAGTTCCAACGTTTTACAGTACCAGAAAAACCTTTACCTTTAGAAGTACCGATAACATCTACTTTCTTAATATCGTTAAAAATATCAATTTTAATAACTTGACCTAATTTAAAATTTTCATTTACATTTGTTTTAAATTCCCATAAACCATTACCTGGAACAACACCTGCTTTTAAAAAATGACCTGATTGAGGTTTATTAAGTTTGTTTAACTTTTTTGTACCTGTTGTCACTTGAATAGCAAAATATCCATCAGTTACTATATTTTTTATTTGCGTTATTCGATGTTCCTTACACTCAATTACAGTTACAGGAATTGAACATCCTTCCTTGGTAAAAATACGAGTCATACCAAGTTTTTTACCAATTAAACCAATCATTTTAAAAACCTTATATATCTATTTAATTAACCTAAACTAATTTGAACATCTACACCAGCAGCCAGATCAAGTCGCATTAACGCATCAACAGTTTTTTCAGTAGGCTCTACTATATCAATTAACCGTTTATGTGTACGTATTTCATATTGATCACGTGCATCTTTATTAACATGTGGAGAAATCAAAATAGTAAATCGTTCTTTACGGGTAGGAAGCGGTATAGGACCGCGCACTTGCGCGCCAGTTCTTTTCGCTGTTTCAACAATTTCTGTAGTCGATTGATCAATTAATCTATGATCAAATGCTTTTAGACGAATACGAATTCTTTGGTTCTGCATGATACCAGAACTCCAATTTTATTAAAGAATAAAAATTTTACCCTATCTCTATTCACAGAGATTGGATGTAATTAATAACAATGGCTATATAACTCCTATATTAGGAGTATTTTAAAATATTTTAAATAAAAAAATATTTTTAATTATATAAAATTATTTTTACAAACTATTTATAGTATTAATCAAAATACCAAGAAAAGAGCATTGTATACTCTTTTCTCAATAAATTCAACTAAGTACAGTATAAAATATGTTAAACTAAAACTTTAGTAACAACACCAGCACCAACGGTTTTCCCACCTTCCCGTATTGCAAAATGCAGCCCATCTGTCATAGCAATTGGATGAATTAAAGTAACAGTCATTTTGATATTATCTCCCGGCATGACCATTTCTACCCCATCAGGTAATTCAATAGAACCTGTTACATCAGTAGTGCGAAAATAAAACTGAGGACGATATCCTTTAAAAAATGGCGTATGTCGACCACCTTCTTCTTTTGATAAAACATAGACTTCAGACTCAAACGTTGTATGCGGATGAATACTACCAGGCTTAGCTAAAACTTGGCCTCTTTCAATTTCATCTCGCTTTGTTCCCCGAAGTAACACACCTACATTTTCGCCTGCACGACCTTCATCTAATAATTTTCTAAACATTTCTACGCCAGTACAGGTAGTTTTAGTTGTTTTTTTAATTCCAACAATTTCTACTTCTTCTCCGACTTTTATAATACCTTTTTCAACTCTTCCAGTAACAACTGTTCCTCTTCCAGATATAGAAAAAACATCTTCTATAGGTAATAAAAATGATTGATCAATTGCTCGTGTTGGTTCTGGAATGTAACTATCTAAAAATTTAGATAATTCTAATATTTTCGATTCCCATTCAGGATCACCTTCTAAGGCTTTCAATGCAGATCCGCGAATAATCGGAGTGTTATCTCCTGGAAAATCATATTGAGTTAATAAATCACGAACTTCCATTTCTACTAACTCTAATAATTCTTCATCATCTACCATGTCACATTTATTTAAAAAAACAACAATATATGGCACACCCACTTGTCTACCAAGTAAAATGTGTTCACGTGTTTGAGGCATTGGTCCATCAGTAGCTGCGACCACCAAAATAGCACCATCCATTTGAGCAGCTCCAGTAATCATATTCTTGATATAATCTGCATGACCTGGGCAGTCAACATGTGCATAATGCCTTAATTCAGTATCATATTCTACATGTGAGGTATTTATTGTAATCCCCCTAGCTTTCTCTTCTGGAGCATTATCTATCTGATCAAAAGCACGTGCAGAACCTCCATATTTTTTAGATAATACAGTGGTAATTGCTGCAGTTAATGTTGTTTTTCCATGATCTACATGACCGATAGTTCCTACGTTAATATGAGGTTTCAAACGTTGAAATTTTTCTTTTGACATTTTTTTATCCTTTACAATTTAGTTATAAAAAATTTTTAAATTACAATTATTTATTTTTTTTTTGAATAATTTCGTCAGAAATACTAGATGGTGCTTCTACGTATTTTAAAAACTCCATTGAATAGGAAGCTCTTCCTTGCGTTTGAGAACGTAAATCAGTTGCATAACCAAACATTTCAGATAAAGGAACACAAGCTTGAATAATTTTTCCTATAGATAAATCTTTCATACCTTCGATAACACCCCTACGACGATTTAAATCTCCAATAACATCACCCATATAATCATCTGGCGTCTCTACTTCAACTTTCATGATAGGTTCTAACAAAATAGGATTGGCTTGTTTAAAACCATTTTTAAAAGCTAAAGAAGCCGCCAGTTTAAATGCTAACTCTGAAGAGTCAACATCATGATAAGACCCAAAATAAAGACGTACCCCTATATCTACAACAGGATAACCTGCTAAAGGTCCATATTTTAATTGTTCCTGAATACCTTTATCAATTGCAGAAATATACTCATTAGGTATTACCCCGCCTTTTATATCATTAATAAACGAATAACCTGCACCTCCTGGTTCTAATGGAAATAATTCTATAACAACATGACCATACTGACCTCTTCCACCAGATTGTTTAATATGCTTTCCTTCAATATCAGTGATTTTATTTAAAATCGTTTCACGATACGCTACTTGTGGTTTTCCAATGTTAGCATCTACACTAAATTCTCTTTTCATTCGATCGACAATGATCTCTAGATGCAACTCACCCATTCCAGAAATAATAGTTTGATTAGATTCCTGATCAGTATGAACTCTAAACGAAGGATCTTCTTTAGCTAATCTATTTAATGCTATACCCATTTTTTCTTGATCAGCTTTTGTTCTAGGCTCTACTGAAATTGATATCACTGGATCTGGAAATTCCATGCGTTCTAATATAATAGGATCATTTAAATCGCAAAGTGTATCCCCAGTAGTTACATCTTTTAATCCAATAGCTGCTGCTATATCACCTGCATATACTTCTTTTATTTCTTCTCTTTTATTTGCGTGCATTTGAACGATTCTACCAAATCTTTCACGCTGAGATTTTACAGAGTTAAATACAGTGTCTCCTGATTTTACTATTCCTGAATATACTCTAAAAAATGTTAAATTACCTACAAATGGATCACTAGAAATTTTAAAAGCCAAAGCTGAAAATGGAGCATTATCATTCGACGATCTAATAGCAGGGATGTTTTTTTCGTTATTTAAAATACCTTTAATATCTTGAATATCATTAGGAGCAGGTAAATATTCCACTATTGCGTCTAATAACGCTTGAACGCCTTTATTTTTAAAAGCAGAACCACAAGTAATGAGTGTAATTTCATTATTTAAAGATCGCTTCCGCAGTTCTGATTTTATTTCTGTTTCAGATAATTCCTGTCCATTTAAGTATTTTTCCATAAGATTTTCATTAGATTCAACAGCAAATTCAAGTAAATTTTGATGCCATTTCTCAGATATTTCATACATATCTGAAGGAATATCTTTATAAGTAAAAGTAATTCCCTGATCGACATCTTGCCATTCAATCGCTTTCATTTTAATTAAATCTATTACACCTGTAAAATGTTCTTCTGATCCAATTGGTAGTTGTAAAGGTACAGGATTTCCGCCTAATCGTGTTTTAATTTGTTTTACAGATTTTAAAAAATTTGCACCCATACGATCCATTTTATTGATAAAAGCTATTCGCGGTACATTATATTTATTAGCTTGCCTCCAAACAGTTTCAGATTGAGGCTGAACACCTCCCACTGCACAATAAACCATTACTGCTCCATCTAGAACCCGCATAGAACGCTCTACTTCTATTGTAAAATCTACATGTCCAGGGGTATCAATAATATTAATCCTATGAGGTTTAAATTGTTTACCCATACCACTCCAAAAAGCCGTAGTTGCAGCAGATGTAATTGTGATCCCTCTCTCTTGTTCTTGCTCCATCCAATCCATTGTTGCTGCCCCGTCATGTACTTCACCAATTTTATGATTAATTCCAGTATAAAACAGGATTCTTTCTGTAGTAGTAGTTTTACCAGCATCTATATGAGCGCTAATTCCAATGTTGCGATATCGAGAAATAGGTGTTGTACGAGACATAATAAATTTTACTTTTAGTTTTTAAAGGTTATTGTTAGTAAGCAAAATGAAAATAATTGCTAAGTATAAGTATAAAAAATTTTTACAAACTTACCAACGATAATGAGCAAAAGCTTTATTTGCTTCAGCCATACGATGAACTTCTTCCTTCTTTTTTACAGAAGCTCCTTTATTATCTAATGCATCATATAATTCATTTGATAAACGTAAAGCCATAGATTTATCTGCTCTTTTTCGAGCTGATTCTATAATCCATCGCATAGCTAATGCATTTCGACGTACTGGACGCACTTCAACAGGAACTTGGTATGTAGAACCTCCGACTCGACGAGATTTGACTTCTACAGTTGGTCGAACATTTTCTAGAGCAATTTCAAATGCTTCTAATTCATTTTTTTTTGTTCTTTTTGATAAATCTTTCAAAGCAGTATAAACAATTATTTCGGCAATAGATTTTTTTCCATCTATCATTAAAATATTGATAAATTTAGCTAACAACTCTGAAGAAAATTTTGGTTCAGGTAAGATTTTTCGAGCAGTAATAATACGTCGACGAGGCATAAAAACTCCTTAAAAATTTATATGATATTTAATTAATTAAACTTTTGTTTTTTTAACACCATATTTAGAACGACCCTTTTTCCTATCTTTGACACCAGCACAATCTAAAGCACCTCTAACAACATGATATCGGACACCGGGTAAATCTTTAACTCTTCCACCACGTATTAAAATGACAGAATGTTCTTGTAAATTATGACCTTCTCCACCTATATATGCTGTAACTTCAAATCCATTAGTTAATCTTACACGACAAACTTTACGTAGCGCAGAATTAGGTTTTTTAGGAGTTGTTGTATAAACTCGAGTACACACTCCTCGTTTTTGAGGGCTATTTGATAAAGCGGGTACATTTGTTTTAATTACTTTTCGTAAACGAGGTTTTCGGACCAATTGATTAACTGTGGCCATATAAGTTCCTATTTATAATTAATTTTATGATTAATTTTAACATAATACAAAATTGAGATTATATTATAGTGTAGATTTTTAGACTGGATATGTAAGTCAAAACAAATAAGTATACTTCACCAAACCATCTGTGTTTTATTTTTAAGCGTTAAAGAAACGAAATTAATATAACTAATTAACATAAAATCGCTAGATATATTTTTTATAATTCCTCGAGCATAAACATCTTCTTGTATAAGATATAAATTTGCTGAACTAAAAATAATACTATCTAAAAAAACACTATTTGTTAAAGCAATCAAAACACCATCTTGTAAAGCTAAAAAATCATCTTTTTTGTTTAACATGCTGATAAGAAGAGGTATATTAGTTTTATAAGGAGAGTGTATTAAAGTATGTAACATAATCAATTATCTTCAAAAGTTAATAATTGCATCGTGATCATCCAACTTAGCACGTAAAAAATATGAATTTAATATGTTAACTGGTAATATAAATTTTGTGTTCATGTCAAAGCCATTTTGCAGTAAAGACAGTTTACAACAATAAAAATCTTTTATTTTATATAAAGATAACAATGTAAATAAAGATGTGTAATCACGAGTTAAAATTCTTTCTGATTTATAACTTTTAAATAATTGTAAAACACCGTCACCAATAAAAAACAAACTCATTTCTTTTAAAATAGCAGATGTTCCTAAAATAACATCTAATCCTTCTTTTCCAAAAGTTGTTCCATGAGGAGAATGAGAAAAAACAAAAGCGATTTTTTTCATAAAAATTATTATATTAAAATTGTATTATACGATCTGAAATATATATAGCATGCCCTAATTCTAATAATCCGCTGAGTTGAAAACAAGGAGATAAATTTCCCTTTTTATAATGAACCGTATAATTATCTTCTACTATCCCTCTTCTTTCGGCTGCAGTAGTACATACATATAACTTCACATCATGTTTTTGATATAGCACCTGCCAACCTTGAATTAAATCAAATTCATCAGAAGGTGTTTTATTTATAATATTTGAATTAAGCACACCATCACAATAAAAGAAAACACTATTTAACACGTGATGCATTTTTATTAATGATTCGCAAAATAGAAAAGCTGTACTAGAATTTTGCGTTCCATAAGCAGAACCTGTCACTAAAACTGTATATTTCATTGTGTACTTTACACTATTTAATATTTTCAATTATTTTTTACATCAATTAACGTAATATCAAAAATCAAAGTAGAATTTCCTGGGATTCCATTGAATCTAGAATGCCCATATCCTAAAGAGGGAGGTATAACTAACCTAATTTTTCCTCCTTTTTTAATATATTTTAAACCTTCCTGCCATCCTAATATTACATCTTTTAAAACAAAAACAACAGGTTTACCTCGATTATATGAATTATCAAACTCCACTCCATTAATTAAAAATCCTTTATAATGTACAGTAATTTCTGTATTTTCTGTAATTTCCTCACCTGAACCTGGATTATCTATAATATACATTAAACCACTTTGAGTTTTATGCGCACCTTTAATTTTAGAAAATTTTTTCATATATAATTGCCCTTGAATCAAATTTTCTTTTTCATTTTTTTCCATTTGAATTGTAGTAGCTTTCTTAATTTTTTCTTCTAATTTTTCAAGGATTTTAGAAATTTCTTGATTAGATAATTTTAAATTATTTGAAATAGCATCTTCAATTCCAGATAGAAGACTATATTTATCTAATTGAATACCTAATTGTTTTTGTTTTTCAAAAGATTGATTAACATAATTGCCTAAAGAAACACCTAAAGCATATCCTATTTTTTCATTTTCATTTTTAAAAATTTTTTTATTTTCTGAATAAGATTGCATATGAGAGTTTGACTGTTCCTCCGAAAATGAACTAGGAATATAAAATATTAGAAATAAAAATATAATTCTTTTAATCAGAAAAGAAATCATTTATTGCTCCATTAAATAAATTTCTATTTTTAAAAATTTTATTAAATAATCTTTTGAAAGATAAAATTATTTTATATAATATTAAATAGAAAATAAAAAAATTCTAAAATAATTAAGAATACAAAATGAAAATAAAAAAATTTAAAAATATTCAAAACAAACATAAAAAAAATTATAGTCAAAAAATATATGATAATAAAATGAAAAATAATGTTTTTTTACATCAAATAGAAATAAAAAACATACAAAACAGTATAAAAAGTTTATCAAAAAAAATAAATTATTTAGAATTATGTATTAATCGAATCTTAGGTACACAAAAACCACCACATTATTAAATAGTAATATTGTTTGAATTCTCAAAAACAATTTCACAATTGTTCTAAAGCACAACAAAAACGCCTCATTCCCTCGATAATATCATCTTCACTAATGATCAATGAAGGAGCCATTCTAATTACATTTTTTCCTGCTGTTAAAAAAATTACACCTTCTAAAAATGAATTATATAAAATATCCTTTATTTTGTTTTCAAATTTTGATTCTAATACAAGCCCAATTAGTAAACCTATTCCTCTAATTTCTGTGAACAATTTAAAACGTTTATTGATAATATTCAATTCAAATCTAATTTTCTTAAATTTTTTTTCAACACCAGATAATATATATTTAGTGTTAATAATATCAATCGTTGCTTCGGCAACAGCACAAGCAAGAGGATTTCCTCCATATGTTGTTCCGTGTATTCCAGGAATAATTGCGGATTTAATTTCACTAGTTGTTAACATTGCGCTAATCGGAAAACCACCTCCTAAAGATTTAGCAATAGTTAAAATGTCAGGTTCTATTCCATAATGTTCATATGCAAATAATTTACCGGTTCTACCAATTCCTGTTTGCACTTCATCAAAAATTAATAATGCGTTATATTTATTGCATAAAAATCGAAGTTCTCTGATAAAAGATTTTGATGCTGGAATAACTCCACCTTCACCTTGAACTAATTCCACAACTATTGCACAAGTATTTTTATCAATAATTTTTTTTACAGTTTCAATTTTATTAAATTCAGCATGCTGAATACCTAAAGGTTTAGGTCCAAAACAGTCAGAATATTTTGATTTTCCACCAACAGATACTGTAAATAATGTTCTTCCATGGAATGAATTATAAAAAGAAATAATTTTATTTTTTTTTATATGATATTTTTTTATTGCATAATAACGTGCTAACTTAAATGCTGCTTCATTTGCTTCAGCCCCTGAGTTGGCAAAAAAAACATAAGATGCGAAACTTGATAAAACTAATTTTTTAGCTAATCTTAAAGCTGGTTCGTTTGTAAAAATATTACTAGTATGCCATATTTTTCGACTTTGATAATTTAACACTTTGTTTAATAAAGGGTGACAATGTCCTAATGATGTCACTGCAATTCCACCAGAAAAATCAATGTATTCTTTACCTTCTTGATCCCAAATACGACTGCCTTTTCCTTTTGTAGGAATAAAAAAACATGGATCATAAAAAGGTAAAATGAAATCATTAAAATTATTTCTTGTAACTAATGTGTTTTTCAATATGATTAAATTTCCTAAAATATATATTTACTAAATCAAAAGTATTTTAAAAATAAACAATATATCTTTAAATAATTAAAAATCTTAACAAAATTAAAATTTATTAAATAAAAAAATTTGAATTAATTAAATTAAAATATACATTATATTTTATTAAATTTAAACTTATTTTAGCAATAAAAATAAACAGCTATTTTATATTCAATTGAAAAAATTGTTTATCTTTGAACATCTAAATAAAGTTTTAATTATAATAAATAACATATTAAAAATATAAAACAGTTGTTAACACTTTAAAATTTTTATTTATACAAACAGGTGAAAAAAGTGAAAAATATTAACCAAACAGGGCTAACATGGATTAGTTTTTTTTCATACGCTTTCACAGGTGCATTAATAGTCGTAACAGGAATGATAATGGGAGATATTGCTAATTACTTTAACTTATCCATATCTCAAATGAGCAATATTTTTACTTGTTTAAATGCAGGAATATTAGTATCAATTTTACTTAATTCTTGGCTAATCAATCTTGTTTCCTTAAAAAAACAACTAATATATGGATTTATACTTTCTATTGTTTCAATATTAGGAATAATACTTTCTAACAACATATTATTATTTTCAATTAATATTTTTATACTAGGATTAGTAAGTGGAATTACTATGTCGATTGGTACTTTCATTATTACAAAATTATATTCTGGATCAAAAAGAGGATCCAAACTTCTACTAACTGATTCTTTTTTTAGCATGTCTGGAATGATATTTCCTATTATCGCAGCATATTTATTAGAAAATAAAGTTGTATGGCACTGGATATATATATGTATAGAAATTATTTATTTTATAATTTTTATTTTGTCAATAAGCTTAAATTTTCCAGAATCAAAAGATAAAATCAAGTATACAAAAGAAATAAAAAAATGGAATTTTAATATCATTGTATTATCTATATCCGCATTATTATATATTTTAGGCCAACTAAGTTTTATTTCTTGGGTACCGCAATATGCAACAGAAATAATGAAAATTAAAATAACAAAAACAGGAAATTTAGTTAGCAATTTCTGGATGGCATATATGATTGGTATGTGGTGTTTTAGCTTTATAATAAAATTTTTTAATTTAAAACATATATTTGCTTTATTGTCTGGTATTTCAACAATACTAATGTATGTATATATACATAGTTCTACTTATTCAATAATGAAATATATTATTATTAGTTTAGGATTTTTTTCTAGCGCTATTTACACTATAATTATCACACTAGCTTCACTACAAACAAAAAAACCATCTGCAAAATTAATAAACATAATTCTGTTTTTTGGAACCGTTGGCACGCTACTAACGTTTATAGTAACTAGTCCTATTGTGAATAAAAAAGGATTGTATGCAACTTTAATATGTTCAAATATATTTTATGGCATAGTATTTTTTTTATCTTTATTAGTCTTAATCAACAGAAGTAATAAAATTAGTTTAAAAGAATAAAATTTTTTATAAATAAAAATATTTATATAGCAATATTAAAAATTGTTATTTATATAATAAATAAACTAGAATATAACTATTTCTGGTTTATTTATCTAATTAATTTTAAAAATTAAACCATTCCTATTGCAGAAAACACTTTATTCAAAGTTTCTTGAGATTTTAAACGAGCTCTCACTGCGCCAATTTCAATAATTTCTTGTAGAAAAAACTCATTATTGCGATAATGAATATAAGATTTTTGTAGCTTTAACAAAAATTTAGACAGAGCTTCGGCAACAATACTTTTAAATTCACTATATAGAATTCCATGCAATTCTTGTTCTAAAAAATTGATTTCTTTATTAGTTATAGCAGAAAGAATTTCTAATAAATTTGAAATTCCTAATTTTTTATTAGTATTGTGATAAATTTTTGGAGGATGTTCTGAATCTGTAATACAATTTTTAATTTTAAAAACAACAGAAGAAATATTTTCCAATAAAAAAATAACATTATTTTGATTGACATCAGATTTAGACATTTTTTTTGTGGGATCCAATAAAGACATAATTTTAGAACCGTTTTCACTAATAATGGGTTTTGGTATAGTAAAAACATTGCCGTGTAAAAAATTAAAACGATTAGCTATTTTACATGTTAATTCTAAGTGTTGTTTTTGATCTTTTCCTACTGGAACAAAATTTGTTTGATATAATAAAATATCTGAAGCCATTAAAACAGGATAATTAAATAAACCAATATTACTATTTTCAATGCAATTTTGAACTTTTTTCAATTTAAACTGAGTCATTCTAGATAGCTCGCCAAATCGACTGCAACAACTTAGAATCCAATTCAACTGACTATGTTGACAAACATGTGATTGAACAAAAATAGTACTTTTATTAGGATCAACACCACAAGCTAAATATAGTGCTAAAGTATCTAATATTACATTTTTTATTTTTTTTTTTTTGTTAATCGCTGTTAAAGCATGCAAATCTGCAATACAATATAAACATTCATATGTATTTTGCATATTTGACCAATGACGCATTGTACCAATATAATTTCCAATAGTTAATTCACCAGAAGGTTGTACAGCACTAAATAATATTGGCTTAGAATTAATAAACATAAATTAACACCTTAAATAAAAAATTAATGAATGAACTTAAAATCAGAATATTTTAATTCTTCGCGAATTTTTTCAATAATTCTTTGATAATCAGGATAATCAAAAATTCCAGAACCAATTACAAATACATTTGCCCCTGAAAAAGCTATTTCAGAAATATTTTCTAATTTAACCCCTCCATCTACTTGCAAAAAAATATCTAATTCATTCGAATCAATTCTTTTACGTGCTTCACGTAATTTATTTAATGTAGATGGTAAAAATGATTGATTTCCAAAACCAGGATTTACCGACATTAATAAAATTAAATCTAGTTTATCTATTACATAATCTAAAAAGTTCAGAGAAGTAGCTGGATTAAATGCTAAACCTGCTTTACATCCATTCTCTTTAATCAAATTTAATGTCCGATCAATATGATCGGTAGATTCTGGATGAAATGTAATCAAGTTTGCGCCTGCTTGAGCAAATTGAGGAATTAAATTATCTACAGGTTTTGTCATTAAATGAACATCGATAAATGCAGTAATTCTAAAATTTCTTAATGATTTTAAAATCATAGGACCCATTGTTAAATTAGGAACATAATGATTATCCATTACATCAAAATGAATCCAGTCTCCACCTGAATCAATAACTTTTTTTGTATCTTTTCCTAAGCACGCAAAATCAGCAGATAAAATTGATGGAGCTAACAAAAATTTTTTCATATTAATTTGTTCGATTTATATAAGGTTATCAATAACTAACAATATAAAAATAATATTTAATAGGTTAGTATCAGAATTTGTTATTTATACTTTTTTTTAAACACAATTTATACTAAACAATACATTTTTAAAAATGTTGTAAAAATGAAAAAAATTTATTGAGAATCTTTGATAGCATTTAAAATAACGTTTTTATCTATACCAGAAAAAACTTTAGCTTTTCCAATAGAAACAGGCAGCACCAATCTCATTTCTCCTGAAATTACTTTTTTGTCACGCATCATATATGGCAAATATGCAACTGCAGACATATTTTTTGGGCCTTTTATAGGTAATCCAACTGTTTTGAATAAAGAAATTATTCTGTTATAATCTGATTTTTTTAAATATCCAAGCAATTCTGATGTACGAGCTGCCATAACCATACCGACTGATATTGCCTCGCCATGTAACCAGCTACCATATCCAGAATGCGCTTCGATAGCATGACCATAAGTATGACCAAAATTCAATAATGCTCTAAAATTATTTTCTCGTTCATCAAGAGAGATAATTTTTGATTTCAATTCACAACATTTTTTAATACAAAAACACATAGATTTATGATCTAATAATAATATCTTTTCAATGTTTTTTTCTAGCCAATTAAAAAATGTTTCATCGAAAATAACAGCATATTTAATAATTTCAGAAACCCCTGAAATTAACTCATTATAAGGCAAAGTTTGTAAAAAATTAATATCTATAATCACTGAAGATGGTTGCCAAAAAGAACCTACCATATTTTTCCCTAATAAATGATTTACTCCTGTTTTCCCCCCAATAGAAGCATCTACTTGTGCTAAAAGAGTAGTTGGAATTTGAATGAAACGAACGCCTCTTTGATAAATAGATGCTGCAAAACCAGTTAAATCACCTACTACGCCACCACCTAAGGCAATCAAGGTAGTATCACGAGAATGTTTTTTTTCGAGTAATGCAGAAATGACCATCTCTACTTCATTTAACGTTTTAAATTGCTCTCCATCTGAGATAATTACTTGATCTATTTTAATCCCTGATTTTCTTAGTTGGAAAAATACTTTATCTTTTAAAAGATTAGCCAATGTTTTATTTGTGACTAACATAGCTTGATTACCTGGCTTAAGAGGAAAGAAAATATTATCTTCTTCAATAACACCAGATCCAATATTAATCGGATAACTACGATCACCTAGGATAACTTTTAATTGTTCCATAATTATTATACTCTGAAATATACTGTGAATAGTGATTAATATTATATTTTTTCTAATAAACGAACTATGTTATTTGCAACAGATTTGGCGCTTTGAGTGTCAGTATGAATTTTAAAATCCGCTATTTCTTCATATAATGGATTTCTTTTGATTGCTAAATTTTCTAATATAATCCTATTTGATATATTTGTTTGCAATAATGGTCTTTTTTTATCTCTTTTTGTACGTGATAACTGCTTTTCAATCGTGGTTTCTAAATATATAACAACTCCTCGAGCTGATAATATATTTCGGTTTTTTTTGTATTCTACTGATCCTCCGCCTGTAGCGAGAATAATCCCTTGTTTTTGTGTGATCTCATCAATAACTTTGACTTCTCTTTCTCGAAAACCATTTTCACCTTCAACATCGAAAACCCAACTTATAGTAGCCCCAGTACGTTTCTCGATTTCTTGATCAGAATCAAAAAAATCCATATTAAGTTGTTGAGATAATTGACGACCAATTGTGCTTTTGCCGGCACCCATAGGTCCAATTAAAAAGATATTTCGTTTTTCTGCCATATTTTTTTATTACTAAAATAATTTGTTAAAATTACTCACGCTGAATATGTTAATATTCGCAAGATATAAAACGTTAAAAATAGAACAATAAAATATAAAAAATTTTACTTTTAAATTTTCTAATAAAGCAATGCATTAAACATTCTAAATTAACGTATTTAGACTATTTGACATAATCATATTATAAAATTTTATAAGTTTTATAGGTATTTCATAAATCAATTTATTCCTTATATTTAATTAGTTATTTGTTAAAATATTCCGAAAAAAAATATTTTAAATAAATCAAAAACTAAAAAATATATTCTATCAGAGTCAAGATTATTTTTTCTATCTTTTCTTCATAATTTTATTATAAATATTTTTATATATTTAATAAATTAAAAACTTGACGTAATTTACTTTTTCAGATTAAATAAGATAAATGTTTTTTAAAATTTATTAAGGTGAGGTGTCCGAGAGGCTTAAGGAACACGCCTGGAAAGCGTGTATATGGAAACGTATCAAGGGTTCGAATCCCTTTCTCACCAAAAAAACTAAATTAATAAAGCAGTTTCTAAAGATAAAATAATCATATCATTAAAACTAGATTCTCTATCTTTCGATGAAACAGATTCTTTTTTTGAAATATGATCAGAAACTGTACAAATCGATAAAGCTTGTGCTCTAAATTCAGATGCAACAGAGTATATTCCTGCTGTCTCCATATCTATTCCAACAATATTATACTTTTTTAAAATATCTAACATATTTTGATCAGTATAAAATGAATCGGTAGTAAAAAAATTACCAATATGAATCTTAACATTCATTTTTTTTGCAAATAAAAATGCGTTATAAGCGATATTAAAATCTGCAATAGCAGCGTAATCATGATTTTGAAAGCGTATTCTATTAAATTTTGAATCTGTAGAAGCGCCTAACCCAATAACAATATCACGTAATTTTATATCATCTCGTACAGCTCCACAAGTTCCTATTCGAATAATCTTTTTTACATTATATTCTACTATTAGCTCTCTAACATATAGAGCAGCAGATGGTATTCCTATACCATGACTCATAACGGAAACTTTTTTATTTTTGTAATATCCTGTATAAGCTAGCATTAATCGCGTTTTATTCACTTGCTTGTAATCATTGAAATAATTTTCAGCAATATATTTTGCTCTTATAGGATCGCCAGGCATTAAAATGATATCTGAAAAATCATTTTTTTTACTATTAATATGGAAAGTAGACACTTATTTTTCCTTACTTTTAAAATAAACATTTTTATAACATACATTTGCCATATTGCATTTCTGATAATGAAAAATATTTTGCAATTGTTTGTCCTATATCAGAAAAAGTTTTACGATGACCTAAAAAATTTATCTTTTTATCAGGAGAATAAATTAATATAGGAACATTTTCTCTGGTATGATCCGTTCCTATCCAAGTAGGATCGCATCCGTGATCTGCAGTAATAATAAATAAGTCTTGTCCTTTAACTAAATTAATCATATCAGCTAACTTGTAATCAAAAAATTCTAAACCTTTAGCATATCCAGAAACATCACGACGATGACCCCAAACAGAATCAAAATCTACAAAATTAGTAAATACAATAGTATTATTTTTTGCTGATTTCATTTCATTGATAGTTATATTGCACAATTCTTCTAATCCAAAAGATTTTATACTTTTACTAATCCCTATACCTGCATAAATATCTGAAATTTTTCCTATTCCAATTACCTCTCCTTGTTTTTCAATTATTAATTTTTCCATCACAGTAATAGAAGGAGGTTGTATAGATAAATCTACTCTATTTTTTGTTCTCTTAAAATTTGATTTATTGTTTCCGATAAAGGGACGAGCTATAACTCGTGCTATTTTAAATTGATTTTCATCTAACAAATTTCGAATTTTTTTGCATAATTTATAAAGCTTAGACAATCCAAAAATATTCTCGTGGCATGCTACTTGAAACACAGAATCAGATGATGTATATAAAATTGGTTTACCAGTTGCAATATGTTCCTCACCTAATTCTGTAATGATTTCTGTTCCAGACGCATGACAATTACCAAGAATACCAGGTAATTTAAAATGTTTTATAATTTTATCTATTAAAATACTTGGAAATGCGTCATTAAATTTTTTAAAATAATACCACTCATCTAGAACTGGAACTCCAGCTATTTCCCAATGCCCAGAAGTAGTATCTTTTCCTGAAGAAATTTCACTAGCAAAACCATAACTTGCAATAATTTTAGATTTATTACATGTCTCATGAAAACCTAAAGGATATTTTCCTGTTGCAGATTTATATGCTTGAATTATTCCTAATTTTATTAAATTAGGGATTTTTAAACATCCATCTCTTTCTTTATTAGCTTGACCTAAAAAACATTTCTCCGCTATATGTCCAAATGTATCAGAACCGTAATCATTAAACTTGTGAGAATCAATACTTGATCCAATTCCAAAAGAATCTAAAATCATCAAGAAAACACGCTTCATTTCGAATACCTAAAATAAATTAAAATATATTTATATTTACTGCTCTCTTATTGAATTAAAATTAATATCAACATATCGAGACATTGCTATTTCTAAATTTGCTTTATTAGGCGCTAAATATGTTAAGTTATTAAAACTATCTAATGCTAAATAAGATTTATTTTTATTTACAAAAATATCAATATTTTTTTGATCATTGGATTTAATCCAGCGAGCAAATTTAACATTAATTTTTTCGTATATCACATCTATTTTATATTCAATTTTTAAACGTTGAATTACCACGTCAAACTGTAATATACCAATAGCACCTAAAATTAAATAATTATTGTTAAAAGGATAAAAAACTTGTATTGTACCTTCTTCTGACAATTGCATTAAACCTTTTTTTAATTGTTTTTGTTTTAACGGGTTTTTTAAAAAAATTCGACGAAATATTTCTGGAGCAAAACTAGGAATTCCAATAAAATTAATATCTTCCCCTTCTGTAAAAGAATCTCCAATCTTAATTGTCCCATGATTATGTATACCAATAATATCTCCAGGGTATGCTGTTTTTATGTAAAATCTATCTCCCGCTATAAAATAAAATGCGTCTGAAACAATAATATTTTTTTTTATTCTAATATGTCTTAATTTCATACCTGGTATATATTTTCCGGATACAATTCTAATAAAAGCTATACGATCGTGATGCTTTAAATCCATATTAGCTTGAATTTTAAATACAAAACCTGTAAATTTTTTTTCTTCAGGTTTTACTTTTCTTTTATTACTAATCCGATAAGTAGGTGAAGGAGCCCATTTTATTAAGCTTTCTAATATATGATCAATGCCAAAATTACTTAATGCACTACCAAAAAAAACAGGTGTAATGATGTTTTTTAAAAAATTTTTTTTATTAAAATTCGAATATACATGACTAATCAATTTTAATTCTTCATCAATATTTAAAGTTAAATCTAAACTAATATATTTATCTAATAAACTTTTTTTAAAATCATGCAAATCTACTTTAAAAATTTTAGTTTTTTCTGATTTATTATATAAATAAATCAATTTTTCATCTAGATGAATAACACCTTTAAAACGATTACCGCAACTAATAGGCCAAGTAATAGGCACACAAAATAATTTTAATTCTTTTTCAATTTGATCTAAAATTTCTATTGGTTCAAGACTATCGCGATCTAATTTATTAACAAATGTAATAACCGGCGTTTGATGTAATCGACTTACATTCATTAATTTTTTTGTTCTTTCTTCTATCCCTTTAGCAGCATCAATAACTAACAAACAACAATCTACTGCGGTAAGAATACGATACGTATCTTCTGAAAAATCTTGATGACCAGGAGTGTCTAATAAATTAACTAAAATATTTTTATATTGAAATTGCATAACAGATGTTGTAATAGAAATACCACGATCTTTTTCAATTTGCATCCAGTCTGATGTAGCGTATTTCCCACTTCCTCTTGCTTTTACTGTTCCAGAAGTATGTAATACTTTTCCTAAAAGTAACATTTTTTCTGTAACAGTTGTTTTTCCGGCGTCAGGATGGGAGATAATAGCAAAAGTACGTCTTTTTTTTATTGATAATTTATCATTTAAATTACACATATATACTCTATTAAAATAATTTTTTTTCGAAAATCTGATATAAATTAAAAATATATTTATTCTAACCTGTATATCTTGTTAAATATAAAACATTTTTAAAATAAATACATGGGTATAAATTAAATTATATGCAATAATGAGAATATTTATAATTAAATTATAAATGATAAAAGAGTTTTTGCATGACAAAAAAAAATATATATATCGCATATACAGGCGGAACTATTGGAATGAAAAAATCGAATAATGGATATATTCCTATAGCCGGTTACTTCAAAAAAAAATTAACTAAAATGCCAGAATTTTATAGCCCAGAAATTCCAAATTTTATTATTAAAGAATATAACCCACTAATTGATTCTGCGAATATGAGTCCAATAGAATGGCAAAAAATTGCAAATGATATTAAAAAAAAATACTATCAATATGATGGATTTATTGTGATTCATGGAACAGACACTATGGCATATACTGCTTCAGCATTATCTTTTATTTTAGAGAATTTGAAAAAACCAATTATTATTACTGGATCTCAAATTCCTATTGCAACGATTCGATCAGATGGACGTCAAAATTTACTAAATTCACTATTAATTATCGCAAATTATCCTATTCACGAAGTCACTGTGTTTTTTAATAATAAATTATATAGAGGCAATCGAACGACTAAATCTAACGCTAATGGTTTTAACGCATTCTCATCTCCTAATATCGCCCCTTTATTAGAAATGGGAATTAATATTCATTATTTATGCAAAAATAAGTTTTATAAAAAACAAAAAAAACTAAAAGTATATAAAATTATACCTCAACCTATCAGCATTATTAGCATCTACCCTGGGATTTCTAGTGAAATTTTAAAAAATTTTTTATTACACCCGGTAAAAGCATTAATTTTATGCACATACGGAGTTGGAAATGCTCCTCAAAACAAAAAGTTTTTAAATGAATTATATATTGCTCACAAAAAAAACATTATTATAATTAATCTCACACAATGTGCATCTGGACATGTTAATATGAACGGATATGCTACAGGCAATACACTTAAGAAAATTGGAGTTATTAGTGGTTACGATTTAACAATTGAAGCTGCTGTCACGAAATTACACTTTTTACTTAGTCAAGAAATTTCAGTAAAAAAAGTTCGGAGACAAATGCAAAATAATTTACGTGGCGAATTAACAAATTATTTATAATTTTAAAATAAATATAGCTATTCAAAAAATTTTTTTAATAAAAAGAATGATTTCCATGTAAATGTTGAGTTTGATCAATTACTTTTTTTATCTCAGGAAAAAAAGATAATATTTTTTTTTCAACCATTTCTTTTAAAGTCATTCCTATCATTGAACATCCATTGCATCCTCCACTAAATTCTATGAAAGCTATATGATCCTGAGAAATATTGATTAAATTTACTTTTCCACCATGCAGTGATAACTGAGGATTGATTTCCGTATTTAAAAAATTTTTTATTTTTTCTACTGTAGAACATTTTTTATGTATAATATTTTTTCTGGCATAAGGAGCTGTAAAAGTTAACTGTGTAGTTAATTTATCCACTAATAAATCAATATTAGAATTTTTTAAAAAAGGAATAATAGATTTATTAACATAAACACAAAAATTATTATACTCTAACTTAATATCATGTTCAGCTATTTCATCTATACTGCAATAAGCCACTCTGCATTCTGCATTTGTCATACCAGGATTAACAATAAAAACACGAATTTGAGTTCCTATTGGTTCTTTGGATAAAAGTGATAAAAAATAATTTTGAGCTTGATCAGAAATTTTAATCATAATAATTTTTTTTAATATGTTATAATTGACTTAAATTATGAATTTATTATGATAATATTACTAATTAATTATTGTAAATACAAGATAATTATAATTTAATATTTTACGTAAAATATTTTTAATGTTAAAAATAATGAAAAAATTTACTTGGAAAGTGCTAGGAAATGGAAAAAACAATCTAATTATACTAAATGGATGGGGAATGAATTATAAAATATGGTTTTTTATAATTCAAGAACTTAGTTCATATTTTAGACTACATTTAATTGACTTGCCTGGAATAGGAATAAATAAAAATCTTAATCCTACTAACATGCAAAAAACAATTGAAATTTTAAATTTTTGTATGCCTAAAAACTCTATTTATTTAGGATGGTCACTAGGAGGTTTAATTGCAACTAATTTTGCTTTATTGCATCCTAAAAAAACTTTAGGATTAATTAGTGTATCATCTTCACCTTACTTTATAAAACAAAAAAACTGGCCAGGAATAGAAAAAAGAGATTTATATCATATATACAATAATTTGTTAAATCAATATCAAAAAACAATAAATAATTTTTTGTTTTTTCAAACATCACAAGAAAGAAAACATTTACAAGATTTAAAAACATTAAAAACAATTTTATCTGGTGAAAATCATATACCTAATCAAACAACATTAAAAAAAGGATTGGAAATATTATTATCAGTTGATTTAAGATGTACAGTATCCATGATTAAAGTTCCATTTCTGCGTATATATGGAACTTTAGATACTTTAGTTCCAAAAAAAATTTCAAGTTTTATGGACTTAATATGTCCTAAAAGTACTTCTATTATTATAGAAAAAGCAGGTCATACACCATTTATTTCACATAAAAAAGAATTTTGTTCTATTTTATTAGAATATTTTTCCAAACAAATATAAAATACTAATCAAAATAATATTTAAATATCTGCCCCAAAAAATGGGGCTAAATAAAACATGTTCTAAATTAATTTAAAATGGAATTTCATCATCAAAATCTAGATCTGGAGAATTCATTTGCTCCTGTTTTAATTTATGTTTTTCTAAATTTTTAGATATTTCGGTAGTTTCTATATTTTTTGTTTTCAAAATATTATTATTTTCATGTATATTATGAGAATTAGAATTTCGGTTTCCAAGCATTTGCATTGTACCACCAATATTTACTATAATTTCTGTTGTATATCTATCAAAACCATTTTGGTCTTGCCATTTTCTTGTTTGAAGAGAACCTTCAATATATACTTGCGAACCCTTTCGTAAATATTCTCCAGCTATTTCAGCTAATTTTCCAAATAAAACAACTCTATGCCATTCTGTTTTTTCTTTATTTTCACCTGTATTTTTATCTTTCCAATTTTCTGAAGTTGCAAGTGTCATATTTACTACTGCATTGCCATTAGGCATATATCGTACTTCTGGGTCTTGACCTAAATGACCGATTAAAATTACCTTGTTTACACCTCGACTCGCCATAATAAAAACTCCATTCTAAATTAATTAACACTCATATGTACTAAATAATATTTTTTATCATTTAAAATATATTTTAAATTTTTAACTAATTTTTTAATCAATCAATATCATTACTAATACAACATTTAATATACTTAGGTATAGTTTTTAAAGGTATTTAAATCTGCAATTGAATTATATTTTAATTAGAACATATATAATCAAAATACAAAGTTATATATTATAATAAATTTTTTATATTCCAAATTTTTAAATTAATTATATAAGTTAAAATTATTTTTTTAAATAAATTTGTTGTTTATAATCATGCTAAATAAAATTTTTTATCTATTTCTATTCGAAATAAACAAAATTTATGCAAATTCTAATAAAAATAAAAGACTCAATATATAAAATATCTAAACATTTATAAACATATAAAATATGATAAAATTATTTTAAACAAAGAATTATATAGAAAAGTTTTCAAATTCAAATTTCAATACTGGAAAGTTTATATTATAAATTAATATTCATCTTCAAATGAGTGTAAAAATAGATTTCAATATTAATTATATTTTAAAAATCTTCCCTGAATACATATTCCGACATGTTATTAGTAAAAGTACAAATAAAAAATTTTTATTATCAATCAATTTTCAAATATATATCTTAATAAAAAATTGAATAAAAAATATCAAAAAAGATATAAGGACAATGTTTTACATAATTTACCAGATATAAAGTAAATTTATCAGCTAATAGTTTATTATTCTAATATTAGAATACAATTTCAAAGTCATTTGCTAAATAATGGTATATGTAATATATATGGGTAAAAATAAGTTATATTTAAATCAAATTAATAGATTAAAAATTCCTCCACATTCAATAGAAGCCGAACAATCAGTACTTGGCGGATTGATGTTAGATAATGAACAGTGGGATACAGTTTCAGAGCATGTAGTTGCTGACGATTTTTTTAGCAAACCACATCGTTTAATATTTCAAGAAATGCAACAATTATTAAACTCAGGGCATCCAATTGACTTAATTACATTATCTGAATCTTTAGAGCAAAAAGGAAAATTAGAAAGTGTCGGTCGATTTTCTTATTTAGCTGAGTTATCAAAAAATACTCCTAGTACTGCAAATATAACTGCTTATGCTGATATAGTAAGAGAACGTGCAATAGTAAGAGAAATGATATTAGTTGCTAATAAAATAGCAAACGCAGGATATGATACACAGGGTAGAAAAAGCGAAGAACTTTTAGATTACGCAGAGTCGAGTGTTTTTAAAATAGCAGAAAAACGTTTTAAAAAAGATTCAGGCCCTAAAAATATTGAGAAAGTACTTGATGAAACAATTAATAATATTGAAAAATTATTTTTATCTCCTAATGACGGAGTCACAGGAATAAATACGGGGTATCAAGATTTAAATAAAAAAACATCAGGCTTGCAACGTTCTGAGCTGATAATTATAGCGGCTAGACCTTCTATGGGAAAAACAACTTTTGCAATGAATTTATGTGAAAATGCTGCTATGCTGTATGATAAACCAGTATTAATTTTTAGTTTAGAAATGCCAGGAGAACAAATTATGACACGTATGTTAGCATCGTTATCTAGAGTCAATCAAGCACGTATAAGAACAGGTAAATTAAATGATGAAGATTGGTCTAGAATGTCAGGAACGATTAATGTTTTACTGAAAAAAAAGAATATCTATATAGATGATTCTTCAGCTCTTACACCAAGTGAAGTTCGTTCTAGAGCGCGGCGTATTTATCGTGAACATAACGGTTTAACTTTAATTATGGTAGATTATTTGCAACTGATGAGAGTGCCATCTCTTTCAGATAATAGAACTCTTGAAATTGCTGAAATTTCAAGAACGTTAAAAGCGCTTGCGAAAGAACTGCAAGTTCCAGTAATTGCTTTATCACAATTAAATCGTTCTTTAGAACAGAGAGCGGATAAAAGACCAGTAAATTCAGATTTGAGAGAATCTGGTTCATTAGAACAAGATGCAGATTTAATAATGTTTATATATCGAGATGAAATATATCATGAAAATAGCGATTTTAAAGGTATAGCAGAAATCATAATTGGAAAACAAAGAAACGGACCAATCGGGACAATTAGTTTAACTTTTAATGGACATTGGTCTAGATTTGATAACTATTGCGCTCCTAAATATGATTAATTTACAAGTTAACAAACACCATTTTAAATAAAAATTTTAATTATATCATCATAATTTTATATAAATGAAATTACAAAAATGAATAAAAAAAAGATCTTAAAAATTGGAATTGTAATGGACCCAATTCAATTAATAAAAATTGAAAAAGACTCTAGTTTTGCTATTTTACTTGAAGCACAAAAAAGACATCATGAAATTTATTACATGGAATTAAATGATTTATATTTACAAAAAAATCATGCATATGCTAAAACACGTTTAATAAAAATACAAAAAAAAATCAATAACTACTTTAGTTTTATTCAAGAAAAAAATATTTTATTAAATCAATTAGATGTTATATTAATGCGAAAAGATCCACCATTTAATATGGAATTTATATACGCAACTTATATCCTTGAGCGTGCAGAAGAAGCAGGCGTATTAATTATCAATAAACCAAAAAGTTTAAGAGATTGTAATGAAAAAATATTCGCCTCATTATTTTACAAATTTATACCAGATACATTAGTTACTAGAAATATATCTCAAATATATAATTTTTGGAAAAAACATAAAGATATCATTATTAAACCCTTAGATAGTATGGGTGGATCAAGTGTTTTTCGAATAAAAGAAGATGATGAAAACTTTATAGTAATAAGTGAAGTTATGACTAATTATGAAAAAAAATATTGCATGATTCAAACTTATTTGCCATCAGTCAAGGACGGAGACAAAAGAATATTAATTGTTAATGGGCAAATCATACCTTGGTGCATAGCTAGAATTCCTAAAAAAGGTGAAAATAGAGCAAATATAGCAGCTGGAGGTATAGCTAAAATAAGAAAATTGCACAAAAAAGATTGGGAAATAGCAAATTATTTATCTCCTATTTTACAAGAAAAAGGGCTTGTTTTTGTTGGATTAGATATTATAGGAGATAAATTAACTGAAATTAATATTACAAGTCCAACATGTATTTGTGAAATTGAGTCGCATACAAATATTTCTGTTTCAGGTATGTTGTTAGATTATATTGAAAATCAAATATATTAATAGAGATAAAAATAATGATCATTGCTTTTGATTTTGGACTTAAAAATATTGGAGTAGCTATAGGAACAAAAATACTTAAACAAGGAAGAGCTTTAAATAAATTAACTGCACGTAATGGATATCCAAATTGGAATGATATAAAATACTTATTAAACATATGGAAACCTAATTTCATTATTGTAGGATTACCTTTAAATATGGATGGTACAAAACAGGAAATAACGCAAAAAGCAGAAAAATTTGCTAATTTACTAAAAAAAAATTTCATACTTCTGTCGAGTTACACGATGAACGATTAAGCACAAAAGAAGCTAGATCCTTAATATTTCATCGGTATGGTTTTAAAAAACTAAAAAGAGATAAAATTCATTCTGCTGCTGCTGTTATTATATTAGAAAGTTGGTTTAATAAACATTTATAACAACTAATTATTTTATATTTTAAAAAATGAATAATATTAAAAATAATATAAACGTTCTCAAAGAAAAAATACAACATTTATTGAAAAATAAAACTGAATTAAAGAAAGTCAAAATTGTTGCAGCTAGTAAAAATCAATCAGTTGAAAAAATTCAAATAGCTTTGTTATCTGGAATATATAACTTCGGAGAAAACTATGTTCAAGAAGGTATAGATAAAATTAAAAAATTAAAAAAAAACAATCAGATTATTTGGCACTTTATAGGAAAAATACAATCAAGAAAAACAAAATTAGTTGCTCAAAATTTCGATTGGTGTCAAACTATTGATCGAGAAAAAATCGCTATTTTGTTAAACAAATACAGAACAAGTAAAAAACCTCCAATCAACGTTTTAATACAAGTTAATATTTCTGAAGAACCAAATAAAAATGGAGTGTCTATAAAAAACTATCAACAATTAGCTATAATTGTTTCAAAAATGACTAATCTTAAGTTTCGTGGAATTATGGCTTTACCTAAACAAACACAAGGCAAAATACAATATCGTGATTATCAAGATGTTAAAAATATATTTAACGTTTTAAAGAATCAATATGAATCCGTTGATACATTATCATTAGGAACAAGCTTTGATATTAAAACTGCTATAACATATAATAGTAATATGATCAGAATCGGAAAAAGTATTTTTCACAATTAACGTGTCAAAATATATTAATTCTCTTAAAAATTCAACATTATGCTAAAATTACCTCCAATTAGTTTGTATATTCATATTCCTTGGTGTATAAAAAAATGTGGATATTGTGATTTTTATTCATATGTTAGTACAAAAAATATTCCAGAAATGCAATATATTAAAAATCTTCTTAAAGATTTAGAGAAAGACATTAAATTAATACATCAAAGAAAAATAAATAATATTTTTATTGGAGGAGGAACACCTAGTTTATTACATAATGAATCTATAAAAACTTTAATACATGGAATAAAAAAAAGAATTCAAATTTCTAAATCTTCAGAAATTACAATAGAATCTAATCCACAATCAACAGAATACAAACGTTTTAGAGATTATAAAAGATCAGGAATTAACCGGTTTTCTTTAGGAATTCAAACATTTCATTCAAATTTATTAAAAAAGATAGAACGTACATATAGCAAGCAAGAAGCTATTGAAGCAATCAAAGAAATCAAAAAAATTAATAGTAATTTTAATATAGATATTATGTATGGATTACCCGATCAATCATTAAACAATGCTTTATCAGACTTAAAATACGCTGTTAAATACAATCCAACACATATATCATGGTATCAATTGACAATAGAACCTAACACTTCTTTTTATAAAAAAAATCTATGTTTGCCTGATGAAAAAATAATATTTAAAATGTTTAATCAAGGAGAAAAATTTTTACGTAAATCTGGTTATATAAAATATGAAATATCTTCATATATGAAATCAAGATTTAAATGTCGTCATAATCTTAATTATTGGAACTTTGGGGATTACCTTGGTATAGGATGTGGTGCTCATGGAAAAATTACTAAAATAAATGGAGAAATTATTCGAACTATTAAAAATAAAAATATTAATGATTTTATGAATGGAAAATATTTAGCAACTAAAACTTTAATTCCAGAAAAAGATAAACCTTTTGAATATTTCATGAATACTTTTAGATTATATCAACCTATTTATAAAAAAAATTTTCAAGAACGTACTAATCTGAATATATCGAATATAAAAAATAAAATCAAAAAAGCACTACGCAATAAATATATTATAGAAAATAAAAACTCTTGGGAAACAACAAAAAAAGGAAGAATATTTCTAAATTCATTACTAAAAATTTTTCTGAATTAAAAAATATTTAAAATTTCGACTGAAATATCAAATTAAAAATTTTATTTCCTAATATATTTGCTTTTTTTTCAAATTTTGTTTCTATATAAGTCAAAGAATTTTCAATATAATTATTAGTATCAGACAAATTTAAATATTGATGAATTTTTTGTATCGTATCTGATATATGAGCAGCATATTCTTCTGAATCAGTTTTAATATGTAAAATACCATTAAAAATTAATTTTTTTAGAATTTTTTTTAAAAAATTATATTGTATGATTCTTCTTTTATGGTGTCTTTTTTTAGGCCATGGATCAGGGAAAAAAATTTGTATTTTTGATACAGTATGATTTTTAATCATATTTTCAATTACTTCCACTGCGTCATAACGAATAATTTTTAAATTTTTTACATTAGAAATATACGCAAGACGTAAACAAGAACCTATTCCAGGTGAATACACTTCAATACCTAAAAAATTTTTATCATAGGAACTAATTGCTGTTTGAATTAACGAATCGCCTGATCCAAAACCAATATCTACAATTACTGGATAATTATTTTTGAAAATTAATTCAAAATTTATATTGTTTAATTGATAATCAATACCAAATAAAGGCCAATATTTTTGAATTGATTTTAACTGCGATTGAGTGATTCGATGATTTCGACATACAAAGCTTTGATTCTTTCTTAAGAATATTCCATTTTTATATTGAGGAGTGATAATGTTATTTTTCATATTTTATTAAATTTTTAATTATAAAATGTTTTATAAATGTTATAAATTAAAATATTTATATTTTAACTCTTTTTTTTAAAAAAATACATCTAACTATATTTTAACTAAAAAATAATTAATTATTAAAATGATATTTCATAATTTTTCAAGATTAGTACTGAATTGGTATCATATACATGGAAGAAAAAATCTTCCTTGGCAAAAAGATAAAACATTGTATAAAGTTTGGATATCTGAAATAATGTTACAACAAACTCAAGTAAAAACTGTTATTCCATATTTTAAAAAATTTATATTAAAATTTCCAAATTTAAATATTTTAAATCAAGCTAATTTAAACGATATTTTACATTTATGGAGTGGATTAGGATATTATACAAGAGCAGAAAATATTTATAAAACAGCTAAAATTATAAAACAAAAGTTTAACGGAAAATTTCCAGACAATATTGTAGATTTAGTTCAATTACCAGGTATAGGAAAATCTACTGCTGGAGCTATTCTATCTTTTACATTAAATTATTTTTATTCTATTTTAGATGGTAATGTACAAAGAATTTTAATACGACACTATGGCATTACTAAATGTTCGAAAAATTCTGAAACTCGTAAAAAACTATGGAATCTAATAGAAAATATAACTCCGCTTCATCATGCTGGTGGTTTTAATCAAGGAATAATAGATATAGGAGCATTAATTTGTACACATCGAATTCCTAAATGTGATTTTTGCCCATTAAATTTAACATGCATTGCTTATAAAGAAAAAGAATGGAAAAAATATTCCTTTCAAAGTAGTAAAAAAATAAAATCAACAAAAAAATACTGGTTTATTATAATTTATTTTGAAAATAAAATTTGGATGCAAAAAAATACTATAAAAAGAATTTGGAATAATTTATTTTGTTTCCCGATGTTTAATAATAAAAAACAAGCTATTCAATGGATGAAAGAACATCATATAAATGTTAAAAAGTATAAAAAAATTAACTCTTTTCATCATGAGTTTAGTCATTTTACAATGCAAGCAAATCCCATTTTAATTAAATTATTTTTCCAAAATAATTTTTTTAACATTAACAAACAAGGAATTTGGTATGATTTAAAAAAACCTCAAAAAATAGGAGTACCTACAATAGTAAAAAAAATTTTAAAATTATTAATATAGTTTTTAAATAAAAGGATAATTAAAATCAATGTATCGTAAAATTTTTTGCATATTTTTACAAAAAGAATCCGAAGGTCATGAATTTCCACCATATCCAGGAAAATTAGGAGAAAAAATATATAATAAAATATCTAAAGCAGCTTGGAAACAATGGATGATAGAACAAACTAAATTTATTAATGAAGAAAAATTAAATATGAAAAAAGAGATAGATCGAAAAAAAATAGAAAAATATATGAAATCATTTTTGTTTAAAAACATTATTTAAAATAATAATATATTTATTTTCAATACAAATTTATATTAATTTAATTGTATATCCCAATCGACTAAAAAAGTGCTTATATTTGATTCTGGTATAGGTGGAATTTCTATCTTAGAAAATATTAAAAAGAAACTGCCTAAAAAAAATTATATATATCTATTAGATAATAAAGGATTTCCTTATGGAGAAAAAAAAGAATCTTTTATTATACAAAGAAGTATTAAGATAATTAATACAATTAAAAATCTTTATCCAATTCAAATAGTTGTTATTGCTTGTAATACTGTAAGTACAATATCGCTACACATATTGAAAAAGAAATTTAACATTCCTATTGTAGGGGTACTTCCTTCATTAGATCAAGCGATTAAAATTACAAAAAATAATAACATTGGAATTATAGCAACTAAAGCTACAATAAAAAGTTTATACACTAAAAATCTTATATCTAAATATACTAATTCTATGAATATCAAGGTCATAGCCACAAATGAATTAGCGAGGATTGCTGAAAACAAAATTAGAAAAATATCCGTTTCTAATTTTGAACTAAAAAAAATTTTTTATCCTTGGATAATACTTGCAGTGCAGCCTGATACTATATATCTTGGATGTACTCATTTTTCTTTTTTAAAAAATGAAATTCAAAAAATTTTTCATAAACCAATTAACTTTTTAGATTCTTATACTAATACTACTGAAATAGTTAAAAAATATTTTTTAAATACAAAAAATAATCAAAATATTAAAAAAAATATTTTTTTATATTCTAAATACAGCAAAAATATAAATAAATTATTATATATTTTAGAAAAATATGAATTTAACGATATTTCAAAAGTTAATTTGAATTAATTTTTTGATAAAATAAAGTCTTATATTTTTGGTATACATATTTTAATAACTTATTTAATAAATCTACTTTTTCTATATCAAAAGAAAATTCTTCTAAAAGGTTTTCAACCTTATTGATGTATTGTTTTAAATCAAATCGATTAAAAACTTTTAAACAATGATTTAACCAAATTTTTTTTTCATCAGCATTTAATATAAATGAAAAATTACGAGCTTTATATCGAAAAAATAGTTCTTTCAAACGTATATCTCGAAAATCTAATATAAGATTTTTTAAATCTATCGGTTTAGTATTACTAATTTGTTTAATTAATTTTTTGTCATGTAAACCAAAAAAACTATGATAAATTTGCAAATCTACATTTGAATTTTCTTGAAATGTATTTTTTTGAGAAAAAATTTTTTTTATATTATTTATTATAAAATAATTCAATTTAATTATATTAACTTTTTTATTAATACAAAAACTTTTTATCTGCAATCTTTGAGCATCTTCTAATCGAATCAATTTTATAGGAACTAGTACAGGACAACGGTTAAAATATACTAATATTATTCCTAAATCAAATAAGTTTTTGATCTGAATGTCTTCATGATTGTTATGTTTTAAAAAATTAATTAATTTTTTTACATCTTGAAATAAATCTATTGCAATTAATATATTATTATTGTTTTCATCCCAAAATAAAGGTAATATAAAACTCATATTATTGCGTGCAGAGCTGAAAACACTAGAAATATAAAGTATAGGATCCAAACTTTCTAAGTTAATTAATTCAAACAATTTATTCTTCTTTCGATATTTGAAAAAAAAATTAAATAATTTTGGTTGTTGTTTTTTTATTAGTCGTGCTAATTTAATAGTAGCATAAACATCAGAAGCAGCATCATGTGCATTTTCATGGAATATATTGTTTTCTCGAGTCAAGTTAGATAATTTAAAATTAGGTATTCCAAGATGATCTTTAGGCCATATAATTCCATCAGGCCTTAAAAGATAACACACTCTCATGATATTTAATAAATCCCAACGTGAATTATTATGTTTCCAACTCCATTCATATGGATCTAAAAAATTGCGATAAAATATGTTTCTTGTAATTTCATCATCAAAAAAAATATTATTATAACCTACTATACAACTATTAGGTCGCATTATAATTTTATATATTTTTTTAGCAAATTCATATTCATTCACGCCATGTTTAAGTGTATACTGTGGAGTAATTTTAGTAATTAAAATAGAATACGGTTCTGGTAAATAATCATCTGATGGAAAACAATAAAAACATTTCGGTTTTTCAATAATTTCTAAATTTTTATCGGTTCTAATAGATGCAAATTGCGCTGGTTTATCTAATGACGTATGCGTTCCAAAAGTTTCATAATCATAAAATAAAAAAGTCAACTGATTTTTTTGAGAAGAAAATACTTTATTTTTTTCCATTATATAATCTTAATGATTTAAACAAATTAAATTGAAAAAGATTCTTTTAAATCTTAAAAGAAAATTTTATAAAGGCTTTAAACGCTATGAACACAAAAAAAACATTTAAAAGTGTATTGGAATTTGTACATAAATTTAGAAGAAAAAACAAAATACAACGTGAAATATCTGAAATTGAAAAAAAAATTAGAAATCATGAAACAAGAATATTATTACTTGACAATCTAAATGATTATATTAGACCAGAAATGAGTTATGAAGAAATTAAAAAAATAATTTTTATGATGAAAAATGACTACGAAGATAGAATTGATGATTATATTGTAAAAAATGCAGAACTTTCTAAAGAAAAAAGACATTTATCAAAAGAACTCAAAAGCATTATAGATTAATATTAATATTATTCAAATATTCAATGAACTTTTGCTCCCCTGACTGGGCTCGAACCAGTGACATACGGATTAACAGTCCGCCGTTCTACCAACTGAACTACAGAGGAATATTAATATATATATCAAAAATTTATATATCTGTCAAATATATATATAAAATTAAAAATTAACTATAAAATTTTTAAAAGAAATATAGATTATTATTTAAAATTCATTTATAGTAAAAGGTATAAAAATTATTACGGCCCTTTAGCTCAGTGGTTAGAGCAGGCGACTCATAATCGCTTGGTCGCTGGTTCAAATCCAGCAAGGGCCATAAAAACAAAAAAATTAACAAGTTTTATATATCTAAAAATACTATTTAAATTTTTCATCATTAATTAGGACTCAATTTGATGGAATGGAAAAAAGAATTTATTGAATTTCTTTTAAAAAAAAAGTCTTAAATTTTGGAACATTTATACTGAAATCTGGTCGAAAAAGCCCTTATTTTTTTAATTCTGGATTATTATCTACAGGTAAAGATACGGCTAAAATTGGATTGTTTTATGCACGTGCGATAATGGATTTAAACATCAAATTTGATGTTTTATTTGGACCTTCTTATAAAGGCATTCCTATTGTAGTTTCTACTTCTATCGCATTAAAAAATCAACATAACTTAAACATTTCGTATTCTTTTAATAGAAAAGAAAAAAAAACATATGGCGAGCAAGGACAGTTAATTGGGAGTGATATAAAAAATAAAAAAATTATTATTTTAGACGATGTAATCACCTCAGGTATGTCAATCAATCATTCAATTAAAATAATTGAAAAAGAAAATTCTAAAATATCTTCAATATTCGTTCTGCTTGATCGAAAAGAAAGACGAAAAAATAATCTAAAAAAAATTAATTGTTTAAAGAAACATAAAAATTATCAAATCAACTCTATTATAACAATAGATGATTTAATTATGTATCTTTCTGAAGAAAAAAAATTAAGAAAATATGCTTCTAAATTAGTCAAATACTATACAGAACATGGTGATTTTTAGATACAAAATTGTTTATACTCCAGAATGGCCAAATCCGCTCTGGAAACGAATAGTTTTTTTAAATCTTTTCACTACATGAAATTCAGGTCGAATAATAGGTACAAATACTATTTGCGCAATTCTATTATTAGGGCTGATACAAAAATTTTTTTTACCTCTATTCCACAAGGAAACCATTAATTCACCTTGATAATCTGAATCAATTAAACCTACTAAATTACCTAAAACAATACCATTCTTATGGCCTAATCCAGAACGCGGTAAAATTAAAGCAGTAATATAAGGATTTTCAATATATATAGAAATTCCAGTAGGTATCAATATAACTTCCTTGGCGGGTAAGATTATTTTTTTATTTATACATGCTTTAAGGTCTAGTGCAGAAGATCCAGGAGTAGCATATTCTGGAAAAGAAATATTACTATTTACATTGCTAGAATTTAAGAATTTAATTTGAATTTTATTGGTATTCATAATATTTTAATTTATTATATTAAATCATGATAAAACTAGAAAATCTGGATTGATTAGAGATCTTTTAGAAACTAAGGAATAGTTTAAACTTTTTTTTGTTTGATATGAAACTACACTCCCTCCAGCAGCTTGAACAATGGCATGTCCCGCTGCAGTATCCCAGATATATGTTTTTCCAAATCTCGGGTAAAATTGCGCTTTTCCTTCTGCTACATAACAAAATTTTAAAGACGAACCTAAGTTTTTAATTATATATTTCTTTTTTTCTTTTTTTATAAAATTGTATAATTTTGTATTTGAATGTGATCGACTAACAACATATATCGGGATATTAGATTGAACTACAGAAATTTTTTTTTTATATCCTAATGCATTTATTTTCCAAGCTTGTTTCGCAAAAGCAAAATATAAAATATTGAAGTAAGGGGCGTAAACAACTCCTAATATAGGTATACCATGTTCAATTAAACTAATATTTACTGTAAATTCACCGTTTTTATTTAAAAATTCTTTAGTTCCATCTAATGGATCAACTAACCAATAAGTATTCCAAAATTTATCATATGTAACATTATTTAAATCTTCTTCAGATAATACTAAAATATTAGGAGAAATGGAAAAAAGCCCGTCTTTAATAATTTTATTTGAAACTGTATCTGCATTAGTTACTGGGCTTTCATCTAATTTATAAGAAATATCTAATAGTTTATTAGAATGATAAATGTCCATAATAGCAGCTCCGGCCTCGCGAGCTAGATTGCAAATTTTATTAATCATTTCACACCATTTTAAGAACAAATTATTTTTTTTCGACAATATTTACTATAAAATGTTCACATATTTCGATATGTGGTTGAAACACTACTTGATGCTCTCCTATATAACGTAATACTCCGCGAGGAAGTTTGATTTCTTTTTTATTAATTTTTATTCCGATTTGAGACATTTCTTTAATAATATCTCTTATACCGATAGAACCAAATATTTTGTTTTCTTTTCCAACTTTTGAAAAAATTGTTATAGATTTAATTTGTTTTACTTTTTCGGCTCGAGATTTCGCAATAATTAATTTGCTAATATTTTCTTCTTTTAATTTAACTTGCTGAGCTTTAAAAGATTCAATATTTTTTTTATCAGCTAAAATAGCTTTTCCTTTAGGAATTAAATAATTTCTAGCATAACCTGATTTAACTTTTATAATTTTACCGGATTCACCTAATTTGTTTACTTTGAACAAAAGAATTACTTCCATTATTTATTCTCTTTTAAGTTTTAAAATATAATATAATTCATTTAGTATTAATGATGTTGATCAGTATATGGAAGTAAAGCAAGATATCTTGCTTTTTTAATAGCTCTAGATAACTGACGTTGATATTTAGCTCGAGTTCCAGTAATTCGGCTCGGAACAATTTTACCATTTTCTGTAATATAGTTTTTTAAAATAGAAATATCTTTATAATCTATTTCTTGAATATTTTCCGCAGTAAAGCGGCAAAATTTTCTTCGACGAAAGTAACGTGCCAAAATAAAATACCTTTTCAAATAAAAAATAAAATGATTTTTAAATTTTTTACATTTTAGTAAAAATTATATAAAAATAGCATAAACAAATCGTTTTTAAAAAAAATTATTTTTTTTCTTTTTTATCTTCTTTTGATTTCATTATAGGAGACACTTCATTAATTGATTTTTTCACTGACATAATCATATTTCTAATAATTGCAGTATTATAACGAAAATCTGTTGCAAGCAAATTAATAAATTTAGGATTCACTTCTACATTTATAAGAACATAATGCGCTTTATGTAATTTATTAATAGAATAAGATAATTGTCTTCTTCCCCAATCTTCTAAACGATGTATAATGCCTAAATTATCAAGAATCATTTTTTTATATTTTTCAATTATTGTAGTAATTTTATCACTATAATCAGGATGAACCATAAAAATTATTTCGTAATGACGCACAAATCTGCTCCTTTTGGGTTTTTTATTTTCCTATATTTTAAATAAAAATAAATTTTTTTAAGGAAATAAGGAACTATTATGTAAAAAAACATTTTAAATCTATAATATTTTAATTTGATAATAAAATCAATTAAATTTCATTGTTGTAACCAAAAAAATAAGATGGTTAAAAATAAACTATATTATGTGCACAAAGATAATTCTATTTTTTTTTGATATAAGTTTACAGAAATAACTTTAACTTTTAAAATATCACCAAGACAAAAAGTATTCTTAGTTGTTTTTCCAATAAATTTTAACGAAATAGAGTCAAAATAATAATAATCATCATTTAAATATTCTACACGTACTAATCCGTCAATAAAATATTCATTTAAACGCACAAAAAAACCAAAAGCAGTCACACTTGAAACAACACCAGTAAAAATATCGCCAATTTTTTTTTGCATAAAATCACATTTTAACCAATCCATAACATCTCTAGTCGCTTCATCTGCACGTCTTTCAGACATCGAGCAATGTAATCCAATTTTTTTTATATTATTTTTATTACGCATATTGAAAAACTTATTTTTTTTATTTTTATGTAATTTAAATAATGCATATTTAATTGCTCTATGTAAAAGAATATCAGGATATCTTCTAATAGGCGAAGTAAAATGCACATAACTAGATAAAGATAAACCAAAATGCCCACGATTATCTGGAGAATAAACAGCTTGTTTCATGGATCTTAATAATATAGTTTGAATCATTTCATAATCTGATCGATTTTTAATTTTTTTTAACAAATCTGAATAATGATTAGATTTCGGTATTTCACCACCAGTTAAAGATAGTCCTAATCTATTTAAAATGCGTCGCAAATTTATAACACTATCTTTAGTGGGATAATCATGGTTTCGAAATAGAATTGGATATTGATATTTTTGAATAAATTTAGCTGAAGATATATTTGCTAAAATCATACATGATTCAATAAATTTATGAGCATCATTTCTGACATGTTGATAAATTTTTTTAATTTTCAAATTAGAATCTAAAGTAAATTTAGTTTCAATATTTTCAAAATAAACACCTTGTTCAGACACATTATTTTTTTTTAATATTTTTTGTAACAATAATAAATTTTTAATCTGTTTTAATGATTGATTATATTTTAAACAAAGTTGAACATCATCATTCCAAATTTTAAATATTTCATCATATGTAAAACGACCTTGTGAACATATAACTGCTTCATAATATTTATATGTAATTAATTGTCCTGTATTTGATAAGCTCATTTCACATATTAAACATAGTCGTTCTACATTCGGATTTAAAGAACATAAATCTGTAGATATTTTTTCTGGTAACATAGGCACTACTAATGAAGGAAAATATACAGAATTCCCCCTTTTTAACGCTTCTTGATCTATAGCAGTCCCAGGTTTTATATAGTAACTAACATCTGAAATAGCTACCCATAAATTCCATCCTCCTTCTTTACTATTTTTTTTTTTGCAAAAAATAGCGTCATCAAAGTCACGAGCATCTTCTTCATCAATAGTAAAAAAAGGGAGATTTCTTAAATCTACACGACGTTTTAATTCTTTTTGATCAATTGTATTATTTATATGATGCAATTGATCTTTAACTTTATCAGACCATAGATAAGGAATGGAATAAGTTCGTATTGCAATATCTGTAGCAAGAGCAGTTCCCATCTTTTTATTGCTAAGAATTTCTACTATTGTTCCTTGAACTTTATTTTTTTTATTTAAAAAATTTTTATTTAATTTAACTACAACAATAGATCCTATAGAAAGATGTTTTGTTGAAATCGATGAAACAATAAATATTTTAAAGTTGAATCGGTTATCCTCTGGAATAACAAACTGTATTTTTTTTTCAATGTGATAACGTCCCACAATTAAAACATTGTTTGGTTTTAATATTTTTAATACTTTTGCCGTATTTCTTTTTTTCTTTTCAGGTTGTATAATACGAGCTAAAATAATATCACCATGAATACATAGTTTCATTTGTTCGATGGATAAAAAAAGATCTTCTTTGCACATTTCGCTTCTAAGAAAACCATAACCATCTCTATGACCAATTACTTTTCCTATGACCATATTAATATTTTCTAGCACAACATAATAATGATCGTATGCATATATGATTTGTTTATCTTGTTCCATAGCTTTTAATCTGCGACGAAGTGCTTTTTTATCGTCTTTATTATTAATACTAAATTTTTTTTCTATTTTTTTTCGCTTAATTACATTTTTGCAATTTTTTAAAAAAGATAAAATACGCTCTCGACTAGGAATAGTGTTAATATATTTTTTATAATTATTTTTTTGGTAGGTATCTACTACCATATTTACTTCTCCAATAACATTATTTAAATGCAATATCTATCAAACATTTTATTTCAAATTTATTTTTAAATACACAGTTATAAAAAAGGATGTTTTATTATAATAGTATCATTTCGATCTGGCCCAGTAGAAATTATGTCAATTGGAATTCCAGCGATTTTTTCAATAGATTTTATATAATTTTTAGCAGCAATAGGTAAGTTTTCTATCTTTTTTATGCCTAAAGTTTTTTTCATCCAACCCGGATACTTTTTATATATTGGTTTCATATTTTCTAGTTCATCAAAAGATGCACTAGTATATATTTCCGACGTTTTAATATCTTGATACGCTATACAAATTTTAACTTCTTTTAAATTATCGAACACATCTAATTTTGTTATGCATAACGCAGATAAAGAGTTGATTTTTACAGAATGACGTAAGGCTACAGCGTCTAACCAACCGGTACGTCTTTTCCGACCAGTAGTAGATCCAAATTCATTTCCTTTTTTTGAAAGATACATATCTATATCATCATGAAGTTCAGTAGGAAAAGGACCATTACCTACTCGTGTAGAATAACACTTGGTTACTCCTAAAATATAATCTAAATTTTTTGGACCTATACCTGTTCCAGTAATCACTCCGCCTATAGTACTGTTAGATGAAGTAACATAAGGATAGGTGCCGTGATCAATATCTAATAGACTACCTTGCGCGCCTTCAAAAATAATAATTTTTTTATTTTTAATAGCACTGTTTAATATCATTGTAGTATCTTTAATCATATCATTAATAACATTTTTGGATTTTAACAAATCTTGTAAAATAATCTTATAATCAAATGGTTGAGACTGATAAATAGAAACTAATTGATTATTATAGTAGTCAACTATTTTTTCTAATTTTATAGATAAAGTTTTTTCATTTCTTAAATCACCTACGCGTATAGAACGACGAGCAATTTTATCTTCATATGCAGGTCCAATCCCTCGCCCTGTAGTACCGATTGAATTAGATCCTAATTTTTTTTCACGTGCTATATCTATAGCTATATGAAATGGTAAAATTAAAGAAGCAGAATTAGAAATAAACAGACGTTTTTTAACAAAAAAACGATTTTCTTCTAACATCTTTATTTCTTCAACTAAGTTAGAAAGAGAGATTACAACTCCATTGGAAATTATTCCAATAACATTAGCATGTAATACACCTGATGGCACTAAATGAAGAACAATTTTTTTTTGATTCACTACTAAAGTATGACCAGCATTATGTCCTCCATGATATCTAACTACATAATCACTATTTCTAGATAAATAATCAACTATTTTTCCTTTCCCTTCATCACCCCATTGAGTCCCTAATATTACAATATTTTTTTTCATTTATTTAAAATACCTATTTTGAAATATTTTTAATTAGAAATAATTTGATTCATATATTGAAAAAATTTATTATCAGAACTAATTAAAATTATGTTGTTTTTATTTTTAAAACTGTTTTCATAAGCATGCAGACTACGAATAAATAAATAAAAAGATGAATCTTGTTGAAAATTATCTGAAAATAATTTTGCTACTTTAGCTTCTCCTTCGCCTTTTAATATTAAAGCATTTTTTCTTGCTTCCGATAATATCATAGATACTTTATAATCGGCGGTTGCTCGTAACTTTTCTGCTTTTTCCTGCCCTTGTGAACGTTGACTTCTAGCAACAGCTTCTCGCTCTGCTCGCATTCTGTTATATATAGCTTCAGATACTTCAGCAGGCAAATTAATTTGCTTGATACGAACATCAACAACTTCAATTCCTAAAGCATTCATACTATTAATATTTATTTCAGATATATTTTTTGGATTAACTGTCCCCTTATTTAGAGATTTTAATACATCTAATGTTAGTTTTCCTCTAGAATCAGTGACAATTTCTTTTACATTTAAACATCCTATTTCAGAGCGTAATCGATCGCTAAACTTTCTTTTAAGTAACACTTCAGCTTGAAAAGTATCTCCGTTTCCAGTAGCCAAGTAATAACGACTAAAATCGTTAATACGCCATTTTATATACGAATCTACAATAAGATCTTTTTTTTCTTTTGTGACAAAACGATCTGCTTGATTATCCATAGTATGAATACGAGCATCTAACATTTTAACAGTTTCTAAAAATGGAATTTTAAAATGCAACCCAGGATTGTACACTAATGCTTTTTGATTATTATTTTTTAAAACTTTTCCAAATTGTAATACGATGCCACGTTCCCCTTCCTTAACAATAAACAATGCAGAAGAAAATAAAAGAAGAAAAACGCTTGATAAACAAATTAGTAATTTATTCATACAATCATTCTCTCTCTGTATTTTTGATATCGTTTAGTATTGAACTAGCACGTGGTTGTTTTAAAAAATTACTAGAAGATAATAAAGACAAATCATTAATATCTTGGTCTTTTTTTGAAAAATTATATTTATTTTTTATGGGTTTAGTAGTATTTAAAAATGGTTTATTATTATCTTGTTTATTATTGATAAAATTGTTTAAAGACAGAAACAATGTTGCATCACTACTTTTATCAATGAAAATTTTTTTAGTATGACCTAATATTTTTTCCATAGATTCTATATAAATCCTTTTAAGAGTAATTTCTTTAGCTTTTTTATACTCTGGTAAAATTTTTAAAAATCGAATAATTTCACCCTGAGCTTCTAAAATTATACGTGAAGAATATGCTTTCGCTTCTTCTAAAATACGCTGAGCTTTTCCATGAGCTTTCGGTTGAACTTCGTTTGCATACGATTCAGCTTCACGCACATATTGTTCTCGATTTTCACGAGCTGCAATTGCATCATCAAAAGCAGATTTTACTTCTTCAGGAGGCCTTGCTGTTTGAAAATTAACATCTAATACAGTTAATCCCATGTGATACGGTTGAATAGTTTCTTCAATTTCTTTTTGTGTATCATACCTGACTAAAGTTCGTCCTTCAGTTAAAATACGGTCCATAGTAGAACGTCCGACAACGCCACGTAAAGCACTATCAGTTGCCTGTCTTAAACTATCATCTGGGTATGCAACAGAAAAAAGATAATTCGAAGGGTTAGTAATTTTATATTGCACGTTCATTTCGACACGTACTACATTTTCATCTGAAGTTAACATTGTACCTGACGTAGCTAATTCACGGACTGTTTCGACATTTACTGTTTGTACATTATTAATAAAAACTGGTCTCCAATTTAACCCTGGTTCAACTAAATGACTAAATTTCCCAAAATGAGTCACTACTCCACGTTCAGCTTCTTTAATAGTATAAAATCCACTAGCAAACCAGACAAAAAAAGCTATAAGGATCAATATTAAAACAGGATGAATTTTCTTTTTTAATAAATTTTTAGAATTGTTTGTATGATGAATTATATTATTAAAATTACATAAAAATTTTTTAAAATTGATTGAAATTTTTTTTTCATGAATTTTCTTTTGATCTTTTTTTTCAGAACAATCTCTTTCTGAATTATTTTTTTTTCCCCATGGATCTAGTTTAAGTTGATAATTATTTTTTTTATTCCAGGCCATTTTATGCCTCATTTATTAGTTTTAATACCATATCATATACTTTGAAAAAATTAAAAATAATATATCTTATATTTTAAGATATGAAAACTGTATTTTTTTACAATTTTTTAAGAATTAATTAATATAAAATGCTTTAATAAAGTAGAAAACAAAATTTTACATTTTAAAATTAGATATCTAGCTTATATTTTTTAAAAATTTTTAACATTTGTTTCAAAATAATATCTGGTTGAGAACTAATCAAAAAATAAATATTTTTCCATTTTTTTAGCCAAGTTAATTGATTTTTAGCTAATTTTCTGGTTGAAAAAACAATTTTTGAAAACATTTCTTCATAATTAGTTTTATGTTCAAGATATTCCCACATTTGCCTATATCCTATACATCGTATAGATGGTAACTCTTTATTTAAATCACCTCTAAAAAATAAGCTTTCTACTTCTTTTTGAAAACCCAAAACAAACATTTTTTTTACACGGATCTCAATTTTTTTATACAACCATTCTTTACTTTTAGGTAAGATCGAAAATTGAATTATATTATATGGTAATTTGTTTAATCTGTTATTTTTCAAAGATGTTAGTGTTTTTCCAGAAATATAAAATATCTCTAATGCTCTTAACAATCTTTGATAATCATTTTTATGAATATTATTGGCAGATATAGGATCTATTATATTTAACTGTTCATACAAGAAATATTGATTATATTTTACTTTATTCAATAAATATTTGCGAATTTCAAAATTAGCAGGAGGAAGGTTAGATAAACCATATAGTAATACATGATAATAGAGCATTGTTCCACCAACAAGCAACGGTATTCTTCCTAATCCTAAAATATTTTCAATCTCCTGATAAGCATCTTTTCTAAATTCAGCAACTGAATAAACTTCAGCAGGATCTTTAATGTTTAACAAACGATGTGGATGCATCTGTAAGTCTAAATGATTTGGTTTATCTGTTCCAATATCCATATCACGATAAATTAAAGCAGAATCTACACTAATTATTTCTATTGGCAAATATTTTCTAAGATATATAGCAATTTTACTTTTTCCACATCCAGTCAAACCCATTAAAAACAAAATAATTGGTTTTTTTGGTGTCAAAATTTTTATATTTCTAATACACATAATATTTTATCAATATTTATTCTATCTAATAATTATAAAATAGGTTTTATATTTATAAAAAATTTTATTTGTTTAAATAAAAATTTATATAAAATTTATTTACTCTTATTATTGAGTTGATTTGAAAATTTTTTTAATATCTAATTAATTTAAAAAAATGAATAACATTTAATTTACATGAAAAAAACCTAATTTTAAAACTATAAAAAATTTTTAAATTTAAAAAAAATCATTAAAAAATTAAAAATCTCAATTTAAAAATTATATTGATTTATTAAAAATGGTTTTAAAAGATTAACTTGTCAATATAATTTTTGATTTTTTTAGGCATTATAATTAATTTGTAAAATAAAATATTTAAATTAAAACTAAATTAATGCATTTATTAAATTGTATTGGATTAATATCACAAAACTGGTTGATTTTAAAAATATTCAAAAACAACGATATATTACAAATTAAATATTTTATTATAAATTTAATTTGTATAAAATAAAGCATAAATTGTAGCAATCTTTGCATGTAATTCTTTATTAAGTATCTTCTATGTAATATTTTTAAAAGAGAAATTGCACTTACATTAAAAAACACTTGGTCGTCAAAAATTTTGATATTCAATCACGAAATACTAGTATTGAAAAATGTAAATAAGAAAATCTTTTTCGAATTTTTTTAATAAGAAACAAATAAGATAACTTTTTTATTTGATCACAAAATAATCAAAATGATAAAATTGCATTATATAACTCTTTTCAAAAAGAAATCATGCATTACAACATATTCAGCAGCAATCAAATTCATTTCTGGGCTATCTACTTTTAAATTAGAAATTTGACTTAATGTTTTTTTTATTCCATAATTTCTTATTAAATTACTAATTTGAATTGATTCTACATCATTTTTATTTCTATAATATAAAGCCGATACAATACCTTTGATTAGATTATCATATAAAAAATTGTATTGTTTTGCTAATAAAAAAGGTTTTATTAAACGTTCATCTTGTCGTAATTTTTGTAACGGATTTCTAGCAATACGTTCAATTTTATCTAATAAAAAAGGATTTTGGAAACGAATTAAAATTTTATCAATATAAGAAAAATGACTGTTTCTATTGAAGCTATATTTTTTAATTAACGCTAACCCACTTTCTTTCATTGCGCCTTTTACAATTTTTTGTATATCATTATCTTGAATGCTTTCGTATATAGTTTTATATTTTCTCATCCAACCTAAATATGCTGTTATAACATGTCCTGTATTCAATGTTAATATTTTTCTATCTATAAAAGATTGTAAATCATCACTAACTGTCATGTTAATAATTTTAGGTATAATGCCTTTAAATTGCTTTTTACAAACAATCCATTCTTGAAAATCTTCAGCGATTAAAGATAAGATATTTTTTTCAAAAGAAAATGTTGATGGTATAATCGTATCAATACTGCAGTCAACAAAGCCGACGTATTTATTTAAATATGTATGATATTTGATAGAAATTTTTTTAAAAATAATCGATTTTAAATGAGAGCTCGCTTGAGTTTTATTTTCGCAAGCAATAATGTTTAATGGAATTTTAGATTTTAACTTAATTTTTAGAAGAATTCCTTGAGCTAAAATAATTGCAATATTATCGAGAGAAGATGCTCCAACAGCAGTTGTAATTAAATTCGCATCAGATATAATATTCAATAAATTAGGATGTTTTAAATGAATTGCATGAAAATTATTAATGCTAATTATTTCTTCGTAATTATATCCAACTAATTTAACTGTATATTTTTTATAATGATTTAGTGCGTCTATTATATTCTGATTAATATCAGTAAATGTAAGATGAAAACCAGACTGAAATATTGATTTACCAATAAATCCCCGACCAATGTTACCAGCTCCAATATGTAAAACGTTCATACAAAATCCTAATTGATTTTTAAATATTTAAATACGATAAAACATCTTGAATATTTTTTGTTTTAGATAATTTCATAATAATATTTCGGTCATCTAATGCATTTGTAATTTGACTCACTACCATAATATGTTCATTATTTTTAGCTGCGACTCCAATTACAAGATAAGCTATATCATCAAAATTCTCTCCAAAACGTACGCCATCTGGAAATTGGCAAAAAACTATTCCAGTTTTTAAAATAGTGTCTTTCGCTTCTACAGTCCCATGGGGCAAGGCAACATGTTCGCCTAACCAAGTTGATGTCATTTGTTCTCGTTTTAACATTGAGTTAATATAATCATTTTTTACGTAACCTTGGTCTACTAAATGCTTGCCAACTATTTTAATCGCTTGTTCTTTATTGGAAGCAAATTGATTAAGAAAAATATTTTTCTCATTTAATTGAAATAATTTTTGAGGCTGATCTTGTTTATTCAAAATATTTATTTTATTTATATCTATTTGATGATGAAAATTTTTATTCTTAATCAATTGATGTATTAAAGAATCATAAAAAACATTGTCAAGAAAATTAATTAAAGATATATGTTTAGCATTAGGAGCATATTTTTTAGCGCGAGAAGTTAAATTTTTATGTGTAATAACCATATCAGCATTATTCGGTATACAATGAACAGATGTATTAGATATAGATATGTGCATTAAATTTTTTTCTGTTATTTTTTTTCGAAGTATACTTGCACCTATTGCGCTAGATCCCATACCAGCATCACAAGCCACTACAATAGTCTTAATATTTTGAAAAAAACAATCTGATTTATCACTTCGATTACTTAATACTTTTTCATTAACTGTTTGATTAGATAAATGAACAAATTTTTTCTTTTTATTATCAATAAATTTCAATAATACAATAGAAGTTAAAAAAGAAACAACAAAAGAAGAAAAAACAGAAAACATATTAATAGAATAAAAATTTTTTTTTGTCATTGCTAAAATCGATAAAATAGATCCTGGTGAAACAGCTCCAATTAATCCGCCATGAAAAAAAACAAGTATAAAAATATTCGTCATACTTCCTAAAATAAGAGATAGTAAAAATTTTGGATTAGTCAAAACATAAGGAAAATAAACTTCATGAACACCTCCGAAAAAGTGAATGATAGAGGCTCCTCCAGCTGATTTATAAAACTTTCCTTTTCCAAGAAAAAAGCATGCTAGTAACACTCCTAATCCTGGTCCAGGATTAGTTTCTATTAAAAAAAATATAGAATTTTTGTTTTCGAGTATATCTTGAAAACCCAATGGAGAAAAAACTCCATGATTAATTGCATTATTTAAAAAAAATATTTTAGCGGGTTCAATTATAATAGCTACAAGAGGCAATAAATGGTAACGTATGATAGTTTTTAACAAATAACCTATAGAATTCGACATATATTCTATACAAGGTCCAATAAAAAAAAATGAAACAATTGTTAAAAGTATTCCAATTACTGCAATAGAAAAATTGTTAACTAACATTTCAAATCCATTTTTTATTTTATCTTTTATTAAAATATCAAAATGTTTAACAATCCATCCACTGAATATCCCTGAAACCATTCCACCTAGTAACATAGGTATTTTTGTACTAATAATCATACCAATAATCGCAACACTTCCAACTATACCTCCTCTCTCTCCGCCGATTAATCGGCCTCCTGTATATCCAATAAGAATAGGTAATAAATAAAATATCATAGGTGAAATTAATTCTGCCAAAATTTTATTTGGGCACCAACCTAACGGCATAAAAAAAACATTCATAATACCCCATATAATAAAAACGCTTATATTAGGCATCATGATATTACTCAAAAATTGACCAAAACTTTGAATTTTAAATTTAATTAATTGAAACATATTTATTGCTCGTAATCTAGAAAACACATTAGTGTTAAATAATAATAAAAATCAAATAATGCACTATTATTTAGTCAAAACCTTCAATTCTTTTAAATACTAAAAATATTCTATTTATAAAAAAATTTATAAAAATTTATTAAACCTTTCGTAGAAGAATCGAAACATTTACTGTTTTCTATAGTAGAAAAATTTTTATAAATATTTTTAGCTAAATTTTTTCCTAATTCCACACCCCATTGATCGAAACTAAAAATATTTAACAAATGACCTTGAACAAAAATTTTATGTTCATATAGAGCAATTAAAAAACCTAAATTATAAGGTGTAATTTTGCGTATTAAAATAGAATTTGTTGGTTGATTTCCTACGCATTGCTTGAATAAAGATTTTTTGTCTGTTTTATTTAAATCTTTTTTATTCTCTTTAAAAAAATATGAATCTTGCAAAAAAGATATTTCCGAATTTCCAAAAGCTAGTGCTTTAGTTTGAGCAAGAAAATTAGATATTAATTTAATATGATGTTCTTTTAGATGAGTATGTGAAATAACAGGAGCAATAAAATCACTTGGAATTAATTTAGTACCTTGATGTATTAATTGAAAAAAAGCATGTTGTCCATTAGTTCCTGGCTCCCCCCAAATAATAGGACCTGTCTGATAAGATATTTTTTTACCGTTTTTATCAACTGATTTACCATTAGATTCCATATTAACCTGCTGAAAATAAGCCGCAAATCGATGCATGTATTGGTCATATGAAAATATCGCTTCTGTTTGAGTATTAAAAAAATTTGTATACCAAATACTAATCAGCGCTAATATTATTGGTATGTTTTTTTCATATTCTGCATTATAAAAGTGATTATCCATAGCATAAGCACCATTTAAAAACTTTTCAAAATTACTAAATCCAATAGATAAAATAATAGATAATCCTGCAGAAGACCATAATGAAAAACGACCGCCAACCCAATCCCAAAACTGAAAAATATTTTCAATATTAATACCAAAATCTAATGCATTTTGTATATTAGCTGACAATGCAAAAAAATGCTTATCTAAAGCAGATTTTTTTTTTATGTTTTTTAAAAACCATATTTTTACACTATTTGCATTGGTGATTGTTTCGTCTGTAGTAAATGTTTTAGAAGCTATCAAAAAAATTGTAGTTTCAGGATTAATTTTTTTTAAAACTTCAAATAAATGAGTACCATCTATATTTGAAACATAATGTATCTTTAAATGATTTTTATATGGACGTAAGGCTTCTGTAACCATATAAGGACCCAAATCGGAACCTCCAATTCCTATGTTGACAACATCTGAAATAGATTTTCCAGTATATCCTTTCCATTCTCCAGTAATAACTTGTTCTGAAAAATCTTTCATTTTTTTCAATACGTGATTTATTTCAAGCATAACATTCGTGTTATCTACAAAAATCGGTGAATTACGTCTGTTTCGCAAAGCAACATGTAATACAGGACGATTTTCTGTTTCATTGATTTTTTTTCCGGAAAACATCAATTGAATTGCTTTTTTAATATCCATTTCTTTTGCTAAATTTAATAGATATTTTAAAGTATTTTGAGTAATAAAATTCTTTGAAAAATCAACTAACATTTCGTTTTCAAAAAAAATAGAAAATTTTTTAAATCGATTATTATCTGATAGAAAAAGATCTTTCAAATTTACATTTTTCATTATATGAAAATGATTTTTTAAAATTTTCCAAGATCTAGTTTGAATCGGATTAATATATTTCATTAAACTTTAACCTCTTGATAATTTTATATTAAAATAATTATAAATAATATTTTTAATTTTTAATATCTATTAAAAACAAAAATATTAGATTTTAAAAAAATTCATATTTTCACATTAAAAATATTATATAATATAATATATTAAACACATCAAATAAAAAAATTATGAAATTAAATAATAAAAATTTGATTTGGATTGATTTAGAAATGACAGGTTTAAATTCTAAAATCCATCGCATTATTGAAATAGCAACTCTGATTACAGACATACAACTTAATATCCTTGCACAAGGACCAGTTATTGCTATTAATCAAAAAGAAAAATATATGTCACTTATGAATGAATGGAATAAACAAAATCATATCAACACTGGTTTAGTTGAAAAAGTAAAAAAAAGCACTTATAATGAATCTCAAGCAGAACTCAAAACTATATCTTTTTTAGAGAAATGGGTTTCTTCAAAATCATCTCCGATGTGTGGAAACAGTATTTATCAAGATCGAATATTTTTAAATCAGCACATGCCAAAATTAGAAAAATATTTTCATTATCGCTCTATAGACGTTAGCACTGTTAAGGAATTAGTATCTCGGTGGTACCCTAAAATAAAAAAGTTTAAAAAGAAAAAACATCACAATGCATTAGATGATATAAAAGAATCAGTTTTAGAGTTACGTTTTTATAAAAATATTTGTTTTAACGCTTAAACTAAGTAGTTAAATAAAAAACATATAAATTAATTTTTTAAAAGTAAAGCTTGATTAATAATTTTTATCTATATAAAATATACAGAATATTAAATAATTATTTTACTCTGCGGGAATAGCTCAGTTGGTAGAGCACAACCTTGCCAAGGTTGGGGTCGCGAGTTCAAATCTCGTTTCCCGCTAAAAAACATACAAAAAGTAAAAATAATAAATAGCTAAAGAATTAAGGAAAGTTTATGATTTTTTATTGTTCTTTCAAATGGATAATTTTAGCTTTTTTATTAATTATTTCTCAAATAAAATTCAAAAAAAATATTGAAAAAAAAAATATTAATCAAATAATATTTGCAAAAGAAATAAATCATTATCAAAAAAAAAAAAACGTCAATAAACAAAAAAAAATTGTCATATTAATAGACCCAGGACATGGTGGGCAAGATCCAGGATCAATTGGGCATAAAGGCCTTAAAGAAAAAGAAATCACCTTAAAAATTGCTATCAAGCTCAAAGAGTTATTGGACAGCAATAAATTTTTTCAAGCGGTTTTAACTCGTAATAACGACTCTTATTTGTCTTTAAAAAAACGAAAAAATTTTTTAAAAAATCGAGAAGTAAGTTTATTACTATCTATTCATGTAGATTCTGCACAACAATCATACGTATCAGGAACATCGATTTGGATTGTCTCAAACAACCGAATACATCGTGAAATTAACAGCTTTATAAATAATAAAGAAGAAAACATTTATTTTTCCAAAAATATTGAAAATACCTTTAAGAGCAATCAAAACGATATATATTTAAAAAAAACTATTCTTGATTTACAATGTCATTGTTTTCAATCTATAGGAACTGATTTATCAAAATATATATTTCAAGAATTTAAAAAAATCGTTAAAGTTAAAAAAATACAACCAAACTATGCTAGTCTAGGGATATTAAGCTCTATTAACACACCATCTATTTTAATTGAAACTGGATTCATTACAAATTTCGAAGAAGAAAGAAAATTAAAAACTATTTCCTATCAAAAAAAAGTTGCTAATGCTATTTATATTTCATTAAAAAATTATTTCCAAAATAAATATATATCGAATTTTAAAAATATTGATTAAAATTTTTTCAATTTAATGTTTTTAAGCATCAAAATACCATTTAAGATGCTTAAAATTAAAAATTTTTTTAAATTAAAAATAAAAAATGATCATGTTATGATGTTTCTGATTTAGTCATTTTAAAACGCTTTTTAAATCTTTCAACACGTCCTCCAGTATCGATGATTCTTTGTTTTCCAGTATAAAATGGGTGACATTTAGAGCATATATCTAAATTTAGATTGTGATTAATAGTTGAAAAAAATTCAATTGTATTACCACATGAACAAATAGCTTTTATTTGAGAATAATAAGGATGTATTTTTTTTTTCATAAGAAATTTTCCTTAAATCATTAAAAATGTTTTATTCTATTATACAATTATTATTACATTAATTATCAATTTTTCAGAAAAAAATAAAAATGTATCAAAATCAAAATAAAATTAGTTCAATGTATTTTAAAAAAAAAAAAAATTAAATTTAATAAATATAATTTGTTTACTATCTTATTAATCATAATTATTTTTTTAACTTTATTTAATATATTTTCAAAGAAAAAAAATGAAACACATAAACAAGCGTTCATTCAAAAAAAAGAAGATGAAAACATACTACCTGCTAAACCAAAAGAAAGATGGAAATATATTAAAAAATTAGAGAACTTATAAAATCAATGCTTTTAAAATATATTTATTTATTTTCAAATAAAAACGTTACTTTTAAGAGGCTTTCTTGTGACCACAATATTAAGTGTAAGATTAAAAAATAAGGTAGTAATCGGAGGTGATGGGCAGGCAACTTTAGGCAATACTATTATGAAAAGTAATGTCAAAAAAATTAGAACTCTATATCATGAAAAAGTAATTGCTGGTTTCGCAGGAGGTACCGCAGATGCTTTTACGCTATTTGATATGTTCGAAAAAAAATTATCTATGTATCAAGGTCAATTGCAGCGATCAGCTATTGAATTAGCAAGAGACTGGAGATCTGATAAAATGCTTAGAAAATTAGAAGCATTATTAGCGGTTGCTGATAAAAGTAGTTCATTAATTATTACTGGAAATGGAGATGTAATACAACCTGAAGATGATTTAATTGCCATCGGATCGGGAGGATCTTATGCTCAATCAGCTGCTCGTGCATTAATAGAAAATACTAATCTTAATGCTAAAAAAATTGTAGAAAAGTCACTAAAAATTGCTGCAAATATTTGCATATATACAAATCACATTTTTACTATAAAAGAATTAGTTTCAGAAAAATAAGGACTGTATATGCCTGAAATGACTCCTCTTCAAATTGTTTCTGAACTTGACAAATTTATTATAGGTCAAGAAAAAGCCAAAAAAGCTGTATCTATTGCATTGAGAAATCGTTGGCGCAGAATGCAATTAAGTGATGAACTAAGACAAGAAATCACACCTAAAAACATTTTAATGATCGGACCTACTGGAGTTGGAAAAACAGAAATTGCTAGAAGATTGGCAAAGTTAGCTAATTCTCCATTTATCAAAGTAGAAGCGACTAAATTTACAGAAGTAGGATATGTAGGAAAAGAAGTAGATTCAATTATTCGAGACTTAACAGATGCAGCTATAAAAATAATTAAAATTAAAAATATTGAAAAAAATAAAGCTAAAGTAGAAGAAATCGTCGAAGAAAGAATACTTGACATTTTAGTTCCAAGACCAAAAAGTAATTGGAAAGAAAACGAAAATAATGAAAGTCTCATAAACACTCTACAAATATTTCGAAAAAAATTAAGAGAAGGTGTTCTTGATGATAAAGAAATTGAAATTAATTTATTATCCAGCAATATGGGTGTTGAAATCATGGCCCCCCCGGGCATGGAAGAATTAACAAGTCAATTACAATCTTTATTTCAAAATTTAAGTGGTCATAAAAAAAACACAAGAAGATTAAAAATTAAAGATGCGATTCTATTGTTAAAAGAAGAGGAGGCTTCAAAATTAGTTAATTTAGAAGATATTAAAAAAGAAGCTATTAACGCAGTAGAGCAAAATGGAATAGTATTTATCGATGAAATTGATAAAATATGTAGACGTAGCGATATATCTGGACCAGATGTTTCAAGAGAAGGAGTTCAAAGAGATTTACTTCCATTAATTGAAGGCTGTACTGTATCCACTAAATACGGAATGGTAAAAACAGATCATATTTTGTTTATTACATCTGGCGCTTTTCAAACATCAACACCTTCTGATTTAATACCGGAGCTGCAAGGTAGGCTGCCGATTAAAGTAGAACTAAATGCATTAACAATAGATGATTTTGAAAAAATACTTACTGAACCAACTGCTTCAATTACAACTCAATATAAAGCTTTAATGAAAACAGAAGGAGTATATATAAATTTTACAAAATCAGGTATTAGACATATTGCAGAAGCAGCGTGGCGAGTTAATGAGTCAATGGAAAATATAGGAGCCCGAAGATTACATACTATCTTAGAAAAGTTAATGGAAGATATTTCTTTTAATGCTAATAATATTAGCGGTCAAACAATTGCAATAGATGAAAAATATGTTGGTAAGCACTTAAATAAATTAATATCTAATGAAGATATTAGCCGTTTTATTTTATAAAAAAATTAAAATATTTATCCATTAAACAATTATTTAAAATGGATGAATATTTTTTTTATTGCAATACTGTTGAAAAAGAAAAAAAAGATCATATATAAAAATTAAGAAACTTTTTACATGTTAAAAATATTATTTAAAACCATTAAAATATATTTTATAAATAAAAAGGAGTTTTTTATGTCTTATCGTTCATTTTCTTTCTTACCAAATGTAAACCATAATAGTGTTTTTTCAAATAGATTTAATCAAATTGATAAAATGTTCAGCACTTTAACTGGAGAAAAACCACTATCTGACACTCCACTATACAATCTTATAGAAGTTAACGAAAAAAAATATATATTAACATTAAACATTGCTGGATATGAAGAAAAAGATTTAGATATATCTGTTCATAAAAATCAATTAATAATTCAAGGAAAAAAAGAAAAACAAAATCAAAAAAATGAAAAAATAGAAAAATATTTACATAAAGATATTACATTTAGTAATTTTTCTTTGAATTTTAATTTTTATCATAAAATAAAAGTAAATAAAGCAGATCTATCTTTAGGTTTGCTAGAATTACATTTTGAATGCCAAATTCCGGACGAAGAAAAACCTAAAAAAATATCCATTAACAATAATAGTATTCAAATTCAAAACAAGTAAAATATAAAAATGTTTAAAACATTTTAATAATCATTATACTTTTTTGAAATTCAGTATAATGATTATTAAAAACAATTTTAACTAATCTGTAAGAAAATAAAATGAATCCATGGATTAATGCTCAAGTTTTAGAAATAAAAAAATGGACTAAAAATTTATTTAGTCTGTTTCTAAAAGCGTCGATATCAAATTTTCAAGCCGGTCAATTTACTAAACTAGCTTTATGTGAAACTAATAAAATAAAAAAAATTCAGAGAGCATACTCTTTTGTTAATGCTCCAAGTAATAAAAATTTAGAAATTTATATCACTCGTATTCCAAATGGAAAGTTAAGTAATCTTTTATATAATTTAAAAACTGGCGATAATGTATTCATTAAAAAAAATGCATTTGGATTTTTTGTTTTAAAAGAAATACCCAATTGTGAAACATTATGGATGTTTGCTACTGGAACTGCAATTGGACCTTATTGTTCTATTTTACAAGAAGGTCAAGATATTGAGCGATTTAAAAACATTGTTTTGTTACATGCTGTGAGATATACAAATGAGTTAGTTTATCTTCCTTTAATGAAAAAATTATGTGAAAAATACGATGGAAAATTAAGAATTCAAACTATAATCAGTAGAGAAAAAAATAACAATTCTTTATTAGGAAGAATTCCTTTTTTAATCAAAAACAGAGTAATAGAGAAAAAAATTGGATTAGAAATTAACTGTAAAAATTCACATGTTATGTTATGTGGAAATCCTTCGATGGTAAAAGAAACATATCTTTTACTCAACCAAGAAAGAAATATGACTAAACATTTAAGAAAAAGAAAAGGAAATATCACCATGGAAAATTACTGGTAAATTTATTTAACAACGATCAAATGAAAACGAAATAACTTCATTAATGCTTTTTTTATTTAATGCGATCATTATTAATCGATCTATACCAATTGCTACTCCTGAGCACAAAGGTAATCCATGTTTGATTGCGCTTAAAAAATTATTATCTATTTTTCTTATAGGTAAATTCATTTTTTGTCTATTTTTATTATCATTAATTAAACGTTTTTTGTGTTCTAAATAATCTGTAAGTTCATAAAATCCATTTCCTATTTCTATTCCTTTAAAAAATATCTCAAATCTTTCTGCAATACGATTATCTTTATAATTTTGAGCGGCCAGAGAAGCTTGTTCTATAGGAAAATGATATATAAATATTGGTTGATCTTCTTTTGCTAAAAGAGGTTCTATTACTAGAGTGAATAACATTTCTATTAATATATGTAAATTTTTTTCTAATTCTGTTAAATATTGTAAATTAAACTTCTTTGAAATTTTATGCAATTCAGAAACATTGGTAGAAAAGGGATCTATATTTAAATATTTTATAAATACTTCTTGATAAGAAATTTTTTTTGATTTTTTAGATTTTAATATTTTTTGAAGAAATAAATCTATTTGTTTAATGAATGTTTCCATAGAACATGAAATTTGATACCATTCAAGCATAGTAAATTCTGGGTTATGATGTGTTCCATACTCTTGATTTCTAAAACTATGACATATTTGATATATCGGTCCACTTTTAGCCGCTAACAATCGCTTCATATGATATTCTGGACTAGTTATTAACCATAATTTTAATTTATTTGATGTATTTTCTGAAAAAAAATAATTAGTTTCAAATGGTGTTAAATTTATATCTGTAACTGTTGATTGAGATAATATTGGAGTTTCTACTTCTAAAATTTTTTTTTCTAAAAAAAATAATCGAATATCATTAATAATTTCTGCTCTTTTTATTAAGTTTTTTATAGAAGCGCTCGGTTTCCAATGACGTTCCATATAGATTCCTTGTAAATTTTTATATAAAATAAAATATAATGTTTTTTTTAATTACAACTAAAATACAAACTATTTATAAATAAAAGCAATAAAAATGAAAAAAACAGCAATTTATCCAGGTACATTTGATCCGATTACATATGGACATTTAGATATTATAACTCGTGCAATAAAAATTTTTGATAATATAATTATCGCTGTTTCTTCGAGTAATTTAAACAAAAAAACTATTTTCAGTTTAAAAGAACGTATTCAATTAACTAAGTTAGCTACATTACATTTTGATAATATAAAAAAAATAATTGGTTTTAATGACTTATTAGCTAATTTAGCTAAAAAAGAAAATACTAATATTTTAATTAGAGGAGTTCGTACGATATTTGATTTTGATTATGAAATTAAATTAGCTACAATAAACAAACAGATATACCCCGAACTAGATAGTATTTTTTTTCTTTCATCTAAAGAAACTTCATTCATATCATCATCCTTTGTAAAAGAAATCGCAAAATATAAAGGAGATGTCAAACCATATCTACCAAAAGAAATACATATTGCATTTTTAAAAAAAATTAACAATTTATAATGCAATTATTATAAAAAATAATAGGGCTTATCGCCCTATTATTTTTTAAAGTAAAAATTTTTCAAGAATTAATTGATAAAATATGAATTCTTGATGATTGGTGCATCTGAGTATGAAAAAATTACAGTGGCCTTCACACCAAAAGAATGATGTTCTGTTACATCATTTGCATTGACAAAATAAAAATCAGACAAGTTGGTAGCTACAATTCTAATTGTACCATCTTCTAAATGAGTAATCTCATAATAATTATTTGCACGTACGATATGAGAACCATCTAATGCTGGATTTTCCGAAATTAATTTTAAATAAGATGGTTTTAGTAATGTTGGGTTAGCATATTGAGAAATAAACTTTTGTTCTATATCGTTAGTGATCAATTTTTTAAAACTTTCAATCATTCCCTCTTTTGTTGAAGAAGAAATTAAATGTCCATCGATTAAAAAAACAGCAGAATTAAAATCTATCATGAAATATTCATTAAAATCTTTAGGAATCTCTAAATCTTTAGGTATATCTTTGTAATAAGAAACTGTATTATTTGATTGCGGACGTAATGGGGGCTCTTTAAAAACTGTCCATGTATGTTGGTCTTTTTCAACATGATTATCATGAGCTTGTTTAATACTTCTGTTAATTGCATCTGTCAATGATTGATTAATATTTAAATTTTTTTGTTGTACTATTGTATTAAAATTTTCATCTAAATCATTTGGATACTGTATTTGAAAATTTTCTTCTTTTGGAATTTCAACATCTAAATCAGGAAATGAACTTTCGTATTCAGGATGTTTAGGGTTATGATTTAATTTGTTAACTACCCTCAATCTCCCCTGTTCTCTTATTTTTTCGATCAAAGCATGTATAAATTTTTTTGAAGATTTAATTGTTTTTTTTAATTTTTTAACATATTCAATTAAACTATCAATTTTATCATTTACTTTTTTAGTGGACTCATCCATTGATGATCCCATGATCCATCTATATCCTGCATCAAAAATTTTTTTTAATGTAGTACCATTAAATAAATCAATAAATTCATTTTTAATTGCTCGGTACGCTTCGCATATTTTTTCTTTTAATAAATTAATTATGTTTTTACCTAACTCTACAATATTTATTTTTTCAAGTACATCTTTAATGAGATTTATCAAATAGTTAAAAGAATTTGGAAAAAAATCTAAAATAGATTGAATAATGGATTCAGAAGAGGTTTCAGGAGGGATGTCAACAGCAGTTTTTTTTTCATAGAACTTATATTTTTTAATTTATCAACATTATTATTAACATCAATTTCATTATTTTCTGTTGATTTTTTTCTTATATTTTCTACTTTATCTAATTCAGATAAAAGCCTTTCGTATAAATTTTCTAATTTAATTAGATTTAATTCAGTTTCATTTGAAGATTTTGTAATTTTAACATCTTTAGAAATTGTAGAGTTATTAGAATTTTTATTTAATCTTGTACGATAATCTTCAATTTTTTTACTAATATGTTCAAAATCGTTAGGATTTATTTTAATTTTTAAATTATTATTTTTTTCGAAAGATATTGGATTTAATTTATCAACTAGATTAATATTAGATGACATAATTTTTTTTCCTTGTTTAAACTATTTAAAACTATAAACCTGTTTAATAAATATATTTTTATTTAATTTTTAAATTTTTTTAAAAGTTAATATAAAATAAGTTAGCGCTTTTAGTGTATTAATTTTTATTTTTTAAGCAATATAAAAAATAAAAAGTTTTACTTTATATATTTTAAATCTATTTTTAGAAAAGTCAATTATTAATAAATAAAAAATAAAAATATTATGAATATATATCTAATTATAAAAAATACTAATGTCAGATTACAAAAAATAATCAAAGAACATAATATAAAGCATGACGAAAATTCTTCTTTTGCATTAATAATTAATAATAATGTATTAGAGTTATATGATCGCTCAAAAATATACAAAAAAAGTATTAAAGTTGATTTTATATCTAAACAAAATAATTACAGATGTATAAACTTTAAAAAAAAAAATGAAGCTTTGTATAAAGCATTAGGGATTAAATCAAACTATTTCCCTTCTGTTGTCGATGCCACAGCTGGATTTGGAAGAGACGCATTTTTAATTTCTTTTTGGGGATGCTATGTTATTATGATTGAACGTCATCCAGTAATTGCTGCTTTATTAAAAGATGGTTTGCAAAGAGCATGTAAAAACAAAAATATTGGATATTGGTTAAAAAAAAGACTACATTTTATTTTTTATGATAGTTGCAAAATGCTTGAAATGTCTATTGTTCAACCAGATATTGTTTATTTAGATCCTATGTATCCAATTAACAAAAAAACATCATTACCTAAAAAAAACATGCAGTGTTTACGAAAAATAATAAAAAATAATAATGATTATAAAGAATTATTAAACATTTCTAGAAAATTTGCAAGAAAAAGAATTGTTGTTAAAAGACCTATTCATGCTGAACCTTTGTCTAATGAAAAATTTACATTTTCGATTGGTAATAAAAATCATCGTTTTGATATATATTTACCTTTTAAAAAAAATAGAAGTACAATTAAATAAATATGTACTCCTATCTTACAGAATTATAATTAATATTATTTATGCTATCAAAGATAATGCTATCCAATATAAAATTCCAGAAAGTAGAATCGAAATAGGTAAAGTTAATACCCAAGCAATAATAATATTTTTCATAGTAGTTTTTTGAATTCTATCGCCATCAGCTAACATTGAACCTGCTACTGAAGATGAAAGAATATGTGTTGTGGAAACGGGAATACCTGTATAACTAGCTATTCCGATAGAAAAACTAGCAGTTATTTGAGCAGACATAGCTTGTGCATATGTCATTCTTTTTTTGCCTATTTTTTCACCAATAGTCACAACTATACGTTTCCATCCAAACATTGTACCTATCGACAAAGATAGCGCGATAATTGTTATTATCCAAATTGGTGCATATTCTATAGTTTTCAGTATATCTTGCTTCATCTTATATAAAAAAAATTTTTCATCTTTATTAATATTAAAACTAGTAATTTGATCAATATTATTAGAAATACAAAGTAAAAAATGACGTAATTGAAATCTTTTTTGTACATTTAAAAGATTATAGTTATCAATGTTATTTAGTAAAATATTCGTTTGTTTAACATTTTTTATTATTTCAGAAAAATTAAGATATAATTTTTTATTATCATTTTTATTTATTATATGTACGTGTTTATTTGAATAATACTTATATAAATGATTAAGTGCGCTTTTTGTGTAAGTGATCTCATTTTTTGAAGCATTTAAATTGATTAAAAAGCTAGATGGTACGATACTAATAAGTACGAGCATAATTAATCCTATTCCTTTTTGACCATCATTCGCTCCATGTGCATAACTAACTCCAATAGATGATAAAATTAATGCGATTTTAATTGAAAGTGGAGGATTTTTTTTTCCTTCTTTTTCTTCGTATTCGAATGGAGTCATATGAATTTGATTAAATTTATTATGTTTACTTGTAATATAACGTAATAAAAATATTAAACTTCCAGCAATAACTAATCCTATAATAGGAGATAAAATTAAAGATAGAAAAACATTTAAAATTTTAGATATGTTTAATGCATTAACTAAAGAAGAACCTGTGATAATTGCGTTAGTTAAACCGACGCCAATAATTGCTCCAATAAGAGCATGTGAGCTAGACGCAGGTAAACAAAAATACCAAGTAGATAAATTCCATAATATAGCAGAACATAAAATAGAAAAAACTGTTATAAGTGCATGTTCAGAATTTTTATTTAACAACAAGTCATTAGGTAATAAATGAACAATAGCGTATGCTACTGTTAAACCTCCAAGTAAAACTCCTAAAAAATTAAATATACCAGACATTATAACTGCAAGATTGGCAGGCATGGATCTAGTGTAAATTAAAGTCGATACAGCATTTGCTGTATCATGAAAACCATTAATAGCTTCATAAAATAAAACAAAAAATAAAGCTAAAAAAATAAATAAACTATGATTCAAGTCAGAATAAGAAAATAAATATAGCATAATATTTTAGCCATTTGATGAATTGAACGAAGTTTATTATCCTTGAGAAACTATCTTTTAGGAAAGTAAAATGTCATGTTTTTTAAAAAACATTTTTTAATTAAATTTTTTTAATTTTAAAGATAAAAATATTCCGTAAATTAAAAAAATTATCATAAAAATTGAAATTCCTAACCATTTTGAATAAAACCAAAAAAATCCACTAAACGTTCCAAATATACTTGAACCTAAATAATAAAAAAATAAATATAAAGAAGTAGCTTGTACTTTTGCGGATTTTGCGTATGCGCTAACCCAACTGCTAGCAATGGAATGAGAAGCAAAAAATCCTCCTGAAAAGATTATTAATCCTAAAATAATGATTATAATTTGATTTAACTGAGTAATTAACAAACCTAGAATCATGAATAAAAGAGATATTATTAATATGTTTGTTTTATTGTATTTATTTATTAAAATTCCAGCTTTAGGAGAAGTATATACCCCAGTTAAATAAATAATAGATAATAAACCTATACTTGATGTGTTGAGGTAAAATGGTTTTGATATCAATCGATATCCGATATAATTAAAAATAGTAACAAAACTTCCCATTAATATAAAACCTATCATAAATAGAGTAAATAATATTCGATTTTTTAAATGTAAATAAAAGTTATTTAAAAACATTTTATAATCTACAGGAATTGGATAAAAATTTTTCGAAGATGGTAAAAGAAATAGAAATAAAAAAGATAATATTAATGAAAAGACACCAATGGTAAATAATGAAACATTCCATGAAAAATGTTCGGCTATAATACTACTAAGAATTCTCCCAGAACATCCACCTATAGTATTTCCACTAATATATAATCCAATACAAAATGACAATGAACTAGAATGAATTTCTTCAACTATATATGTAATAGCAATAGCAACAACTCCGCTTAAAGATAATCCTATTAAAGCACGAAGTATAATAATCATGTGCCAGTTATTTATACAAGAACAAATAATTGTTAAAATTGATGCACTTAACAAAGAAGCAGACATAATTAATTTTCGACCAATTATATCTGATATAATACCAGTCAATAATGTACCTACAGCCATAGTTGCAGTTGTTGCAGATAAAGATAAACTACTTTGCGAAGCAGTTAAACAAAACTGCTTCGAAAATATAGGTAAAATTGATTGCACACAATATAAAATAGAAAAACTAGAAAATCCCCCCAAAAAAAGACATAAAATAATTTCATTAAATTTTTTTTTATTTTGTTTAATGCATATTTTTTTTTCAATAATATTTTGATTTTTCAAGATTCTTAAAAACCTCTATAATTGATATATTATATATATATATAACCTTCATAAACATACTTTGCTGGTCCTGTCATATATAAAGAATTTCCAAAACCTTTCCATTTCACTGATAAAATTCCACCTAATAATTCCACTTTAACATGATGACAAAGCATTTTTTTTACAATTCCTACTGCAACTGCAGCGCATGCACCGCTACCGCAGGATTGAGTTTCGCCTTCATTACGTTCATAAACTCTTAATTTAATATGATTTTTATTTAAAATTTGCATAAAACCTACATTTATCCCATCGGGAAAAATAGATTCTTTTTCGATTATTTTACCAATATTTTTGACAGGTGCGTTTTTTATCGATTCTACTTGAAAAACACAATGCGGGTTACCAATAGAAACCAGACTACATAATAAATGATTATTAAATATTTTTACTGAGAAGTTATGTTTCCGAAATTTTTCCGAATTTGTTATTGATTTTACTTCAAAAACAGGTTCATTCATATCGACTTCAATAATATCTTCAGAAATAAAATTAATGATTATGTTTTTTTTATTAGTACTAAGGTTAATGATTTTTTTATTTGTAAAACCTTTTAAAATAAGAAATAATCCAACACATCTAGCTCCATTTCCACATTGTTCTACTTCATTTCCATTTGAGTTAAAAATACGATAATGAAAATCGAATTTAGTATTATTTGATTTTTCAATTAATAATAATTGATCAAACCCTATTCCTGTATTACGATTTGATAATTTTTTTATTTTGGATGAGGATAAAACAAAATCTTGTGTAATTGATTCAATAACCATAAAATCATTACCTAAACCATGCATTTTATAAAAGTTAATTTTTTTTTTATTGTTAATATTTAAATACATTTAACATTCCAATAGTTTTTCATTATTTACATAAGTTTTTATAATTGAGTAAAATTATACAGATTTTGTTTATTTTTTAAATAAGTTAAAAAAATTTTAGGGAATATTAATGAAAAGAAAAATAATTTATAATCAAAAAAACAATTTTCACGAGTTGGTAAATAAACTATTTCTTAAGATTGAAGATAATTTAAATTTATATGTTAATAAAATTGATTTTGATTATGAAATACAAGATTATATGATAAGTATTACTTTTTTAAATAAAAGCATGATCATTATTAATAAACAAGAGTTTTTAAAGCAAATTTGGCTAGCTACTAAATTAAATGGATATCATTTTGATTATAATATAGAGCAATGGATTTGTAATCGTAGTAATAAAAATTTTTGGGAAATATTTCAAGAATCTTTTTCAATACAATCTAATAACAATGTAATATTTTATAATATTTGAAGTATTTTGATAATTTTAAAGAGATTACAACAAATCACATATTTAGTTATGGTTTCATAATGATTGAAAAACATATTTTATATTAAATATAAATAACAAGTAACATGAAAAAAAAAATATTAAGAATTGCTACTAGAAAAAGTCCTTTAGCTTTAGAACAAACCAAGTATGTTAAAAAGAAAATATTATCTTTATATCCTAATTTGAATATAAAATTAGTCCCGATAGTAACACACGGAGATAATATTTTAAATAAGTCGCTTTCTAAAATTGGAGGAAAAGGGCTTTTTATTAAAGAATTAGAATTTGCTCTTCTTGATAATAGAGCTGATATCGCAATACATTCAATGAAAGATCTCCCTGTTCATATTACTAAAGAATTATGTTTAGTTAGTATATGTCAAAGAGGAAATCCATTAGATTCATTGGTGTCTAATCATTATAAATCTATTAATCAATTACCTAAAGGTGCAATAATTGGAACATCAAGTTTAAGAAGACAATGCCAATTAATAACTTATCGTCCTGACTTAATTGTTTCTCCCTTAAGAGGAAATATAGAAACAAGAATCGCTAAATTAGATCAAGGCCAATATGATGCAATAATTCTGGCGACCGAAGGATTAAATAGATTACATTTAAAACATCGAATTACTCAAATTATACCTGCAGAATTATCTCTTCCCTCATGCGGACAAGGAGCTATTGGAATACAATCTAGATTACATGATAAAAAAATATTATTTTTTTTATCTCGCTTAAATCATATCAATACTTTTATTGAAATTAGTACAGAACGTGCATTTTGTCAAAATTTAGAAGCAGGGTGCCAGATTCCCATTGGAAGTTATGCTATTCTCAAACACAATAAAATATGGCTACGAGGGTTAATAGGCTCGCCTGATGGCGCTATTATATTGAAAGGAGAAAGGTTCGGTTGGTATGAAACTGCTCAAGAAATGGCTTGCTCTTTAGCTAATGAATTACTTAGAAATGGCGCTCAGAAAATTCTTGATGATATCTATTTAACTAAAAAATTAAATTAAAATGAAAATACTAGTTATGAGACCTTCTCCTGAAGGTGAAAAATTAGTAAATATACTAAATAAAATAGGAATTCTATCCTGGCATTTTTCTTTATTTAATTTTTCACCTAGCTCCAGTTTAATCAGCATATCAAAAAAAAAACATGAATTATATACTGCAGATATAATGATTATTTTTTCTAAAAGATCTGTTTATTATACAAATTTATATTTAAATAAAAATAATTTAAACTGGCCTCTTAATCCAGATTATTATGCAATTGGAAAAGGTACAGCTATTTTTCTTGAAAAATACATCGAAAAAAAAATTTTATTTCCAAATGATGAAGAAAGTAGCGAAGCTTTATTAGATCTTTTATATGAAAAAAATATTAGTAAAGCTAAAATAATTTTATTAAAAGGAGAAAATGGAAGAAAATTGGTAGAAAAAAAATTATTAAAAAATCACTTTAATATATCTATTATAGAATGTTATAAAAAATCTTTTAAAACAATCGATAGTTTATTAATAGAAAAGTGGCGTTCTTATAAAATTAATACATTAATAATAACTAGCGGTGATATTTTAAATAAATTAAATGACACAATTGATTGTTTTAATAAAAATGAATGGCTATTTAGATGTAAAATATTTGTTGTAGGTAGTAGATTAGGTAATATAGCTAGAAAAATAGGATGGAAAGATATTGTTATATCTAATTATGCGAATAATGAAAATTTATTAAAAATTATACAAAAACATAATTAAACTTTATTCGGCGAAAGAGGATTTGAACCTCTGACCTACTGGTCCCAAACCAGTTGCGCTACCAAGCTGCGCTATTCGCCGTATTTTATAAAATTTTGGGTGGCTAATGGGATTTGAACCCATGACCACTGGAATCACAATCCAGCACTCTACCAACTGAGCTATAGCCACCAAATAAAATATAAAGATATCTTATTTTAATAATTGCGCTCGACAGGATTTGAACCTGGTACCTCTACCTTCGGAAGATAGTGCTCTATCCAAATGAGCTACGAGCGCATTTATAAAATATGAATTAAATTCTATGACTAATTGTTGTTGTTGTCCAGCTTTTTTTATAAAATTTTTAAGAGCGTTTCATCATGTCAAAAAATTCGTCATTAGTTTTAGTCATAGATAATTTATTTAATAAAAACTCCATCGCATCTATTTCACTCATTGGGTGAATAATTTTTCTTAATATCCACATTTTTTGAAGTTCATCTGGTAAAGTTAATAATTCTTCTTTTCTTGTTCCAGATCTATTATAATCAATAGCTGGAAAAACGCGTTTTTCTGCTATTTTTCTGGATAATGGTAATTCCATATTACCTGTTCCTTTGAACTCTTCATAAATAACTTCATCCATTTTTGAACCTGTATCAACTAATGCGGTGGCAATTATCGTTAAACTCCCACCTTCTTCTACATTACGAGCAGCACCAAAAAATCTTTTAGGTCTATGTAATGCATTAGCATCCACTCCTCCTGTTAAAACTTTTCCTGAAGCTGGTACAACAGTATTATAAGCACGTGCTAGACGAGTAATAGAGTCGAGTAATATAATTACATCTTTTTTATGCTCTACTAATCTTTTAGCCTTTTCAATGACCATTTCTGCTACTTGTACATGTCTTGATGCAGGTTCATCAAAAGTAGAAGCAACAACTTCTCCTTTTACTAATCTTTGCATTTCAGTAACTTCTTCTGGTCTTTCATCAATTAATAATACCATTAAAACACAATCTGGATGATTATAAGCTATGCTTTGTGCAATATTTTGAAGTAATATTGTTTTACCTGCTTTCGGAGGTGCTACAATTAAACCTCTTTGACCTCTTCCTATGGGTGAAGCTAAATCTAAAACTCTTGCAGTTAAATCTTCTGTTGAACCATTTCCTCTTTCCATTCTCAAGCGAGAATTAGCATGCAAAGGTGTTAAGTTTTCAAATAAAATTTTACTTCTTGCATTTTCCGGTTTATCATAATTAACTTCATTAACTTTTAATAAAGCAAAATATCTCTCACCCTCTTTAGGTGGTCGTATTTTCCCAGAAATAGTATCACCAGTTCTTAAATTAAACCTACGAATTTGACTAGGTGATACATATATATCATCAGGACCAGCTAAATAAGAACTATCAGAGGAACGAAGAAATCCAAATCCATCTTGTAATATTTCTAAAACTCCATCTCCAAATATATCTTCTCCACTTTTTGCGTGTTGTTTAAGGATTGCAAAAATAATATCTTGTTTACGCATACGCGCTAAATTTTCCAACCCCATTTTTTCACCAAGAATAATTAATTCGGAAACTGGCATATTTTTAAGTGCGGTAAGATTCATAATGGTGGGTTCTTAGTAAAATCGGGGTAAATCTTGAAATGATAATTTTGACATAATGTATATTGTATTAATAAATTTTATATAAAATTTAATTTATAAATAAAAAATTAGTAAATTTATTTAATATTCTCATCTAAAAATTTTTGGAGTTGCAACTTAGAAATTGCTCCAATTTTAGTAGCAAGAACCTGACTGTTGTGAAATAATAATAATGCAGGAATCCCTCGAATAGAATACATTGGTGCTGTTTTTGGATTGATTTCTATATTTAATTTTCCAACTTCTATTTTATTGACGTATTCATTAGCTATTTCCTCTAAGATAGGTGCTAATATTTTACATGGATTGCACCATTCAGCCCAAAAATCAACTAATATAAAACCTGTTTTTTTTAAAACTTTTTCTTCAAAATTTTGATCTGTTAATTCGATAATATTGTTCATTTTTTACTTTTCTCTATTTTTATTTAATTTGTAAAGAAAAATTGGAAATAAATTTAATTTTTTAATTAAAGTTATATATGATGTTATCATTTTTGAAAGTTGATTTAAACTAAAATTATAGAATTTTTACATTTTAATATTTTTTAAGTTATTTATTTTTATTGACGTTTTAATTTTCATGTTGACCTAAAAAAAATTTTTGTCCCAATGTAAATCTTCTTCAGGTAATTCGAATAAAAATCTACTAGGTATTGTATACAATTTTTGCCCATACTGCATTCGTGTTTGACAATACGTTAAAAATAATTGTTTTTTTGCTCGAGTAATTCCTACATAAGCTAATCTTCTCTCTTCTTCTATATTATTTTCATTGATACTTTTTGAATTCGGTAGAATACCTTCACTCATACCAACAATAAAAACGTAAGAAAATTCTAATCCTTTAGATGAGTGTAGTGTCATTAACTGGACTTGGTTTAAATCTTTAGATTTTTTTTCACTATTAATTATATCACGCAGTGTCATTTTTGTGATAATATCTAACAAATTCATAGGTTTTTCAATGTTATTTCCTTTTATTAAGCTTTTTATCCACTTAGATAAGGTATATATGTTATTTATACTTTGATTTATTTTATCAGGTTCCTTTAATTTTTTTGATAACCATGATTCATATTGAATATCGTGAATAATGATATCTAAAATATCATGAGGTTTCGCAATAGATAGTGAATAAATTCTATCTATCCAAGAAACAAATTTTTTTATTTTTTCTAATGTTGATTTATTTAAAAAATTTTTTATTTCTGGATCACTACTGGCTTGAAAAAAACTTATATTTTTTTTGATAGAAAATGTTTCTATTTTATTAAGTGTAGAATTTCCTATTCGACGACATGGAAGATTTAAAACTTTTGAAAAAGCGTAATTATCATTTCGATTGATTATTAATCTTAGATAACTTAATAAATTTTTAATTTCAGGACGCGAAAAAAATGATGAATTATTAGAAATTCTGTAAGGAATGTTTCTTTTTAGAAAAATTTTTTCAAGAATTTGAGATTGATGATTTCCTCTATATAATATTGCATAATCTTTGTATTGTATTTTATTTTTAGAATATGCGCAAAGTATTTTTTGTGCTATTTTTTCTGCTTCAATTTCCTCGTTTTGACCAATTAAAATGTTTATTTTACTTCCATATTTTAACTTAGAAAATAATTTTTTTTTAAAATAATTTGGATTATATGATATAAGTTTATTTGCAGCTTTTAATATTCTTCCATAAGAACGATAGTTTTGTTCCATTTTTATAATTTTTAAAGTGGGAAAATCTTTTTTTAGTAAAAAAATATTTTGAGTAGTAGCACCTCTCCATGAATATATTGATTGGTCGTCATCTCCAACTAAAGTAAAATTAGAATTTATTCTAGTTAACATTTTAATTAATTCATATTGACTGTGACTAGTATCTTGATATTCATCTACTAATAAATAAGTGATTTTTTTTTGCCAACGATGTTTTATGTTCTTATTTTTCCTAAACATTAATGTTGGCAGGCAAATTAAATCATCAAAATCTAATATATTTGATTCGCGTAAATAAATAGTATATTTCTCATAAAAATATGCGAAATTTTTTTCTTGAATAGATTGTGATAATAATTTTGCATCTGAAGGTGTATAAAACTTATTTTTCCAATAAGATATCGTAAAAATCAAATTTTTTAGTAATTTTGTATCGTTTTTAATATTTTTATTAGTAATTTTTTTTAACAATGAAACTTGATCTTTTTCATCCAATAAAGAAAAATTAGAATTTAATTCTAGAAAATCTGTTTCTTCTTGAATAATTTTTAGTCCAAATGAATGAAATGTAGAAATAGTGATTTGTTTTATTTCAAATATATTTAAACATTTTAGAAGGCGAAGTTTTATTTCATGAGCGGCTTTATTAGTAAATGTTAAAGCAATAATATTTTTCGGTTCATATTGACAATTTTTTATCAAATAGATAATTTTATTGATAATAACTTTTGTTTTGCCAGAACCAGCCCCTGCTAATATTAGACAGGGACCATTTATAAATTCTACAGCATTTTTTTGAATATAATTAAGAGACATAATAAAATATTAATCAGTGAAGTTTTTAAAAAAATTGTATAACATATATATTATTCACCTACTGTAATTTTTTTCATTTTTTTCATATAATTTCTTAGTTTTAATCCAACAATTTCAATTGGATGATTTCGTATTTTTTCGTTGATTTGATATAATTCAATATTATCTATTGTAGTTGTATTTAATGATTGTTCCCAATCAGATTTTTTGAGATTCATTATAAACTTGTTTAAAATAGGGTAAGCTGATTCAGCAAATAGATAACTACCATATTCAGCAGTATCTGAAATTACCATATTCATTTCATATAATTTTTTTCTTGCAATTGTATTTGCAATTAATGGTAGTTCATGCAAAGATTCATAGTAAGCTGATTCATTTTTAATACCTGATTGTAACATTGTTTCAAAAGCTAATTCAATACCTGCTTTGATTATTGCAACCATTATTATACCATGATCATAGTATTCTTGTTCAGATATTTTTTGTGAACAAATAGGAGCTTGTTCAAAATTTGTTTTTTTTGTATTATTACGCCAATTTAATAATTTTTCATCGTTGTTTTTCCAATCATTCATCATGTTACGAGAAAATTCACCTGAAATAATATTATCCATATGTTTTTCGAACAATGGTTTTAGTATTTTTTTTATTTTTTGAGATAATTTAAAAGCTTTTATTTTAGATTGATTTTCAAGTCGATCCATCATCAATGTAATACCTCCATGTTTTAATGATTCAGTAATTGTTTCCCATCCATATTGTATCAGTTTGCCTGAATAATCAGCTTGATAACCATTTTCAATTAATTTTTCATAACATATTAATGATGCTGTTTGCAACATTCCACATAAAATTGTTTGTTCTCCCATTAAATCTGATTTTACTTCAGCTACAAATGATGATTCTAAAACTCCAGCACGATGACCACCTGTTGAAAAAGCCCATGCTTTAGCAATATCTAAACCAATATTTTTAGGATCGTTATCAGAATGGACGGCAATTAATGTAGGAACTCCAAATCCCCTTTTAAATTCTTCTCGAACTTCTGTTCCAGGGCATTTCGGTGCCACCATAACAACTGTGATATCTTTTCTTACTTTTTCATTGCACTCTACAATATTAAAACCATGTGAATAACCTAAACATGAATATGGTTTCATTAATTTCTGAACTTCTTGAACTACATTTTGATGTTGTTTATCAGGTGTTAAATTAATTACAAGATCAGCGTTGGGAATTAATTTTTCATAATTATTTACTTGAAAATTATTTTTTTTAGCGTTCAACCAAGATTTATTTTTTTTTAAAATACTATCACTTTTTAATGCAAAAGATATATTTAATCCTGAGTCTCTCATATTTAAACCTTGGTTTAAACCTTGAGATCCACAACCTATAATAACGATATTTTTATCTTTTAAAATATTGTTTTTGTTTTCGAACTCTTTTCTTTTCATAAAACGACATTTTTTAATTTCTTTGATTTTTTCACGAAAAGATAGTGTATTAAAATAATTCATTTGATTATTTCCGAATGTAAAATTAATCTATTATTAAATATCTGATTTCTTAAAGATTAAATAATTTTTTTTTATCTCTTATTGCGCCAGTATCGGCACTAGTTGCGCAAGAAGCATAATATTGCAATGCTAATGAAATTTTTCTGTTTCTATTTAATGGTTTAAATGCTTTATCACCTTTTAATTCCTCTTTTTTCATTCGATTTTCAATTTCTTTTTCAGTAACATTTAAATGAATTTTTTTTTCATAAATATTGATTTGAATATTATCTCCATTCTGAACCAACGCTATCACTCCTTTGTTTGCAGCTTCAGGAGAAATATGTCCTATTGATAATCCCGATGTTCCTCCAGAAAATCTACCATCAGTAATTAACGCACATGTTTTATCTAATTTCATAGATTTTAAATATGTTGTTGGGTACAACATTTCTTGCATTCCAGGACCTCCCTTGGGTCCTTCATATCTAATAACTATTACATCTCCCGAATGAACTTGATTTTCTAGTATTGATTTAACTGCTTCTTCTTGACTTTCATATACTTTTGCAATGCCAGAAAAAATATAATTTTCTTTTTCTACGCTAGCGGTTTTTATTATACAGCCATTTTTTGCCAAATTACCATATAAAACAGATAAACCACCCTCTTTACTATAGGCGTTTTCACAAGATCGAATACAACCCGTGACACGATTCATATCTAATGTATTCCATCTGAAATTTTGTGAAAATGGTTTAACTGTTCGTTCACCACCAGGTCCTGCATGAAACATTTTTATTACATCGCTTTTTTTTGTAGATAAAATATCATAATTTTCTATTGTTTCTTTTAAATTTAATCCTAATATGTTTTTAGTTTTGTTATTTAATAAATGAAAACGATTTAATTCTCCTAATATACCTATAACACCACCTGCTCGGTGCACATCTTCCACATGATATAATTTCGTGCTGGGAGAAACTTTACAAATATGTGGAGTATTTTTTGAAAGTTTATCGATATTAGATATTTTAAAATTAATATTCCCTTCATTCGATGCAGCTAATAAATGCAATATGGTATTAGTAGATCCACCCATAGCAATATCTAACATCATTGCGTTTTCAAAAGAGTCTTTATTTGCAATATTTCTAGGTAAAAATTGTGTTTTATCGTTTTCATAATAATCTTTTGTAATTTTTACTATTATTTGAGCTGATTTTTGAAATAATTTTTTTCTATCAACGTGAGTAGCTAACAATGTTCCGTTTCCAGGTAATGATAAACCTATTGCTTCCATTAAACAATTCATAGAATTTGCAGTAAACATACCTGAACAAGATCCACATGTAGGACAGGAAGACAATTCAATATTTTTTATAAAATCATCTGAATTATTAGGATCACCTCCGTGAATAATTGCGTCAACTAAATCAATTTTTTCTATTTTCTCTTTAATCTTTGTTTTACCTGCTTCCATTGGACCACCTGAGACAAAAACTGAAGGTATATTTAAACGCATTGCCGCCATAAACATTCCAGGTGTGATTTTATCGCAATTAGAAACGCATATCATCGCATCTACACAATGTGCATTAATAACATATTCTATAGAATCTGCGATTAATTCGCGAGAAGGTAAAGAATATAACATTCCAGAGTGACCCATTGCTATTCCATCATCTATAGCAATAGTGTTAAATTCTTTAGGAACACCACCTGATTTTGAAATTTCTTTCGAAATAATTTGAGCTACTTCGTGTAAATGAATATGACCTGGAACAAATTGAGAAAAAGAATTAACTATTGCTATAATTGGTTTTTTAAAATCTTCATCATTCATTCCGGTAGCTCGCCATAAAGATCTAGCTCCGGACATATTTCTTCCTTGCGTTGTTGTAAAAGAACGGTATTTAGGCATTTGAAGATAACCTCATAAGAATATTATTTGATTTAATATTTTTTTGAAAATATATATATTTATTTGTTTAGTAGGAATAATCATTTCATATGATTTGATTTTAAAGGAAATTATTATATAGATTTGATGAGTGAAATTTTGGCAGGGGTGGAAGGATTTGAACCTACAACTTTCGGTTTTGGAGACCGATGCTCTACCAATTGAACTACACCCCTAGTGATATTTAGGATTTTAATTATATCTTTAAAAAATTAATTATATTCTCAATTAATAAAAAAGTCTAGTTTGTATTTGATAAAATTTGATTGTAAAAGCGCATTAATTTTAGATCTAATTTTTTTTTTAAATGATAGAATATTAATGTTTCTCAAAATTTAAATAAGGTAATGATTTTATGAAAACTCCAATTTATTTAGATTATGCAGCTACTACTCCAGTAGATTATCAAGTTGCTAAAAAAATGATGAATTATTTAACGATTGATGGAATGTTTGGAAATCCGGCTTCTCGATCACATAAATTCGGTTGGGAAGCTGAAGAGGTGGTTGATATTGCTCGTAATCAAATATCTGATTTGATTGGAGCAGATTCACGTGAAATTATATTTACTTCTGGTGCTACTGAAGCAAATAATTTAGCTATTAAAGGGATTGCTTTATTTCACAAAAATAGAGGAAATCATATTATTACAAGTAAAACAGAACATAAATCAGTATTAGATACATGTAGGTATCTAGAAAGAGAAGGTTTTTCTGTGACTTATTTAACTCCTAAAAACAATGGGGTTATTGATTTAAATGATCTAAAAAAAAATATAAAAAAAGATACTATACTAGTTTCTATTATGCATGTAAATAATGAAATTGGAATTATACAAGATATAAAAAGTATATCTGAAATTTGTAGATCTCACGATGTTTTTTTTCATGTAGACGCAACTCAAAGTATAGGAAAAATTGATATTAATATGAAAAATTTGTTTATAGACTTGATGTCTTTTTCATCGCATAAATTATATGGTCCAAAGGGTATTGGAGGGTTATATGTTCGTCGCAAACCTCGAGTGCGTTTATTAGCATCTTTACACGGTGGCGGTCATGAAAGAGGAATAAGAGCGGGAACCTTACCAGTTCATCAAATTGTTGGAATGGGAGAAGCTTTTGAATTAGCAAGAAAAAAAATAAAAGATGATTTTGAACATTTAAATAATTTAAGAAATGATTTGTGGAATGGGATTAAAAATATTGAAGAAGTTTATTTAAATAGTGATTTAAAACAAGGAGCTCCTCATATATTAAATGTTAGCTTTAATTATGTTGAGGGTGAATCATTGATTATGTCGTTAAAAGACTTAGCTATTTCTTCTGGTTCAGCGTGTACTTCATCTAGTTTAGAACCTTCTTATGTACTAAGAGCTTTAGGAATAAAAGATGAATTAGCGCATAGCTCAATTCGTTTTTCTATTGGAAGATTTACAACAAAAGAAGAAATTCAATATACAATACAATTGGTTCACAAATCTATCTCTAAACTTCGCGAACTTTCGCCGTTATGGGAAATGTTTAAATCAGGAGTTGATTTAAATAGTATAGAATGGGATCATAGTTAGAAAAAATATTTTAAATTAAAGGTGTTAGAAATGGCATATAGTAAAAAAGTTATGGATCATTATGAAAATCCTCGCAATGTTGGTTCTTTTTCTAATGCAGATATTAATGTTGGGAGTGGTTTGGTAGGGGCGCCTGCTTGTGGTGATGTTATGAAATTACAAATTAAAGTTAATTCGAAAGGTATCATTGAAGATGCTTGTTTTAAAACATATGGTTGTGGTTCCGCAATTGCTTCTAGTTCACTTGTAACAGAATGGATCAAAGGAAAATCAATAAAAGAAGCGGAATCTATTAAAAATACAAGTATAGTCGAAGAATTAGAACTACCTCCAGTTAAAATTCATTGTTCAATTTTAGCAGAAGATGCTATTAAGGCAGCAATTGCAGATTATAAAAATAAAAAAAACAAAGATTGATTTTTTTATATTTAATGTTGAAAAATTTTTTTCAACATTAAATTTCAATTTAATGTTTTAACATTAGTGTAATTTAGGTGTTTTATGAATTATTTTACATTATTTAAATTGCCAAAAAAATTTCAGATTAACAAAGATTTGTTAAATCAAAATTTTCATAAATTACAATTGAAATTTCATCCTGATTTATTTTTAAATGACTCTGATTCTAAAAAAAAATGGGTTTTAAAAAAATCCATTCAAATTAATAAAGGATACACAATTTTAAAAGATTCATTCAATCGATCAATGTATTTACTTTTATTACATGGTATTAAAGTAGATCAGGAAAAATTATTGTCTGATAATCCATGTGTTTTAAAAAAATATTTTTTTTTGCATGAAGAGTTGGAAACTTTAAAAAAAAAGAATAATTTAGATACAATGTGTTTTAATGATTTTTTAAGAAGAATCGAATATGAAATAACAGATTGTGAAAATATAATTAATAACGAATTTCGAAATAAAAATTGGAACGAAATTATCAATTCGACATCTCAATTATTGTTTTTAAAGAAAATAAAAAGAAAATTAAAAAAATAAAAATTTTTTTACTTAAATGACATAAATTAGGATGTTTTATATGATTTTTTTAAAAGACAAATTTAATCAAAAATTAATTTTAGGAATTGATTTTGGTACTACTTACTCTCTTATATCTACCATAGAAAATAATCATGCTGTGTTGTTATCCGATGACAAAAAACGTTATTTGTTGCCATCTATTGTACATTGTGGACAAGATAATTTTACTATAGGTTGGGATGCGACTAATCAAGTTCTTAAAGATCCAAAAAATACAGTTGTTTCAGTGAAACGCTTAATTGGTCGATCTATTGATTTTATTAAAAAAGAATTTCCAATTCTACCTTATGTGATAGAACAGAACAAAAAAGGAGATCTTGTTTTTTATACTGATGCAGGACAAGTTTCTTCTACTCAAGTCGTGAGTAAAATATTGAGGCACTTAAAGAAAAGAGCTTGCGCTTTCTATAAAAAAAAAATAGATACTACAGTTATAACTGTGCCGGCATATTTTGATAATGTTCAACGTTCTTTAATAAAAGAGGCAGCTATAACTGGAGGTATTAATTTAATTAGATTATTAAATGAACCAACATCTGCAGCAGTTGCATATGGTTTAGAGAAGAATAAAAAAGGAATTGTTATTGTATATGATCTTGGTGGAGGTACTTTTGATATTTCTGTATTAAATTTAAATAAAGGATTATTCGAAGTATTAGCTACAAGTGGTGATTCTCATTTAGGTGGTGATGATTTTGATGTAATTTTAGCAAATTATATATATAAGAAAGCTAATTTATCAAATCATCAATACAATGATTCCTTCCACGCTTTATTATTAGAAGTTGCAAAAGCAACTAAAATAAAATTAACCTATCACGAAACTGTATCAGTTAGAGTGTTAAATTGGCATGGAATTATTACTCGTAATGAGTTTGATTTAATTATTAAACATTTAGTTAAAAAGACTTTATTAATTTGTATGAAAATATTTAAAGAAATAAATTTAAACATTAAAAAAATTAAAGAAGTTATTATGGTAGGAGGTTCTACGCGTGTTCCATTAGTTTATAATGAAGTTAAAAAATTTTTTTTAATAAATCCATTAATTTCAATCAATCCAGATCAAGTTGTTGCAATCGGTGCCGCATTGCAATGTAATATGCTCGTATCAAGAAGCAAAAAAAATCAAACAATATTGTTAGATGTTGTTCCTCTTTCATTAGGAATTGAAGTGATGGGAGGGTTTGTAGAAAAAATTATTTTTCGTAATAGTCATATACCTATTTCTCAAACAAAAGAATTTACAACTTCTAAAGATAATCAAACAGGGATTATTGTTCATATCTTACAAGGAGAAAGTGAATTGGTAAAAAATTGTTCTTCACTTTCTCGTTTTGTTTTAAAAGATATTTCACCTAGAAAAGCTGGAACAATTAGGATTTTGGTTACGTTTCAAATTGATACTGATGGTTTGATTAGTATAATAGCTCATGAAAAAAGTACTAATACACAAAAAATAGTTAAAATTGATCGTGTTTTATTAGATTATAAAAACGATTTTAAAAACATTAAAAATAATTTTAATTATTTTAAAAATGATTATTATTTCAGGGTTCAAGAAGAAAAGAAAATTGAATCTAAAAATGTTTTAGATTTATTAGAATCAGCTTTAAGACAAGATAGGTTTTTAATCAGCTCAAAAGAATTGAAAAAAATAAAATTAAATCAAGAAAAATTACAAAGATCAATCGATGAAGATGATTTTTATTCCATTAAATTAAATTTAAAAAAATTAGATGAAGTGACTAAAAATTTTTTTTCATTGCGACTAAAGAATGCAATTAATAATTCAATAAATAAAAAAATAGATGAGACTAAATAATGCCTAAAATTTTTTTCCTACCGCATAAATTTATATTACCTAAAGGTGCTATTTGTATTTGTAAAAAAGGCGAAACTATCTTAAATGTTGCATTATTAAACAATATTAAGTTAGAACATGCATGTGAAAAATCATGTGCTTGTAGTACTTGCCATTGTATTATACGAAAAGGTTTTCTTTCTCTTTCGGGATGGACTGAAAAAGAAGAAGATGTCCTAGATAAAGCATGGGGACTCGAATCCACAAGTCGATTAAGTTGTCAAGCTATCATCGGAGATAGCGACATAGAAGTAGAAATTCCTTTATATAATGCTAATCATGTTTCTGATAACTAAACAATAATTAAATGTATGGATTTTTTATATCTTTGAACTTAATCCTCATTGGTATTCCATCTATTTTAAGAGAGTTATAAATAAAATTTTTTAAATATTTTTTGTAAGTTAATGATAATTGTTTTGTTTGATTTCCATGTATAATAATTTGAATTGGATTAGAACTTCCTAGATGTATATATTTTAATTTTATTCGACGACCTTTTATTATTGGAGGTTGATGTTTTTTTGTTGCATCTTGCATAGTTTTCATAAGTTTTGAAGTATTTATTTTTGTTTCATAAGATTTACAAATTTTTTCAATTAATTGAAATATTTCAAAAACTTTTCTAGCTTTAAGTGCTGATACAAAATGTATTTTAAAAAAAAATAAGTTTTTTAATTTATAATTTATTAATTTTTTAAATTTATTTTGTTCTGACAAATTTAATAGATCCCATTTGTTAACTATTATAATAAGTGGTTTTCCAAATTTTTCAGTAATATTTGTTAGTAGTAAATTTTGATTACATATTTTTTTTTGTTCTTGTTTTGCATCTATAATTAATAATATTATATTTGTTTTTTCAATAGCTTCTAAAGTTTTAATCATGGATATTTTTTCAATTTTATTTTTTTTTCTTTTCTTTTTTGATGTTCCTGCGGTATCAATTAAAATATAATTTTTATCATTATATTTCATAGATACAGATATAGTATCTAATGTTGTGCCTGGTATATTAGAAGTAATAATTCTATTTTGCATTGTAAGTCTGTTAATTAATGTTGATTTGCCAACATTAGGTTTGCCTATAAATGTAATTTTTATCGGGATATTTTCTAATTTTATTTCTTTATTTGTGATTTTTTTTGATTCTTGTTTAAATGTAAGTTCTATCCAAGGAATTAAATGTTTATTGATAAAGCTATTAATTCCTTGTTTATGACTTGCTGAAATTTTTATAGTTTTTTTACATCCTAAAGAATAAAATTCATTAATTTTTTCTATTTCCTTTATTCCGTCTATTTTATTAATAAGTAAAAATAATTTTTTTTGATTTTTTCTTATTATTTTTAATATTTCATATTCTTCTGGTAGTATTCCTTCTCGAGCATTTACCATAAATAAGATTAGATCAGCTTCTTTAATAGCTATTAATGTTTGCGTATAAGCTTTTGTTTTTATTGGTTTCCATTCAAAATTAAAACCAGCAGTATCTACTAAGATAAATTTTTTATTTTTTTCTTGATAATAAAAGTCATAGTTTCTATCTCGAGTCAGTCCTGAGTGATTGGAAACTAATGCGTTTCTTTTTTTAGTTAGAACATTGAATAAAGTAGATTTTCCTACATTTGTACGGCCAATTAATGCAATAATAGGTAACATTTTAGTATGAGCTCTGTTGTATTTTTTATTTGATTTGAACTTCGTTTATTTTCATATTAATGATTTTTTTTAATGTTTGGGATTCTTCAAGAAATTTACTCTTTTCCCAACATTTGATTGCTAGTTTTTTATTTCCATCATTCATAAAAATATCTCCTTTTATATTTTCTACTATACTGCTCCAAGAATCGTCTTTAATTTCTTCGATAATTTGTATTGCATCTTTGTTTTTATTTTGTTGCATTTTTATTTTTGACATTCTTAATCGTAAAATGTTTTTCAAGTTTTCTTCTGTTGTATATTTTAGACTGTTTTTTAATTGAATGAATGCTTTTTCTAGATGGTTTTTTAAAATATATTTTTTCGCTAATGATAAAGAAATCAAAGTACCATAAACATTTTTATTATCTATGATAAATTTTTCTGCATTGAAAAAATTTTCATTTGTATTTGCATTTATCTCTTCTATTATTTCTTCGTAGGTTGGTTGATTTAAACTTTTTTTTTGTTTTTTAGATTTTATAATTGAAAAAAACATAAAAAACACCAGAATAAAGAAAAATATAATTAAAAAAATTTTTTTTTTGAAATTTTTTGATTTTTTAATTAAATTGCTTTGCATTAATTGCATTTTTTCTCCTTATCGTTTTTAAACATAAATAAAATTTTTAAATAAATTGTTACAAGTTTAATCTTTTTCAGAATAAAAAGATATTTTTTAAAAAATTTTTTTCATGAATGCAATACTAATTCTCGATTTTTCTTCTTTTTTTATTTTTATTCAAAAAAATAACTTGATAAAAGAGTTATTCCCATAAAATACACTGATTATACACAGCTAATTAACATCAGAAGTTCCTTTATTATCAATGCGAAACGTGACTTATCCACAGATTTTGTATTTACTAATAATAATAATATAATATTATTGTTTTTTTTTTTTTTTAAATAATTTAAAGATAATCTTTAATATTAAAGTTTTATTTTAGATGTTTATATGTGTTATCTTGATTTAAATATTAATACTGTATAAAATAATTCTTAACATTTTAAAGGGTTTTTAT